>CAZWGS010000053.1:0-32993 GCA_964633315.1 uncultured bacterium | reverse complement strand
CGTCCCTACATTTCCAATCCTACTTCATCTCTGATTACCAATATGCTAAGCGATCCTCACGCCCGCGCTTCGAGTTTTGGTGTGGATTCTGTACTCAATTTACCCTTTCCCGCCGCCGTTAAAACAGGTACTTCTTCTAATTATCGCGATACTTGGACAGTAGGATTCACTAGCGATTATACCGTTGCTACCTGGGTGGGCAATTTTGATGGTACACCAATGGGACAGGTTTCTGGAGTTAGAGGACCAGCACCTTTATGGCACAGAATTATGTTACATCTCCATGAAAAAAATGAACCTGCGGCTTTTCCTTCTCCTGTGGATTTAGTTCCCAAACCTATATGCGCCCTTTCTGGAAAAAAACCAAGTTCTGCTTGTCCCACAATAGTGCAAGAATATTTTTATCCGGGGGATTTGGCAGAGTATGAAAATAATCCCGAAACGTTTTACCAAACCACAACCTCGGCAAGCCAAGAATACAGCCTTAATTTACCCGATGAATACGACGAATGGCTCTCTGTGCAACCAGCTTCTCCTGCTAATTCTAATCGTTTAAAAATACTCTCACCACGCTCTGGAGATCGCTTTTTATTATTTAACAACTCCTCCGAAACAGCAGCCTCCAGTCAAAAGTTAGAATTTAAGCTCAATGGTACTAGTAATGAACCTGTGGAATGGTGGTTAAATGGGAAAAAAATAGGCACAAAATTTGGCAATTCTTGGTTTTGGCAACTGCGTCCGGGACAATGGAAATTAGAGGTAAAAAGTGGAGATATTATTGATTATGTTAATTTCCAAGTTGAGTTAGCTAGCGATATGCAACGTAAACGAGGCTTTTCTTTCGTTGATATTCAAGGTGTAATTAATAAGTAATAAACTAGCGATGGTTACTACTCAATCTAAACTTACATTTGAACAGTTTTTACACAATATCCTGAGGGAGAAGGTAAATTTGAGTTAGTTAATGGGGAAATTGTTAAAGTGGGCTCTACACGGCCACACCAAAATGTATCTAGTTTATAATGTTTGCTTTAACTAAAGTTCACTGTAGAACAAATAATTGATGCTTCAGATATATATTTTTAATAGGATGCTTTTTCTCCCTTCAATTACCTGCTTATTTGAATCATGAAAAACTTAGTTAAATTCTCCCATTATGGAGAATATAAAACCTGATTTTACTGATTTTCCAATATACTTGTCAGAGATGAAATACTCAGGCGAATAGATAGCTGAAAATTAACTTTTTCGCTTCACTAAACTAAATTCGATTCAATTTAGCATCTCTGATTCCTGTTCACTCTAACTCTGGTTGCAATATGAGAGTATGGTTGCTTTTACACCAAAGACAAATAACCAAGGGTTAGTAAACCCAGCATGAGAAGGAATGGAGAGGATAATCGCCGCCGCTTCATCTGAGACAATGTCAGCATTTGTTGAAGAAATATTGCACACTTTGTTTTTTTGCGTTACATTTACTTACATAAGCTTGACATTTAAAACATCTAACCCATCCGGAGGTTCATAGTTATGGAAGAGAAGCAAGCAAAATTTGGTTTCACTGGCTTTGCAGAAAATTGGAACGGTCGTCTTGCCATGCTAGGTTTTACCATTGGTATTCTGACCGAACTCTTAACTGGTAAAGGAATCCTTTCTCAGTTGGGACTGATGTAATTTTCCCTGGCGCATCCAAATTGGGCAAAGTTTAATCGGATATGTAGTAACCTCTGTAACTTAATACAGGGGTTATTTTATTTAGTAACAGGCTAAACTGGAGATGTTGAAGCGAAAATCCAGACCATTCTGGTAAAAATTTACCAATGTTATTTAACCCAGCAAATATTTCCTATTGGATTTTTCTCGGTATAGGAATTTCTCTTTTCCTATTAGTAATTATTTCTGGTGGTTCAGAGGAAGATCTAGATGCAGATGATGGATTAGGAGAAATAAATACCGATGGCGATCTAGATGCTGATGGTGATTTTAGCTTTAACTTCTTACAAATCCTCGGTTGGTTAGGAATTGGGAAAGCTCCTTTAATCCTACTTTTAGCAGTTGATTTTAGCATTTGGGGTAGTGTTGGTTGGATGCTGAATGTTGCTGTGGGTAATGCCATTGGCAGCATTCCAGTGCATTTTTTTGGCTTAGGAGGAGTAATTCTAATTAGTTCTTTGGTAATTAGTTTATTCTGTGGTAGTTTAATTTCTCGTCCTCTGGGTAAAATATTTGCATCTTTTGGAGAAGATGTGAGTAGTGAGCGTTTAATTGGTTGCTTAGGTACCCTTTCTTCGAGCAAATTACCCTATCTCACCTCAGGAAAAGTCGGTCAAGCAGATGTATTAGATTCGGCCCGTAATTTAGTTACAATTAGCGTAGCATTGCCTCAATGGGCAACAGTGATTCCCCACAGAGGACAGCAAATTTTAATTATCGATAGACAAAAGCATAGCTATATCGCGATTGCAAAAGATACTTCTGATGAAGATAAGTGGTTAAACACAAGGCAACTTTCCTAAGATTTGTTGTTCGGTAAGATTTCGTGGTTTACTGTTGACTAAGTAATTGGTAGACAATAGTCATATGAAAAAAATTGTGCGTCGCCTAACTCTTTTCTTGGTAATTGCAAGCCTTTCGTTTGTCACTACTTGTAACCTCACAGATACTTCTACAAGTCAAGTAATTGCTCAAACTACTCTTGCTCCCACACAAGGCAATAGTACTACTGGTAGCGTCACCTTCACTACACAAAAAGATGGAGTAAGTGTAGTAGCTTCAATCACGGGACTTGCTGAAGGAAAGCATGGATTCCATATCCACGAAAATGGTGACTGTAGCGCACCAGATGGGACTTCTGCTGGAGGTCATTTTAACACTCAAGGTACTCCCCACGGTTCCCCCGATGCTTCTGTGGAACAGCGTCACGTTGGTGATTTAGGTAATATTCTCGTGGATGTTTCTGGTAGTGGCAAATATGACCGAGTTGACCAAATAATTAGCCTCAGTGGTACAGATTCAATAGTAGGTAAAGCTGTCATTATTCATAGTGGCGAAGATGATTTGACTAGTCAACCCACTGGTAATGCTGGTAGTCGTTTAGCTTGCGGTATTATTGAGTTGCAAAGTTAGTTGTAAATCAGGTATTGGGAAGCCTCACTGGATAGAAATTGTGAATCACCAATAGATATTTAAGACAAGGGATGTATGAACGTGAAAATTCACGTCTCAACAAAGATTAAAAATCAGATATTTCAATTTCCACAGATGTCTAATAGAGCAAGTTTTTAACATTTTGAGAATTTACCAAAGTGTCAGGATTTTCTCTGGTAGTTCCTGTAGATATTACTATGAAAAAATCTGCATTTACCTCCCCTCGTCTACCTTGGATTTTAGCCACTATTGGCTTCATGGCAATTTTAGCTACCATTTTGTGGTTTGCTTATCATGGCAATCTGCCACCTCTGTTGACTAAAAATGATAAACTTGCCCACTTGGTGCTTTATGGAATAGCAGCATTTTTAGGTCATCGAGCCTTGAATCGTCGCCACATCAAAAAATTTGGTTGTTCAGTGCCATTGTTTCCCTTTCTTTTTTCCCTGTTTACTCTAGGCGAAGAACTAGCACAAGGGCTTTCTCCCAATCGCAGCTTAGATATGATAGATTTAATCGCTAGCTTTGCTGGTATTGCCCTTGGCTATTATTTAGCACAAAGGAACTGGTTTTCATCGTCAAAATAGCACTAGTACTGAAAACAGGTTGCATCACCACAGAAACAATTGTTCAGGTGACCGAAAAAATTCAAAATTCAAAATTCAAAATTTAACAGATCTACTGATAATTTTTAATTGATTAATTAGGTACAAAAGCCCCTGTATTTATACGTGGGGTTAGTTTTTAATTAGAGCAAAGCAACTGAGACAAAATCCGGTTAGTACAGACAGGAAAAAAAGATTGGTATTTTCTTGCCAGACGGTTATTTGACATGAATATTTAATCCTGCTTTTGCTTTCCGGATTTGGTATGACACATCAGATTTATCTCCCTAATGAGAAGAAAAATAAAGCCCTACTTTAGTCCTCGTCTAGATTATCAGACTCAAAAGACTTTCTCTGGTGCCTAGAACCAATTAGCCCTAAACCAAGTAAACTCAAAGCTAATATACTAGTTGATTCGGGGACACTAGTAGCTACAATACTCAGACGATTAATGCCAATTGCTCGGTTTGTTATTGAAGTGCTAAACACAAGCTGTTTAATATTAGGTGTGTCACTTAAGATACCTAAAAATAGAGCCGAATTATCCAATTCTAGTGAGGAAGTGCCAGGTGCAGAGAAACTTCCTAACAATGCACCATCAGAGTCAAAAGCTGAAATTGAACCGATGAAACTATCAGTATCATCTACCGCAAGCTGAGTTCCTGCGCCAGAAACTGGCTCCTCAAAGGTAATATTAAGAGGTCCCGGATTGCCAGGGGAAGGGAAAAAAGCTGGATTGAATCCAGAAAAGAGAATAAAATCACCCTCAGCAAAGTTAGTTTCCACACCACCAGATGAGGTTTGGAAAACAAAGGGCGGGGTAATACTAACTTCAGGAGGTGGTAGTTCTACATTAACTTCCAAACCTCCAGAAGAGGTTGCACTAAAGGAACTAGCTAAAAAATCACTGGGATCTGGAGGAGGGATGAAAACTGAACCGAGACTTGACCAATCTAGTTGATCGTTTTCTCCCAAATCAGTTCGAGATGTGACTAAGGTGACGGCAAGAGCAGATGATGTTTGCGTAACGAATACACTAGCCAGTAAACAACCAGTGATTAAAGGTAGTTGTTTATTCTTCAAGCTTGGTACAAAAAAATTCATGGAACAATCTTTCTCGCTCTTGCCACTTCCAACTGTCAATTTACCACGTGGAGATGAACAGTCACGGCTTTTTTTTATGATCTATAGCTGCAAATACTGGAGTGCAAAAACTTTCTTAGACTCAGATCTTGCACATTGTCAGACAAAAATCAAAATCAAGCTCATCTCATCAAGGAATAATTACTCACCGCAACAAAGTTGCATTATTGCTAATTTCCAAACTAGTTCTTTCCTGACGACGCTGCCAAAAAGGAGAAGCAGGCCATCGTCGTTCAATGTGGTAGAAATAATTACGCTGAGTTAAATAATCATCAAATCGAGAGGCAATGAAAGAGTCGTACTCCTTGAGAGCCTTATTATCCCCGGCAGTAATAGCCTGTGCCGCCTTCAAACCGTCCCAGAGAGCCTTATAAATACCTTGGGAGGAAATTGGATCGAAAGCCGAAGCCGCATCTCCTACAGCCAGCCAGCCATTTCCTGCACTTCTATCTAACCTGAATGAAGGTGCAGTACAAACCATTGGCTCTTGTGCTTTGGGGCGCGGTGCCGAAGATACTGAAAGGTTTTCAATCCCAAAACAATCAGCCAATTCTTGGGAGACGTGTTTAGTTTCTTGCAAGCAGGATAGCCAGTTATTCATCCGGTGCAATCCAGCCTCTTTGATAATGGATGGTTCGCTAGCTACTACCGTTGCCAACATATTATTAGGGAGTTTAGCTACATACCACCAGCCATATTCTACCGCTTCTAACAAAGTGAGCTTGGAAAAATGGGAGCAAGGGGGAAGTTGGAAAAAAGCGATCGCACAAATTAATTGATCGAGAAAAAGTTTTTTCGCTCCCAGACTTTTGGCAAAGTGGGCTCTTGTTCCAGTTGCATCAACGAGAAAACCAGTTGTAATTACTTTTGTTTGTTTATCTTCTCCTACAAGCTGCAATTGGAAGCCTTCAGGATAGGTGCGATTGCAACTGCGAACTTTTGTTCCACAAAGTAGTTCCATTCCCCTTTGTACCACTTTCTGCGCTAGAAAAGCATTGAAACGCCTCCGATCCAAATGCCAACCGTTACCATAGGGATGGCGCAAAAAATCATTGTATCCCAGCGTGTCACTTCCCCAACAAGAGCAACTACCAAAACAAGTCTCGTGGTTTTCTGTGAGAAAATCTTCCAGTATCCCCAGTTTATCGAGAAGAAGACGGGTATCTGGTGGAATACTTTCCCCAATGCGAAGTGCTTCATAACAACCCGACTCTACGACTAAGATTTTGGAGATTCCTTGCTGTTTCAGAGCCAAAGCAGTAGCACACCCCGCAGCACCACCACCGATAATGACAACATCATATTCCATAGAAATATCCTCCATATTCGGTCTTTTTGTCATGAGGGGCAAAAAGATTTAATTCGATAAATTGTCTGAAAAATGCCCTGAGGTGCTGACTGAATAAGCCGCTCTTCATAGCGCTCTCAGGGCAGGTTTTTTTGAGATTAGAAATCTCTTGTACAGTTAATTACGGCTGTTGGAAATAGCCCATCGTATGTGGCACTGGCTCTCTCTCACAGTTGATGTAGCTATCCCTGGTTTTAATCACAACCCCCTAGGGAAACGATTGATTTTTTCGATGTCTTTGTTGAACTCATTGATGGCTGTGACGGTATCTTCACTAGTCAAATTCATTTTTTTTGTCTCAGCTTGAAGTGCACCTTCATCCCGTATTTCTACTTGTATTTTTTCTGGGAAATACCGATTATTGTCTTCATCTGTATCTGTGGGACCATCTTTGACCTCAACAATACCCATATGATCGAAATTATTGATCATATAGTTAATCTGTGATTTATAGTCCCCGCTACCTAAAGTCCTAAACCAGCTAGAGCGATTGTTAAATGCTTGCTTTCGCAAGTTTATATCTGCCTTTGAATTAATTACGATATCGTAATCTTCTTCGGAAAGCACTTGATTGGGAACCCTTGCTGGCCAAAACGTAGGTAGATAAGGATCGTATTCCTTTCCGTAGCCTGCATAGTATCCAGAGCGACAACTTGCAGTATCGGTTTGCCAAGGAATAGCCATCCAGCGGGTGATGTCACCGGGACTTTGTGCATAGAGAGGTCCGTCTTCCGATAGACAAACTTCAGGAGTCAGTTGCGAGCCATAATCCATCTTTCCTTGGCCTTGTGAAAGATGCCGAATTCGGTACGGAGACATATACATAGTTGGATGACGCATTGGCCAAGTCATTTCGCAACCAGGGTGGAATGCATCAGCCAGACAAAAGTCTAAAGCAGCGCGATCAAGCATGGCTGGCTGCTCTTCTAGAGGTACCCTTTCAATGTTTTGATAACTAGGTTGGGAGCGATCGTCAATAAAATCCCCATCAGCCCAACGCTGTAGCATATTTAGTTGCGTATCTGTCAACTTAGCGTTTTGGCGCGGTGTATTGGCTGGAGGTACATTCATGGCATCACCATACACCCAAGGCCAAGGCTGGGGAGCTTTACCATCTCGCTTATATTCACGAAACATATTAGCAAGCTGTTGGCGTAATTCTTTTTGCAAGTCAGATTTACTTGCTAGAGTTTCGATCCATTTTGAGTCCTGAAAATAATAGGGACTTTCCCAGCCAAATTGAGCTGCAAAGCCTTTGTTAACCCACTCCAGGTTACTCATACGCAGGAATATGGGCAGGATATCTTTAGTGAAAGAAACTGTTTCTGGTAATGGCAGAATCCCAGCTTGAATATAGACATCTGTCATCAAATCGTACATCGTCCGCACTGATTTCTGCTGGGGTGCGTAGTTCGGTGGAGCAACTACAACCCAAGCTGGATCTACAGAAATCGGCTGCTCATCTATTGTAACTGTTGCAGTTATTGGTCCATCGCTGGTATCGTCGTACCAACCATTATTATTTGCAAAGGTTGTGGCTTGGCTGCCATCTTTTGATGCGGATTTTCCAAGTCCTCCTAATACCTTTAATCGACCACATTCATCAGTTATGAGCTCACCTAGGTAAATTTCTTGTTCCCAGTAATTTTCTCTAGCAGCAACGCAAAGCTGCTTCTGCTGACTTGGTTCAGAAATCTCGATGCAACCGGGGTCAAGAATTAGCTTATTTCTCTGTTCACCTGTCACCTTCTCATTTCGTAGCTTACTTGGACGTGCCTTTTTAGCTTCAGGAATATCTAAGGCTAACTGAAACTGATACCAAGCTGCTTTTTTGTTCGCAAGATGTGCAGACCAGGTTATTGTTACCTTATTCTCTGTATCTTGTGTTGTTAATTCCTTAACTACTTCACCCGCAGCGTTATAACCATAAATTCGGAATTGAGCAGCTTCGCGCTTCAAAGCGCCTGATCCGTCACGGTAAAACTCAGGTTTTTTGGCTGGGGGATTGGTAACTTGCGGTCCAATATAAGAGCCTTCATCACCTTCAGCCAGACTGTTGCCCACGCGAGCAATTCCAATTCCTGGATGAATAGCGGCGCGAACAATCTTGTTATCTTCTGGCATACTTAGTTCCTCCTTTCGTCGTATTTTCGTCTTTTATATATAACGATTGAAAGGAAGGATTTATGAATTTTTTGAGTTAGAGCTAATTTTTTTTCGAGCTCTATCGATCCGTAAAACTCTTTGATGACAAACTCTTTTCTAATATCGGACAGAAAAATAGTTACAAAAGTTCAATTATTGTCTAGTTGCCCTAAATCAAAAACTAGATGCTGGATTGTTTCTCTTTGGGAAGTGTAGGAGCTAAACAATCCAAAATCGAGCTTGGTCAGAAGTCTGTACTTCTCACCCTATCTCCCTATGTTTTTTGCCTCAATGTTCTAGAGTATCAAAAGGCGTTTTTTTGTCCTAACTGCTGCAATAATCTCACAGGTCTAAGAAAATAGTATAAGAAGTAGTATGAAGAAGGTAAACTTAGCCATTTACGGTCGTTTGCTGTGGGTTGTAGTAACTTTTTCCAGGGCTCGGTTAGCCAGCGATGCAAATAGTGGAAACAGTAATAAGTTCGATGTTGGAAACTACTGAGTATTCGCAGATGTAAGTAAAATTTTTGCCAATCAAGACTAGAAGTTAATTGTTGCGGGGTTCTAAATATTTCTTTGGTAATTTTGTTAGCTAGTTTTTGACTGGTGGTATCAGTCTCAATTGCTAATTCCATGGCTGCTGGTAAAGGTTGGTTGAGTAATTGAGCAGTTAAGATTAAACCTAGGTTTAACATGCGTTCACAGCCTAAATTTTGAGCCCGCTGTTGCAGTTGCAACCAATCGATATGGGAATTAACAGTTAATGATTGTGCCAAATCGCAAACCCATTTTAAACAGCGCCAACCTTCTTTGCTACCATGAACACAAAGATAAAGTAATAAGTCTTCTTCCCCGAAGCTATAGCAAGTTGATTCACCGATAGAGACTGGTTTTAAGCGCTGCTGCAAGTCCTCAAAATCTACCGCAAAAGCGAGGAAAGATGTGGGTGTTAATTGTTGGTGCAAATCAATAAAAACTTCGCTGTCATTGTGAGTTAAGGAATATTCCCCGCAAGTGCGCAGATGTTTCGCTTCCACATCTGGACTGAAAAAGCACCAATCGAAAGTACTATGATATCCTCCACCAGATTCCAATAGTTGCTTTGCTTTGGCAAAATCTTGTGGAGAAACCAACAAGTCTAAATCACTAAACTCTCGCAGCGTCAATTTACCATAAACCGCAGCTGCTAAAACAGAACCTTTGAAGGGAATCGCCTTGATTTTGTGCTTCTCGAGAAATTGTATTACCCGAACTAACTCTTGATGCAGGAGGTGGTTGTGTAAAGCATTACTGTGGAATTCGTAGCGCAACTTCTTCAGTATATTTGGAGGTATGCTCTCCGAAGTAATCGAATTTATGTTCTGATATAGTAAAGGCAAAACGCCATGATAGGCTGCTGTTTCGAGCACATAATCCCAATCTAAATTTTGCTCTAGAAGCTGTTTAATTTCTCTTTTTGTGGCATCATTGACTTGAGTACGGGCGCAACTAAGGATTAATTGAATTTCGGGCTTTGGATTCATTGATAATTTTGTGCTTGGGTTTCAAATAAATGGGCATAGGTTCCGCCCAATTGCATTAGTTTTTCGTGAGTACCACTTTCAACTATTTCACCCTGCGCCATCACATAGATGCAATCAGCCATTCTGACTGTGGATAAACGATGGCTAATTAAAACCGCTGCCTGATGTTTAATTAATTGGCGAAATTTTTGAAACACCTCATATTCCGCCTGAGGATCCATTGCGCTGGTTGGTTCATCTAATATGATTACTTGGGAATCTCGCAGAAAAGCCCTTGCAAGCGCAACTTTTTGCCATTGACCAATACTTAATTCTTCGCCCTGGTCAAATAACTTACCTAAAATTGTATCGTAACCTTGAGGCAAATTGCGGATGACACTATCAGCGCCAGAGTGACGGGCGGCGCGTTTAATTTTTTCGGGAGTGGTGAGTAAATCAAGATTACCCAAGCCAATATTTTCCTGAGCGCTTAAATTATACTGGGCGTAATCCTGGAAAATAACGCTTATTTGGCGACGTAAGTCGTTAGTCGCGAATTCCCGTAAATCAATCCCATCTAGGGTAATACGACCAACTTTGGGTTCATACAGGCGACACAGCAGCTTCACCAAAGTAGTTTTACCTGAACCATTTTCCCCTACTAAGGCAATGGTTTCTCCTGGTTTAATTGTTAGATTAATTTCCTTGATCGCTTGGCGATTTGTATTAGGATAATTGAAACTAACTTGATGAAAAACAATACCTGCCTCCATTTTTTGAGGTAATGGTTTCGGGTTTTGTGGTGTCACAATTTTGGGTTTAAATTCCAGGAATTCATACACATTAGCTAGAAATAAATTGTCTTCATATAAACCCGATAAACCAACTAGTAGAAATTTGAGAGCATTTCTTCCTCTTTGAAATGCTTGATGGTATAAAACCAAATCTCCTAATTGCAAACTACCTTGGATTGTTTGGTTAATAATTAAGCCATAGGTAACTAGTAGGGCAACTCCTGAACTTCCTTGAGCCAAAAAATAGGCAAAAGATCGCTTTTTCACCAGCCTCATTTTGGAGTGATATAACTTTTCCTGAATCGCATTAAAACGTTGACGAAACAGATTACCTAAATCAAAAAGACGAATTTCTTTGGCATAGGTATCTTCTGTTAGTAACCAGTCCAAATAATCTGCCTGTCGTTCTACTGGTGTCCATTGATGCTGCCAACGATGGAGCATTTTCGCATATTTAAGGCGCACCACCACTGCCGGGAGGGAAGCGATCAATAAAATTGAAGCTAAACTCCAATGTAATGATAATAATAAACCGACAATCGCTACCAGAGAAATCCCATTTTGACCAACCTGTGTCAAGCGATTGAGAATTTCTGTCGGGCGATAGGGGGCTTCTTCTTGCGCCCGTTGTTGAATATCATAGTATTGTGGATTTTCATAACACTCCAGGTCCACCTCAGTTGATTTGACATGGAGAATACTTTGCATATAGTTGGTAACTTTTTCTGCTTGGGCGGTTTCTACTATTTCAGTTAGGGCACTACAAAAATTGATAATTATAGTAACAACACCAGCCAAAATTAATAGCAGCAAAACTTGACGGAAAGCAGCTTCTTGATTAACACTATTAAGGTTAGCAGCGATGGTATCAACAACTAATTTACTTAGATAGATCGCTATCAGGGGTAAAACTCCTTGTAAGATCAGGAGTGCGATCCTGGCAATAGTCAACTTAGCTCCACTTTGCCAAACCAGGCGCAGTGCAGGCAGAAGATACAAGCGATTCTGGAGTTTACTGCTTAAACTATTGCTGGTTGCCATAAACTTTGATTATGCTCCTCTAGCAACTTGGCAACATCACTTAATAACGATAAGGAATAGGGGTGTTGCAGATAATAAATAGGGACGTGATTGAGAAGTTGTGTACACTTGAGAAAGTGCCAGGAAATGCCCATAGCTTCTAGTATTGCAGTGCCAAAACGAGCACAATACCAATTATTCATTAATTCAGCGAGAGCTTGAGCAGTGTCTAAAGGCTTAATTGCCAACTTTTCTCCCTCCTCTAAAACATAAATACATTTGAGAGGTAAAGATATCGGGACAAAGCTTTCCCTCACGCAATAATGACGTTTTTCTACTTCAGGATGGAGTAGAGGTAGGGTTTCTGGGGCGCTACCCAGAGAAACAGCGGCTTCAGGCCAAAGTTTCAGTTGGGGAAAACCAGGTACAATTAGTGGCTGAGTTTGTTTTTCTCCAGATACTGCGGTTACATCATCAGAGAGAATCCTGTGTCCTCGTTGTTGCAAGGCTCCTGCAGTAGTAGATTTACCCATACCACTCTCACCGATAAAAGCTACTGCACCACCATTAATCGCAACACTGCTGGCGTGAAGCACTAACAAATTCCTTTGATGAAGTAGTAGCCCTAAAGCAGCTCCCAAAAGGAACAGACGCAGGACTTTTTCCTCTACATTAGTAATAGGATCAATAATAATTTCTCGTCCACCGCGCACTAAAAAAGTTCCCCCTTCTAACCACCACAAATATGCTTCTTCTGGGGTGATACTGCAGTGACATTCACTGTTAGTTGGTTTGAGGGTTGGTGGTGTTAATTTCCCAAGTCTGATGGTAACATCAGGATTACCTTTACTTACTAATAACTCTGGTAGTTCTAATTCAGAATTAATTATTAAACCGTAGGCTAGATAGGTGAACATTTTTCAATAATCAATAATAAGTAATATCTAAATTCATCATGCTAAGTTGATGATTGAGGACTTATGGGGTTAAAGTAGAAATCAAGAGTACATTTATCAGGTAATCAATAGTAATCTAGGATTACAGACGTTTGTGACCTCTGATGAGCTTAATTACTGTCATTTATAGAACATACAAATATCAGGATAGGTGGGAAATTGCCACCTATCGTTTGGAGCGCTCTTAATGTTTAAGAAGGCATCTTTTTACGTCTCAAACGCCTCTTAATATGCCGAAGAACAATTCGTTTTTTACGTCCTAAGCGGTTGAGAGTAACTTCCTCGACGTTGCCATAGATAGTTAGTTCAGGGGCAATATAAGTCTGTTTTTTGCTCATTATTTCCATTTCCTTAGAGAAAGTAATTTATCCATAAAAAAAGACACTATCAATCGAAGCCTAATATTTTTATCGGCATCACCTCCATGAAATAAACAATTAAAGTTATCTAGGTATCTCAAGTAATGGCAAAATATTGCAGCGAGTTAAATCCATAGAATTGCCAATCACAATTTTTACCTGATTTTCTACCCAAGCATGAGCTCATAGTTGTCTTTACTAAGACAAAGTAATACCAAGTCCACTTTTCAAAGACTACTTGTAAACAATCCCTACCTACTTTTTAAAAAAGTAGTATAGTTAAACCGGATTTGTCATTATCTCTATTAGGCCTTGATTGTGTAGTTCTTCTAAAAGGTTACGGAGATCATGGTTGCATTGTTCTAATTTTACATCGTACTTCTCTAAAAGAGCATTACCGATATCAGCGAAAGTTGTAGGTTGATCAATTAAATTCCACACACACAGACCAACACTATTTAGGCCAAAATAGACTCCTGACTGGAGATTTAAAATTACTGATTCTCCACCTACTTCAGAGGAGATTTGCTCTTTTGAGGCTACAATTACTGTATCTTTTTCTATCACTTGCTTACTATTACGCATAAATGAGCTTGAACTACCGTAGTAGTACTGGTTTATTTCTTGCCCTGGTGCGTTTATGTAAATGCCTTTGCAGTCCCCAGTTATAGCGAAAACTACTTACTATAATTTATTGTTTGGGTAGATGTTTCGAAATACCACTTAGTTCTAGTTGAATCCAATATTAAACCCAAATTTACTGAATGTCATTAGATTTGAGCTCAATACTTGTGAAGATTTGATGAAGTTACCCGTACTCTTCACGAGAAACCTTGTAAAAATGTTTTGTGCTGTAATAACCTATCGAAAATCTGGAAAGCAAATGCGCTATTACAGCGATTTTCAAATGAATGAACTACAGTATGTAACTAGCATAAATAATAATCAATCTTAGCTGAGCTAATGTTGGTGTCTACTCAACTGAAAACTGCTACAAGACAGGAGTACATAAACTAACTACGATATTATTATTGAACCTAATGTTCTTTACTTTCTGTACTAAGGGGATTTGTGATTAGAAGAAGACAAAAAGACAAGCAACTGAACAAGTATAGCGCTACGGGGTTAAGTTAAGACATTTACCTGTTCCCTGTTTACTATTTCTTGTTCACCGAAAGGGCCCCGAAGCCCATTTTTTCAAAGAAACCAACGGATGTTTATACGTAGGAGGGATAGCCGCCCACCGCTTTGTTATTTGACTTTTAACCAACAACTAACAACAAACAACACGAAATCCCTCGTGATTTAGCCGAGGGATGAGTTAATTTTAACTGATTCATTTTGTCCTAATTTATGTGCGTAGTTCTATACAAGTCTGACAAGAAAAATTTGTTGCTTACCACTTTTAAATATTCCTGATTATCTTGATAATTTTAACAGTTAAAAAATCAAGATTTACAGTTATTAGATAATAGAAAAAAAGGTTAACTTAGGGCATTTTCTGAATCTGAGTTCATAGGTTGTGTTCTCTGTGCTTCACTTACAATTTCCAACACAAAATTTCCGCCACCTGAGAAGCTAACTGGAGAGGATCAAAGGGTTTACTAATATAACCTACACCTAGTTCTTGCAATGTCCGCGTCTCTGTCGGTTGAACTTTAGCTGTTAGGAAAATCACTGGTAATTTCTGTAAATTCGGATTAGCTTGTAATTCCTTGAAAGTTGTAATACCGTCCATATCAGGCATCATAACATCCAAAAGAATAGCATCAGGCATGATTTCTTTTGCTCTTTCAATACCTTCCCTACCGGAACTAGCGACAGAAACTTCCCAATTTGCGATCATTTCCAGACTCAGTTGAGCAATTTCGCGAATGTCTTCTTCGTCGTCGATTAATAAAACATGTTTATTTGTCATAGTGATTTTCCCTGGGTTTTGGTTGGGGTAAAGTAAAACAAAAGCAACTACCCTCTCCTAAAATACTCTCTGCCCAGATTTTACCGTCGTGTTGCTCCACAATTTGACGACAAATGGCTAAACCCAAACCTGTACCTCCTTTTTTACGGGAATCGGAAGCATCTACCTGTTGGAAGCGTTCAAAAATACTTTCTAGCTTATCTTGGGGAATACCTCTACCTTGATCTTTAATTTGAAACAGAATTTCTTTGCTATTAGGGGTAGCATTAAGAGTGACTATACTAGCAGGAGGAGAAAATTTGATCGCATTGCTAACAAGGTTAGTGAGAGTTTGCAAAATATGGTCTGGGTCTGCCCACAAAGGTATATTAGAAATATCTGATGCTACTTCTAAGCGCAGTTGAACTTGCTCTTTATCCGCCATCGACTGCATCACCTCTTTAGCTTGTTTCATCAACGATAAAGCTTCACAAGGCTGTTTTGCCATTTTGACACGACCAGATTTAATCCTCTCTAAATCGAGGATATCGTTAATCAGACGACTGAGACGATCAGTGTTATTAACAGCAATATCCAGTAAACGTTGGCCTTTAGCTGATAATTCTCCCAATTGACCCGTAGCTAATAGTCCCAGGGAACCACGAATGGAGGTTAGAGGAGTACGCAACTCGTGACTAGCGACAGAGACAAATTCATCCTTCATTCTTTCTACCACTTTGCGGTCACTAATATCAATGACAACAGTGAAAAAGCCTCTCACTTCATCATCATTAACATAGTGGGGAATTAAAACATTGCTACAATCGCGTAACTTACCATCAATGCAAGGAATCTCACTTTCAAAGGTGACACGGGAACCAGTTAAAACAGAAGCAATATACTTTTGTTGTTGTTGGTAGAGTTTCTCACCGATAACTTCTTGCACTTTACATCCCACCGCAGCAGTGGGAGAAATACCAAACCATTCTTGATAAGCTTGATTATTGAAGCGATAGCGCTCTTGTGCATCGACATAGGCGATGAGAACTGGTAAATTATCAGCAATGAGACGTAATTGTTCTTCACTGCGATGCAACTGGAGATTCGCTTCTGTTAACTGTGCTGTTCGAGCTGCTACCATCTCTTCTAGATGATAAAGTAGTTGAGCTTGGGATAGAGCAATACCAATTTGGTCTGCTAACTGTTGCAATAGTTCAATTTCAAAGCTTGTCCATTGTCGAGGTGCATTGCATTGATGAGCGATTAATAGTCCCCAACTTTCCTCTTGAATTAGGATGGGTACAACTAGTCTAGCTTTAACTCCTAAGTTCTCCAATCGCTCTTTGCAAGCTGAATTCATGGTAACTTGGTTGAGATCACTGATGACACAAACTCTGCCATGATGATATTGTTCCATTTGGTCAAAGTCAAAGCAATGACCACTAAGTACCTGACCTTGCATTGCTGGTAAACCGGGTAATACAGATTCTTTTACCACAAATGCTGCTGTATTTTCTGGACGTTCAATAATCAAGACACGGTCTGCTTGCAGTAGATACTGTACTTCTTGTACAGTAGTTTGAAGGATTTCCTCTAAATCTAGGGATTGACGAATTTTAAGGGTGACTTCTGAGAGGAGTTGCGAACGTAAATTTTGGCGTTGCAATTCCTGTTCTGCTAACTTGCGTTCAGAGATATCCCGTCCTTCAGGAATTAACAATACCACTTTTCCCTGCTCATCGGTAACTGGTTTGAGGGAAAAATCGATAGTTACTACCTCAGAATCAGCTCCCAAAAGTTCTATTTCCCGACGTACAAAATCTCCTTTGGCAGCTTGTTTAATTGCTTGTTTTAGTTGCTGTTTGGTATTTCCTGAAATTGCCCACCAACAAGCATTCCACAAAGGTTTACCCACTGCTTCTTCTTGAGTAACGCCAAAAAAGTCGAGGGCAGTTTGATTGGCTTCAATTATTGTCCCATCGGGTTGCAGTAAGCCGATAAACTGGAAGGTTTGATCAAAAATGGCACGGAACTTTCTCTCACTTTTACGCAGGGCTTCTTCAGCTTGTTTGCGCTCAGTAATATCAATTCCTACTGACACCGCTGCTTGACCTTGCTGATATTTTTGTGCCACGATCAAATAATCGTAAACTGAACCTTGGAGATTAACATCAATTACTTGAGAGGTTGAACTAGCAACGCCATGCATAAACTGATTTATTAGTTCAGAAAACTGGGAACTATTATCTAAAAAGCCTAATTTTTTCCCTCTAAATTCCTCTGGTGTTAAGTTACAAACACGGGCAAGTTGTTGATTTACTCCTAAGTAACACAAATATTTTCCCGTTTCCTGGTCTGGGCAAGAAAAGCCAACCCAAGAAATAAATCCAGGGACAGCATCCAGTACAGCTTGTAGTTGCTCGTTAGCTGTTTGCAGTGCTGTTTCTGCTTGTTTTCGCTCCGCCATTTCTTGTTCTAAATTACCAATAGTTTGACGCAGTTCCAGGGTTCTTTCATTAACACGATCTGCGAGTTCACTATTTAATTTAGTAATTGCTGCTTCGTAGCGCTTGCGTTCTGTAATATCTCGCCCAATATAAATTAAACCTTCTTCTTCTGCATCAATTTGAATTGTAGAGCAAGAGAAAGCCACAGGAATTTCTACACCTGTTTTAGTCGAGCAGTTAGCCTCAACAAAATAATTATTTGAACTTTTACTACCAATATTTTGCCTTCTCGATTGCTGACAAAAGTCCTCACTAACAATCAGAGATATTGGCTGGTTAATTAGTTCTTTTTTACTATAGCCGAACAAATTAACAGCACCAGGATTAACAGTTCTAATTATTCCCTCTTCCGAAGTCACAATTAAGGCATCAGCCATAGAATTAACAATTTTATCAATATAATCCTTGGCATTAGTTAATTCATTGAGAAGTAAATAAGCTTCGTTTTCTCTTTGAGTTAATTGCTGCCTAAAAATCATGTTCTCTGTCACATCTTCTAGGATAACAAATAAATATCTTTCCTCATTTTCCCTAGAGTTACCTGCTAGTATATAAAGGTCAAAATAAAAATTGTCATCTTGAGATAGCTTTTTCGTAATTCCTGGCAATTCAAAAATATTTTCCTCTCCAGTCCAAATTGCTGCAATAACTTCTTCACAGCCAACTAATTCTGGAAACCACAAACGAATATCCTGACCAATTTCAACCTCCTGGACAGTTTCAGTAAACTTTTCCACTCCAGAAGATTTTTCCACAATCAGCAAATTGCGATCAATTACGAGGTAGGCTCTTTGACGGAGTGCGAATAGTTTTTCCACAAGTACATTCATCATGGGCTATTGTTTGCTAAAGATGCAGCTTTCGGAAATGTCCTATTATTTTATCTGCGATCTTAAAGCAGATTTAATTTTCAATAACAGTTAACTAATATGCAAAGCTTCTTAAAATTTCTCCCTGCTTTAGTTGATCCACAGTTAATGCCTACTGCGATGAAGGTTGCAGCAATAGTAGGTTCACTACTATTTACTATCAACCACGGCACAGCTTTAGTCCAAAGACAAATGACTGCGCAAAGGTGGGTTTCAGGGATTTTAACCTACCTCATACCCTACAGCGTTAATATTCACGGGCAGTATGTTAGTAAACAGAAGAGAGAGTAAGACAAAATCTTCCAGATCCGCTTTTCTCCAACACTAGCACAAACACAGTTAACTCATCCCCCGGCTAAAGCACAAGTAATTTCGTGTTGTTAGTTGTTAGTTGTTGGTTGTTTGTCAAACAACAAATAACAAAGCGTTGGGCCGCTATCCCTCCTACCTATGAACATCCGTTGTTTTCTTTTAAAAAATGGGCTTCGGGGCCCTTTCGGGGAAAAATGCCTAGGGTTATTTTTACTGAGATATCTAGGTATAAAAATAATAACTAATTGTCCCTTTAATTGAGCTAAAAGTTTTGAAACCTTTTAGTTATGTTGTGCTAAGTTTGAGCGACTACCTCAAAGCGACAGAAGTCGAATCCGGCAAACAAGAGCATGAGGAAGATTAAAATTATTTAGATTAAGGAACATGTTTATGCTGACACCAGAAGCTAAAGAAAAACTCTACGAAGAGATGAAAGCCTTAACTAACTTCTCAAGTGAAGATGTGGCGAATCTGGCGAGCCTCAGTAGTTTAATGAAACAATATTCTCAGCCTTTAACTGAGAAATTCTATGGTCATCTTCACAACTTAAAAACAACTAAAAAAATTCTCCAAGAAGAAACGGGACGCACCCAGAAACTCAAAAGTACACTGATAAATTGGTTTGAGAATTTATTTGTAGGTAATTATGACCAAAGCTATGCGAACGATTTGATTCGGATTGGTTCGGTACACGTGTTAAATAAAATTGACCAACGTTATGTTTTAAGTATGTATGGAATGTTATTTCAGTACATTACCGCCGCTATCGAAAAAGAGTTTCCTGGAGATAGTGCCAAAATTGAAGCCTTAAGTATTTCAGTAGGTAAAATTCTGTCTATCAATATGGCACTGATGATGGAAACATACATTAATGGTTTAGTAGACAGCACTGGTTGGTCTATGGAATTACTTAAAAATATAGCAGCGCAATCAATGGAAACGAAGATGAATCAGAACACCACTACTGAATAAACTGGGGTTAACAATCGCAAAGGTGCAAAAAAAACTTCAAGACTAGTTAATACCAAGTCCACTTTCCAAGACTACTTATCAATAATATTTAAGTTCGGATAATTGCTTACGATATATAGCGCTAGGTATTAACGTGTTTGTCAAGCTCAAGTCCTAAAACCTTTTCACAGTATACCTCTGCCCCCTGCCTTGCGCGTAGCGCTATAGCTTTAATTAACACTTTTGACAAAAGAAGAAATTGAGGCTTGGTGCATAATTAATCTTATCGTAACTAGTTAGATGGACATGATATTGTCTCTCCCTACTCTCATACTTTTTGTGAGCATAGTGTAGTGAAACTGGACTTGGTATAGTCTTCCTCAAAGAGATTTTGAGACAAGATTAGGAGCTGCAAAGAGAATCACAATAGTGAAATTGAGCAACAACAAACAACTAGAAGCCGTTAAACTAACTGTGAATTGAGCCATCCGGTAGAGTTGCTCCTTTGAGGATAGCTCCGGTTAGTTTTACCATAACTCGGTCTCCAATTACCACCTTCGCACCACTTAAATCTGCACCACTTAAATCTGCACCACTTAAATCTGCACCAATCAAATTCGCCTCCCGCAGATTAGCATTTCTCAAATTTGCTTGGAGTAAGTTAGCTCGAAAAAGTTTTGCTCGCTGCAAATTAGCACCCTCCAAGTTTACTTTATGCAGAAAGCCATCACTTAGGTTAGCATTGCTCAGGTTAGCACCAGTGAGATTTCTTCCCGAAAAATCCTTTTCCTGCAAATCTGCACCACTAAAATCTGCACCACTGAGATCACGACGAGATTCTTTAGCTTGCTTCTGTTTCTGGCTGTGGTTGTTGTAGGATGGTTGCTCGTGGGGTCTACGATAGGAATGGTAAGCTTGCTCATGGGGTCTACGGTAGGAGTGGTGAGCTTGCTCTTGAGGTTTACGATAGGAATATGAAGAAGAGTATCCGTAGCTATTTTTCGCTCTTTGATGGTATCGTGGCGATGGCTGGGGTGGAGTAGGTGATGGGGATGGATTGTGATGGCGATTTTTGTTGTAACCGTTATTTCTTTTCTCAGAGCGTAACTGATCGCGAGCGTGGTTAATTTGCTTAATTTTTTCGGCTGCTTTTTGTAGCAATCTTCCGTTATCCTTGGGAATGCGGTCTGGATGCCAAATAAAAGCCAGATCTTTATAAGCTTGGTTAACTTCTTCCAAAGAAGCTCCAGGCTCTAGATCTAATAATAGATAACATTTTTCTAGCTCATTCATGGCTAACCCACAACCACCATTTTTTTATTATGTATGATAGTTGCCCTCATAGGGGCAATCAACTAGCATTGACCAACACAAATTTATACCAGATAAGACTTTCATAGATAAAAATAAGGCAAATTAGCCATAGAAAAAATTAAGGATAAGCGATTACTTCTATGGTTGACGCGCCGGAGCCAACATAGCGGAGAACGTGTAATCTAGACCTGTAGGCTTCAACTCTTGCTTTTATGAGCCAATTTTCTGCATCTTACCCCAAAAATCTGCTCAAACAACCCCTTCCTTGGTTCTACAGTCTCTGGAAATTTTCTCGTCCTCACACAATTATTGGTACAACTTTAAGTGTACTGGCTTTATACACCATTGCTCTGGCCACTACCCATAGCAGCATTAACCCCACCAATCTAGGACAACTTTTGGGAACTTGGTTAGCTTGTTTGTGCGGTAATGTTTATATTGTCGGACTCAACCAACTCCAAGATCTTGAAATTGACAAAATTAATAAACCTCACCTACCTCTTGCTGCGGGGGAATTTTCTCTGCGACAGGGAAGATGGATTGTTGGAATTACTTGTGTTACAGCCATCTTACTAGCTGCTGGATTGGGAATTTGGCTATTAGCAACAGTTGGTATAAGTTTAGCAATTGGAACAGCCTACTCTCTACCTCCAATTAGGTTAAAAAGATTTCCTTTTTGGGCTGCATTTTGTATTTTTACTGTACGAGGTGTGATTGTTAATTTAGGTTTGTTTTTGCACTTCAGACAACAGCTAGATAATCAAGTATTATTGCCTGCCACAGTTTGGGTTTTAACTTTTTTTATTGTCGTATTCACTGTGGCGATCGCAATTTTCAAAGATGTCCCCGATCTTGAAGGAGATCAACAATATAACATTACAACCTTCACCATTATTCTGGGGAAAAAATCTGTATTCAATATTGCCTGTGCCATAATTACTGTTTGTTATCTAGGTATTATTCTGGCTGGATTTGTTTGGCTAAAAGAAGCAAATTCAACTTTTATTACTATCACTCACTTCGTTTTACTTAGTTTACTTTGGTGGCGCAGCCGAAACGTCGACTTACAACAAAAACAGGCGATCGCCAGCTTTTATCAGTTTATTTGGAAACTATTTTTCCTTGAGTATTTAATCTTTCCTGTCGCTTGCTTATTAAACTAATAAGCGAAACCCCAAGGTAGTGCCAAGTGAGCAAAATTTACAGTACCTTAGGGTTTAAATCAGCAATTTTCAAACTGCTTTAACTTATTAATTTAAACAGGGATAGTATAGATCCAATCTTTGTACTCAGGGACCCTATTTTCAGTAATCGCGACCAGCTTTTCGCGAATTTTTGTGGTAATAGGCTTACTTTCAGGTAACTGATAACCCTCAATTCTTTTCACTGGAGTTACCTTAGCTGCAGTACCACTGAGAAAAACCTCATCAGCAATCAATAACTCAGATTTATCTAACGCTCTCTGCTCAGTTTCTATGCCTAAATCTTGAGCAATTTGCAGCACACTATCCCTAGTAATTCCTTCTAAAATATCTTGGTCTGGTCCAGGAGTAATAATTTTTCCCTCACGAATAATAAAAATATTCATTCCCGAAGCTTCACAAACCTTTCCTTGAGAATTCATCAAAATCGCCTCATCAAAACCCGATTCCACAGCCTCTGTTTTCGCCAAAGAAGAAGTAATATAAGCCGCACTAATTTTACCGCGCAAAGGAAAACTACGGTCTTCTTGACGATACCAGGAGCTAATCCTACAACTGACACCATCAGGAGACAAATAATCTCCCAACTCCAAACCATAAACAAAAAAGTCTTTCTCAATCTTGTGTAAACGTGGAGCAATACCTAAATCTGAAGTATAAACAAAAGGTCTAATATAAAAAGATGTTTGGGGCTGATTTTTTTTAACAAATTCAACAATAATACTTTGAATTTTATCTGCTGGCAGGTCATAAAACATGAACCTAGCACTATTGCTTAATCTCTTGCAGTGACGATCCAACCGAAAAAGCAAAAATTGCTGCGGGTTTTGAGGATCGCGAATACACCTTAAACCACCAAAAGCTCCTGTACCATAGTGCAAAGCGTGAGTTGCAATCGAAATTTTCGCTTCCGTGAAGGGAATAAATGATTGCTGGAAATAGGCAATAGGGAGAAAATTGTACATAATAGTCCTCTGTAATGGTTGATTGGGGGAGTGAAAATATGAGCTAACTTTAAAGTTTACCTGCCTTAGTACCCTGTGTTTCTTCGTGACTTACCTACGCTGACGCTTCGCGTACAGCCGTAGGCTTCTGAGTTGACCAAAATTGATGGACAAGCAGAACTTCCTTTAGGGTACTATTAGTAGCAGATTCAATCACTACAGGATTCCCCCTAAGGCGTTTTATAGTGGAGAACAAGCCCAGCCCCACTCGTTTAATATTGATGCTTGATGAGATATCATAGTCAATATTAAGCTTTAATTGTTCATCCCAATACTCTCGAATACTGCAATCAGTAAAGACAAACTCGTCCTTGTAACTCAATAGTTGAGAAGTGTAAGCAGGATTTACTTCAATTGCCTTAGCCCCAGCTTTTTCGGCTATGTAACCAAGGAGAGAAAAGAACTGAGCAAAAGCAGCGTCAGACCAGGATTTATTTAATCCTGACTTTGCCAACTGTCTGTTAGGAATATAGTTACCCTGCTTATCCTACTTGGGATTATTCCGTTTAGTCAAAGCTTTGAGGTTGAACTTTTCATAGAAGAAAACTGTCTTGCCCGTTTTTAGTAGCACATGGGCACTATTGTAGGCATGGTCTTTTCTAGCTCTGGCTATTTTTTGGTGTACTCTAGCCTCACGACACGCTAGTTTACGTCTAGCCTTACTGCCTTTTTTCTGACTTGCTTTACGCTTCGATACTTTAGCTAGTAATTGAAAACCAAGAGCAGCCTATTGCTTGACTGGCGATTCATGAGGGGCTGACTTTTGGTTTTGCCTCAAAAGTTTAAACGCCCCGTCCCACTCCAAATCAAAGATTATGGACGCTCTTGCTTCTCGCCGAATAGCTAAATTAGGACAGAAAACTTTTTTCGAGGTAATAACCAGGTTAGAGTGAATAATTGATGCTATTCATCTTTTCTTCGCGGAGGAATCCCTCGCTTTTAGCGACGGGAGGATGTCAACGGGTATAAATTAAAGTAACTATGGGTAGAATTTTTCTTTCAGCTGGACATGGTGGACCCACAGGTGCTAGCGATCCAGGAGCAATTGCAGGTGGAACCACAGAAGCTCAACAAATGATACTGCTGCGCGATCAAATAGCCTCAGAATTGCGCTCTCGTGGCGCAGAAGTCCTTTCTGTACCCGATGACCTTACCTTACGCCAAACTATCGACTGGATCAACCCCAGGGCACGTACAGGAGATGTGGCTCTCGAAATTCATGCCGATGCCTTCTCTAATCCTAATGTACGCGGTGCCAGTTGTTTCTATATTGCCAATAATAGTGAACGTAAACAACACGCCGAACAACTACTTCTGGCTTTATTGCGTCGCTTACCAGAATTACCCAGTAGAGGGGCAAAACCAGACACAGCAACGGGTGTGGGTAGTCTCGCCTTTTGTCGCCAAGTTGCGATTCCCTCTTTGCTTTTAGAAGTCGGTTTCCTCACTAACAGCCAAGATCGCGATCTCATTATCAATCAACGTCGCGAGATGGCGCGGGGTATAGCTGATGGACTAGTTAGTTTTAGTAATGATATCGCCGGAACTAGTGGTGGTGGTTCTTTCCCTGATCAAGAACCAGATGTCACCTATCCTATAATTGATATCAGCCTTAATAATCAGAGTTATCCAGAGAAGGGAATCTTAGTCAATAGTAACTCCTATATCCCCATTGACCTAGTAGACCGTCTTGGTATTGATTTAACGCAAATTCCTACAGTAAGGCTGATTCAATATCAAGGAATTGTCTACGTTAAAGCAGTGGAATTGCGTGACTTTAATGTCTCTGTAGGTTGGCAAGCCCCAACAAGAACCTTAATTTTGCGCTCGGTTTTGGCAATTTGTCCCGGCGATTTGGACAGAATTATGAGTAATGGCAAAGCCTCAGAGGTGCAACTGATTATGTTCCTCAAATCTAATAATGAAAATGCCTTGAATCAATTCCCTGATTTACCCAGAATTTACCGTGAAGAAGCAGCCATAGAAGGAGTGAACTATGACATCGCTTTCTGTCAAATGTGTGTGGAAACAGGCTTTTTGACCTTTAGTGGCTCAATTACACCAGCACAAAACAACTTTGCTGGCTTAGGCTCAGCCACAGGAACTAGAGCCGCCACTTTTCCTAGTGCTACTATTGGTGTACGCGCCCAAATTCAACATCTCAAAGCCTACGCCAGTTTAGAGCCTTTAGTGCAACCAGAAGTTGATCCTCGCTTTCGCTTTGTCACCAGGGGTATTGCACCTTTGGTAGAGCAAATTAGTGGGCGTTGGGCTGCTGATCCCCGTTATGGTGAGCGTATTATAGCTGTTGTGAGACGACTTTATGAGTCTACGGGCTTACTTTAAGTTTTTTTAACCGCTTTTTCCCCATTCTGCTGGCTCTAACTTCGACTAGCAGCCGTTTTTGCCCTAAAGATAGTCCAGAAGTAAAACTGTCACGACCGATAGTCCTAGGTCTACCAACAGAGTTACATTGGTAATAGAAAAAAATTTTTATAGCTGCTCAAGTGCCACTAGGTGATTCAGATAGCTTCTAGTGGCACTAATAATTTAAATCATTACTTTGTTGTTGCTGAGTGAGTTTCCTCTTTCCGATTTGCCCCTCAGCTTCAAGTAAATAAGTATCTTGAGTCCAAATTGAGTAGTTTTGCTTACTTCACACAACTGAGGGAAAAAGGGGAAGATGTTAATAAACCAAATTTGGAAATCATTGACTTGGCATTTGTCAATTCTCAATTTGCGTTCATGGGGAAGTTTAGCACTGCTTGCTAGTGGTGGCGCACTTTCAATGAATGTAGCCCTAACCACTCAAGATGCAGTTGCTCAAACAAATCAGAGCCAGGTTCAATTAGAAGAGGGAACTTATCTCTATGGTAGCTCTTCAGAGCCAGAAGTAATTGGTCAGGAATATCTTGTCTTCCAAGTGCGCCAGAATCAAGTCATAGGCGCATCCTACTTCCCTCTGTCTGAGTTTGCCTGTTTCCAAGGCAATATTAGTAATCAGGCAATGAATCTGACTCTCACTGTACCCTACTCTGGAGAAAAAATTTCCTACCCTATTGCTTTAGTAACACAATCGCCGATTGCGAGATCTGACAACCAAGCAAATCTTACCGTAGGACTTGAAGGTTATGAGAAATTGAGTGCGATCAGCGATAATGACAGGCGTATCCTCAATAGTTGCCTTAATCTCAACTAAAGTCAGCTTTCCCGCCATAAAACGACGGGACTTGCTAAGCGTTGGTCAAGATTCATCTGTAGTGAGGATTTGAGGTACTCTAAAATACTCACCATCGCTATCGGGAGCAACTTCGAGCATAGCTTCGCGCTCTATACTTACTTGTAGCTCATCAGAGCGAGCAACATTACTCATATCAATGGCTCGCGTGGTTGGCGCTACATCTTCTGTATCGAGCTCACTTAGTTGCTCAAAATACTCCAAAATACCACTCAATTGGGGTATAAATTGAGTTTCTTCCTCTTGTGTTAACTCCAAACGAGCCAGATGAGCTACCTTACGCACTTGTTCTTTGTCTAGCATAAATTTAATCCTGATTAGAAGAATACATCCATCTTTGAGCGTCCAGTAATTTTGAGCCAGTTTTGGGCTTCAATGTAGTTACCCGGAGCAATGCGAATCGCTTGTTTCCAATACTCGGCTGCTTTGTCAAATAAAGCCTCTGCTTCTTCTGTTTGTCCCTCTGAGTCCAGTTTTTCCCCTTGATAGTGATAGATAACAGCAATATTATTTAGAGCTTGGGGCATACGAGGGTTGAGATCAATTGCTTGATGGTAGAATCCCACAGCCACATCATGCTCACCATTACTAGCATGAATTAAGCCCATATTGTAGAGTATATAGCTGCGATCGTTAGAGTCTTCCTCTAGTTTTAGGGCTTCTTCATAATTCTCCAAAGCCTCTGCATATTCGCCATCTGCTTGGGCTGACATTCCATCACGATAATAGGCGAAGGCTTCTTTCGATTTTTGGTTGGTAGGCAGAATTTTGAGAATAATATCTGCCATAACGGTAAAGCTTTTGTCAATGAAGTTATCGTTGCGCTGAGTGCGTGGCATAGTTATTTATCTGGTTAGCAAGAAGTAATTGTTATTCACTCTAGTCTAATTAGAGCCAGGAAAAAGAAGAATCTCCCTAACTAATATTAGGGAGATAGGAGCTTTAATTACAAATCACTGATATCAACTAACGGAACATCAACTCAGAGTGCTTTGCCATACTTTAGCCTGGAGATGTTTCCCTTTAACAATATTCTCCTGATACGCGCTCGCTTTCGGAGGCTTTGGTATGGGCTTTGCAGGCTTAAGTTGGTGAGTCTCGATTAACTAACTTCTATGGGGATTTGGTGTAAATACTTGAGTTAAGAAATCTTAAGTAGCTAGGTATAAACCTCTCCCCAATCCCCTCTCCTGAGATGAGAGGGGTGCGCTTTGGTGGGGCGGGGTTTTATTCACGTTGAGTCTGAGAGTGTATCCGCATTCTAATCTGTTCAATCTAGCATCGCCTGAGTTCTGTTAGCAGGGAAACTAGGTGCCACTAAAGCAGGAGAGGAGAAGGATACAGGTAGTTTTGCTTGAACGCTATCTTCTCTTTGAGCGATAATCGGTAGGGCTGCACGCGCTCTAGTTGCTACTTCTACTGTCTTCACATCATAGGTGCTAGTAGCCAACTTAGGATATAAACCGATACCAATGATTGGTAGTAGCAGACAAGCAGTGATAAATAATTCGCGGGGTTTAGCGTCTGCGAAGTAGCTATCTAACTTGGATTTAGCATCCCTTTGACCATAGAATACCTGACGCAGCATTGATAGTAGGTATATGGGAGTTAAAATTAAGCCCACAGCAGAGAGGAAGACAACCACTACTTTGAAAGCAGGGGTATAAACGTCACTTGCAGTCACTCCTAAAAAGACTGTCAATTCGCTCACAAAACCACTCATCCCTGGTAGGGCTAGAGAAGCCATTGAAGCCGCTGTAAAGAGGGCAAATACTTTAGGCATTTGCTTAGCAATACCACCCATTTCATCCATAAATAGTGTATGAGTACGCTCGTAGGCAACACCAGAAAGGAAGAAAAGGGCTGCTGCAATTAAACCGTGGGAAAGCATTTGTAGCATTGCACCGTTGAGCCCCAATTCTGTGAAGGAAGCAATACCAATCAGTACAAAGCCCATGTGAGATATTGAGGAGGAAGCTAACCTACGCTTGAGGTTAGTTTGTCCAAAGGCGGTGAATGCACCATACACAATGTTGACTACTCCCAGGGTGATGAGTATGGGAGCAAATTTAATATGGGCATTGGGTAGCATCTCGATATTCATGCGGATTAGCCCGTAGCCGCCCATTTTGAGCAGCACACCAGCTAAAATCATGGACACAGGTGCTGAAGCTTGGCTATGAGCATCGGGAAGCCAAGTATGGAGAGGGAATATTGGTAATTTGACCCCGTAGGCGACGAGGAAGCCAACATAGGCGAGCATTTCTAGGGCTAAGGGATAATTTTTCATCCCTAACTCAGCCATGTCAAAGGTTACGGTATCGCCATAAAACGCCATTAATAAGGCGGAAACCAGAATAAATATAGAAGCGAAAGCTGTATAGAGAATAAATTTAGTGGCGGCGTAGAGGCGTTTTGGTCCTCCCCAAATGGAGATGAGCAGATAAACTGGGACTAGCTCAATTTCCCAGGCGAGGAAGAATAATAATAAATCTTTAGCTACAAAAACGCCAATCTGAGCGCTGTAGAGAACTAGCATCAGGAAGTAATATAGCTTGGGTTTGTGGTTTACTTTCCAGGATGCTAGGAGCGCTAGAGTCGTAACTAGAGCAGATAATACAACAAGGGGCATTGACAATCCGTCAACGCCCACTGACCAATTTAATCCTAATTGTGGAATCCAAGAATAGGTTTCTGTGAGTTGATAGCCACTACCTTGTAAGTCGTAGTTATACCACAAGGCGCAAATCGCTAGAGCAAAGTTGGTTAAACCGACACCGAGAGCATACCAGCGAACTGTTTTTCCCTCTTTGTCTGGCAGCAGGGGAAGTAATAAAGAGGCTGCTAGAGGAAGAAGAATAATGGCTGTTAACCAGGGAAATTGAGTGTTAGCCATAGCCGAATGAGAATTTATACCTATTGACTATCTTGGCACAGGGTAAAGTTTTGTCAACTTAATATAAGTTAACTAAAACTATTGATTAGTTGTATTAATACTAAAATTGCGACTAAGCTTTGTCTGTAAAGTGTTACAGGCTTAGGATTTGCTTCAGGTAGTGGACAAAATGTATTGGTTTATATACTCACATTTGAGTAACTTATGTTAAGCAAAATTCTGCTGAAAAGTAGTTTTCTAAGTTGAAGTTATATGGTTTATTGGTTTTGCGAACTTCATGGCGTACCAGCGACAGAAAAAACTACATTTTAGCGGTTAAACCACCGTCTACAACTAAGTTGTGTCCCGTTATGTAAGAAGCTTCATTGGAAGCTAAAAACAGAGCTGCATGGGCAATTTCCTCAGGCATTCCCTGACGAGCGAGGGGAATACTATCTCCTAGGGAGGATTCGTCTAAAGGAGTTAATTCGTACACTGGATCATTGAAGGGTGTATCTATCCAACCGGGACAAACGCCATTAACACGAATGCCGTCTTTGGCATATTCTACTGCTAACTGTCGCATCAGGTTGATTAGACCACCTTTGGTTGTATCGTAGGCAATTAAATCTGGTTCTCCCATCATGCCAGAAACAGAGGTGGTAATGAGGATTACTCCGCCACCTGATTTTTTTAGTTCAGGAATACCGTATTTGGTACAAAGATAGGTTCCTGTAAGATTGGTAGTGATTACTTGATGCCAATGCTCTTCGCTTGGAGTATCAGCAGAACCAACCATTAACAGACCCGCATTGCAATGTAAAATATCGAGGGAACCATACACAGTAATTGTTTTCTCGAATAAGTTTTGAACTTGCTTAGAATTGCGAATATCAGTGGTAATCGCGATTGCTTCTCCGCCACTTTCGCAGATACTTGCAGCTACCTTGTCTGCTGCTTCCTCTTTGATATCAGCGATAACAACCTTTGCTCCTTCTTTAGCAAATAATCTAGCAGTAGCAGCTCCAATTCCAGATGCAGCACCTGTAACTACTGCAACTTTACTCTGTAATCTTGCCATAGGACATATCCTGCTCATTCAAAAAGTTGATGTAATTATAGTTCCCTTGATTGAAGCTGGGGACAACATCTACTTTCTCTCACCACGCGCCCATGAGTGATACTTACAGGATATAGATTCGGAAAATAGATTGATTGTCCAAGGACTTCTCGCACATTAGACCTCTTGCTATATGGTTTCGTGGTATCGTGAAATGTTTTTGATTTTGGGAGTAGCCATTCGAGTCAAGCGATAGCGCAGCGTGTGCCAAAGGGACTCAGCTTTACGCCAAAGGCGTATCCCATATGTAGTAAAAATCAATGAAGTGTTAAACCAGAGTAATATAAAGGTTTTTTCCATATATGTATTCACCGCTTCAATGAAGCATATATGGTTAGCTGTTGATTATTTTATAGCCAAGAAGTAAAAATCTTTCTAAGAGCGATCACCCTCGGCTCAAATTATAAAAAAAAAGAGGGTTTTTGAAGGAATTCTCTGAAAAATTCTTATTATCAAATAAGAATTTTTGTGCTCCATACAGATAGTGGTTGTAGGAAATTCTATCATCTATTTAAGAGGAAAAGGTAGGTTTTAAATGGCGAAAAAGTTCGGAGATCTCCTGGCACGTGTTTGGAGTCTATCATTAATATTGATGGTAGTCTTAGTGCTGCAGGTGGTTGAGGTGATACCGGCCCAGGCAGCAGATGTGCAATGCCCAAGTGACTATCCATTGCCCCTGCAACCGATTAATGGCAGATGCATTATTACAGAGGTGGAGGGGACGTTAATAATCGAGGAGGAGATAGAACCAGAAAAAGAAGGTCAAAACGTTTACGATTGGTCTTTATTTTTGGAGCATCCGGGTGCAACACTAGGTCAGGCAGACCAAATAGATCTGAGAATAGTCGATTCAACTATGGATCTAACGCCAACATCGTATGCACAAGAGGTACGGCTGGAAACCGAAGACACTTTGGATATACAAAATCGATCAGAGGATGCAATTCTATATGTGAGGTGGAGGATGAAAGAAGAATAAGTAGAGGGGTGAGAGGTGGAGGTGTAGGGTAGCAGGGAGAACCAACAGCAGAGAAGAGCACGAGCTGGAAAGAAAATATCTGGCGCTAGCTATGTCTCTCTCAGGAAAGTATTCCCAGTATTCATGTTACCCCGGATGCATGGGTTTCGAAGTCAACCCCTTAACCTGAAAGGTTTCACGTGGTTTCCTGACCTTCAGCAATTTCGCTGATATCCCACCTTTCACCCATCCGTACTACTGTCTTCCTAGCGATTCCTAAACCCGCTGGAGAAAACCAATAGCCCAGAAAATCAAAGCCTCTGACAATTCTACCGATGTCGGAGGCATTTTTTTCGATGAGGTTTGACATAGATTAAATTATACATTTTTTGCCTGCAATTATTTAAATAGAGACAAAATTTAGTTAATTTCAAGATAACTAAAAATCATTACTCATTACTTATTACTCTTCAGAAGCTATAAATGATTACAGTATGTCTGAATCCTTTGATATGACTAGTTTCTAACCTTCTTTTTCGGCGATTGATCAATTTTTGATTTTTAATTCGCCGTTAGGCGCTTATTACTCATTACTTCCTTTTCTTTCTAATAACTGCAAGCGAATTTGTTGGTGAAATTCGCGATTGATGGGATAGAAATAGGCAAGAATTAAGCCTGCAATCAAAGCTATAGTTGGCAAAGGACCAATTGCAAGACGAATCGCAAAGAGTGCTGATTCTGGTTGTGTGGGAATCGCTTCTCCAGGAATACGTGCAATAAATCCTGCCCAATCTAAACCTTTTCCTACTCCAAATAGCGCTAATGCTAGGGTCATTTTCTGTAGAAATACCATGAAACTATAGAAAATACCTTCACGACGTTGCCCTGTTTGTAGTTCATCCAGTTCAATGACATCTGGCACCATTGACCAAGGAATCAGGTAAGCTACAGAAACACCAAAACCAGCAAGTACAGCTAAAAAGTACATCTGAGGAATTTGACCAGGTTGCAAGAAAAACAAACCTGCTTGGGCAACAATCCAGAGTATTACACCGAGAAAATAGACAACTTTTTTGCCTAATCTGGCACTAACTGCTTTCCATACAAACAGCATAACTAATGCCGTACCTTGTACTGCAACGGCAACTGTGGGAAAAACCTGTTCAGATAAACCCATCCAACTCACAACAAAATAAATCAGAATTGAAGCTGTTAGTTGAACGGCTAACCAGGAACAGAGATAAATACCAATTACATACAAAAAAGGCTTGTTGCTAAAAACAATTTTTAGTTGCTCTTTAATGCTGAGAGAAGTTTCTGTTTCTACTTGGGATGTTTGCTGTGCATTATCATTTTTTCTCAGGTGTGTTTCTAAATGAGAACTAAACAGTGTGACACCAAAAGTAGCAATTAGTAAACCTAAAATTAGTGTAGAAATCGCGATTAAATCAACTTGCTGAGATAGGATGTGAAAAATGCCATAAATGCAGCCACTAGCACCAATAACACAGAGTAATATTCCGAGAATTTTTTTCTGGTTTTGGTCTAAAAATGGTGTTGCACCTCGCTCTTGAATCCGCAGGGTACACCAAAAAATAGGAACAACAGATAAAATGGTGCAAATTAAACCTAAAACTAAGTATTGCTTGATTCCATCATCAGGATATTGCAGAAAAACTACTTGAGCCAAAATGAGGGATAAAATGCTACCACCAATAGAAAAAGCGA
>CAZWGS010000052.1:0-33940 GCA_964633315.1 uncultured bacterium | reverse complement strand
TCAAAGCGCATTCCTTCGGTAATTTCCAACTCGGTAGTCATGGACTTACCTTCTTCGAGGGAAATTACGCCTTCTTTACCAACTTTATCCATCGCGTTGGCGATCATCTGACCCACTTCTTCGTCGTTACCAGCAGAAATGGCTCCCACTTGAGCAATAGCTTTAGAATCAGCAATTTCCTGGGAGTGTTCAGCGATTTTGCCCACTAGGAATTCAGTGGCTTTGTCAATACCACGCTTGAGAGCAATGGGATTTGCACCAGCGGCTACGTTACGCAAACCTTCCTTCACAATCGCATGAGCTAGGACAGTAGCTGTAGTAGTACCATCACCAGCCACATCGTTGGTTTTGGAAGCTGCTTGACGAATTAGAGAAACACCAGTGTTTTCAACATGGTCTTCTAGTTCGATTTCTTTGGCAATGGTGACACCATCATTAACAATCTGAGGAGCGCCAAATTTCTTTTCTAGTACTACGTTGCGTCCTTTGGGACCAAGGGTTACAGCTACTGATTCTGCTAGCAGATCAATGCCTCTTTCCAGGGCGCGACGAGCTTCATCGTTGTAAATAATAGTTTTAGCCATAGGTGATCTCGATTTTGAATGTTGCAGTGTTTGAAGTTACGGTTAGAGGTTAATTACCAATAACCCATGAGATTTAAGAAACAATGGCAAGAATATCTTTCTCAGATAGCAAAACGTAGTCATCGCCACCGAGTTTTATTTCAGTACCTGCGTACTTGGAGTAAAGTACTTGATCGCCAACTTTGACTTCCAGAGCAGTGCGCTTACCATCATCACCCACTTTGCCAGCTCCTACGGCAACAATTTCGCCGACTTGGGGCTTCTCTTTCGCCGCATCGGGTAAGAAGATACCACCTGCAGTTTTCTCATCCGAGGGACTAACTTTAACAAAAACGCGATCACCTAAAGGTGTAACCTGAGAAACACTTAGAGATACGGCTGCCATAAAGAATTTTTCTCCTTCAAATCCTACAGAGCTTACATTAGCACTCTCAGCTCCTGAGTGCTAATTTATCTTTTGCAGGGGAGCTATGGCAATAAATTTTTGGGTACGGGTTTCCGAACCTAAGGCTATAGTGTCTGATATCACAGCACATTCCTCCAAGATATTGAGACAATTACTTAAGCACACTCGTGATCCATAACTGCTTTAGCACTGGGAACAGGCAATAGTCAGGATCAATCAACTAAGTTGTGTGATTAAAGCGACGGGGACTGGAGTCTAATACGAGCCTAGAGAAAATTACACAGGCATATGCAAGACGCAATAGTGAAAAAATTATTAGTTAGCACTAAAAAGCAGCTCTGTGAACTTATTCTAGAGTGCGGTAGTGTAGCGAAGAACCGCCTAAAAATATAATATTAACGTATTGCCTTAAACAAATCCTCAGTAGTTACATAGAAGTGTAAAGTCAAATTTGCGTTTAGTGAATCAGCTTACAGTTGGGTGGTGCTAGTTGCTTTGAGGGTAACATCTCACTTAGGTTATAGACTAACAAAAGCTCCAACCAATTTACCCTAAATAGATTCGTTGCTCCTAGCTCTTGACTAAAAAATAACAACAAACACCTAAAACCATTGTTCAAGTAATCTCGACATATAGTTATTTTTACGAAATGAAAGAAACCGGTCAAAAAGACAACAAGAAACTGCTGCTAATTGATGATGATCCCAACCTGATTTTGCTCGTTAGAGACTATTTGGAGTTTCGAGGGTACGAAGTCATTACAGCAGAAAATGGTCGAGAAGCGCTAGATTTGCTAGATAATCAAGTACCAGACATGATTATTTGCGATGTCATGATGCCTGAGATGGATGGCTATACTCTGGTTCAGCACGTCAGAGAAGATGATCGCATTAGTTCAATTCCCGTACTTTTCCTGTCCGCTAAAGGTCAAAGTCAAGACCGAGTTAAGGGTCTTAACAATGGTGCTGATGTCTACATGGTTAAACCATTTGAACCAGAAGAATTGGTGGCTCAGGTAGAAGCGGCTCTCAAACAGTACGAGCGGGTAAGAAGCAATAGTGGTCGTTCCAATGACTCAGCTCCAAAGTTTAATGTATCTCCCGATGTGGAATTAACACCAACGGAGTTAAAGGTTGTTAATTTAGTGGCTCAGGGTATGGCTAACCGCGAAATTGCTAAGCAGTTGAATGTTAGTCAGCGCACCATTGAAAGTCACGTTTCCAATATGCTCAATAAAACAAGCTTGCACAATCGTACAGAACTTGCACGTTGGGCGATTGAAAGCAACATGGCTTAGTGTTTTTTACTGAAATTAATCCTCATCTAACCTAAGATAGAGAGTGTAGCCGGCTAATTGCCGGTTTTTTTTTATCCCCATTAAACTTAAAATATAGTAAAGAAGTGTAAATAAAGCCTTTTTTTGTTTCTGAATTATTATCCTAAGTTAATTTTTTTAAACTCTATATGTGGCATCGTCTTCTTCGAAAACTGAGCTTCTTCACAGTAGCTTTCACCCTGGCTTTGTCAACTTGGATTGCAGCACCAGCAGCCTGGGCTTTTGACAATCCAGAACTACTTCCGGAAACTCAAACGCCAGTAATCGATTTAGCTAATTTTCTCCCTACACTCCAGGAAGAATCCTTAATCGAGGAGATCGAAAATTTTGAGATAGAAACTGGTTGGAAGCTGAGAGTACTCACTCAGTATGACCAGACCCCAGGTCGAGCCGTTAAAAAATTTTGGAACCTCAATGACAGAAGTATTTTGTTAGTAGCTGATTCTAGGGGAGGTAATCTCCTGGCATTTAATGTCGGAGATGACGTGTATCAGTTACTACCTCGTACCTTCTGGGTTGAACTACAAACTCGCTATGGAAATCTCTTTTATGTGCGAGAGAATGGCGAAAATAATTCCATTGTCAGGTCTCTCAATGCAGTAAAAGGCTGTTTACAACAGGGTGGTTGCAACGCTGTACCAGGATTACCCAGAGAACAATGGATTTTAACCCTAATTACCTCTGTGGTAGGGGGAATAGTTTGTGGTTTAGCTGCAACTCCACGACGAGAAGGTCAAATTTTTGCTTGGCAATGGGCTTTGATTTTTTCACCCCTGTGGGGAATTCTCTTCCTAGCATTCGGTATTGGACCTGTGGTTAGCCGCACTTCAGACTGGTTACCTGTGTTCCGTAACTTTATTGGTTTTGTCCTTGGTGCTTTGGTAGCCTATCTTTCACCCATGTTCAACCAATCGCCAACTTCAGAAACCTGAGTAGCTAGACTCAAATCAATAGAGTTAGTTAAGTGCTGTTGCTTTCTCTAAAAGTGCCAAATAGATTAATAATGAATTAGGAACAAGTAACAACAGTTCACTTGGGGATACAGCCGAATGGAATGGCACACAACCGACGCTCAAAGTCTAGCAATTATCGACCATGAAATTGGCGAACACACTTTTTCGCCAGCGGAGTACGAAATTGTCCGTCGGGTTATCTACGCCACGGCTGATTTTCAATATAAGTCTTTAATACGTTTTTCAGAACGGGCACTTCAGTCTGGGGCAGCAGCTTTGGCAGCTCGGAGTACTATCGTAGTGGATGTACCTATGGTACAGGTGGGTGTTACTCCTCACATTCAAAATACCTTTGCCAATCCTGTGTATTGCAGCACTGAAACCCTCACGCGCCCCCAAAAAGGGAAAACCCAAGCTGCTTGGGGCATTCAAACCCTGGCTCGGCGCTACCCTGAGGGTATTTTTGTGGTTGGTCAATCTCAGACGGCTCTAACAGCTTTGGTAGAGTTAATCGAAGCAGAAGAAATTAGACCAGCTTTAATTATTGGTACTCCTTCTGGTTTTGTGGGAGCAGATGTAGCTAAAGAACGTCTTCAAGATTCTCTAACCTCTCACATTCGCATTGGTGGACGCAAGGGCAGTGCGGTGGTAGCGGTAGCAATTGTCAATGGCTTAGTTGACCTAGCCTGGCAAGCTTACGGACAGAATGATAATGCGGTTAGTTAGATTTCGGAGTATTTTTATTAACGCTCCGGACGCGAATATCAATTGGTAGTAGTAACTTTTGTGATTGATATCGTGCCTAATATTTAGTTTAACTTTGCAGGTTCTTTCAAGATCTTGCCAAGAAAAATTTTAATTTCCAATCTATCAATTACTATCCTCTACTCTATTGAGATGGGTACAGGAAACCTATGCTCAGTTAATGAAGTCAGTGTTAACACTACACTCATAATTGGGAACTATAGGGTTGACAACTCCAATGGTGTTGAAACTGTGAGTTATCCTTGAGTGTGATTGCTAATTGATCATAAATATTACAGCACCAATTAGCCTGACACGCAAAAGTCAACAGCAATTACTGCTAATTTGACAAATCTGGCATACTAGATGAGCATCATCTACTTTTGGACTCTGAAACAAATACTAGGAACCATTAAGAGTGAAGAGTAAGACCTTGAGATTTCGTCTCCCTTACCATCTATTTAGCGGTATAGTTACTCTCCTATTGACATTAGTTAGTAATCAAAGCCTATCGGTATCTGCCGCAGAAAGCTTAACACTTAAAGTCGGACCCATTAAACGAACAGTGGCTGTCAATGACCTGGAAAAGTTTGCCCAAAGTGGTGAACTATCGTCTTCACTGAGGTTCTATCGATTATTGCTGACCCCTCAATTTAGACAGGTATTGAACAGAAAACTTAAAATTGATCCCACTGTGGTGGATAAATTTGTAGATGAACTACTACAATCTCAGGATGGTAATCGCTTAATTGAGCATTTACGCCTTGCCCTGCCGCAGACAGAAGTACGACAATTACAAGCAGCTTTATCAGCATCTCTACAACAAGCTGATGGTTTGAGTGCAATTAGCTTTTTGCGGGCTTACCCAGCACAAAATATTACGATTAATGCTACGGCGGCGGTGACTATTGCTTTGCAACTCAATGCTTCCTATCTCCAAAGTCAAGTTCTCAACCCTTTACTCGCTAGTGAGTTACAGGTGGAGGAGACAGTTGTACTACCTCCAGGAATTGACCCTCAAGTTGCTGGTGAAGCACAGGTACGTCGGCGTACCCTGATTCTATATGACCGCCAGCGCCAACGAAAGATACCTGTGGATTTGTACTACAGCAATAATTCCCAGGGTCCTCTAGTGGTAATGTCCCACGGTTTTGCTGCAGATCGCAAATTTCTCAGCTATTTAGCTTTCCATCTTGCTTCCCACGGTATGAGTGTCGCCGCACTAGATCATCCTGGTAGTAATATTGAATCTCTCTCTGATATTGCTCTGAGCATCAATCCTGTGGATTTTTTAGCTGCATCTGAGTTTGTTGAGCGTCCTCAGGATATTAGCTTTTTATTAGACCGCTTAGCTAAATTAAACCAGTATTGGGGTTCTTTAAAAGGAAGATTTAATACTGAGCAAGTGACGGTAATTGGTCATTCCCTGGGCGGTTACACTGCTTTAGCTTTGGCGGGGGGTGAACTCGATTTGGCGCATTTGCGCTCTTTTTGTGGCAATCATAGTCCTTTGGGACGCTCTCCAGCCGATTGGTTGCAATGTAGTGCGGTGGATTTGCCACATAGAAAACTACAAATGCGTGATGAGCGAGTGGTGCAGGCAATTGCCCTCAATCCCTTAATTGGTAAACTATTTGGCGAGGAAGGTTTAGGCAAAGTTAGCACGCCAACCATGATTTTAACTGGTAGTCGAGATGCGATTACTCCTTCTTTGCACCATCAGCTACTGCCTTTTGAGCAACTAGAGGTAGAAAAGTATCTCCTGGCTGCTGTGGGAGGAACTCATATGAGTGTTACTGATATCGGTAATCTCAAGAGTACAATGGGACAAAGTACTTTGGTACAAGAGTTAATGGGGACTGAGGCGGAACCAGTTAGACAGTTAACTCAGGCTTTAAGTTTATCTTTGATTAAACAATTAACACCAGAGGCGAGTTTATATCAACCTTTCCTCACTCCAGCCTATGTCCAATCCCTGAGTCCGACAACAGAACAACTCCAACTCCGCTTGACCACAGAAATTCCAGGAAAAGTGGATAAATGGCTTGATTTCCTGGCTTATAGCAATCAACGTCTTGCCTATCAGCAACAAGAGACGGAAGAAAATTTATTCAGTCAAATCCCGATTTCAGAGTGGGCAACACGTCTCCTAGCTGAAGGTAAATTTATGCCTCAAGCACAAGCGTGTACTGGACAGCTTAACTCATATTTCAACAATATTCTGGGTAACTATCGCCATCGTTACCGGAGAATCAGTTAGAGACTCAACTACCTTCGCTGATTAATAGAGAATACAAACCTTCCTCTTGCTTCAATTCGTCATGGGTACCACGCTGTACTACCTGTCCGCGATCAAGGACAATAATTTCATCACAATCGCGAATTGTGCTTAATCTGTGGGCGACAATAATACAGGAACAACCTCTGAGTCTCAGGTTTTGGTCAATAATTTTCTCTGTTTCCGCATCTAGGGCGCTAGTAGCTTCGTCCATAATCAGAATCGAAGGATTATTAACCAAGGCGCGGGCGATTTCGAGGCGTTGTCTTTGTCCACCACTGAGATTAGTTGCACCTTCAGCCAGTTGACCATCATAGCCCCCTGGAAGCGCCATAATTACCTCATGAATCGCTGCATCTCGGCAGGCTTGTACTAAACTGTGGTCTGGTACTGTGACATCCCACAGAGTTAAATTATCGCGTACTGAACCCTCAAACATGAGAATGTCTTGTTCTACCATAGCAACGGAATTGCTGAGTATAGAACGTTGCCATTGGGAACGAGGTGTGCCATCAAACAGAATTTCCCCACTCCAGGGTTGATACAATCCTGAAACTAGTTTTGCAACGGTGGATTTGCCGGAACCACTACCTCCTACCAAAGCCACTCGCTGTCCCGGTTGCAGGGAAAAGCTAAAGTCAGATAGCAGAGGTGCTTCCACCTGTGTGTAGCCAAAGCTAATGTCATGTAGTTCCACATAGCCTTGTAGTTTAACTAAGTTAGCTGGTTGTTCTGAAGTTACCTCTAAGTGTTCATCAATGGGATTATTGAGTACATCATCAAGGCGGTTTAAATCCCCTTCTAATTCTTGCAGTGTACTGCCAAAGTCTACCAGGCTATTGACTGGTTCCAAAAAGCTTTGCATCAAGCTTTGGAAGGCGACTAACATACCAATGCTGAGGAAGCCAGACATGACGCGAAAACCGCCCACAACTAAGATTAAAATGGTTGTCAGGGAATTGAGTAAAAAAGGCAGTAGGCTCAGTACCTGATTTGTTAAACCCAAATTCTGTTGAGCATTAATGGATTTGGTGTAGTAGCCAGCCCAACGAGCAAAAAAATCCGATTCTAAAGCAGAAGCTTTGAGAGTTTCCATACTTTGTAAACCAGCAATCGCCACGCCCGAAGCTTTTCCCGACTCCTGCGCCAAACGCAAATTGGTGTCTACTCGTTGGCGAGACACCCACTGCAAGGTGACAACATTGAGTAAGGCAAAGAAAATACCAATTAAAGTGAGTCGCCAGTCGTAGAGAAACATGACCAAGGCATATAGTACCACCACTACCAGATCAATTAGTGTGGTTGCCAAACGCCCTGATAACACTTCCGCCACTTGATCATTAATGCTGACGCGATTGCTAATTTCTCCAGCAAAACGTTGGGCGTAAAATTGGGTAGGAAGCTGCAAAATATGCCACAAAAAGCGACTGGACATACTTACAGATAGTTTGAGGCGCAAACGTCTTAAAGATTGCAACTGCACCTGTTTTAAGAGCCCCCGCAACAGGGCTGTGACTACCATACCGATGAGCAAGGGCATTAACCAATCCTGTTGCCCTTGTACCAAGATTTCATCCACAAACACCTGGGTAAAAACAGGAATCACTAATCCTGGAATGACAAGTAAAAAGCCTGCGATTACGGAGTAGATAACAGCTACTTGGGAAGATTTTAGTCGAGTAGTCAGGGCAGAAATAATACTGGCTTTTTCGCCTCCAGGGCTAAATTCCTCTCCTGGTTCGATGACCAAAACCACTCCCGTATAGGCTTCGTCAAATTCTTGCAGGGAAACACTTCTTGGTCCTGTGGCGGGATCATTAAGGTAGACTCGATTACCGACAAAGCCTTCCACCACCAAAAAATGATTAAAATTCCAAAATACAATATAGGGGCAAGACAACTCCTTTAGAGCTTCCAGTTGCATTTTGAACCCCTTTGCCTTCATCCCATAATTTCTGGCTGCTTTGAGGACATTAGAAGCTTTAGAACCATCTCTGGATACACCGCAGGCTTGACGCAATTTTGGTAGTGGTACGATTAAGCGATAGTAACCAAGAATAATGCCCAAAGCCGCAGCACCACATTCCACAGCTTCCATTTGCAATACAGTGGGTGTTTTGACTCGTTTTGAGTTTTGAAGTTGAGGAAAGCTAAATTTGAAATTGGCGATTGCGCTAGTCATGCTCTTTCTAGTGAATTGTTTTGAGGAGCAAGGTATGTCTCTATCTGCACCAGAGGGACAAAAAAAGCATAACAAACCAGCAAACAAATCAGTTTCTGGAAACCTCAAGCAATTTATCTTCCCACGTTGGGCAGAGTTGATTGAACTGCTATTTTAAGAGGGATTCAAGCTAAAATTCTTGATGGCTAGCAAGACTAGAGTTCATAACGTTAATGAGGAGTGATGTGAACAATATTTTTTCCACCCGCCTTCTTTGTCTAATTGGTTTGAGTAGCTTCACTTTAGCCGCTAATACCTTACCAACTGGGGCTCAACCCTTCAGCAGCGCAACCTCACAAGCAGTTTCTCAGACTTCCTTTGACCCCACATCAGTCAGAATTGAAGTTGGTTCTGGTTTTAATGTTGTTGTTGATCAACCCAATTTACCAGAACAACTTAACCTGAAGCCAGTAAATTGGGAAGCTCAATCTCTCAAACAACCCCTTCCAGGAACAGTAGCAACTTCGATTAGTGGTTTGCAAGCTCAAGCAGGGAATACTAATAGTATTGCTCAAGGTAGCCCTCCTTTGGTCAGCAATCCCTACGCCAGAGGAACTTTTGTTGGCGTTGGTGGTAACTTTGGTCTTGACACCGATAGTCCCCTCGGAGAAAGCGGTGGAATTGTCTTCAGCAAAATACCCATTTCCAGTAATGTCTCCCTACGCCCCTCAGTAATTATCAACGGTGATGCAGCTTTTCTTGTTCCTTTCTCCTATGATTTCGTAATTCCAGGAGAAACTCCCTTTCAACCTAAACCTTTTGTTCCTTATGCTGGAGCAGGTTTAGTAGTTACTACTGATGAAGATGATAATGTGGGCTTTTTGTTTAGTGCAGGTTTAGACTGGCATTTATCTGAGCGTTGGTTAGGTAATGCCCAGTTTAATGTGGGAGCCATAGAAGATGCCACAGATTTGAGTTTAATGGTTGGAGTTGCTTATAAACTCTTTGGCAATTAAGCAAAAAATAAAAGCGGCGCTTAGCTTTCCGCCGCTTCTAAAATACGGAGAGGGAGGGATTCGAACCCTCGGTACGGCCTTACGATCCGTACAACAGATTAGCAATCTGCCGCTTTCAACCACTCAGCCACCTCTCCAGGGTGACGATTAATAATTATAGCGGATTTTTTGCCCAAATCAACACTTTTTAACAAAAAATTTGTAGAAACATGGAGAATGACACAACTCCATGTTCCTCAAAATGCCTGGTTTTAAGATACCACTGTCGCCGCAGAACGCCTTCTACGCTTAGGTGTTGGTGTTTTCACCTCAGGCTGTTCGGGAGTTTGCAATAAAAAAACCACTAGGGGATAACTCTTTAGTTCCCGCCTCGCCAAACGCTGTAAACTACTCTCAATTTCCAGGCGCAGGCTTACCCAATCAATCTCTTTCGTACTACCATTGTTGCTGTGGACAAATTCTTGACCACGTTCACTGAGAATACGCTCGATATTCCTCACTGCTAGGTGTTGTAGAAAAGATCGCTCTACTTTCGTCACCACACCCCGCAGGTGAATTTCTGGCTGCGCTATTAATTTTAATTCTTCATTGACTGCCGCCGCAATCGTCACCACACCATCTTCTGCAAGCTGTTGTCGTTCTTTCATCACCTTGTCATGAACAATGCCAGCTCGGTCAACTAACTCAATTCCAGAAGGCACTTTACCAGCAACCTCAATACTATCAGCAGTTAGTTCCACAATGTCCCCATTGTCAATAATCACCATATTTTCCTGGGGAATACCCATACTTTGAGCCGTTTGGGCGTGTTTCACCAGCATACGATGCTGACCATGAACAGGAACAAAAAATTTGGGCTTAGTTAAAGCTAAAATTAATTTCTGATCTTCTTGAGCACCATGACCAGAAACATGAATTCCATGATTGCGACCATATACTACATTAGCTCCTAAGGTCATCAGGCGATCAATCGTATCCACAACTGCAATTGTGTTACCCGGAATCGGATTGGCAGAAAACACCACCGTATCACCTGAACGAATTTTAATTTGTCGATGCTCTCCTTTGGAAATACGTGTCAGAGCAGCTAATGTTTCTCCTTGGGAACCAGTGGTTAAAATTAGCACCTTATCCTCAGGTAAATTCAAGCCTGTATTCAGAGGTACAAACAGGTCATCAGGACACTTGATATAACCCAAATTGCGGGCGTGGGCAATCACATTTAGCATCGAGCGACCAACCACCGCCACTTTACGGTTGTGCTTCTGTGCCAACTCCAAAACCATGGCGACACGATGCACTGAAGAGGCAAAAGTAGTGACCATTAACCGACCAGTAGCTTGGCTAAAAACTCGGTCGAGGTTGGGGTAGACAGCTCTTTCAGATGGTGTAAAACCTGCTACTTCAGCATTAGTGGAATCACTGAGGAGGCACAAAACTCCTTTTTCTCCATGTTCAGCCAGTTTCTGCAAATCAAAATGTTCGCCGTCAACAGGAGTATGGTCAATTTTGAAATCTCCGGTGTGGATAATAACGCCAATGGGTGTGTGAATGGCGACAGAAAAGCTATCAGCCATGGAGTGGGTGTTGCGAATATACTCGACTAAAAAAGAGCGACCAAGTCTTACCGTATCGCGTGGTAAAACTGTTTTGAGTGTAGTACGTTCAGCAACTCCAGCCTCTTCCAGTTTGTTTTGTAGTAGCGACATGGCGAGGCGAGGACCATAAATTATGGGAATGTCAAATTGCTTGAGATGATAGGCTATGCCACCAATATGATCTTCATGACCATGGGTAACAATCATACCCTTTATTTTTGCCTGATTTTCCCGCAGATAGGTCATATCAGGTAGCACAATGTTAATACCGTGCATTCCATCTGTAGGAAAAGCAATACCCGCATCTAAAAGAATAATCTCATCTTCATACTCAAATACACAGGTATTTTTTCCAATTTCATGTAATCCACCCAGAGGAATAATTTTGAGGGTAGGTTTGTTTGTTTTATTGCTCATTTGTTTTAGTTTCCTCTACTAATTTTTTTGTGATTAATACTAGATTTTTGTGTGTGAAAATGAAGCATAAAATCCTTTTAAAGCAGTACTTTGTAAGTTAAATGCTTTGGATTAAACGCTAAATTACTAGTTGAACTCTTTCGTTCAGATATTCAGTTTTTTTTGCAGCTTTTTAATTAGTCATATTTGGTTCTAATGTAATCAGACACAATAATTGCTGAAGCGTTAAAACAAGGTTATTTTCTAATTAAGTAACTTAAATCAAAGCAATTTTTTGCATAACCTCTAATAATTGGGACTGTAGTTCCCGATTCAATTCACAAAGGGGTAAACGAGGAGTACCCAAATCCCAACCTTGTAATTTTAAGGCTGCTTTAAGTGGTATGGGATTAGTCGTGCAAAATAAAACTTTAAATAGAGGTAATAACTTGAAATGAATTTCTCTAGCAACAGCATTTTCCCCGGAATCGAAAGCTTGAATCATTTGTTGCAGATCAGATCCTACCAAATGACTGGCCACGCTAATAACACCCATACCGCCAACAGCTAGAATTGGTAGGGTAAGGCTATCATCGCCAGAATAGATAGCAAAATCGGAAGGTGTAAGCCAGCGAACCTTACTTACTTGATCTAGATTACCGCTCGCTTCCTTAATCGCAACAATATTATCTAATTCAGCCAGTTTAGCAACAGTTTCTGGCTGCAAGTTTTGACCTGTACGACCGGGAATGTTGTACAGTATCAAAGGCAAGTCAGGGCAGGCAGTGGCAATTGCCTCAAAGTGATGATATAGACCTTCCTGAGGGGGTTTATTGTAATAAGGTACCACCTGGAGTGAACCATCTAAACCCAACCCCGCTGCTTCTTGAGTTGCTGCTATTGCTTTAGTGGTAGAGTTAGAGCCAGTACCTGCAATCACTTTACCTCTACTTCCCACTGCCTGTTTAACGACTCGAAACAACTCCTGTTGCTCTTGCCAACTTAAGGCGGGGGATTCACCAGTCGTTCCACAGACTAAAACACTATCTGTCCCCTGGGAAATCAGGTGGTCAGCCAACTTTGCTGCCATGTCATAATTAACCCTGCCATCTTGGGTAAAGGGCGTCACCATTGCGGTAATTACACGTCCAAAATTCACCACACTCTATACCTTCTCCAGTAAGCAGTTACTTTCCATTGCATTACATCTTATGAATAAACTTTAGTTCGAGATGATTGAAGCAGATTATTCTTAACTAATAACTCCGCAATTTGAATCGCATTGAGGGCTGCCCCCTTGCGAATTTGATCTCCACTCAACCATAATTCCAAAGCGCAAGGATGGGATAAGTCTTGGCGAATCCGTCCTACTAATACCTCATCTTTACCAGAAGCATCCATAGGCATGGGAAAATAATTAGCCTGCCAATCTTCCACCAAGCGCAATCCTGGAGTTTTAGCTAGTACATCCCTTGCTTGAGAAACTGGAAAAGGTTCCTCAAATTCAATATTGACCATTTCTGAATGGGCTCGCAAAACGGGTACACGGATGCAGGTAGCGCTAACGCGCAGTTCCGGTGCAGCAAAGATTTTGCGAGTTTCGTTAACCATTTTCATCTCCTCCTCACAATAGCCCTGGTCATTGAGGGGAGTATTATGGGGAAACAGATTAAAAGCCAAAGGATAGGGAAAAATTTCTGTGGGTGGTTGTTCCTGATTAAGAATTGCCTGGGCTTGCAGTTTTACTTCTGCCATTGCCCTAGCACCAGCACCACTAGCTGATTGATAGGTTGCTACTACCAAACGCTTGACAGCTTGTATTTGATGTAGAGGCCAAACTGCCATTGCCATTAAAATTGTCGTGCAGTTAGGATTGGCGATGATGCCTTGATGACTAGCTGCAGCTTGGGGGTTTATTTCCGGAATCACCAAAGGGACTTCAGGGATCATGCGAAAGGCACTAGAATTATCCACCACTACAGCTCCTGCAGCTACTGCTTTGGCTGCCCATGCCTTGGAGGTTGAACCACCCGCTGAAGCAAGAACCAAATCAATCCCAGCAAACGAGTCTTCTGCAACGGCTTCCACAGGTAATTTCTCACCTTTGAATTCCAGACTTTGACCAGCAGAACGAGGGGAGGCAAGGAGCTTAAGTTTTGCCACTGGAAAATGGCGATTTGCCAAAAGCTCTATGAGTTCAGTGCCTACTGCTCCAGTTGCACCCAGGATAGCAACATTAATTTGTTGATCTGACAATATGGGTTTCCTCCGTTTTCCGATGCTTCTTTTCTTGTTGGTAATACTTATGTAAATAAATCAAATATCTAATCTTGACTTGCCTATAGCTAAATACCAGTTGATGTAATTTTTCGTTTTTTCTTAAAAAAATAGAAGTTTAGTAACTCTTTTGAGTTTAACAGTTGAGGTAGAGGCTTTTATTTTACATTTTTTAGCATTTATTTCTAACTTAACTGACACACTAGGTAGTAAGCTTTGCCAAATCAAGAGTATGTGAAGCTAGTGTAAACAAAAAACCTTGCCAACAATGTACTATCATTTCTGATATGTTAACTAAACACGGACTAATAGAGTAACCTCTTCAGTCTCGCTTCTGACTGGGATGTTAGCCTCAGCCCTCTAGCTAGTTATCTAGCTGCAGGAATCTTAAGGATATCATGGGGTCTTAAATTTCCTTTAACCTCAGACCGCAATTACCACAAGCAAGTCAACAATAATTCTGTTACTACAAGTCAAATATCGTTCATGAAAGTTACCCAGGAAAAGCTTCCCGCTAGCCAAATTAGTCTGGAAATAGAAATCCCTGCCGCTGATTGTAAGCAAGCCTATGAGAAAGTTGTCAAAAATTTGCTCCGTGTGGCTAATATCCCTGGGTTTCGTAAGGGCAAAGTTCCACGGCAGATTTTACTTCAGCGTTTAGGTAGTCAACGTATTAAGGCTGAAGCCCTCGAATCGCTAATCCAAGATAGTCTCAAACAAGCCCTTGAGCAAGAAGAATTGGAAGCCTTGGGTAACTATCGCCTCAGTTCTGATTTTGAGGAATTGCTGGGGCAATATAGCCCTGAAAAAGAGCTGATTTTCTCTGCCTCAGTAGATGTACCACCCCAGGTAAAAGTAAGCGATTATCAAGGCTTAAGTGTTACCGCAGAGGAAATAAAATATAACCCTTCCCAGGTAGACGAGTTCTTAGAGCAAAATCGTGAAAAGCAAGCCACTCTGGTGCCTGTGGAAGGCCGCCCAGCGCAAATGGGAGATGTTACAGTAGTTGACTATTCAGGCAAACGCACCAACGTAGCAGAGGGTGAAGAAGAAAAAATCTCAGGTGCTCAAGCCACAGATGCCCAGGTAGAACTCAAGGATGGATTATTTATTGCGGATTTACTCGCTGGCATTGTGGGTATGAATGCTGAGGAGAGTAAGGAAATTCCCGTTAAGTTCCCAGATGATTATCCCCATGAGGAATTATCGGGTGTGGAGGCTGTTTTTAGCGTTACTCTCAAGGAAATTAAGGAAAAGGAATTACCAGAGCTAGATGACGATTTTGCTCAGGATGTGAGTGAATTTGAAACCATGGCAGAACTGAGAGAATCTCTCGAATCTCAGTTTCAGGAACAAGCAGAGCAAAAAACAACCAAAAATATTGAGGATATTCTGCTCCAAGAGCTAGTAAAACTGACTGAAGTTGATTTACCTCTGACAATGGTAGAGCAAGAGTTAGAGTCCATTTTGACCCAAAAAGCCATGCAATTTGAAAGATATGGCATGGATGTCAAAAAAATCTTTACCCAAGAGTTGGTGAATCAAATGAAGCAGAGTACTCGTCCAGAAGCAGTGCAAAACCTAACCCAATCTCTGGCTTTACTCGAAGTTGCCAAACTTGAATCCTTGAAACCTGAAGCGGAGGAAGTTGATGCAAAAATTAAGGAAGTGACAGAGCAAATGCCAGACAGAAATTTTGATCCTGAGCGTCTGCGTGATTTGATTACAGAAGATGTCACAAAAGAAAAAGTACTAACTTGGCTCAGGGAGAAAGCTACTGTTGAATTAGTCCCAGAAGGCTCTTTGGCAGCTGAAAATGAGTCAGAAACAGAGGAAGAATCTCCCGAAGAAGCATCTGAAGCTACGGTAGAAACCTCAGCTGAAGTAGTTGAAAGTGAGGATTGAGAAGATTTGTTGCAGTAGTGACTTTACCTGAGTAGAGCAGATAAAAATAAACTGGAATTTCCTCAAACAGGCTTCAAATATTAGTCCTGTAATTCAATTCAAACCATGCCTAATCCCTTAAAATTGAGGCATAATGATCAACAGAAGAAAAAGAGGCTCACCAGTAGCCAGCACTGAAGATAAGGAAAGAAAATTGAATTAACCCAAGCTCAATTTCTTTCCTCCTAACTCACAAACCAAAGTATGATTCAATCGCAGCTTAGCAACTACTCACTCAACAGCCAGTATTTCTCGGAAGTCTACTCAGCAAGCAATGCTGTGGTACCGATGGTGGTGGAACAGTCTGGTATGGGCGAGAAAGCTTTCGACATTTACTCCCGACTGCTGCGAGAGCGTATTGTCTTTCTCGGTACGCCCGTTACTGACGCTGTGGCAGACTCAATTGCAGCTCAGTTACTTTTTCTGGATGCTGAGGACCCAGAAAAAGACATTCAGCTGTATATTAATTCTCCAGGGGGTGGCGTCTATGCTGGCATGGCAATTTACGACACCATGCAGCAGATTCGCCCCGATGTGGCAACTATCTGTTTCGGTTTAGCTGCTAGCATGGGAGCGTTTCTCTTGTCTGGAGGAGCTAAAGGTAAGCGTATGGCTTTACCTAGTTCACGGATTATGATTCACCAACCTTTAGGTGGTGCTCAAGGACAAGCAGTTGACATCGAAATTCAAGCAAAAGAAATTTTGTTTATCAAGCAAGAATTAAATGAGTTATTAGCTAGCCATACTGGTCAACCACTCGAGAGAATTGCTGCTGACACTGAGCGTGATTTCTTCATGTCTTCCCAAGAGGCAAAAGAGTACGGTTTAATTGACCAAGTGATCTCCCGTCCCGAACTACCCTAATCAGAAGTCCCCATAACTTCAGTTAAGTAAGAGGCACTTATGTCTAAATACGACTCCCATCTAAAATGTTCATTCTGCGGTAAGTCCCAAGAGCAAGTGCGTAAGTTAATTGCAGGACCGGGAGTCTACATTTGTGATGAATGCGTCGAGTTATGCAATGAAATACTGGATGAAGAGCTCCTAGATGCAGGTGGCGATCATCAGCCCATGACTCGTACGGAGTCACCACCTCCCAAGCGCCGCCATGCTCCAGCTCGAATTTCTTTAAGTCAGATTCCCAAACCAATAGAAATCAAAAAATATTTGGATGAGCACGTGATTGGTCAAGATGATGCCAAAAAGGTGCTCTCTGTTGCTGTTTATAATCACTACAAGCGGCTTAGTTTTGCCCAAAGCCAGAGTAGTGGTCAAGGAAGCAGTGATGATGGGGTGGAACTACACAAGTCCAATATTCTTTTAATCGGACCCACTGGCTGTGGAAAAACTTTACTAGCTCAAACTCTGGCAAAAATTCTCGATGTTCCCTTCGCTGTGGCAGATGCGACTACTCTAACAGAGGCTGGCTACGTGGGTGAAGATGTGGAAAATATTCTCCTCAGGCTCTTGCAAGTAGCTGACTTAGATGTGGAGGAGGCGCAGAGGGGAATTATTTACATTGACGAAATTGATAAAATCGCTCGCAAGAGTGAGAATACTTCAATTACCAGGGATGTTTCTGGGGAAGGGGTACAACAGGCTCTACTGAAAATGCTGGAGGGTACTGTTGCCAATGTACCACCCCAAGGAGGGCGAAAGCACCCTTATCAAGACTGTATTCAAATTGATACTAGCAATATCCTCTTTATTTGCGGCGGTGCTTTTGTGGGCTTAGATAAGGTAGTCCAGGAGCGAATTAAGAGTGCGGGTAAGAAGCAAACTATGGGCTTTGATATAGAAGAGGACCAGACAGAAAAGATTAAGAACTTACCGCGCGAAACACAGGTAGCTGAGGTACTGAAGGATTTGGAACCGGATGACCTAGTTAAGTTCGGTATGATTCCCGAATTTGTAGGTCGTATTCCCGTTGCGGCAGTGTTAAATCCTCTTGATGAGGAGGCTTTAATGTCGATTTTAACAGAGCCACGTAATGCTTTGGTTAAGCAGTACAAGAAGCTGTTGAAGATGGACAGTGTACAACTAGAGTTTCAACCAGAAGCACTGCGAGCGATCGCCCAGGAAGCCTATCGTCGTAAAACTGGGGCGCGGGCATTGCGCAGTATTGTGGAAGAGTTGATGCTTGATGTAATGTACGAATTGCCTTCACGTAAGGATGTACGTCGCTGTCAAATTACTGAAGAAATGGTTAAGGAGCGATCTACCGCTGAGTTGTTGGTACATCCCTCTTCTCTACCCAAACAGGAGTCAGCCTAGTAATAATTACTGGCAGTTTAATGGTTAGTGGTCAATGGGTATGATTATGACTCATTGACCATTATTTTTTACCAGGATGAATAGTAAAGAAAGCCAAAGCGTAATAAATCTAACTAACAAAGGGAAAATTAAGGTTCGTGGCGTAGAACATTATTACGAATGGATACGTCAGCCCCAAAAGGGTCAGCCAAAACCAACTATGATATTTATTCATGGTTGGGGTGGTTCTGCACGTTATTGGCAAACTACAGCCGCTGCCTTATCTACGGATTTTGATTGTTTGCTCTACGATTTGCGGGGTTTTGGTCGCTCAAAATTACCCGAGACACCCAGTGGATTGGGTTACGAAATGGAAGATTATGCGGTGGATTTAGCCGCTTTGTTGGATGCTTTGGAGCTAGAGAAAGTTTACCTCAACAGCCACTCGATGGGTGCTTCTGTAGCAACTCTATTTCTCAATTTATACCCCCAAAGAGTCCATCAAGCTATTCTGACCTGTAGCGGTATTTTTGAGTACGATGAGAAGGCTTTTGCGGCTTTCCATAAATTTGGTGGCTATGTGGTGAAGTTCCGTTACCCCTGGTTTTTGCAGGTTCCTTTTGCCGATAGGATGTTTATGGCACGTTTCTTACATCGTCCAATTCCTGGACAGTTTCGGCAAGCTTTTCTGGAAGATTTTTTACTGGCTGATTATGAAGCGGCGGTGGGTACAGTTTACACTTCTGTGAGTAAGAAGGCAGTGGAAATAATGCCTGGGGAGTTTGCCAAGCTGGAAGTGCCAACGCTACTAGTAGCTGGAGAGAAGGATATTATTATTCCAGCGGCGATGGGGCGAGAGGCGGCGGCATTAAATGAGAAAATTGAGTATGTGGAGATGAAAGATACTGCTCATTTTCCCATGTTGGAGGATGTGCCAACTTATCTTGGACACGTGAGAAGATTTTTGGAACTTGATACTCCTGTTGAGGTGTAAGCAGAAAAATGAGTTTGTTTCGTGCCAGTATAGATGCTTTATCCGGTTATGTACCCGGGGAACAGCCAGCGCCTAATTCTAAGGTAATTAAGCTTAATACCAATGAGAATCCCTATCCTCCTTCGCCAAAAGCCCTAGAAGCGCTACAAGAGATGGAAGGAGAGTGGTTGCGTCGCTATCCTCAACCAATGGCTAATAGCTTCCGTGAAGTCGCAAGTAAGGTTTTGGGGGTTCCTGCGGATTGGATTTTGGTAGGAAATGGTAGCGATGATTTGTTAACCATGATTATGCGAGCGATCACTGAACCTGGGAAGCAGGTAGTATATCCTATGCCAACCTATGTTCTCTATCGCACTCTGGCACAAATTCAGGATGCAGAGATTGTAGAAGTTCCCTACCCAGAGGATTATAGCTTACCTGTAGAGGAACTGTTGGCAGTGCAGGGAGCAGTGACTTTTATTGCTTCGCCCAATAGTCCTTCGGGAACTTTAATTAGTGGAGAATTATTGGAGAAGTTAGCTGCTAATTTATCGGGAGTATTGGTGATTGATGAAGCCTATGGAGATTTTGCTCAGGCTAATGCTTTAGATTTAGTCAAGCGCTACGATAATGTAATTGTGTTGCGAACTTTGTCTAAGGGTTATTCCCTGGCTGGTTTGAGGTTGGGTTGGGGAATTGCTCAACCTAGTTTACTTGAGGGGTTAATTAAGGTTAAGGACAGCTACAATGTGGATGCGGTAGCTTGTAATGTAGGAGCAGCCGCGATTGCTGATCAAGAGTATAAAAATAGTAATGCTCAAAAAATTATCACCACGCGATTGCAGCTAGAAAAACAACTGCAAGATTTGGGCTTCTATGTGTTTCCTTCCCAAGCTAACTTCCTGTTGGCGCAGACAACGGAAAAGATTAAGGTTAGTGCACAATTTCTGTATCAGCAGCTAAAGGAGCAAGGTATTTTGGTACGCTATTTCCAGCAGCCTAAGCTTGATGATAAGTTACGTATTACGGTGGGAACTCCTGAGGAAGTGGCTAGTTTAGTGAAGGTTTTGACGGAGTTAGTTGGTTAATTTTAGTTGGAGTTAAGGCTGTTTCGCTGCACTCACTGATACTTGTGTGTATCCTTTGACACTCTCACAGCTAGAAGCCATGAGATTCTTTTTCGCACTTGCTAAACTGTAGACATTCGAGAGTTCCACAATTTAACACGCTTAGGCATGGTCAAAACGCCTCTAGCGAAACCACGAGGATCAAATTGAAACCCGTATTGCTCCGCGACTTTTCTTGCTATCCCGATAGCGCCGTTAATATCAGCGTTAAATTCGATTCCCTCAGCACTGGCGTACAATCCGCGTTTTAATCTTTTACCTGATGCTTTCCATCCTTCGGGTTTTTCACCATAAACGGGAATATAATCTAGGTCTAAGTTTGAAGCCTGGGAAGTATAGCTTTCTTCTGTTTCTACAAATCGAATACCGCATTGCTCAGATAATTGCTTAATCCTGTCTTTGAGTTTTGCTGTGGGTATCTGAACAAACTTTTGATTGTTCTTTTTACCCATATTGGACTCTTGCTTTTGACCTTTATTCCAGCCAAAAACAATAGTTCCAATATTGTTATCCAAGCAATGATTAATCACTATTCTGGCAGCCTTGTTAACTGCATCACGCATTTGCCGATTACGTTTAGTTGTTGTTTTATCTAGCAGCTTGCACCAAAATCCTTGAGACTTTGCTTCTTTGATAGTTGCTACTCGTTTGTTATACCACTGATTTAGAGACTTAAGATGCTTTCCATCAACAATCAAACTGGTTTCGACATTGCTGATGCAAGACAACCAGTTATCTAGTCCGTGGTCGATTGATAGTACATTGCTTTGATTCAGGTTGCTTTCTTGAGTTTCTACTTTAGTAATCCAGACCGCATCAAAATATCCAGCACGAGGAACAATTTGTAATTCTTTGACTCTATTCCAATCAAGATTTGATGGAAAGGGCAGATATATTTGGGCAATGTCAAACCAAACTTTGCAACTTTTTCCTAGTGGGACTCTAACACCTTTATCTGTATGTTTTAGCCATCTCTTGGGATAGCTAATTTGGAATAATCCACGTTTTCGATAGCTTGGAAACTTAGGCTTGCTGGCTAACTCTTTTTGTCTCCAAAGTTTGAGTAGTTTTCTATAGCCAGCAATGGCTTCTCCTACCGCTATACAAGTTTGTTGTGCAGCAGAATTATAGATAGCTTTCATATGGGGGTTGGTTTTTAGCTCACTCGCCAACCAAAACTTGTTAGCATACCTTCCAGTTTTAAAGTAAATCTGTCGTGCCAAATAAGTAGCGCAGTTATAGAGCTTGTTTGACTCAGAACAAAGATACTCCAAAACTGCTGATAGCTCTTTATCGGCAGGAAGTCTATTAATTTGAGCCTTGAAAGATCTAGCCATAATCCAATGATAACATATTTGTTGATGAATATTAAGTTATCAACATGAAAAAGAAGTCTAGAGGGTATCGTCATAGTTCACATTGCCTTGGTTTGGCGACAGTTCACCTCTGTTGGATTTCTAAGCGCAGAAAGGCTGTTTTAGTTGAGAAAATTAGCAACAGGTTAGCGGAAATTATTAACCAAGTTGCTCTAGAGAAAAGCTGGTTCGTTCGCTCTCTAGAAATTGCCCCAGACCATGTTCATCTACTTGTTGAATATGAAAATTTTCATTCAATAGCAGAAGTCGCTAGAGCATTTAAGGGTCGTTCTTCAAGATATCTTAGACAAGAGTTTCCTGAACTATTAAAGCTTCCTTCTCTTTGGTCTAGGTCTTATTTTTACGAAACCACTGGCAAGATAAGTAATGCTAAAATAAAGTCTTACATTGAAGATCCGCACCACTGGTAAACTCAATATATCTCTCACGGCACCCATCCGTTTCAACGACTTGGTTACCAAGTTGCGTTCTTCATGTCTATTTTTTGTAGTAAAATCAACTACAAAAGAGTGGCGAAGCACCTCAACTAAGGTTGATCAAGAATGACACCAAAGCAACAGTGGTATGAAGAGTTATTTAAAAATTACGCTTTGAAATATGATAAGGAAAGTTTTACAAAAGGAACAATTGGTGAGTGCGATTTTGTGGAAGGGGAAATCAATTATGACAAAAAAATTAGGCTCTTAGATATAGGATGTGGGACAGGAAGACATTCTATTGAGTTAGCAACAAGGGGATATCAAGTTGTTGGTATTGATTTGTCTGAATCTGCGCTGCAACGTGCGAAAGAAAAGGCATTAGAGAGAAATGTTTCAGTTGATTTCCAAAGACATGATGCGAGAAAACTGACTTTTGTGAATGAATTTGATTTAGCCATTATGTTTTGCGAAGGTGCATTTTCGTTGATGGAAACTGATGAGATGAATTTCCAAATTCTTCAAAATGCAGCTAATGCTTTAAAGCCAGAGGGAAAATTAATTTTTACTACTTTAAACGGTTTATTTCCTCTATTCCATTCTGTCAAAGATTTAATGGATTCAAGTCTTGAAGAAGGAGAGACGGAGAATCACTCATTCGATATCATGACTTTTAGAGATTATAGTACTCTTCATATTGAAGATGATTTAGGAAATAAAAAAGAAATTCATTGCAATGAGAGGTATTATGTCCCTTCTGAGATAACCTGGCTGTTAAAAACACTAAAGTTTAAAAATATTGATATTTTTGGTGCCAAGCTTGGTGCTTTTAGTCGCAATGATCGCTTGTCAACAGAAGATTATGAAATGTTAGTTATTGCTGAAAAAGTTGGAGTATAGATAATCAATTAGAGAAGCGCAATCATTTGTTATTTTTGTTTATGGTTAATGGTTGATTGTTGATTAAAATGTATCTCATTGGATTGGGCAGCTATTAGTTCTCTTTTTTCACAAAATAGGCTTATAGAAAATTCGCTTTAAAGAATGCCCTTTTTACAACAAAAACGCGACAAAATAACTATACAGAGATATCTTGATGATTTTATAATAAAGTATCCAAAAAAGCTGGATTTTTTATTCCTGCTGCTTTCAACAAGATTCAAAAAAGAATATATTCGTCAGTATTTGTGGGCTGCGATTGCGATGTAGAAGATTGATTGCATTAGTTGGTTGCGATAGCTATTTCTGGTTACATAAACTTCAGCGTAATCTTGTATTTTATTTTGATCAGGAAGACTGATTATTCCTATTTTCTAATCAGGATGGGGTATTCAAATCCAATTAGGTATAGCGCTAGGCGCTAGGGAATAGGCAACAAGCAACAGGCAATAGCATATTGTGATAGGATTTCAAGATTTAAAAATGTCCTAACCTAAATGCGTAGTGCTATAACCAAGCATCTTGATAAACTAAAAAAGAATTGAATAAAGCTTTAGAATCGCTAATTTCTGCTGCTGTTGCTTTTCTTATTTTGCTATTAAATTTGTGTTCATAATAACCATCATTAGCATAGCTATAACACCGAGAAGCATGTTCAGCTATCATCTCATTTCTGATATCAGAATTATCTCCAGAAAATTATTCTGTATAATCCAAATTCGTAGTATATTCTTCCAATAGATCGCCATTTTAGTAAAATTTGTAACCTTTGCCCTCAGAAGTGCTTTCGTAATATAAATAGAGACAACTAGTTCCTATCCTCTGGGAAATTGAATTAACCAAGCTATCCGAAACACAACCTTCAAAAAAGATAGTTCATAAATGTCCTTGGTATTGCCAAAGCAAATTTAAGTAGGGATTTTTGTAGCTTTCTTTTGCTTGTCCTAAAATAAACTTTTCTACTTGATTGCCTAGATAATATTCATGAAACTTACTCACAGATTCAACATCAGCTTTCACCAAGACAATACCCAATAAACCAGGATAATGAGAAAACTTAATTCCTTTTCTATTAGCGATTGAATTCATACTTGCTGTTTTGAAAAATCACAAGAAAAACGGGTTCCTAATCTTACTTAAAAACCCGCTTATTAATTTAGATTAAAAATAGAACTAACTCGCCTCAGCTAAATGAAAGGCAGCACCTAATCCAGCCGCCATTTCTGCTGGAGTAATTTTGCCATCATGGTTCATATCCAAAGCATCAAAAACTGCATCGCTACCAGCCCATTCTTCGCGGGTAATAAAACCATCGCCGTCGAGATCGTAGACACGGAAGATATCCTCCGCAGCATGGCTTACAGTAGCCTCACCCTCGATTCTGGCTAATCTTTCGGTTAAGAGTTTTTCCAGGGCTTCTAGCGCCTTAGAGAAGCCAGCGATGCCTTCTTCTAGCTTCTGGGATGCCATCTTGTCTTCCTGATGCATCTTTTCAAAGGTAGCTTTGTCCATAGGTATCTTTTCTATGTCCAAATCCTTTGCTGCTTCCGCAGATAGCTTGCAAGGTAAGTCAACCGTAGTAGATTGCAATTCCTTGAGGAGTTTCGGGGAAATAGTCAGCAAATCGCAACCAGCTAACTCGGTAATCTCGCCAATATTGCGGAAACTTGCTCCCATCACCTCGGTTGGGTAACCAAATTTCTTGTAATAGTTATAAATTTTGGTCACAGACAGTACGCCAGGATCTTCTTGGGGTGGATAGCTATCACGCCCTGTTTCCTTCTTATACCAGTCCAAAATACGTCCAACGAAGGGAGAAATTAGGGTAACTCCTGCTTCGGCACAGGCGATCGCTTGGTGTACACCAAATAGTAGAGTTAAGTTACAGTGAATACCTTCTTCCTCAAGGGTTTTCGCTGCACAAATACCTTCCCAGGTGGAAGCAATTTTAATCAAAATGCGTTCCCGTGAGACTCCCGCAGCTTCATATTGGGCGATCAAATCGCGTCCTTTGGCAACGGTGGCTTCGGTATCGTAGGATAGTCTAGCGTCCACCTCTGTGGAAACTCGTCCAGGAATAATTTGCAGAATTTTTAAGCCGAAGGCAACTGCCAGGCGGTCAAATGCTAAAGTGACAACATCGGTTGTAGCAGCATCTTTACCTAAATCTGCTCTCGCTTGTTTGAGTGTTTGGTCAACAATTTCCTGATACTGCGGCATTTGGGCTGCGGCGGTGATCAGGGAAGGATTTGTGGTAGCATCGCGGGGAGTGAACTTTTCGATGGCTTGGATATCACCTGTATCTGCCACAACAACGGTCATTTCACGGAGTTGTTCGAGTAAATTCTGAGTCATAATCTTTTCAACCTAGAATACTGGGAGTTCTTTAGCCAAGGCGAATCTTTCGGTGTATTGCAGTACCCAGAAATTGATCAGCAAAACTTACACCTTATGTCAAGCCTCACTTCTCTATCCCTAACACAGTATTTTCGGGAGTTGGCAGTTGTACCAATTATCTTTATAGAACTTAGAGTAAAACCCACGTATTTCATTTTTGCTCATTATGGGTACGTGGAAGATAGAATCGCCTGATGATTTTGAGTGACATACTCCCGACACTGATTATACGGACGATTCAAGCTCTGAACGCAGGTTTCGGAGTCGTGTCCTCACGAATACAGTGCGACGGGGCGTAGGGGTTTGAGTAGCAACTGTGAGAAACTTACGCTAAGGCTGAAATTACTGCTGTATATACTTTGTAGGCTAACAAAGCTCAAAATCTGCCAGTTCATCTGGTTAGAAAATATCTCTTGACCCACTCCCACCTCTTGCATAGAGTGGGATTCAGGGGTTAAGCAGTAACAGCACGAGTAAAGATCGCATCTTTCCATCCTTCAATTTATCAGGCAAATGAAACTGATAGCGAGGTGAAACTATTACCTCTTTTTCTGATTAAACATGTTCGAATTAATAATGTTTTTGCTGTCAAACAAAGAGATATAAATATGACTAGTAATCGTAAGCTCAATACAGGTGGCGGTAATTATAATGAAAATATCGAAGTTAACTATATCCAGGATAATTATTACGCTACTGAAAATAATTCGAAGATGTAGTAAAACAAGCCCAATAACCATTAAAAAATTTAGACAAAACTAACCCCATCGCTACAGAAAATCAGCAGGAATAATTTTTCAGTGCAGCCATTAAACCAACCAAGAAAGAAAGGTTAATTAATGCTCTCAAATAGGGAGGTCAAGGAGCGATTGAAGAGTTCCTTGATAACCCCTATCTGAATGTGGTAATTAGAATTATTGAAGGGTGGAAAAATCCTTAATCCACAATCAAAAATCAACAAAACACCTCCTATTCCGATACAATGTAATGATGGAAGAGAGTAGGCGTAGGTGGTTGCGGATTTGCAGAGCAAATTTGAGGAAAGTCCGGGCTCCCGAAAGACCAAACTTGCTGGGTAACGCCCAGTGCGGGTGACCGTGAGGATAGTGCCACAGAAACATACCGCCGATGGTGTAAAATTTACCTAGGTATTTTTCTACACACAGGTAAGGGTGCAAAGGTGCGGTAAGAGCGCACCAGCAGCATCGAGAGGTGCTGGCTCGGTAAACCCCGGTTGGGAGCAAGGTCGGAGGAATTATGGTTGGTCTTTTTCCAATTCCGCCTATGGTGTACCGCTAGAGGTGTTTGGTAACAAACATCCCAGATAGATAACTACCTCCTAAGTTAATTATTAACTCAGGGAACAGAACCCGGCTTATGTCCAACTCTCTCCCTTATCCCAAAAATTGGGTTAATAGCAAATTAGCTTGATAGAGTAACCTTTTTACAGACAAAAATAGTTGAATAATTAAATGCAAATTATGGAGAGAGATGTTCCAATTATGAACTTCTTTCCCAGCTTCAATGCAAATAAAGTCAGATTATTGTTAATAAAGGAAAATTTCATTCTTTCATCTCCAATGAATTATAAGGTCATATAAGTGTTTTTTAACCTACAAAACTAATATAAAAACTAATATAAAAACTAATATAAAAGCTAATATATTCCTACGGGAAAACATTAGGATATTTATCTATTTCTTATCTCTCGTTCCCTATTCCCTTTTAACCGATACACTCTGTCCTAACCTAGAAGCCTACTGCTATAAACTTATCTATCAATAAAGAGGGATAAACCCCACCCTTCTAAGGCGGGGAGTGTCAATTTAGTTAATTTTCCTGATAAGGTTTGAGGGAAAATATCATCTCAGCTTTGCTAGTTGTGGCATCTGGCATTGTCACTGTCATACCAATACCCCGAAAAGAATTGAGTATTGCATTGGCTTCTGGTGTAATAAAACTAGCTTGAGGTTGGGGTAAATTATTAGTTAAAGCAACAACTTGTTCCATATTGAGATAGAAAGTTCCCAAATTATTTTCTGGTAAGGAACCAGTAATAGTTTTGAAGCTTTTGCTACTAACTAAGGGGGTTTCTGGTGTTTGACTGACACTGTCTAAAAGAGAACCACCTAAAGCGATCATTAATGAGTCGTTATCAAGCCAACTGTACTTAACTAAAGCACCTTGTTGCGGTACTTCCCAAGCTGTAACTTCTTTTCCTTCTATTTGCTTGGTGTCAATCGCGAGGATAGCAAATCTTTCTTGAACCAGATTATTTAATTTTGCCATGGTTTTTTGGCTGGTGGCGCGATCGCTTGTTTCTAGAATCATGACTCCACCAAAACCAAAGTTAGCTAAAATCCCTTGTCTAGAGGGAATGAGTGCGAAAGCATAATCTCCATCCATCCAAGAGAAAATATCTTGATCTAAATCGAAACCAACAGATTGGAATAATTCTCTACCTTGAGCCAAAGCTTGTTTAAAATTGTCGTCTTCTTGGGCTTGTTTGACAAATTGTGACCAAGCTTGGCTGATACCACTACCAGTAGCCAAAGCTATAGTATCCTCTGGAAAATTCGCCGTGATAGTATCAGATACTGGTTCAATGTCAGGAATAAGTTCTGGGTCTAATTTACTAACTGCTTGAAAGCGTATTCCTTCTTGATCAATACCAAATCCAGCAGCAAAAGATTCAACTTTTTCTAATTGCTTGAGGGTACTTTCTGGAATACTAGTAGCTTCGGGAATTGAAGCGATCATTTGAGTGAGCAAGTTGGCATAGTCGTGGATATAAACTTTAGCTAAGGGATTTTCTAAGTCTAGTTGTTTTGATAAAGATTCTTGCCACTCTTTTTGACTAGCTAAAGAAGGTTTACCTTGTGAAGTGTCAATTGCTTTTTCTAGGATTGTGCGTTCTGGAGATACCAGAATTTTACTACCTAAAATCGCCATGTTCATTCCTTGCTCATCTTCTGCTGGCGATTCGTAAATTATTACTCCCTGATACTCACTTTCAATGAGATTATTTTCATCATTTTGCTGCAATTTGCGGGCAAAGTTAGCAAATCTCAGTTTATTTTTTACCCCAATTACTATTAACGTTGCTGGCTCTTCTGCAACATTTTCCCTATCTTCTGTGGGTAACAATGCTACCATTGCACCTCCAATCCAAGGTTGGATATCTTTTATGTAACTAATTTCTGTTGCTGGTGCATCTGGTGTCTCGCTATCTTCTGCATCCCCCAGCAATTTTTTGTCCATTGAACTTAATTGCTGATCAAGAGTTGGTTCTATACTTTCCTCTAGAAGCTGGCGCATCTGTGGTGTGCCAAATTGCTTGATTTTTGACCAAGATTTAGGATCTGTATTGACGAAGGCTGTGAGTAACGCTTCTTGGGGTATTATTTTTGCACCTTCTTGAAGTGTTAAGGTTTTACCTAACCAACTACGAAAAGCAAAATAACCGCCACCAAGTACAACTAAAGCGGTAACTCCAGCAATAGGAAGCCAGCCGATACCAGATTTCTTAGTCATTATCTTTAATTTTTTTTATCCGTATTTCTCACAACCTAGACATAATTAGCTGAAGTTAAGGTGACAGATATCACTGATTTTTTGGTCTTGTGCAACAGTCAGATTTTTGTTTCTTGTCACGTGGCGTAAATAGACTTCTTGCTCCAAGTCAAGTAATAAGTATGGACATAACATTTTAAATCCGTACATGAGTAATAAGTACCGGAATCGGTAGAAAATTGATGACAAAAGCACTTCTTTGTGTGCATTATCTTGCTATTCGTCCGTTCCCTTGCTGCTCGTGCATTCCCTTGTGCCTTAAGGTGACACGGTACACTTAAAACATTTTTTGTCGTAAATTGCTAGTGGATTTTATTTGTTTTCTAAGATAAAAACTAAATAATGAGTAAAACCAACAACTAATCTAAAAATTATATGTCTGAGGTAAAAACATCCCAACTGGTAGCTTTAGTCACTGGTGCATCATCGGGTATAGGAAAAGCGATTGCTCTGCAATTACTAGCTGATGGCTATATTGTCTATGTAGCTGCACGCAGAGTCGAAAAAATGGCTGATTTACAGAAGCAAGGAGCCATTGCCATTAAGATGGACATTACTAATGAGGATGATGTTACCAATTTAGTGACAACAATTAAGCAGCAAAACTCAGGTGTAGATTTCCTAATCAATAATGCTGGATTCGGTAGTTATGGAGCAATGGAGGACATCACAATTGAGGATGCTAAGTATCAGTTTGATGTGAATGTTTTTGGATTGGCTAGGATTACTCAAGCAGTATTACCCTATATGCGAGAGAAAAAAGCTGGTCGCATCGTCAATATCACATCTATGGGTGGGAAAATATACACACCTTTGGGCTCATGGTACCACGCAACTAAACACGCCTTGGAAGGTTGGTCAGATTGCTTGAGACTGGAACTTTCTCCCTTTGGTATCGACGTAATTATTATCGAACCAGGAATCATTAAAACAGAATTCGCGACAGTGATGTTAGGACCTATGTTAGAGCGATCTGGCAATTCCGCCTATGGCAAAATGGCGCATTCCATAGCGCAGGTGATGCAAAATTCCTATGAACAAAGTGTTGCTTCAGATGCTTCAGTAATCGCTAAAACTGTTTCTGTTGCACTGAAAGCGAAAAAACCGCAAACAAGATACGCTGCGGGTAAATTTGCCAAACAACTCATGTTTGCGCGCAAGTGGTTAGGTGATCGCATTTTCGATAAATTGATTCAAAGGGCGATGAATATTTAGCTAGTTCAATCTTACCTTGCTAACCAAAGTCATAACGACTATGATTTAAGTAAATACTCTCTCAAAAACTTAAGCAGCAAACGAAAAATCAACTATGGTTGCAATTAAAGAAATTCCGATGACAGCGATTCGTCGCCCCTTACCAAGACAAACAGATCAACAAAAAGTCTTAGCTTTAATGGAATCTATTGCTCAAGAGGGATTGAGGGAACCAATTGATGTGCTAGAAGTAGATGGTGAGTACTACGGCTTTTCCGGTTGTCATCGCTACGAAGCCCATCAGCGTTTGGGTAAAGAAACAATTAAATGTCGAGTGCGCCGTGCTCCTCGTTCCGTGCTAAAAATGCATTTAGCGTAACTTGAGCCTATATGACTTTTTTCCGCCCAGACGAACAATTAACGCAACTAGCTACCGAAATTCTTGAAACAACTTGGAGAGAATTTCCTAGCTTAGTTCGCAACCAAATCGCCCTCACCTGGCTAGTTTACGATCCTCCAGTGATGGTAAATACAGGAGGTGCACTTTCTCCCGATGCTTTTTGGCAGTATCCTGTACGTGGTTTCCACTATCGTGGTGTAGAGCGCATTTATCCTGCTAGTGTTGTCAAACTTTTTTATCTAGTGGCGGTTCAAGAATGGCTAGAAAAGGGTATGATTAACGGCTCTGGGGAGTTAGAGCGAGCGATTAAAGATATGATTGTGGCATCAAGTAACGATGCTGCTAGTTTGGTAATAGATGTCTTGAGTGGTACTACAAGTGGTCCTGAATTACCCACTGGTCCTTTTGAGACATGGAAACATCAGCGTAATATTGTCAATCGCTATTTTCAATCCCTTGGCTGGTCAGATTTAGAAAGTATCAATACTAATCAAAAAACCTGGTGTGATGGCGCTTATGGGCGAGAGCGTGTTTTTTTGGGTGAGTTAATGGAAAACCGCAATATGCTCACCACCAATGCCACAGCGCAATTATTGCATAGTATTGTTGGTGGTGTGGCGGTTTCTAGTCCTCGCTCACAGATAATGATGCAAATGCTACAACGCGATCAACATCCCTCCATAGCCGAAAATGGTAGCACGGAAAATCAGGTGACAGGTTTTCTGGGTGCAGGTTTACCAACTGAAGCTAAATTATGGTCAAAAGCTGGTTGGACAAGTCAAGTGCGCCATGATGCAGCATATATCGAAATTCCCGAACATAAGCCCTATCTTTTGGTAGTTTTTACCGAAGGAAAAGATACGAGCCAAAATAAGGCTATTTTACCTTTTGTCTCTCGTGCTTTTGTTAGTGCGGTTATGGGATTAAATTAGTAATAAATGTTGATTGTGAATTGCTAATGGTTGATTGGGATTTAGTTCATTAATTTTAAAAACACTATCTTTGCCTTTTATCTTTGAGTAAGTTCTAATCGTGTTCACATCTGCAAACTTATTACTTGTGTATAATGCTAATTAGAAAGGATTTCAATAGCATAAGGCTTTTGATTTTTGTCTAAAATTTAATTTTTCCAACGAGGAACGTAATAGAAATAGTTCTGATGATAAATTAGCATTATATCCTAATTAATCGCTTGAAAAGATTCAATTATTTGCTCCAATTAACAATCAACGAACAACAAATAACAAACACCTATGTTTCGTGGTTTGCGCTGGCGATTATTATCATCCTATTTGATGGTAATGGCAGTAATTTTAAGTGTTTTCGGTAGCGGTGTTTATGTCTTTTTAACCCGTAGTTTATACCGTCAACTGGATACAAAATTACTTACTTTAGCTCAATCTGCTGCTCCCTCTTTTACAGAAATTGAACTTAAAGGAAACCGTTATTTACAGCAAGTTGATGAGGTTCCATGGCGTGATATATTCAATCGCGATCAGCAAAGTTTGCAGTGGTTTGATACCCAAGGTAAATTGTTAGCTAGTCGTGGCACATTGAAGTTAGCTATTCCGCCTCAATTGGGTATTTGGACAGTACCAAGGGAGGAAAAACCCAAACAAATTCGTACTTATACTATTTCTGTTTACAAAGATAACCCTCAAACTAATGAACCTTCCCTTGAAGGTTATATTCGCGCTAGTCAATCCGCAGAAGCGATTGAGGTAGTACAAAAACAACTGCTGTGGGGTTTGGGTATGGGGGGGACATTAGCCCTAGGATTAGTTGGTTTGGGAGGGTTATGGCTTACTCAGAGGGCGTTAGAGCCAATTGAGCAAAGCTTTCGCCAATTAAAACAGTTTACTGCTGATGCGTCCCATGAGCTACGCAGTCCTCTGACGGCGATTAAAACTTCAGTGGATGTGATGCAAAGTCATCCTGAACGCATTCATATCAAGGATGCCAAAAAATTGACTGCGATTGCAAGCGCAACCACTCAAATGAGTCATTTGGTAGAAGATTTATTGTTGCTAGCCCGCACCGATGCTGCTAATTCTAGATTAGAGCGGGAATGGATGCCAATTTGTCTCAATGAAATTTTGCAGGATGTGGTAGCTTTATTGGAAACGTCTGCTCAAGTTAAGGAAGTTGAATTTGAGTTCCACGATACCGAGGAATTAATGGTAGTGGGAAATAAAGTACAACTCACTCGCTTGTTTACTAATTTAGTGGAAAATGGACTGCAATATACTCCCGTTGGAGGTAAGGTTGAGTTAATACTGGAAAAAATTAATCGCCTTGCTGTTGTTAGTATTAAGGATACGGGAATTGGCATTCCTCCAGAACAACTACCTTTAATTTTTAACCGTTTTTGGCGGGCAGACAAGGCGCGATCACGTCGTCAAGGTGGTACAGGATTAGGACTTGCGATCGCTCAAGCAATTTCCCAAAAACATGATGCCAGAATTAGTGTCAGTAGTGAAGTGGGCAAAGGTAGTTGCTTTCAGGTACGTTTACCTATTGCTGTAAGTTAAGTATAGACGTAAGATATAACTTTTTTAGATAAGTTTTTCTTCTCTCCGACAAAAAAAATTAGGTGCATATAATTTTGCGTCGTTTTAAGTTTTACTTAAGTTAGAAGTTTATTGGAAAACAATCTCGTAAAATCCTCTCGGACATTCATTTCTGGAGATAACTTAAGATGAGTGGAGAGCAAAGCTTACCTCTTTGGGTGCAGGATAGAGAAGAAGTTCTCACGCATGATAATGGTGTAGCATGGCGTGATGGTCAACGTCCTGATTATTCTCGTACCAATAGCTTCTTAAATAAAGAACGTAAGTTCAATCATGCAGAAGGAACTTTGGATGCAATTGCTCATAATTTGGTGAAAACATTTGAGATGGAAGCATCCTTTAAAACCCAACCTCAACAGTGGCTTTCTATAGTTGAGGACAAGTTTCGCATGATTACAAATGGAGGGAAAGCTTACACAGCCAAAGATATTGTAGATGAAGGGACATACAATCTTTTCCTTGGTGATTCAGAACAATATCGAGCTTCTGATGAAACCTTTGAATCATCTTATAATCTCTTTCATACTGCTTTTCCCGATGGTTTCCATTGGGAATTAGTGGAAGTAGTTGCAGGTCCTCCCAATGTAGTTTTTAAATGGAGACACTGGGGTAATTTTAATGGTCCTTATAAAGATAATCAATCAACAGGAGAAACGATTGAAATTGTGGGATTGAGTATTGCTAAAGTAACAGAAGAGTTGAAAATTGAATCTGTCGAACACTTCTTTGACACACATGAATTTTTGAGTAAGTTAACTAGTGGAGCATCTCTTGCTCATCATTAAATTCTAGATGAACCTGTTGAGTCTGAGGATAGGCTCAATAGGTAAATTTAAGTTATGGCGTTGTGATTACATTACAAATTTAGCAGCGTTTAGGTTGTATTTGAGGAAGAAAATCTTTCATCAAAGTTGCAAAATAGGTATCATCTACAAGAGAAGCTTGATTTAACTAATACCCTGGCTAAAGCACAGAATATTTAGTTTTAGTTTTACAGCGCTACGCATTTAGGTTAGGACAATTGAAAAT
>CAZWGS010000051.1:0-34002 GCA_964633315.1 uncultured bacterium | reverse complement strand
AGAAGTTAAAAATTCATAAACCACAATCCCAGTAAAAATCATGGGTGGTAAGGCACTATAGCTTGAATTAATTCAACCGTAGACCATATTTTAGAAATATTTTTTGCTATTTTCCCCGTCGTCGCCTAGAGAAAAATAATTGTCAGTCATTTTGCTCTAATTTAAAAATTATCAGTACATCTGTTAAATTTTTAATTTTTAATTTTTAATTTTTTCGGTCAAACCATCAAAAACCAGTGTAAAGACGCAAAATTTACCATCCCCACAAAACTGTTCATATATTCCACAAAATCAGCGATAATTGAGCCAATCTTGAATTTCTTGAGCCAACCAAGCACATTCTTCTTCTGTCAGTGCGCCACCTAAGCGGTAAGTTTTATCATGGGTGCGAATCATCACCTGAGTTTCTTCCCATAAATAGCGTTGTTCACTGCGCAGAAAAATGCCTGCTATATGACGATTTTGACCTAACTGACGACTCCAGTTAAGACCAAAAGCTCGTTTTTTTATTTCAAAAGTGTTCTCATCAAATCGCAATAGGGTTTTTTCATCTGCATATTTCAGGAATGAACCCAATATAACAACACAAACAAAAAGACCAAATCCAGGGAAAAGGGCGACGAGAAAACCCAAAAAAGAAAGAAATAAAAATAAGCCAGAAGTAGTACTAATTAGACTAAAACAGCCCCAGCGGAATTTTCTACCTTGTCCTGTATTACGAGAGGGAATATAAATGTTTAATTGGTTGGAGTGTTTGTGAACTTTGAGCTTGGTATTCCAAGGTTTAGCTATTTTACCCAAACTATGATTTTGGCTTTGGGTGTCGGGTTCAAATACGCCTGCTTCTAGGGCGATTAGGGCTTGACTGGCGCTGCTGAAACGCTTTTCTAGAGCAGTTTCTGTCATTTTCTCAATCCAAGTGATTAAAGCAAAATCACCAGAAATTCGGTCTCGAAATTGGATACGAGAATCTTTTTGGGGTAAATCCGCAGGTGCGATTCCCGTCAAAACATGAATTAAAGTTGCTCCCAAAGCATACAAATCCGAAGCAGCTACAGCGCGCCCCCAAAACTGTTCTAATGGCGCATAGCCACTGGTTCCCACCACTGTAAATGTTACACCTGTGACGGCTGCTTGGGCTTGCACTGCACCAAAATCAACTACATAAATGTTGTCATTTTCTCCTAGGATGAGATTACTGGGTTTGAGATCGCGATGTAAAACTGGGGGACTCAGTTGATGGAGATAGATTAAAATCTCTAGTATTTCCTGAGCAAATTGCTTTACCTGTTTGCTACTAAAGCGTTTTCCTTGAATCAGCAATTCCTGAAGAGAAGCACCGGGAATATAATCTTGCACTAAACCAAACCAGTGTACTCCCCAACCCGCTTCTGCATCTAGGGAAAAATAATCTCGATAGCGAGGAATACGCGAATGATTCAGAGTTTGTAATACCTGGGCTTCCCTCTCAAATAGTTTCAATTCTTCCCAACGCATTTGAGGATTGAAAGCCAGCAATTTCACCGTTACTTGTTCCTGGGATTGGCTATCAATCGCTAACCAGGTTTGACGACCAATAGCAGTATTACCTAGTCTACGTTGCAATTGATACCTTGAGTGCAACAAGTGTCCCGGTTCAAACACAACTTTCTCCTCAATTGTCCCTCTTTCCTAGACTAACGAAACTTGAGATTTCTTGCTTTTACTCATCCCCTGGCTAAAGCACAGGGTATTTCGTGTTATTTGTTGTTGGTTGTTGGTTGTTGGTTGTTTGTAAAAGAATAAATCAGAAATAACTAAAGTTGGGCGACTATTTATTCTATGCATAGCACTACGCACATACGTTAAGGCAGAGTACATCGTTTAAAAGCGAACAATAAAAAGTAAATTGAGAACAAGTATCTGTCCTAACTTAACCTCCTAGGGCTATATAAACATCCGTTGTATCTTTAGCAAGAATGTTATTACTGCTACTTCCTGTAAAAAATTGCGATTAAAAGATTAGCTTTGCTTTCTTGTATTTGTCTAGTTAACCGTACCTAAAATGTGGGAAACACAACTCTTTTTCTACTCAAAAAATTAGAATCGCAAACTACTACAAAAAAAGGGATGAAAACCGAATTCACAGTTATTTGCATCTGAATAATATGGGAATTGAAGATAAAAGTTCAGCTCAAGCAAGATAACTCAGGAGAAAGACAGATGACATTAGTTAAGTGGCATCCCTGGAGAGAAGTTAATACTCTACAACGTCAACTAGATCGCTTTTTTGATGATGAATTTTGGACCACACCTTGGCGCGATTTCAACCGTTTAGCTACAGTTCCTGCTGCGGAAATTAGCGAAGATGACCAGGCGATTTATCTGAAACTAGAAATTCCAGGATTGGAAGCCAAAGACCTCGATATTCAAGTAACAGATCGCGCTGTATCTGTTAGCGGTGAACGTAAGTCTGAAAATACTTCAGAAACTCGCTCTGAGTTCTACTACGGTAAGTTCCAGCGTGTAATTCCTCTGTCAGCTCAAGTTGAAAATACTAACGTCAAAGCTGAATACAAAAATGGAATTGTCAGCTTAACTTTGCCGAAAACGACTGTAGAAAAGAACAAAGTAGTCAAAGTTGAAATCAACTAATAAGCTTTGCTTTCGGTAATGTTTGTCATGGTTATAATTTAATCTAATTTTAGTCTGGTTATTCTTGTAGTAACCAGGCTATTTCTTCTGGAAACAAAATTTGACACCAATGTCAGGACGTAATATATTACGTCCCTACACAAAAAAACAATCATTAATTTTCTGCTTCTCTCTCAAATAATTGTTGTTGAGGTAACTTTTGCAATAAACTCAAAGGCATAGGAGTTTGGGAAATACTTTGCGCATAATCTGCTCCCAAATAGGTTTGGAATTGCTGATTTTTGGCAATATAAGTTTGCATAAAAGCTAAACCCATTGCTTGCATATAACTTTGAGAAATTAGGGGATCAGGACCAAGTAATTGGGGAGGTAACTCTACAACTTGTTCACCACTTCCAGGTACTGATTCCGCCAAGGAGGAAAAGTGAGTTGCTCCTTTAAGTAACAGCAAATATTTATTATTAGTAGTTAACCAGCTAAAAGGTAAAATCTGCTCAGCAAAAGGCGGAGTTACAGTATCGGCGCTGTGGGAAACTAACATCACCGGAATCTGAATTTGGCTTAATTGAGATTTGCCAAAAATAATGCTGTCAAGGGGATTAATCGCGATAGCAGCGCCAATTCGTTCATCCCATAGCTGATAATCTTGTGGTGGCAGTTGCAGTGCCAAACACTGAAGCAACAAAGATACATTCAGAGAATTTTGGGAAGGACAATCAGCGGGTAAATCCTCAAAATTAATTCCTGCACCAGCAAGGGCTAAAGCTGTGTAAGCACCAAAGGATTGACCAATAATTCCTACATTTTTCAGGTTAATTTGCTCGCTAAAAGAACCTTCTAACTCATCAAGAAGATACTGGATATCCAAAGGTCGATCAACTAATTCCTGTGGCGTTGTCACATTACTAGTTAAACCTGCAATCAAATTCTGTAATTGTTGACTATTACTACCAGGATGTTCCGGTACCGCCACAGCAAAACCGTGGGATGCTAGATGTTGTGCAAGATAGGCAAAAGTGCGGCGATCAGAACCAAGTCCGTGGGAGATAATAACAAGGGGTACCAGAGTATTATTTTGGCTTTGGGGAAGATAGAGATCTACTTCAAATTTACGTCGACGCTGGCGATCTACCAAGATTAGGCTTTGGATAGAAAAACGTAAACTTCCCGATTGACGCAAATCCGGTAGCACCTCAAAATCCCTTGGTGCAGCACTTATAGCCTCAACCAGGGCTTGTTTTTCCACTGCTGCAATCGCCTCTTGAGTAGTTTCTAATACTTCGCTTAACTCCCCAATTATCTCAAAGCCGCGCTGAGAATTAATACGAATCGCATAGGTGGGGAATTTTTTCAAAACATTAAGTAAAGTTAAACCATCTTGTTCCGCAGCAGCAAGGATTAGGGCAGATCTAAGGGCATAAAAACCATTTTGCCTAGCCTTCGTTTGAATTAATTCTCCCACTCTCTCTAAAATAATTTCACCCTGGGGAGAATAAAAAAATTGTGCCATCGCAACCGGAGAAACCCCTGCCGGTTTAACTAAAATTTCCTGCAGAGATTCTAGCTGCTCTGGTTCGAGTAAGTTAGTATAATTGGCTAACTCAGGTTCAATTTTTCCCTCGCGGGCATAGGTTTCCAAAGCCGCCACCGAAAGGGAGAATTCCAAGGGACCAAAAGAGAGTAAAATCTTTTGTGCTCCCATCACCGGAGTTGTCCACAGTACAGATAAAGTGGCGAATGTGCCAAACAAGAGGCTAAATTTACCAGCACACATCGGCTTATTGCCTATGACCTGAGTAATTAGACTGGATATACTTGAGTGAATGGGAGGTGTTAATCTTCTCATCTCGATCTCCTTAAATTTGAGATCTTTTTTCTTTTTGGAGTTGGTGGTGTCTGGAGCATGAATAAAGCAACGTTTGTTTTCTTCTATCTTGTCCTTCGTGCCGATGTTTTTGCTTTAATTCCAAACACTCGGCAACCCAAAACCTCCTATGGATAAATTTTCGAGCTACTTACCTCGTATCTCCCGAAAAATACCCCTACGCCGCGTTTTAATTCTTCCTTTCGTCTTACAGCTCTCTATTGCTGTTGGTTTAACGGGTTACCTTTCTTTGCGCCACGGACAAAAAGCGGTTAACGATTTGGCTCGTCAGCTACGCAATGAAACCACTGCTCGTATTCAGCAGAAGCTCGAAGCATACCTAGAAACACCCCACATCGTCAATCAAATCAATGCCAATGGTATTAGTACTGGTTTACTAGATATTGAGGATTTTATCACCTTAGAACATCACTTTTGGTACCAAATCCGATTTTTTAAATCCGTTAGCTACATTCAGTTTGGCAACACCCAGGGTAAATTTATTGGTATTGAACGCAGCGAAAGTGGTAACTTTAACGTCGAAATTCGCGATCCTGAAGTTACTGGAGAAGATTTATATACCTACTATAATCTCAATGTTCAACGATGGCATAATGTTGCTAACGATGACATTACCAGACGCTATGATGCCAGAAAGCGTCCCTGGTATCTTGATGCCCAAGAAGCTGAAAAGCCCATCTGGACAGATATTTACCAACTCTCCAATCGCCGCCAAGTACGCCTGGGTATTATGGCAGCTCAACCTGTCTATGACAATCGGGGCAATTTTTTGGGAGTTTTTGGTGCTGATATTGTGCTCTCCCAACTCAGTGATTTTTTGGGCGGTTTAACTATTGGCAAGTCAGGACAAACCTTTATCATGGAGCGAGATGGTTTACTGGTAGCCAGTTCCACCAAAGAAAAGCCTGCCCTCGTTGAAAATAAGCAAGTAGAACGCATCAAAGCCACAGAAAGTAATGATTTACTCATCAGTTCCACTGCTCAAGCTTTGGGGACAAAATTCGGCGACTTAACCACCATTAACGAATCCCAACAATTTGAATTTGAACTTGATAGCGAGCGACAATTTGCTCAGGTTTTACCTTTCAGAGATGATCGAGGTATCGATTGGCTAATTGTGGCGGTAGTCCCTGAAGCAGACTTTATGGGGCAAATTAATGCCAATAGTCGCACCACTATTAACCTTTGTTTAGCAGCTTTAGGAATCGCCACCCTGGTGGGAATCTTAACCTCACGTTGGATTACCCAACCCATTATGCGTTTAAGTCAGGCGAGTGAAGCCATGGCAAATGGTCAACTTCAGCAAAGAGTAGAGGTGAAAGGTATTGACGAATTGGAAACCTTGGCTGACTCTTTTAACCAGATGGCGATTCAGGTACAAGAATCCTTTGCCAAACTGGAAACTCGGGTTGAGGAAAGAACAGCAAAATTACTGGAAGCTAAGGAAACAGCTGATGCGGCAAATCAAGCCAAAACCAAGTTTCTCTCCCACATGAGTCACGAGTTGCGCACTCCTCTAAACACTATCCTCGGTTTTACCAGGATTATGAATCGCGATTCTTCCCTTAAACCAGAACAACGCTCCAATTTAGCTATTGTCAGTCAAAGTGGGGAACATTTATTATCTTTGATTAACGAAATCCTCACCATGTCTAAAATTGAGGCTGGTAGGATTACTCTCAATGAAAATAGCTTTGATTTGTGGCATCTTTTGGATAGTTTGCAAGATATGCTACTACTTAAAGCCCAATCAAAAGGTTTGCATTTCCTGTTTGTGCGTACTACTGATGTACCTCGATATGTGAAAGCAGATGAGGGTAAATTACGCCAAGTTTTTCTCAATTTGTTGGGTAATGCGATTAAGTTCACCAAGCAAGGCAAAATAGTTTTAAAAGCTACTCCCTCGCCAGAAAATCCCCACAATGTTAACTTTGAGATTGAAGATACAGGTTCTGGAATCGCCCCTGAAGAGTTAGACACCATCTTTGAAACCTTCAAACAAACTGAAAGTGGACGCAATTCCCAACAAGGTAGTGGTTTGGGTTTAGCCATTAGCAAAAAATTTGTCCAACTTCTGGGAGGGGAAATATCGGTAACTAGTACCCTTGGCAAAGGTACAACCTTCCGCTTTAACATTCCCATGCAACCAGCCAAAGCAGAGCTTTTAGCCCAAACATCTCAACAGGAAGTAGTTGCCCTGGCACCAGGACAACCTAACTATCGCATTTTGGTGGTGGATGATGTGAAAGTAGGTCGTATGCTATTGATGAAACTCCTTAGTAGTATTGGCTTTGAGGTACAAGAAGCCTCCAATGGTAAAGAAGCGCTGGAAATTTGGCACAATTGGCAACCTCATTTAGTATGGCTAGATATGCGAATGCCAATTATGGATGGTTATGAAACAACAAAAGAGATTAAAGCTTCCCCTCAAGGTCAGAAAACCATTATCATTGCCCTAACAGCTAGCGCCTTTGAAGAAGAAAGAGCTGCAGTTTTATCGGTTGGTTGCGATGATTTTGTACGCAAACCCTTCCCGGAAGAAGAAATATTTGAGAAGATGGCTAAACACCTGGGAGTAAGCTACCTTTATGAAGGACAGCAAGTGTTTTCAGCAACGGGAGCAGATCGTCTAGGAGAACAAGAACAAATTAAAGCTTTAGCTAGTATGCCTGCTACTTGGTTAGAGCAACTAAAACAAGCTTCTGGAAGGGTTGATAATAAACAAATCTTCCAACTTCTCAAACAAATTCCCCAACAGCAGGTTCATCTTGTTAGTGCATTAACAGATTTAGTTAATAATTTCCGTTGTGACAAAATTATCGATTTAGCTAAGCAGGCTGATGAATATCACCGACACGGAGATCTCCAGAGGTAATATCCTCATTGTTGATGATACACCAGAAAATTTGCATCTCCTTTTTAGAACCCTCAGTGAACAGGGTTATGAGGTGCGCGGTGTTGTCAGTGGTGCTATGGCTTTGCGAGTCGTACAACTAGCGCCACCAGATTTGCTGCTGCTTGATGTTAAGATGCCGGAGATGAATGGCTACCAGGTGTGCCAAAGTCTGAAGGCTAATGACCTATCTGCGGGTATTCCGGTCATTTTTATCAGTGCCATGGATGAAACCATTGATAAAGTGAAAGCCTTTGCAGTTGGAGGCGCAGATTACATTACCAAGCCCTTTCAGGTAGAAGAAGTTTTAGCCCGAGTAGAGCATCAAATTACCATCACCAGATTGCAGAAGCAACTAGAGGCGCAAAATCGAGAATTGGTAAGGTCTAACCAAGAGCTAGAACAGTTTGCTCACATAGTATCCCACGATTTGCAGCAACCTTTGCAAGATGTGATTATGTCTGCGGAATTACTAGCGGCAAAGTATCAAAGTGATCTCGATGAGAAAGCCCATGGTTATCTGCAACACATTCAAAACGGAACTATGCGCATGGGACGATTGATACACGATGTTCTAGCTTACTCGAAAGCAGGTTCTGAAACTCAGCAACTCCAAGCCGTTGATTGTGAGGTATTACTAGAGGAAGTTTTAGCCAACCTGAAACTAAAAATTGCCCAAGCAAAAGCATCAGTTATTACCGATAAGTTGCCAACACTGATGGCAAACGAAACGCAATTATTTCAATTATTTCAAAACTTAATTACTAATGCCCTTAAATTTCGCTGCGATCAGAGAGTGCCCCAAATTAAAATTTCTGTGCAGCAAACTACTCAAGGTAAAATGATGGGCGAAAACCCTTCTCCTGTGAGTGTTGATGATGTGGTTTGGCTTATTGGTGTCCATGATAATGGTATCGGTATTGAACCCAAGCAATCCCGACGCGTGTTTGAAATTTTCCAGCGTCTCAATCCCGAATATCCCGGTACTGGAATTGGTTTAGCCACCTGTAAGAAGATTGTAGAATACCACGGCGGCAGAATTTGGTTGGAATCGGAGCCAGGGTTAGGAACTACTTTTTACTTTACAATGCCGATGATGGTATAGAAATCCGATGGCAAACGAGCAACTGGAGAAAATTTACAACTTTTTTCCCTTTTCTGATTCTATTGCTACTGCGGGACAACCCACCCCGCAGCAATTTTCCGCTATTGCTGATGCTGGATATCAGGTAGTGGTTAACTTAGCTATGCCTTCCTCAAAAGAGGCTTTGGCAAATGAAGCAGAAATTGTCCAAGCTTTGCAACTAGACTATATTGCGATTCCCGTGGTTTGGGAGCAACCAACTCTGGAGAATTTTCAGGAATTTGTACGCGTCATGGAAGCTAACAGCGACAAATTAGTTTTTGTCCACTGCATTGCCAACATGAGAGTTTCTGCCTTTATGTATCTTTACCGACTAATTTCCCAAGATATCAGTGAATCAGAAGCCTGGGAGGATGTGAAAAAAATTTGGACTCCCAATCCCATTTGGCAACAGTTTATGGAGCAGATTAAACAACATTACCAGTAGGGACGTAACATGTGTGGGGACGTAACATATTACGTCCCTACAACGAGAATTCCAATTGAGGACGATATTGACTCCAAGGCTGCGCTATTTCAATTTGTGCTGCCAGAGATAGTAAAGTAGCTTCAGCGGCTGGTTTTCCTACTAATTGAATCCCTAAAGGCAAACCTTGGTCATTAAAACCTGCGGGTAGGGAAATAGCAGGTAAACCACTAGCATTGACTGGAGGACAAGGTGCGATCCATTGGATAATTTTTTCTAGGGTTTCTTGGGGAGTTAAATTTGCCCACTCACCAACGCGAATGGTGGAGTGCATATAGGTAGGTAATAGCAGCACATCATAATCATTGAAGAAAGCCACAATCTTCCTCGATACTATCTGCATTTTACTCACCGCCTGCAAGTATTCTCCCGCAGAACCAGATTGTGATGCTATCCAGCGATTCATCGGACTCAGGGCTTCTGAGGGTAAGCCAGCAGAAGCTACTCCCGCCTGCCAAACTTTGATAAAAGGCTCGACTAATTCCTCAAAATCGGGACAATTGGGCTCTAAAATATGACCCATCTGTTCTAAAATTTTGGCTGTGTTATTAACAGCCTGCTGATATTTAGGCGCTGCTTCTCCCACAGGAGAAATATTGGTGCTGAAAGCAATGCGTAATTGACGAGGCGCTTGGCGAGTTGCATCTAAAAAAGAAGTTTCTGGTAGCTCTAGCCAGTAAGGATCGCCTGTAATATAACCAGAGGTAACATCTAAAAAAGCTGCTGCATCGCTAACATTGCGCGCCAAAGGACCATTCACAGAAATACCACTTTGATAGTTACCCAAAGGGGCATGGGAAATCCTCCCTCTGGCTGGTTTTAGCCCCACCAAGCCACAGCAATTAGCTGGACCTCTAATTGACCCTCCAGCATCAGAACCTTGGGCTATGGGGCATAAACCGGCAGCCACTGCTGCTGCTGCGCCGCCACTGGAACCTCCTGCTGTATACTCTAGATTCCAAGGGTTGCGTGCTGGGGGAAAGTGCATAGGTTCAGTGTAGGGCAAAGAACCGATTTCTGAGGTGGCGGTTTTGCCAATAATAATAAATCCAGCCTGTTTGATGCGGCTGACTACTCCATCATCGTAGCTGGCAATGTTATCTTTTAATGCTACAGTTCCGTAGGAAAGAGGCATTCCCACCACTGAATTTAAGTCTTTAATCGCAATCGGTACACCAAAAAAGGGTGGTAATTGAGCTAATTCTTTGGTGTGTGCTAGTTGTTCTGTTTTTTGCTTTGCTTCGGTTAGAGATTTTTCTGCAGCGATAGTAAAAAAACTTCCTAATTGAGGATTGAAGCGATCAATACGATCTAGATACAAGCTAACTAAATCTTGAGGTGAGATTTGACGTTCACGAATTAGTTTGGCCTGTTCTAGGGCTGATGTAAAGGCTAAATTTATTGAGTCATCAGTCATAGTAGATGATTGTAACTAATTGCTCTATTATTCCATCGTGCCACGGACTAGGCTAGAGAGAATTTTTTTTGTGTATTATATAGTAATACAATAAAAAGAGATTTATGGGTTCTGGATTAAATTGGCATTCCCAGAATAATGGGGAAAATAACAAAAATAATCAAGGTTTACTAGGAGCAGGATGGCGACCACTGGAAAGACAATTTGATTGGGATTTTTTCTGGCATTTAGTTACCCATGATTCTCAGGAATTAATTCAGAAAACCCTTGATTTTTCTAGTGATGTCGCTGATGCCTTAGGCCGTCAACACTATGCTTGGTGGTCTAATATTCTCAATGTTTTTTCTGAGGATATGCGCTATGAATTTGATGAATTCATGGATTATTTAACACCAGAGCCATTATTACCAGATCGCCGTTTGGGTGAGGTTTTGCGTGTAGAAACCCCGGTGAAACAATTAGTAAGTCGCAGCAGTATTCCCATTGATTATGTTCTCAATCGCCTCCAAGAAATCACTCTATTTAAAGTTTTAGATATCCTGGGTCGTCCTGATTTAATAACTCAAGAATATAAAAATAGGCAATTTTATTATCCCGTGGAGCGTTTTCTGAAATGGGACAAGTTAGAAATCCTGGGAGATGTCTATGGCTATTGGTCTAAATATCAGGTCTGGCTAGAAATTTACACTGTTGAGCGTGATAAATATTGCTATGTTGTCATGTCCCAAAATATGCAATCTTTAATTGATAAGGCAACCTACAATTTAGCAGTGATGCTAAGTGGCTATCAAAGCCGTGTTGGTCAAGTTTTTAGTCAGTATCCAATTCGTTCTTTTCCTGAGGATATTCAAAAATTTACTGATACAGTTCAGCAAGCAGTGCTAGACCAAACTCCTTTAGCTGTTTTGGTTTATGGAGAACCAGGAACGGGCAAAACGGCTTGGACTCAAGCAGTAGCAAAAGAAGTGATGGTTCCCTTAGGATATGTGATTTTTATTCTTGATCATGATGCGGTAGAAAACTTTGTGCCACCTAGTTATCTGCAACGCATTTGTATCATTATTAATGAGGCAGATAATTTAGCTCAAGATCGCGCTTCGAGTGCTGCCCAAGGAAATAATAAAACTGAGCATATTCTGAGTTTACTTGATGGCACTTTATATAAAAGTGTTATTGATGATAGGGCAAATCAGACCCTGCAAAGATTGGTGGTATTAATGACATGTAATACTATTTCTAGACTCGATCCCGCCGTTTTACGCAAAGGAAGGGTGGACTTAACCTACGAATTTAGACATCGTTTCGTTTAAAAAAAAATTAAAAAGTAGAAACGTAAAATTATATGTTTCTACAGCTATTTTGCCTGTGGTAATATTTGTGCCATAGCATTGGGAAACAACAAGGTGCGTAAACTAATTTTTCGTCTTGGCATTGGCTTATTATTTGCTCTGTTTGCCTTGTTCAACTACTACAGCAATGTGACAGAAAACCCAATTACTGGAGAAGTGCAGCGCATTCAAATTTCACCGCGTCAAGAGGTACAGTTGGGTTTACAATCGCGCGATCAACTAGCACAACAACATGGTGGTCTCTATCCCGATAATACCCTGCAAAACTATGTTGATAATGTGGGGAAACGTCTTTTGCAACAGTCAGTCGCCAGAAAATCTGACTATCCCTTTGAATTCCACCTCCTCAGAGATCCTCGCACCATCAATGCTTTCGCCTTACCTGGTGGACAGGTATTCATCACCGCCGCTTTACTCTCCCGCCTCAACTCAGAAGCCCAGCTAGCAGGAGTTTTGGGACATGAAATTGCTCATGTGATCGCCAGACATGGCGCGGAACATTTGGCAAAACAACAACTGGGTGCAGCTTTAGTGAATGCTGTGGGAGTAGCCGCTAGTGATGGTTCCGATGGCGGTCGTCAAGCTGCGATAATTGCTCAAGCGGTGAATCAGATGGTAAACCTGAAATACGGACGTGAAGATGAATTAGAAAGTGACCGACTTGGCTTTCTTTTCATGACCGAAGCAGGCTATAATCCCCAGGGACTGGTAGAATTGATGGGCATTCTCGCTGCTGCCAATCGTGGAAACCAACCACCAGAATTTTTCAGTAGTCATCCCAATCCAGCCAATCGAGTGGAGGAATTACAAGGTTTAATTGCCCAAGCCTACGGTAATAGCATTCCTGCTAACTTGGAGGATGGTGAACAACGTTTTGCCCGCATCGTCTCACCTCGTCTTTAGTTATTGTTGATTATTTGTTGTTGGTTGTTGTTTTTTTGAATCCATCAACGAGGTATCGAGGTAATCGGTAATCGCTTGTTGATATAATTCTTTGCACTCTAAACTCCTCAAAATCCAATTTTATGAAAACCTATTCTTTAATTGCTCCAGCTAAAATTAACCTTTATTTAGAAATAATTGGAGATCTGCAAACAAATCAAACAACTCCAGGAGGTGGCGGTGGTTATCATGAGTTAGTAATGATTTTGCAAAGCATTGGATTAGCAGATCGAATAGAAATTTCTGCCAACGGTACACAAGAATTCAAAATTCACTGCAATCATCCTCAAGTACCCATTAATGAAAGTAATCTTGCCTACAAAGCAGCAAAATTAATGGCAACAGAATTTGCTGATGCTTTTGCTAACTATGGTGGCATGGACATTACCATTGAGAAAAACATTCCTGTTGCTGCTGGTTTAGCTGGGGGGTCAACCGATGCAGCAGCTGTTTTCGTAGGAATTAATCTGATCTGGAAATTAGGTTTAACCCAGCCAGAATTGCAAGTTTTAGCAGCTAAAATTGGTTCGGATATTCCCTTTTGTCTCTCTGGTGGTACAGCAATTGCTACAGGTAGAGGTGAACAATTAGATCCTCTCACTAGTCCCCATCATTTAGCTGTGGTTTTAGCTAAATATAAGAATATCTCTGTGTCCACTGCTTGGGCGTATACCAGCTATCGTCAGCAATTCCACCAAACCTACATTACCGATATAGAGGCGGTGCAATCTCGTACCTATAAGGTACACTCTAGTCCCTTAGTCAGCGCCATTGTCCACAAAAAAGATGATCAATTAGGGAAACTGTTGCACAATGATTTAGAGAAAGTAGTATTACCAGAATTTCCCCAGGTAGCCAAATTAAAAGCGGCTTTCGAACGCTCAGAAACTTTAGGTACAATGATGTCTGGTTCTGGTCCCACAGTGTTTGCTTTATGCCAATCTCAGACACAAGCACAACAGGTAAAACAAGAGGTAGAGGCTGCGATGGCGGATCCAGATTTGGAGTTTTGGATAACACACTTATCTGACACCGGAATCGGCTTGCAATAAGCTAAACCTGGAAACTACTTATGCGCCAAGCGATCCAACCTTTCCCGAATCGCCAGGGAAATTAGGTAGCGCAACAAAATGAGAAAAGAGACACCAGAAATACTGAAAATAAACACCGCTGCCCCCAAATGGAAATTTAACAGTAGTGTACCTGCCAAGAGAGTAAATCCAGTCAAACAGACGTAAACTAGGCTCTTGAGGGCGAGATTGAGTCTTTTCAGGGCGCGATCATTAGCTTCAGAGTGCATCTTCATCTGCAATTCTGCCTCTTCAATTCTCGCTTCCAGACGATGTACTAATAGTTCTGTAGGTTTAGTTTGCTGTAGCTTGTAACGTACAAAATCACTTGTCTGTCGTGCTAATTGTCTCACCATCTGACCTCTACCACCAGAAACCGTCAGACTTTGAATAAAAGGCTGACTTGCTGCCATGAGATTGTATTGTGGATTCAAAGCACGGGCAATACCATCAAGGGTAGTCAGGGCTTTGAGTATAAATGTCATTTGGGCTGGTAAGCGAAAAGGCTGTTGCTTAAACATCAGATAAATCTCATAACGCACCTGATCAAAAGCCTTAAGATCAACTGGTTTGTCGGTAAATTTCTCCAGCAAAAAGGCGACTAAACGCTTCACCGGAGTCATATTCGGTTCTGGTTTAATCAGTCCCATGTAGGTTAAAGTATTAACCACCTCATCAGTATCCTTTCTCACCACCGCAAAGAAAGTCTTCACCATTTGCTCTTTGGCCATGGATTTCACCTCTGCCATCGTGCCAAAATCATAGAAAATTAAATTCCCTTCCTGACTCACTGCCATGTTGCCTGGATGGGGGTCAGACTGGAAAAAGCCATCTTGCAAAAGTTGTTTCAGATAGGAACAAATTCCTAGTTGAATCACCTCATTGGGTCGAATACCGTAGTCTTGGAGAGTTTTCGTATCATCGATTTTAATCCCTGGTAAATACTCCAAAGTTAAAACCTTTTTGGTGGTGTAGCGCCAATAAACTGTGGGTACAATTACACGGGGATGACTACAAAAATTTTGCCGAAAACGGTCAGCATTTTTGCCTTCGTGGATATAGTCAATTTCTTGGTAAAGTAATTCAAAGAATTCGTGATAAATTTCCTCCAACTCATACTTTCTCAAGCCAGGAAGCCAGCGATTGGCAAGACGCAAGACATGATGAATTACCTCAAAATCCAGATTGAGTACTTCTTCTAAACCTGGACGCTGGACTTTTACCACCACCTCTTCCCCCGTGTGTAGTTGGGCGCGGTGTACTTGTCCAAGACTAGCACAGGCTAGGGGTAGTTGCTCAAAATCCCGGAAGAGGGCACTAATTGGATTGCCTAACTCCTGTTCTACAATAGCAATTGCATTCTCACTACTAAAGTCAGGCACTTGGTCTTGCAATTTTCCTAAAGCCTGGACATATTCTAGAGGAAGAATATCACCACGAGTAGATAGGGCTTGTCCAATCTTAATAAAAGTGGGTCCTAATTCTATTAGAGTATTAGTTAACCACAGAGCGCGACGAGTTCGCTGAATAGAAGTATTATTTCCTGTAATGCGATCCCAAGCAAGGGCAAAAATAAGCTGACTAGTCACTCGAAAAATGGTAACTTGCCTGGCTAGAGGTGAAGATTTCAGTGGTTGCCTACTTCGCCGCATAAAGACTCAACAATCGGTAGTTAGCTATTTGGGCTAGATAATTAGTAGTGAATCACGCTCAAATACCTATTATCAACCCCAATCTAACTTCCTAACTTAGCCTTCGTATTCCCCAAAATTACCGATTAAGTTGGGAAAGTACGGGGTAAAGTCAGGGTAAAGCTGTTTAGCGCCGTTTGACCCTCCTTAGAAGGACTACTCCAGACTTCAATTTTGCCATTAAGGCACTCCACTAAGGACTTAACCAAAGCTAGACCCAAACCAGTACCTTGAGCAGTTCCTCCCCCTACATTTCTACCACGACGAAACTTATCAAAAATATATTCTTGTTCTTCAGGAGTGATTACTGGACCAATATTAGTCACCTTGAGAAGCATTTGCTCCCCTTCATCTGCCAATTTTCTGGTAATTTCCAGACTCACAGTGGTATCCGGGGGAGAAAATCTGCCCGCATTGCTCAAAAGTTCCTGGAGTATACGCCTGATGCTATCGGAGTCAGTGTAGAGAGTTAGGGAAGATTCTGGATTTTTCTTCGCTTGATAATTAACAGCTAGGGTTAATTGCTTGTGTCCCCATTCCGACTCAAAAACTTCAGTTAGTTCACCGACAATTAACTTGAGGTCTAACTTTTGTGGGTTAGTGCGATATTGGTGTGACTCTAATCTTTGCAGTGTTAGTAAATCATTAACCAGGCTAATTTCCTTGTGACACTCCAACTCCAAAATCTCTAAATGGCGTTTTCGTCTCTGGCTATCAGGGGCAATTTTCAACATCTCAATTGCCATTTTCATCTTCGTCAGAGGGTGTTTGAGCTCATCCTGAACCGTGCTTAGAAAGGCATCTTTAAGCTGATTGAGGTGACGCAATTGATCGACATGCTGACGGGTTTTTTCGTACAGTTTAGCTTGCACTTCCAAGCTTCTTTTGAGTTGTGTTGTTCTCTCTTCCACCAACATCTGCACCTGATGTAGGGTTTGGTGATGGATAATCGCTTTACTCGCTTGGTTACTAATCCATCTTGCAACCTCAACTTCCTCCGTTTGCCAGCAACGAGCTTGATTGTCCTGCAGTAGCAAGAAGCCTAACACAGTAGCTGGTTGAGACTCAATGCCATGACTCCCCATCACCGGAACCATTAGCAGCGAACCAGTTTTTTTCGGGTTCCACAATAGTGCTTCTTGTTGCTGCTTCTCAAGTTCCTTCAACTCCTGTTTGTTAGTGAACAATAACGGTTGAGGTGCTTGCTGCAACGCCTGTTGACACAGATAAGAATCAGCAATTTTGAAGCTAGACTTGCTTGGTTTGGCTGATGCTTGCTTTTTTGGTAATTGACAGATAATCTGGGCCTTACCCCTAGGAATTCCTCCTAGATCATTGAGTTGGGAAGAGCCACTATATCTAAAGCGTAGACTAATTCCCTGGTCTACCTCCAGAGCTTCCATAACCTTGTGGAGGGCGATAGTGAGAATTTGCTCTAGGTTCGAATTGTGGCCAATTTCTTCCACCAATTCATTAAGTAAAATCTGATAGCGTGCTTTGGTATCAGCTCGATATTGCAAGTTTACCTGAGACAAAGCAATCGCTAAGGAATCGCTACTAAGTTGCAATAGATTCTTCTCCAAGTCGGTCCATTGATGCTTTTGATTGTAACCAAGTAAAATAGCGCCTTGGTTTAAAGATGAAGTTTGAAATGTCATCAGCAAAAGCGATTCACAGGGTAATGGCTCTTGCTTACTATTTTTGGTGGTACTCAATTGAGAGATAGCCACTGGTGTCAACTGACCACTCGCTAACTTTTTCGTGACTAGAGGATGGCACAGCACAGATGTTACCATTTGTGACTTTTCTGTTAGCACTCCTTGACTAGACCAACAGCCAATCGCTCTGCTGGTTGCTGTTATTTCACCTGCTACCACTAAACACCAATCAGTTTGCCATATTTTTCCTAAAGTACTGGCAAGTTCCGACAACAAAATTGTTGGCTCTTGGTTAGCCAAAATAATCTGAAGAATTTGTCGCCCGATGTCTTGGGGATTTATTGGGTGATGCATTTGGCTAGCAGATTGTTCTTGCTGATTAACCGAGTCAAGGTTGCTAGACGCTTGGGTTGTCTTTGAACAAGCCCTAGAATTTGGAAGTGAGAGCTGGGCATGGGAGAATCTAGTTGCACCATCCATCTTAGCTAAGCTTTGAGTGTCAAAGTTGGCACGGTTCTCTACAGCATAGCCACAGAGTTCCTACTTTGAGCTAATGAGTAAAGAATCTTGTCGTTTTCCCTATTAAAGTCAAAATTCAAATTATCAATTTACTATCACTCCGAAAAGTTTTCTCGTTACAGAAAAATGCACTGGCTTTGATAGCTAGCTTAGTCATCCTTTGCCAGCAGTATCTGTGACGGGAGACACTAGAAGGTCATGATATGGCATTTCTCAAATAGGCGAGGTTTACCAGTTTTGATTTAAGGGGCTGACACAGATTCTGTGTTTCCCACAGCATTAGAGACAACAGGTAATAAAAGATAAATCAGATGTACCTCAACAAACTTGAGAATCGCCACAGACCACCAATAAAATGGTAGTAGATCAATCACTGTTGATCGCAGGTAGTAAGGGATTTAAACCTGATTGTGTTCCGGATTTTTCTGTATTTTTTTTCTTCCATTAGCTTGAATCAGCAACTTAGGTACGGATTTAGCTTAAGTATGAAAAATAATATTCTGCCATGTCTAGCAATATTTGTCTTGGTGATAATTACCACCTGAGATTAATTAATCAAGATTTAGTACCAGTTTAATTTTATTGTTCCTTTTGCCAGATTTTTTTTGCCTCTTTTTGTGCAGTTTGACTATTTTCACGGTACTTAAGCACTCGATCCTGAGCTATGGCATAGTTGTGAGCATTGGGTGGTACCTGTTCCATCAAATCTGCAGCTAATTGCCACTTAGAGGCTAAATCCAGCCATTCAGAGGACGAGGTGGCAGTTTTTCCGGCTGTGGAAGCCTCTGTCGCTACACGCACAGCCTCTGCAAACACATCCTGACTTGCAGATGAGAGTAAATGGCGATTGTAGAGCCACCAAGCACCAAAACCAATGCCCACGCTCAAAACTAAACCACCAAGCAAGCCAATCCAGAAGGAAAACCGATGAGGTTTATTTTTGCGGGCTGCTTTGCGTAGTTCTTTTTCTCGCTGCAAAGCTTTAACTCTCTCTCGGCTTTGATTAAACCTTCGCCACAAGCTAGGCTGCTTGAGGATAATAGCTTCAGACCATAGTAGCTGATTTTCTGGATCGCGACTAATTTCTTCGAGCCACAGCATCTGCTGTTCCCTAACAATACGGCTGTTAACTTGAACACGGCGAATATTACGTGGTGAGATGGCTTCTAAGATTTGTTTAACCTCCTCGACCAATTCTGGTTGTTCTAGTTGCTCTGCGGTTGCAGCTTCGCACAAAATGTGCAAAACTCCTTGTGCAAAAACGGCTCTGGTTCTGACGCTTGATTGGGCTAGTTGTTCATTCATAACCTGAATGATTGCCGCTACACTGCCTTGACGTGCTTGTTGTGCAATTTCATCCATCTGCATCTGCTATTGAGGGTGATTGTCTAACTGGTTAGAAAATTTACCCTTAAGTGAAGTGACTTGTCATTCTACCAAAATACACGTATTTCAAACTTAACTCTAGAAAGACTGATTTTTTGACTCATTTTAAATTCCCATTGTTAGCCAAGGAAAACGAAAGATAAAAAGTTAACGGGCTCCTAATAAACTAGCCAATAAAGCTTTTTGAGCGTGCATACGATTTTCTGCTTGATCCCACACTTTTGAATGTATACCTTCAATTACTGCATCGGTAATTTCTTCACCACGATGAGCTGGTAAACAATGGAGGACAATGGCTTTAGAATCAGTTTCATTAAGTAGCTCACCCTTGACCTGGAAGGGATGAAAAACTGGATTCTTAACATCTGCTAAGTTTTCTTGTCCCATACTAGTCCAAACGTCAGTATAGAGTACCTGTGCTCCTCTGACAGAGGCAATTGGGTCATCAGTGAGGATTATTTCTGTTTTTGGTGAGGCTAAATTGCGAGCTTCTTCTACAATTTTGCTGTCGGGTTGGTATGCTGGTGGTGTAGCAACGCGAATATTAATTCCTAGCATGGCACAACCGAGGATCAACGAGTGAGCGACGTTGTTGCCATCACCCAAAAATGTTACTGTCAAGCCCTTGAGAGAACCGAAGCATTCTTTAATTGTTAATAAATCAGCGAGAACTTGACACGGATGTGCCAAATCGCTTAGAGCATTAATAATTGGAATCTTAGAATAATTGGCAAAGGTTTCTAAATCTTCTTGCTTGAAGGTACGAATTGCTAGTATATCTAAATAGCGGTCTAAAACCCTTGCTGTGTCAGAGATAGGTTCACCTCGACCCACTTGAGTAAGACTGGGATTAAGATCAATTACTTGACCTCCTAGCTGATACATTGCCACGCTAAAACTAACGCGGGTTCTAGTGGAAGCTTTATAGAAAAGTAGCCCGAGAACTTTTTCGCAGCGCAGTGATTTACTGTCACTTTTGAGTGCACTAGCTAGATCCAGAAGTTCCTCAAGTTCTGGGGGTTTAAGATCTGTTATTTTCAGAAAATCGCGTCCCTTTAATTTATCCATAGCCTTTTTTAACCATGCTCCAAGTTCAATAGGTATTCTAGGTTAGAAAGCGCCAAATATATATAGTAGTTTTCGTATTGATGAGGAATGGCTGATTTTGTTAATAACTAATGCTTCATGGGTGCATGGTTAATGGAGTTGGAAAAAGTACGGAACTTTTCATAGAGATTGAGATCACGGATGTTTTCTCGGTTTCTTGGGCTTGGCTAGGGCTGAGGAATCTGAGCCAAACTCATAGCGACAATAAAATTATTCTGATCTGGATTTAAAGCTACCCTTGGGGAAGGGACAAGTAGTTTGTGTTTACAAAGTCAATTCTGGTTAAGAAATTGATTTTGAGGGCTAATCAACAATTAAGATCTAAGTAGATAGAAATAAAGTTAGATGGGATGACTTAACCTTTGCCTCAATCTATCTATAAAAATCTTGTTAATTGATGTCTGCCTCACTTTTATTTCTATCAGAATCAGTGATTTAGGAGGTTATGATGTTACGCAAAGTAGTTATATTACCTTCACTCTTGGTGTTTTTGGTTTTCGTCAGTCTAGGTGATAAGTTTTTGCCTGAACCTTTAAGTAGTGCTAGCTTCAATACTCGCAGTAGTATTAATGAGTTTTTAATTAGCTTGTTCCCAGAAAAAGAGTTTACCAATCCCTACGAGCGTACGGAAGATGCGATTGACAAGCAAAGTGAACAGTAATTAAATTTAGTTTCTTCCATCTGGTAGATAGATGTAAATCTTCATCAATTTACTAGTTCAGCGGCGAGTATCTTATCTGGTTTCATAGATGCTTGACCAACGACGGCGAAATACTGAAAAATTGATATTTCTGGATAGTAAGATACATCTTTGGTCAGGATTACTGTATCCATTAACTCGAAGTTTGTATCCTTTACTGTTGCCAATAAATTGTAATCTTGTTGGCTAAATTGTTGCAAAACCAGATAATTTTCATTTGTAGAGTCAGAGAATTTGATTGATTTATATCATCTAAAATTAGGTAGTTTGTGTTGCTCACACTCTGCCTTTTTTTTGAGATTTCTTATAAAAACTTTTATTTATTTTATTCTAAACTCAAGTCTAAAATTATTTTGATTTGATTGTTTTACAATCCTCATGCCTATAAAATTTTACGCAAAATCAACCAAGAAAGTTTGCAAAATTAAATAATAAACCTAGTTATTCTTCCTTCAATATCCACAAATAGATTGAGATAGTTGAGCAGATTTTTGAGATTAAATAGTAAAAAAATCTTGTATATAACTTTATTCTATCTTTTTTAAAGAGAGCATAATATAGCTTTAACTTTGGCAATAGCAATGGCACTATTTGTCAAGAATAATTTACAAAAATTAGATGCGTTTATCCCGCATCCTTACGTAGTAAGATTAGGATTAAGAGTTTAAATGCTGCAGAAAAGAGGAATAATGAATTAATTTAATTTAGTATTTCAGAATCGAAAATTAATAGCAGAAGCAATACTTTGCCCTCACTAGTAAAATTTAAGATCTCATCTAAAAGTCATGAGTATTTATTTGCGCAACCTAAACATGATCTTGGTTAGGCTCAAAATACCTGAATTAGAAAAGTTTTTTTCTTAGATTTTTCTCATTGAATAGCTTAGTTATAGCTTAGTTATTAATATTTTTGAGCTTTCTGCCTTTCCAAATCTATTAAATAAATATCATTTTCAACTACTTAAAAAGTTAGGAAATTTACTCAATGCTGAAAACAAACGGAATTCTTGATGTAGTAGGTAATACACCTCTTGTAAAACTCAATAAACTCCTTAAATCTGCCAGCTTTGATTTGTATGCAAAGCTAGAAGCACTTAATCCAGGCGGTAGTATCAAAGATAGAACTGCAACAAAGATGCTTTTAGAAGCATTGAAACAAGGTCACATTAATCAGCAAACAACTATTATTGAATCCAGCTCAGGAAATCTGGCTATAGGTTTAGCCCAGGCTTGTGCTTACCTGGATTTAAAACTGATTTGTGTCATGGATATTAAATCCACTCTCACGAATCGTAGATTGGTAGAAATTTATGGTGGAACTGTTGACCTAGTCATGGAACCAGATCCACATTCTGGTGGTTTCCTCCAGGCTCGTGTTAGTCGTGTTAACCAACTATTAGATCTAGTTCCCAATAGCTTTAACTGCAACCAATATGCCAATTTAAATAATCCTAAAGCCCATTATCAGACAATGGCAGAAATTGCCAATGAATTAAACAATAACGTTGATTACTTGTTTGTTGCTACTAGCACCTGTGGTACTTTACGAGGGTGTGCAGAGTATATTGCTCAAGAAGGTTTAAATACCAAAATAATTGCTGTGGATGCTAAAGGAAGTGTTATTTTTGGTGACAAACCTAAGAAACGTTTAATTCCTGGTCATGGTGCTAGTAGAGTGCCAGAATTGTTTCAATCTAACCTATCGAGCTCGCATATCTTAGTATCAGATCTTGATTGTATTTCAGGCTGCTATCAATTGCTTGAACGAGAGGCTATATTTGCGGGTGGTTCATCAGGGGCAATTGTATCAGCAATCGTAAAATATAAAGAAGCAATTCCATCTGGTTCTACTGTCGTTGCCATTATTTGTGATAGGGGTGAACGTTATTTGGATACTGTTTATTCAGATAGTTGGGTTCACGAGAAATTTGGCGTTACTCAACAGTCTATATCTTTGCAGCAGGCTGAATATCAAGTAGTAACAAAGTAATCAATAGCTAAGGTTAAAAGATGACTCAAGATAATGTGTTAATACTAACGGGAAATGATATTTATTCTATTCTCGAAAACCAGGAACAGAAGATTTTAGAAACAATTGGGTTGGCTTACCAGGCTCATGCGCGAGGCAATACCTTCATGCCTCCTAATGCCTACCTAAAGTTTCCTGGTATGGATAGGGAGCGGATTATTGCTAAGCCTGCATATCTAGGTGAGGAGTTTGATATGGCGGGCATGAAATGGATTGCTTCATTTCCAGGTAACTTAGAGAAGAATCTAGAGCGAGCTTCGGCAACTTTAATACTGAACTCACTTGATACTGGTCATCCTACAGCAATTATGGAAAGCTCGATTATTAGTGCCAAGCGCACAGCAGCAAGTGCTGCTTTAGCTGCCCGTTGCTTGTATCCTCAAGAGCAGGTTTTAAGTGTAGGACTCATTGGTTGTGGTGTAATTAACTTCGAGACACTAAAATTTTTAAAATCAGTTTATAGAGAAATAGAAAAGGTATGGATTTGCGATCTAAATCTAGAACGAGCATTGCAATTTAAGACTCAATGTTTAAAATTATCTTCCAGTTGGGAGATCCTAATCCAAGATAACCTGACTGATGTTGTCAAAAAATCTCCTATTTTATCTATAGCTACTAATGCGATTACGCCTTTTATTAAGGTAATAGATAATCATCCAGAAAATGCTCTGATTTTGCATATCTCGTTAAGAGATCTGTCTCCTGAAATTATTCTTAACTCTAATAATGTTGTTGATGATATCGAGCAAGTTTGTTCTAATCAAACTTCTTTAGATTTAGCACAACAGCAGGTGGGAAATAGGAACTTTATTTCCTCCACTATTGGAGATATTCTTAATGGAGAAAAAATAGATCCACCCCTCTCAGATAAACCTTTGAGTATTTTTAGCCCTTTTGGTTTAGGCATATTAGATATAGCCATGGCGAAATTAGTTCAGCAGTCGGCAAGGGAGCAAAATTTAGGGATTTCTCTTCCATCTTTTTTACCTAAACCATGGCTAGAAAGATAACTTTCAAGGTCCGAAATATAGTGCTAGCTCATTATTTATTTTCATCTCTAAAAAATTTTGTTCTGCAATTGTTTCAACCTGAGAAGTATAGTTTTTGGTAGCAAACACTGGACCTAGCAGACTGGGATCAGATTTGATTCCTGCAGGTTGATTTTGTGGATTGTCTAAAATCTCAACAGCTAGTTGAACAAGAAGATCGAAAGCCAAATTATGGGTATGGGCTTTGACTTCTGGCAGAGACTTAAAAGCAAATGGGTTTTTAATCCTAACAGCTTTAATAATAGAACCAGTGTCTATTCCTTCATCTACATAATGTATGGATGCTCCAGCAGCTTGTTGAAATTTCTCAACATTGCCTCGATAAGCCATACGTTCAATGGAAAACATTCCTCTAGCATAGGGAAGCACTGCAGAGTGAGCATTAAAAAGATTTCCCTTTGTGACCTTAATCCACCAAGGAGAAAGAATCTTATCCACAAAAACAAATACAAAAATATTATCTTCTACTTCCAATTTGTTTAGGAGCCATGTTTTTATCAACTCGCTATTTATATCTTCACCTAAAAAAAAGAGATGAGATGAAAGATTTTGAGCAAAATAAGGTACCCCATACCATTGGATCATTACTTTCTCTGATTTACTAAGTCCACCATATAAACTTTGTAAATATTCCCCTTCTTCATCCGTTAGATGTTTTTTATTTTGATGGATATTATGAAATTCCATTCGACTAGAGTGTAATTCTTCATTTTCATTAGCACGTACTATAATTCCGCCGAAGCCATCATAATCACGAAAAGTTTCATACCATTTGGATATTAAATAACTAGGATGAAAGCTGTATTCTGCTAGCAAGAAAAATTTATTCATTTCAGATTTTTTGATTTTTTAGATCTAGAAAATTTAATCTCAGTTACTGCACTCCACTTCTTCCTTGTCATCGGACTTTAATAGGGCAATCATAATTACCGCAGTGGTAACCAATAAAGCACCAATTGCCTGAAAAGTATTAAAGGCAACGTGTAACCAAATGACAGATGAAATAGTTGCGGCTAAAGGTTCTGCACTTCCCAACAAGCTGGCTTCAGTAGGTGTTATATACCGAAGACTTTCTATGTAAAGATAGAAAGAAATTAAAGTGCCAAATATAACTATGAAAGCAACAAACATTGCCGAAACAATAGACCAATGTTGTCCTTGGATGTTCCAGGGAGGAGAAACTACGGAAAGTCCAATACCCCCTATAACCATGCCCCAACCAATAATAATATCCGCCCCCAAAACCTCTAACAGGGTCGATGAATACATTGTATAAAATGCCAGGGCAAGGGCAGATATTAATCCCCAAACTACCGCAATTATAGGAACATAAAGCTCATGAGTCGAGCCACTAGTTACAAGCAATAATATACCTAAAAGAGCTAAGAGCATCACCAGAAATTCTTGAATTTTTGGGACTTTTTTATATCTTGCTGCTAAATATATGATGATAAAAAGAGGTGCCATGTATTGCAATAAAGCAGCAGTAGCGGCGTTACCAGTTTGAATTGCAGCAAAGTAAGTATACTGAACTCCTAGCATACCCAAAATACCAAAAATTAATAATTTAGTAATACCTACAGATTTCCAAGCAGACCAAATTTCTTGGGGATTTTTTCGGAAATTTCTGATTAACAATAGAAGGATGCCAGATACAAGTAGGCGCATGGTTACTAACCAACCGGAACTAAACCCTTCGTTTTCAAATAAATCTTGAGCAACAGTTCCAGAAAGACCCCATAAAAGAGGTCCTACTAGTGCCATAAAAAATCCTCTGTAGCGAACAAAGTTTGGTTCAGTGGGCAAAAAGAATGACATAATCTTCAAGTTTTGTGTCCTTATTTCAGCTTATTTGTTGTTTGAGTAATTATTGTGTGGTAGATGGCTTAGGTATTGAGAGAGAACCATTTCACCATCTGAGTGCTGTTGGACACGTCAGTTGATGGAGGCTTGACTAATTTTTCATGGAATTGACCACCAGAAAACCAACTTTTAGAGCTAGTTAGTTAATAAATTTATCCTCCTAGCTAAAAATTCCTCCAATTATTTTTACCATAACTTTATCTGCTTTGGATATGCTTGAGCTATTTTATCAGCAACTCTAAACACGAGAAAGATGATTCTTCTTTCAACTTCCCAGCACATTTTTGATACTAAATCCTGCTTGTGTGAGTAGCCTTATACGTAAAATATCAAACCCTCCCCCCCATCTCCCTACAAGTGAAAAAGCTACTATCACAACCTGATTTGGTATTACTGGAGTTCAGACAAAATCAAATGGTTAGAAGAAGTCTCAAAAAAAAAGGCAGAGTGTGAGTAACACAAACTACCTGATGGTAGATGATGGAAAATCAACCAAATTTTCTACATCTACCAATGAAAGTTTTTGATAATCTGCAACAATCAAATAGTCTTTAACAAGCAGATTGGGTATGAGAGTAAATTATTAACTCAGCTCCTGCAGATATTTGAAATTAACCTACCATTAATACTACCCGATACTAAAAAGAATCAAAAGTTAGCATTCAAAGGCGTACGCGGGAAGGGAATCACATCACGGATATTTTCCATTCCTGTCATAAACTGCACTACCCTTTCAAAACCTAAACCAAAACCTGCGTGGGGGGCGGTTCCGTAACGCCGTAATTCGAGATACCACCACAAATCTTCAGGAGACATTCCCTGCTCTTTAATCCTTCTCTCTAGAATATCAAAGCGCTCTTCCCTTTGGGAACCACCGATGATTTCACCAATGTTTGGTGCAAGGACATCCATCGCTGCAACGGTTTTCTCGTCGTCATTGAGGCGCATATAGAAAGCCTTAATACCTACAGGATAGTCTCTAACTATTACGGGCTTTTTAAATACATCCTCGGCTAAATAACGCTCGTGTTCTGATTGTAAATCTGTACCCCAAGCTACCGGAAATTCAAATTTGCGTTCGGCTTGCTCTAATAGTTTAATTGCTTCAGTGTAGGTGATACGCTCAAACTCATTATTGATAATATTATCTGCCCTTGCCAAAACTGTTTTATCTATCCGCTTATTGAAAAATTCCATATCTTCAGGACAATGTTCTAACACGTAGCGGAAGATATACTTTAAGAAATCCTCTGCTAAGTCCATCTCACCCACCAAATCGCAAAACGCCATCTCTGGTTCTACCATCCAAAATTCAGCTAAATGGCGCGAAGTGTTGGAGTTTTCGGCGCGGAAAGTGGGACCAAAAGTGTAAACATCTTTGAACGCCAGCGCCATTGCTTCCACCTGTAGTTGTCCACTTACAGTAAGGTAAGCTTGACGACCAAAAAAATCTTGGCTGTAGTCAACTTCTTGGCCATTTTTGGCGAGTTTATCCAGGTTGAGGTTGGTTACAGTAAATAGTTCTCCCGCACCTTCGCAGTCATTGGCGCTGATAATTGGTGTATGTACCCACAAGAAACCTTGCTGTTGGAAAAACTGGTGAATTGCAGTGGAACAAGCGTTGCGGATACGGAATACTGCACCTAGGGTATTAGTTCGCGAGCGCAAATGTCCAATGGTGCGCAAAAATTCAAATGAGTGGCGCTTTTTCTGCAAAGGATAGGTTTCAGGGTCAGATTCACCGCATACCTTGAGGGAGGAGGCTTGCATCTCGATGCGCTGTCCTTTCGCGGGAGAGAGTACTATTTTTCCTTCCACTTCTACTGAAGCACCAGTGTTAATTTGCTTGAGTAGGTCTTCGTAATCTGGTAAATCTGGATTGAGTATGACTTGCAAATTTGCCATTGAGGAACCATCGTTGACTTCGATGAAGGCAAATTCTTTCAATTCCCGTTTGGTGCGTACCCAGCCTTGAACTGTTAATGATTCTTCTGGCTGGCTGTCTCGCAATATGTCTGCAATCCTTTGATTTCCCATCTTTAAGCTAGTTTCTTAATTACCGATTTAATCAATAGTCTGTATCTATGGTAGTCGACACATCGGTTTGACACTCCCATCGCTAAAAGCGCAATGCCCGCATTTTCTTTTTTTGTGCTGAGTCTAAGCAGGAGATAGGCTAGAACTAGTTTCACGCAGTTGTTTTACTAATTGATCAAGGTTATCTTGATTGAGGCGATAGCTGAGGGGATGAGCGATTAATCTGGCTGTACTCTCAAATAAAACTTCAATTTCTACTAAACCATTTTCCTTGAGAGTGCGTCCTGTGGAAACTAAATCCACAATTGCTTCCGACATTCCTGTAATGGGACCTAATTCCACGGAACCATAGAGAGGGATAATTTCTACTGGTAAGTCTAACTGGCGGAAGTGTTCCTGGGCGCAGCGTACATACTTGGATGCTACTCTACCGTGAGGTTGTAGTTCCCGTGAGTGTTTGTAGGGACTAGTTGCTGGGACTGCTACAGACATTCTACAACCACCGAATTTTAGGTCTGCTAATTGGGCAACTTGGGGCTGTTTTTCCTGCAGGACATCATAGCCTGAAATGCCTAGTTGAGCCTGACCATATTCTACATACACAGGGACATCCTGGGCTCGTACTAGTAGGGCTTGGGCGCTTTTGGTAGGGTCAAAAATTTGCAGTTGGCGATTACTTTTATCTAAAAAAGCGGAAAAATCTAAGCCTACACTTTTAAAGAGGTTGATGCTGTCATTTAGTAAGCCACCTTTGGGTAAAGCAACGGTAATCATGGGTTAATGAGTCATTATCAAGGAGCAACTATCAATGTATCAGCATCATGGCTCAACTAACTCTGATTATTGGCAATAAAAACTATTCTTCCTGGTCGTTGCGTCCTTGGCTAGCGATGAAGCAAGCAGGATTGGAGTTTACGGAAATTCGTATTCCTTTGGATACACCTGAAACACACCAGCAAATATTGCGCTACTCACCATCGGGAAAAGTACCTGCTTTGCAAGATGGCGAGTTGATAATTTGGGAGTCTTTGGCGATTTGCGAGTACATTACAGAAAATTTTGCACCGCAGTTGCTGCCCCAAGATAAGATGGCTAGGGCGTTGGTGCGTGCTGTTAGCGGTGAAATGCACGCTGGCTTTTTTGCTCTTAGGGAAAAGATGCCGATGGATTGCCGCGCTAGGAGAGCAAAACAGGTTATAGATGCCAATTTACAGGCTGATATTGACCGTGTGACTTCAATTTGGCGTAATTTCCGCCAACAATTTGCCTCACAGGGAGATTTTCTCTTTGGTCAATTTAGCTTAGCTGATGCGATGTTTGCCCCTGTGGTGTCGCGCTTTGTTACCTATGGTGTTGCCTTAGATGCAGTGGAAAAGGCTTACGCAGAAGCGATTTGGGAGCTTCCAGCGATGCAATCTTGGCTAGCTGCATCGGAGGAGGAGAAGGAAGTTTTGCTCTTGGAAGAGGAATAATCTGGCTGTTAGCTACTGGGGATGAAAGATGATGTGTCTGCCTGACTTTCATCCCAGCTAAATTGTTTTATTTTTCACCCAGACTATTCCATAATCCTGCTTCTGTGGGAATTGCATTTGGAGTTTGCTGAGAATTGGACCCTGCGATTACAGGAATTAAACCAATAGTGAAAGAAGCTAAAACTACGATGAGAACAGTTAAGGTTTTATGTGAATGTAGGTAGTCGGTTCTGGCGAGGCTGACGTGTTCGTGAGTGTTCATAATTTGATTAACTCCCGATTCAAGAGATCTTTTATGTCTTCGCTTCTAGGATATAAGTTTTTTTGGTAGCAAAAGTTACAGATTTCACAATCTGTAGCAAATTTTACCAAAAGTACAATAAATACTCCGAATCTCGTCAGCACTACTTGTTGCTAATTAACTCGCACCTCAACTACACTGCCTTTAAAGTTATAGTTAATACCGTCTAATTCAATGGGTGTACCAATTTTTACTTTGTAGTTCCCAAGTACTGCATCACCGCCTTTTACTTGACCTTTACCACCGAGAGTTAGTAGCATATCGACACTATACTGCGCTTCTGGTCTAGGGTCGGGAAAGGCTTTAACACTACCATCTGGTTGGGAAGCAACCACTGTACGAGGTAATCGCTTGTGTTTCAAAATGCCCACTTCACCGTAGGGTTGGTTACGGATGATAATGTTGGTGGATTTGTTTTGCTCAAAGCCTTGAAAGAGATTATCAGGTTGGGCAACACTTAATCCTCGCACTAACACATCAATTTCAATTGGTTTGGCTTGGGCAGTTTGGGCGATGGAAGATACCACGGAGGAACCGGAGGTACCTGGTACTACTAAGATACCGATAATAACTAACAAAATTACCAATGCTGCGCCTAAATCAAAAATGTTGATTTTGCCAAATAGTCTACCTTTGGAATCCACAATCTTCATAAAGCCCCGTTTTGGTTTCTAAATTAGAGGTGAAATAGGTTCTAAACTTACTTGAGATTAGCCAGAACAGTAATTATTGTGGCAGACAATGGGAGGAAAAATTGAGGTATTTATGGGACGAGGCGATCAAATTTATGTCATTCGTAAATTCTTAAATCTTGAGGGTGTCTACAAACATCATGGTATTGATTGCGGCGATGGTAGTGTAATTCACTACCGTAAAACAACAGAAACAATTGAACGTACACCAATTTTAGATTTTAGCCACGGACAAGAGATTTATCAGTACAATTATCAGGCTTGTTTTATTCCTGATGTGGTAATTAATCGTGCTACTACTCGCCTAGGAGAACAGAAATATAATCTATTGTTTAATAATTGCGAACATTTTGCTACCTGGTGTAAAACTGGTGTGAGTCGTAGTTTGCAGGTAGAAGATTTTATTCCGGTACTGAATCGCTTGCAAGTAGACAATTTGTATGAACCGATTAAAGAAGCCTTGCAGGGAACAGCACCAAAGAATACTACTATGTTACTTAATGAAGCTTTGGCAGAAATTAAAGTTGTTTGGGATGATTTGCAGCCAAAGTATAAAAACGCTCAAAAAGAGATGCAATCTTGGCAAAAAGTTGCAGTTGCAGCACTGAAACAAAATCGAGAAGATTTGGCTCGTCAAGCATTGTATAAAAAACAAAAATATCAGCAGCAAGCAAATGAATTAGAGGCAAAACTGCAAAATTTAGCTACTATGACGGAAACTTTAATTCGTAATAGCCAAGATTTTAATAATCATTAATTCATCCCCCGGCTAAAGCAAGAGGGATTTCGTGTTGTTAGTTGTTTGTCAAACAACAAATAACAAAGGGTTGGGCGATTATCTGTCCTACGTATGAACATCCGTTGGTTTCTTTGAAAAAATGGGCTTCCCGTCGCTTTCGGTGATGAAGAGGGACGTAACAAATTACTTACATACCTCATGTATGTAAATTATAACAATTAGATTTAGCTTCAATATTTATGCACTAAAGATATTTTTATTCCAATCTTTTTAATTCCCAAAGCCATAGATGATGGTCTTGGAAAACAAGCTCTAATTCAGTGTTATACTCTCGCTTTATTTTCTGCAGAAATTTCTCAGAAGGATTTAAAACAAATACATCACTAAAATCTGGAGGAATTTGCGGAATATTTAGAAAATCGTGCTGCGTACTTCCATCAACTAAAATAAAGCGTACTTTTGGCTCAAGTATATGGCTGAGAGCGAGAATGTTACCGAAATTCATGCCAAAGGAGTTACTGATTAAAAGTGGAGCTTTTGTTTGATTAACGATAGCAGCGATTTTGTGATTGTAATAGCTAACGACTTTGTTCCAAGAAGTCTCGGCTTGAGAACTAACAGTACAAGAAAAAACTCCCGCTGAAATTAGAACAACCATTACTAGTTGCCAAAATTTTCGTGTTGAGAAACTTTTAGCCAACAGATACGCTACAGATAGCTGAATTCCCAAATACATAGGAACTAGATATCGACTAGAAATTGATCGCTGTCCTCCGAAAATCAAATCTGGTAGTGCTAAAGCTAAGGCAAGAGTTACCATGAATGTCAAGACAAACAACCAAGTTTTTGGGGCTGTTTGATGGCAGATAAAATAAATCGAATAGCCTATTATAATCAAGAAGAAAAGTAAGATTAAATAGGTCAGTGGGTTATCAAAACCAAATAACTCTATGCTTAGAATAAAAGCACGGTTAATATGCATACCCCACATTTTGAGCCATATTAGTGAAGGCATTGGTGTCGCTGTCCAAGTTGCTCCTGTGCGCGACCAAGTAGCGATTGCGATTCCTAACCAAGGGGCAAAAGATAGCAACCCCATAAGTGATGCTAGTAGATAAGCTTTGGTAGTTTTAGTTAATTTAAATCGCTCCCTTGCTATAACATAAACACTATGTCCAATACCGACAAATATAGACAAAGGAAATGTATATAAGCTCAAACTTAAAGTGAGTGTATAAATGCTCCAGCTACTAAGGCGGTTAATTCTTAAAGCTCTCAAAAGTGCCGTACTCGATAGTAAAATAGTTACGGTCCATAAACTATATTCTCGTGCTTCCTGAGCATAGGCAACATGGAAAGGAGAAACAGCAATCAGAGCCATGGCGATCCATCCGACTAAAGGTGACTCAAATAATTCCCGGCATAGCCAATAGATACAAGGAAAAACTAGTAAGCTAATCAACACTGATAAACTTCTGATCGCTGCTATAGAATTACCAAATAGCCTTACCCAAAGTCGCACCAAAATGTAATAGAGTGGTGGATGTTGAGCGTCATCAATTGCTAAGGATGTAACCGCATCTACTAAGCTTTTTTCTGTGTTGAGGATTTGATATTTTTGTAAGTCAGAAATACCAATTACCTGACCATTAAAAAGTTGTTGGTGTACTTCTGTGGTGGTGTAGCCAGAAATTCGCAGTGAAGTAAATGCCTCATCGTGCCAGTATACTTTACGGTCAAGATTAACGAAGCGAAACCAGACACCCAAGACTAAAACAATGATGATGAACAACCAAAATCCACTAGTTTGGTGATTTGTCGCATTATTTTTTTGATTCATGTGATCGCTAGCAAGTAGTTTTTTGTCTCTTTGAGTGCTCCATCGTCACCAGGTAAACTATCGCTCAAAACTTTTACAGCAACATCTGTTGGAGGAGTTACAATAGCCTAAGGTTATTTAGTTTGCCATTAGTTCCTTATTTTTCCCTTAAAGTCACAAAAAAAAGAGCTGAAGCGCTTAGGAACTTAATCAAAAAAGAATTTAGTATGGAACAAGTTATCAGAATTAGTAAAAAAACACTAGTATTTATAGGCTTATTTTTAATCGCGATTAATTTAATTTGTACGCCTATTATTGCCTCGGAAACAGTGAATAGTGCCAAGATTTTTCAAGCTAATTGCGCTGGCTGTCATGCCAACGGTGGTAATATCATCAGGCGTGGTAAAAATCTTAAGCAAAGAGCATTACGTCGTAATAAAATGAATTCTCAAGCCGCAATAATTACGTTAATTACTAACGGCAAAAATAATATGCCAGCTTACGAGGATCGCTTAACAACAGAGGAAATTTCTGCTGTAGCTGCTTATGTTTTAGAACAAGCAGCTAAAGGATGGTAGTTGATTAATTATTTAGTTATTGAAATTCTCTGTTTTTTACTATCTAGTAAATAAAAATTGGAATAAGATGAATCAATAATTGCTAAGACAACGGCTCTTTTGGAGCTGGCAGAATCAATTATCTCGTTAAAATCTTGAAACTCTTGCTAATTAAGTAAAAAATTTGTCACCACAAACATTTTAAATTTTTTAGCAAGTTTATAGCACTACGGGGTTAAGTTAAGACATTTACTTGTTCCCAGTTTACTTTTTCTTGTTCACTTTTAACCGATGCATTCTGTCCTAACCTATATGCGTAGTGCTATAAAGCTTATATCCTTATAAAACAGTAGATCGCAAGTCTTAAAATAATTATTTGTCACACCATAGCCAATTGCTCTCGATTCAGTACCTAGACAGAATTAATTGTGTATTTTTTATTGCTCTGTAGTACAGCCATTAAAAAATAAAAAAAATGTATAAAAATATTTTTTTACCTACTTAGTTACAGTAAAAATACTCTCAAAGTTTACTTATTACTTATTACTTAATAATGTGGGTGGTGAAGATTGTAGATTAATTAA
>CAZWGS010000050.1:0-34353 GCA_964633315.1 uncultured bacterium | reverse complement strand
CCAAAGGGGATTACTAGCAATAAAAACGGGGATACAATTGATAAATCCAACTCCTGCATCAATTGCACATTCGGCATAGAAACTTGTTGCTTCCTCAGAACCAACTGGTAGATAATTGAGCAAGATTTCTGTGCCTGATGCTTTCAATACCTCAACAATATCTTCTTTTGAGGGTTCTGGTTCTTCACTGGGGACAAAAGTATATTGAGCCGCATGATTTTTCATATGATCTGAAAAACCATCTAATACCTTGCCCATACTCACTTTCACTCCTGTTTTGGGCAGGTGATCGCAAAAAACAGCAGTACAGTTTGGCTCTGCAAAGATGGCTTCATGCACTTCTTTGCCTACTTTGCGACTATCAATATCAAAAGCAGCTACAACTTCCATATCATAAGGCTTGTAGCCACCGATATCCCAGTGCATTAATCCAATTGCACTTTGGGGATCTTTTCCTTTGTAATATTCAATGCCTTGAACTAAAGAACTTGCACAGTTGCCAACTCCAGCAATTGCAATTTTAATTTTCTTCATCAAAATGTCATCTCCGTATATCACAGCAGCTTTTACGTGGATTTATGCCTATTTCTTTAACGCCATTGTTATTGACGCAGCAAAAATTAACATTTACTTAGGGTACACAAAACCACTTATGCAAATAAGGTAAGAAGGCAAAATCATTAACGGATTGCTTAAATTGTAATTTCCAAGCATCAGATGATTATCATCTGAAACCAGAGCTTAGTAAATGAACAACCTTGGAACAAGATTTATTTAACAATATTTCTAGAGTAAATAAAAGTTCCTAGAGAACAAAATCCCTAAACCTGCGAATTTTAATGATCCCAATAAACTTGATTTTACTCAATTCGTCAGGTAATATTAGTCACTAAGAACCAATTCTATTGCCTGGGAAATGCGTCTTACTACTATTTCGGGAGTGTACTTAAGGCTCTTTTGATGCATTACTTCGCCCATTTGATGACATTTATGTTGCTCTTTAATGTAGTGATTGAGCATCTCTATTAATTCTTGTTCAGACCTATAGAGATTAGTATTGTCGGTAATTTCAGGATAACTTTGACGAGCTGGTAAGATACAGCAATTATGGGTATACATTGCCTCCACAGTTGAGATACCAAAGGATTCATGGAGAGCAGTAGAGACCTGAATTTGGGATTGCCATAGGGCTTGATAATAATCTGCTATAGACATAGTGTTACCCAGAATTACTTGATCGCCATAGCTTGCTTTTAGTTGCTGCAATTGCTTACTACCAGGGCTATCAGAGTAAAATTGACGGGTGACAACTAAACGCACATCATGCTGAGGGAGGATCTTCTCCATGATCTCAAAGAAAACCTCAGGGGATTTTCCAGGAGTGGGAGAATGGTTGAAAATAATTTGCACTTTGTCTACTTTTGTTTGGGTGCGGTTGGTATCAATCAACTCAGTATTAATCGGTAAACCTGTCACCACAATGCGCTGATCAATTTCAGCCGCTGCAACCTGACTGAAAGCGCTGATATGCTTCAATAATACCTTTCGAAAATAATGGGAAACCACCAAAATGCGATCCAGGCAAAGCAAATTAGCTAAATCGGTTACTCTCATACCTGGATAGAAAATCTCGCGGAAAGTGTCGGTCGGATCCCAATGACTACCATGAGTATAGCCTACGATCTTGAGCTGGTTATAGCCTCGATCAAGCAAAATCCGACGCACTTCGGAGGGAAATTGATTGAAACAGTGAAAGATAAATACGACATCGAACTTATCTAGAGGTAAGCTTCGCAACAAATCATAGGAAGCATGAATCCATTCAAGTTTGCTGGATGCTTGAATACCATAGGAAGATAGATCTCGAAGGTTGTGTCCAAGAGACACCAGATGTTTTTTTATCGCTTGGTTGACTGTAATGCCATATCCCACCTCATAACTTGCATTACTATCGGTAGATGTTTGCGTGTAACTATCGAGATAGAGAATGTTTGCACAACTCATGATAATCATGTATTGGTCTATATAAGATTACCGAAAGCCTCCAGCAAAGAGCAAATTTGTTTTCAATGATGTCCGAAAAAACTTGCACATTTGTGATACTCTTTCAGTATTGTCACGGGTGCATCTAGATAGTTAGGTTCGTAGATTTCAGTATTTGCTCGTTAAACGAGTTGATAAGAGCTTTGAGTTCCCAAGGCTGCAAAAAACATTTTTTATCCTCCTAGCTTGCTAATGCGCCCCTGTTGTTACTTTCAAAAGCAACATGAATCAGCAACTATTAGCAGCAGGTTTGATTCTCGCCTCTGGTTTATTGTCATTTCCCGCCATCGCCTCTGATTACGACGCTGTAAATGTTTTTGGTGATAGTTTAGTCGAGACGGGTAATCTCTTCAATCTCACTAATTTACCACCAGCTCCTCCCTACGCCCAGAATTTCTCCAATGGTGACATTTGGATTGATAATCTAGCTGAGGAACTAGATTTAGAGATAGCATTAGTCACTGATATTCTCTCCGGTTCAATTGTTGCACCAACTGAGGGCATAGACTTTTCCTTTGGTGGCGCTTTGTCATCAGATGTTAACATTTTTGGTGGTTTCATTCCTGAATTGGATCCGTTACTATTAGGCTTACAGGAGCAAATTGCAACCTTTACCAGTCTGACTGAGCAAATTCCAGTAAACCCCAACGCCCTGAATATCATTTGGGCTGGTTCAAATGACTATAACGAGGCATTTTTCAATCCTGCTTCTTTGACAGTTCCTCTGACTGATTTACCGGAGGTAGTGACTGATAATATTGTTACTGCGGTAGAAGATTTAGCTGATTTGGGGGCGCGTGAATTTCTAGTAGTTAATCTTCCCTCCCTAGGAGAAACCCCCTTGGCTGATTTTTTTGATCAGCAATCGGGTTTAGACATTTCGACACAACTCAATGAGCTATCAGCAACACACAATCTACTTTTAGCAGAGAAACTAGCAGCCCTCAACTCCTCACCAGATCTGACAATTACCATCCTCGATGTCGACTCCCTATTTAGCAGTGTCATAGCCAATCCAGCTCAATTTAACTTCGAAAATGTGGTAGATTCGTGCTTGATTGAGTTTAACGCTGGATTCATGTTCGATAGTGTTTGTAGCGATCCCGATGGTTTCCTCTTTTGGGATAATGTGCATCCCACTACAGCAGCACATGGCGTAATCACTCAGTTAGTTTTGACAACACTGGGAATAGACGAATCAGCTACCGTTCCCGAGCCCAATAATCTATGGGCAATCCTCACTATTGGTATTATAGGAACAGGTAAAATCTGGCAGCATCAGAAAAGTTAATATCTTTAATTAATCTAATTATTCCAGGTATGCGTTGAAGAATGCTTAATATTTTGTTACAAAGGATCAAGAGCTGTTACTGAACCCATGACCTTTATGATTGGTGGCTTCACTGGTTTTAATAATAATCAAGGCTCGGATTGGGGAGAAAATCTACTCAATACCGTAGCTAGTAACACCATACGCCATCTGTTTACCCAGAGTGAGTCTGTGGATGTTGCTGTACGCTGTAACCCTTCAAGTAAGCTCTTGCAGGGTAGCATAGACAGTTTTAAGATGAATGGTCGAGGTTTGGTGATTCGCCGTGACTTCCGCACCGAGGAAATGTCCTTTGAAACTGATGCTGTCTCGATTGATTTTAGTTCTGTACTCAAGGGAGAAATTAAACTTAAGCAACCAACCCAAGCGATAGCACAGGTAAAACTTACAGAGGAAGATCTTAATCATGCTTTTAAGGCACAATTGGTGAGAAAACGCCTAGAAGAACTGGATTTACCCGCTTTAACCCAGCTATCTGGTGGCGAACCAGTTTCTTTCTCTGATGTACAATTAAAGCTACTGCCTCAAAATTGCATTCAATTATTCGCCAAGGCTAACTTACCAAATCGTACAGTGCCAGTAAGCCTGAGCTGTACTCTCGCAGTTGCCAAAAGACGACGTATTTTATTCCAAGAGGCAAAATTTGTCGCCGAAGCGATTCCGGAACAACTCCAGGGCATTTCGCGCACACTAACGGACACTCTAGCAGAAATCCTCAATAATATGGTGGATCTAGACCGTTTCAATCTCGATGGAGTGACTTTGCGGATTAATCGCCTAGAAACCCAAGGCAAAAATCTGCTATTTAGTGGATATGCTCAAATTGAGCGTTTTCCCAAGGGAGGCTGATCAGCTATTGTTGATAGAAATTGCTATCAAGGCTGACAAATAGATAAATATGTCGCTTAAGTGGAGAAAATCAGCAGACAAAGCGTATTTTCTTTCTCCACTCGCCAATAACAACTGATAATTGTTAATTGGTGATTGGAAACTAAGAGATGAAAATCGAGGGTTTGTTTTCCTTAGGCGGCATTGTTATTATCCCTCTAGTAGGGTTCTCGCTACTTGCACTCGCCCTGATCCTAGAAAGGCTCAATTTTTGGTTGCGGGTGCAAAAACGTAGTGAAAAAGCAGTAAGACAGTTTTTTGCCCTCTACCACCGTGATCATGCTTCTGCCTTAAAAAAGTTAGAAGGCAATGATGATTTACCCATTGTACGCATTTTTTTAGCTGCTTTGGAGTTAAACGACCCTACACCAACTGAATTTAAATTAGCACTAGAAACTGCCGCCCAAGCAGAATTACCTCTACTCAGGCGGTTTAGTACCGTTTTAGAAACAATTATTAGCGTTGCTCCTCTGCTAGGTTTATTAGGTACAATTCTTGGTTTAATTGAAAGCTTTTCTGCCTTGAAAATTGGCGATCTTGGTGCTACCAATACAACTGGCGTTAGTGGAGGAATAAGCGAAGCATTAATTTCCACAGCAGTTGGCTTAGTAGTTGCCATTACTACGCTTTTATTTGCTAATATGTTTAGAGGTCTCTATCGTCGTCAACTATCCCTGATTCAAAAATACGGAGGCAAATTAGAACTACTCCATGCTCGAAGGAGTGAATTTAAGTAAAAAGGTTAGGGGAAAAGGTAGTGTACCCTTGATTCTTTCCCCAAAGCTTGCTTTCCCCTAACTTTGTTTGTACGATGCGCCCCGATGAATATTTTGATGAACTCATATAGATTAGATGCACCCTAATCGAACCCTAAACGATGCGCCCTGAAGTGTTTTGCAGATGCAACCTGATGACATTACTAATATCACCGATTATGGTGATGAATGAAATTGATGTAAGCACGGAAAATTTCTTGATTGGAGGAGTATTTTAGCGATTTGTACTGAAGCTATTTTTCGCTTTTAGTAATAATGGAATTGTTCTAATTTTCTTTCTATAATAACAAATAAAATTAGAAGTAAGATTGCCAATATTTTTGAGCCACAGGACTAGTGACAATAATCTGTCGCTGACGATTAAAAAGTACACTGCCCACGGCAACTTTTTGTTCGCAGTGTTTGTAGATATAATCTTGGGAGCGGCGTTCAATTGTGGTTGCGATTGAGTGATAAATTTTGCTGACCCAATCTTCGTCTAATTCTTGCAGATATTGCAGCGCAGCTTCAGTTGTTTCACAATCCAATACTCTTTGCAACATTGGTGTGGGTAAACCAACTTTAGCGCAGTGAGCTGTAAGCACTTCCAAACGTCCATCTGCAAGGTGGTGATGGGTGTGAAAAATGCCACCAGCAAGCTTAATTAGCTTACCATGATAGCCAAAGAGGAGAATACTTTTAAGCTGTTGCACTCCTGCTGCTACTAACATAGAACCAAGCCAATTAGCTGTTTTCAGTAGCTGCTGGGGGTTAAGATCTAATTTGCGTGCTAAATCGAGACCATTTTCACCGATACAAAATACTAAGTGATCAAACTTTTTTGCTTTGCTTTTTAGTTCATCTAGATAAATTTCTAATTGTCCTGGTGCACTAAGGGGTTGCGCAATACCACTTGTTCCCAACAAAGATAATCCTTCCATAACACCAAAAGCAGGATTAGCAGTTCTTTGAGCAAGTCTGCGTCCTTCTGGCAAAATAATGGTTAGATGGACTTGTTCTTGGGGTAAGAGTAAAGGATTAAGGTTAGTGTGAATTAATTTTTGAGCGTAACCATAAATCGCCGCCTCGCCTTCTTTGTGAATTTGACGACCAATACCTTCACCTCCTTCGATTATGATTGTTTTGGTGTCACTGAAGGTTGTTTCCAGCAACACCCAAATGGGAGTATTAAAGGTAAGGTCTAAATTATCTCCAGGATCGCTACGGGTAATTGCTAGGGCTTGGTTAGCAGAAAGTTGAGCCACTTGTTCAATTGCAATGGTTGCTGTTTGCGGTGGCTCAACTAACTCTATAGTTACTGTGGAAGTGGAAGTGGAAGTGGAAGTAAGCTTTTGGTGTAAGCAACGCCAAGCAGCAACAGCCGCAGCACAGGCAAAAACAGGTAGAGTATATCCAGAACGAGGTTGAGCAGTATTCATGAGGTTATAGGAGTGGAGAATATCTAGCCACTACCTACTCCTAAATTAATATGCTCCTTCCTTGGCTAAAACAACTTTAACGGTTTTAAATAGAATTGAGAAATCCAAAGCCAAAGACCAATTATTGATGTAGTCTACATCTAGTTTGAAAGCATCATCAAAATTGGTAATATCGGAACGACCAGAGACTTGCCAGAGTCCTGTGATACCGGGAGTAACATTATGGCGCACAAAATGGTGTTCCTCGAATCCTTCCACATCTCTTAAGGGTAAAGGACGAGGACCAACTAAACTCATCTGTCCCACAAGAACATTGATTAGCTGGGGTAATTCATCTAGACTGTAGCGGCGGAGAAATTTACCAATGGGAGTAATTCGAGGGTCATCTTTCATTTTAAAGAGGACACCGCCTTCGATTTCATTTTGCGCTTCTAAGTCTTTGAGAAGTTGTTCTGCATTAGTAACCATGGTACGGAATTTCCACACCTTAATTTCTGTACCACGCAAACCAATTCTAGTTTGTCTGTAAAAAATACTTCCAGGGGAGTCTAATTTTATCAGGATTGCGATCACGGTTAAAATCGGACTAGCCAAAGTTAAAGCTACAGCAGCCATGGCAACATCAAAGATGCGCTTAGTCCAAAAGTCGCTTCCCACAAGGGTTGGAGGGGAAAACTTTACTGTTGGCATCCCGCCAATCATTTCTACTTTGGAGGTTTGACTGGGTACTTCAAGATCGATGGGTACAATACGCAAATTCATACCCGCCGTGTTCACACTCCAGTACAATTCCATAGGATCGCTGATTAATTGCCAAGAACAGACAAAGATTTCACCAACACCTTGTTGATACAATCGTTCAAGAGTTTTTGACCATTTATGGGCTACTTCTGTGGCTGATAGATCAAGACATCTGACAATATCAAACTCTTTTTTGCTTGCCAACTCTAGAATATATTTTGCTCTTTTGGTATCTTCGGGTGTACCAATTAAAGCAATAGAGCGTCTCACTGTACCTTGATGGCGCAAGCTAGTAATAGTATTTTCTGCTAGCCAGCGACCAAATAGTACAAAAAAGAGGGTAAATAACCAAGCGACAATGAAAGTGGAATAGGAAATAAATGTTCCTGGTGGATAGAGAAAGGCGATAACCACCAGAACTATTTGTGCCAAGGTTATAGACTTAGCTAGGTCATTATATCTGCGTCTTTGGGGTCGTTCTCCATAGAGTTTAGCAGAGGCAATAATACTCAGAGTAATGAGGAGAATAAGTAGTAAAAATTCTGGTTGAGTGTGATTACTGGTAATTAGTTGAAAAGATTTAACTTCCTTTATTTGCTCAATAGTAGAGACCACAATTTGAGCTGTTGTCCAACCGAGGGAAACTAAAAGAGCATCAAATCCGACAAAAGCAAGATGACGCAACCAACCAAAGACAAAACCGCGACTCATCCTCACCAAAATTGGTGCTCGTCTCAGATCATACTCTGGAGGTTTGTAGACTGAAACATCGTAATTATGCATTTTTTCCAGGAGCTTCTATGAACAAAGAACTTCTGGTAAATGCACTCAAATACCTGGTCTAACCTGTGAGATTTACGTTTCGCTAACTAGCAATTTGTGAATAAAATAGCTGTGAGTAACAATGTAGTTACTGACTTTAAAATCAGTGTCTCACGGCTACTACATTCAAAATTAAAGTTTTTACGGATAGAGACCTGGCTTATTGCGTGCTTCCTTAAATATAATCTCTTGTTTTTCGTGTTTTTAGCATGAAGACATTGCAAAAAGTTATGAAGATATTACAAAGTTATTAAATTTCAGCCAATATTCACTAATCTTTAACTAATCCCTCGTGCTTTAGCTGGGGGATGAGAGTGTTGTTTGTCAAGCAACAAATAGTAAATAATAAGGGGTTGGTTGGCTATCCCTCTGGTCTTTGAAAACATGGGCTTCGGGGCTCTTTAGGTAATCGCTCTTTAGTCACCGCTAATGTGTATCACTATTTCCCGGTTATGGCTGCGTTGGCGATGTTCCCAAAGATAAATACCTTGCCAAATACCTAATACTAAATGACCTTGACTAATGGGAATATGTTCTGAGGTTTTAGTTAAAGCGCTGCGAATATGAGCAGGCATATCGTCACTTCCTTCGGCATCATGGATATATGCGTCGTTTTCTGGTACAAGTTTGGCGAAGAAGTTAGACAAATCTTCTAAGACATCGGGATCTGCATTTTCTTGGATGATTAAAGAGGCTGAAGTATGGCGCACAAAAATTGTACATAAACCTGTTGTGATACCTGATTGGGCAACAATGGTTTTGATTTGGGATGTGATTTTGTGTAGAGATTTACCTGTGGTTTTGAGGCTCAGAAATTTTTGGTAGTGAGACATAGGAATAATGGATAAAAATAAAGATAGTTGCTCTAATTTTAACTACAATCGTTCTTGGAAATAGAGACGATACAAATTACACAAAGGCATGACTTCATTGCCTTGAAATTTAACGAGACCCATACTTTGCAATTTAAAACTTTCCACTGTACCAATTTTCACGGGACTATCGGTAGCTAAAACCTCTTTAATTGCTGCGAGTAATTCCGGATTTTCTTTAAGGTTAATCAGATGACGACGCAGATAATCTCCGTAGGTACCCCCTTCTGTGGGTGCACTTTGCAGTAATTGTTTTAAGCTCATTCTACCCTTGGCAATTTGATAAAAAGCCCTGCGTACAAGGTAAGGATGACCACCTACCATTGCCATGAGGTCATTAATTTCTGCTTCTGTCCAGTTTAAACCATGCTGCTGAGCAGAAGTTTTCACTTGCTGGAAATTCCATTCTGGTAATTCGATGGATAAACCAACATTAAAGGGTGATTGGTTAATATTAAGTGGTATATAAACTTCCTTGGAGTGGACAATGATTAGCCTAAGTTTTTGCCAAGTGGGTTCATTTTTTCCATTTTCATGCCAAGTACGTAATAAGCCAAAAAAATCAGTGGCTATTTCTGGATGTTGGAAGACTTGGTCTACTTCATCTAAACCGAGAGTCAGGGGTGAATCAAGGTTTTTCAAAAGGTATTTTCGCAAGTATTTAGAGCACTTTTTTTTGCTGCCTAATACTCCCTGCCAATACTTTTCTAATTGGTCATCGAGGTCTAATTCATCACTAATATTGGCACAAAACCACTGCAGAAAAGAATCTAAATTACTGAGTAAATGGGTATCAATGGATTGGAAATTGAGAGAGAGTGTTTCTTGCCCGTTTTGCCTGGCATGTTCTAGAATACGACTCATCAAAGATGTTTTACCCATTTGCCTCGGTGCTTTAATCCGAATTAAGGAACCTGGTTTAACAATTTCCTCATAGCAGTCAGTTTCAGTGGGTGGACGTTCAACATAAAATGGAGAACCTAACCTAACTTGTCCTTCTGGTGGCTCTAAATTGCTGACAGGGCTGGGTGTGGGTGTGGGAATGGTGGAATTATCGGAAGTTACGTAAGCTGCTTGATGAGGGATTGTAGGAGGTAATGTGGGTTCGTTTTCTGGGGGGATGGATGTAGCTTCTTGAAAACTGACTAAAGCTTGTAGTGCTTCCTTTGCATTTTGATAGCGATAACGATAGTCGTAGCACACCATCTTGTCTATAATTGACCCTAGATGCGGACTAATAGTAATCTTCTCCTTGTGTTCTAGACAAGTGTACTCACCCCAAACATTGCGCCTTAATTTAACACAGGGTAATCCAGTTAACGCTTGTAGAGCAATCATACCCACAGCATAGATATCACTACTAAATTGAGGTTTTCCCATGCTTTGTTCACTGGGCATATAGCCAGGAGAACCCACAGCAATGGTAATATTAGTTTGCTGGGAGCTATTGCTGCAAGCTTTGCTAACAGCTTTAAAAGCACCAAAATCAATAACGACAATTTTGCGATCTTGGCTACGTCGAATCAGGTTAGCTGGTTTGAGATCGCGATGAATTACTCCCTGAGCATGAACAAACACTAGCACCTCTAAGATATCCTGTAGGAGTTGTCTAGTTTCGCTCTCACTAAATTGCTTACCTGGTGTTAATTCTTGATTTAGAGGTTGACCTTCAATAAAATCTTGAACTAGATAAAATTCCCCATCCTGCTCAAAGTGAGCTAAAAGTCGTGGAATCAACTCATGATTACCTAACCTATACAAAATTTCTGCTTCACCGTTAAATAGACGTTGAGCAGTCTCTAAATCCTTTGGATCCTTAAATTGTGGTTTAAGTTGCTTAACAACACAAATTGGTTCACCTGGTAGATGATAATCTTTAGCTTTGAAGGTACAACTGAAACCTCCACGACCTAAGGGTTCAAGAACTTGATAACGACTGGCTAGTGTAATTTGTTCCATAACTAAACTGAACTTTCTTCCCAACTTTTAGGTTTCTCATTCGACTGAAAACACAGCAATTGATTGATTCTTTTACTTTCTTTGCCATCGTCGATCAATACTCCACTTCATCTGTTGTCAAACGCAATCAAGCATGGAGAAGTAGAACTTTAGTGATAACTCAAATTTTTAATCCCTGATAATTTATTCAAATAATTTCCAATTAGCCATAACTAATTAAAATTTTTACCACAATGAATGTGAAAAAAAGTTTTGCAAATCTTAATCTTGGCAGCAAGTTTACCGTACTACTGAGTCTTGTCTTTCTACTGGGTATTACCTTTAGTGGCAGTGCTTTAGCCACCTTAATTAATCACAATGCCCAAAATCAAATTCGTTCTGAGGCTGAGGTACTCATGAAAACACTCAACTCAGTGCGAAACTACACTAATACGCAAGTTTCACAGTATCTAGTCAATTATTCAGAAACAGAATTTTTACCCCAAAGTATTCCTTCCTACGCCGTCAGAGAAGTTTTTGAAATATTACGTAGCGATACTCTGTGGGAAAATTTCTTTTATAAAGATGCTGCTTTAAATCCTACTAATCGCCGAGATAAAGCAGATCAATTTGAGACGGAACTGGTAGAGTATCTACAGCAGAACCTTGAAGTAAAAGAACTCTCAGGATTTATTAATAACAATGGGAGTACAGAAAATCTCTTTTATATAGCTCGTCCTTTCTCTATTACCCAAGAAAGCTGTCTTGAGTGTCACAGCACACCAGATAAAGCACCACCAAGTATGTTAGCAATCTATGGCAGCGAAAATGGTTTTAATTGGGAACTCAATAAAATCCTCGGTGTACAGATTATTTACGTACCAGCAAGTAAAGTATTCCAAGTAGCTAAACAGTCTATTTTCCTGATTATAGGGGTTGTGGTTATTGTTTTTGCTGCTGCCATCTTCCTGACTAACTATTGGCTTAATCGCTATATTGTACGTCCTCTCAAACGCATGACTCGCGTTGCTGAAGCGGTTAGTAAAGGGGATATGGAGGCGGAATTTACTACTTCCTACCAAGATGAAGTCGCTACTCTCGCAGAAGCCTTTAAACGTATGAAAACTAGCTATGTGCTAGCCATGAAACAATTGAAGCGTCGTCGCAATTTAGGATAGTTTGCGCATAAAATCCTCTGCCTCTGTTGGATTAGGAATCTCAGAAGCCAGTGCAGCAATTAGTTGCTGGCGATTAATTTGAGGCTGTTGCGCCAGAATATCATCAATCATAAACTGGGCAAAGGGACCAATACAACAAGCTAATTCTTGTTGACAGCGATGGAGAAAAGCAGGATCAATAGGAGTGATTACTTCTGTAGCACTGCTGCTAGCATTATTCATCACCTTAGTTTTCGCTGTAAAGACAGTGGAAATTTCCTGCTGGGATAGTGATGGTGGCTGCGCAATAGTAGACTTAGTACCTAAGGCATCAAGATCCTCTAGGACTTGTTTGGCATTTTTGTAGCGCAAACTTAAACTATCGTGCACCATGCGATCAATAATTGCTGCTAAGCCAGGATTAATGCTTTTATGGCGCAAACACGTAGCGCAGGAATATTCACCTGTGCGAAGATCGTGAGGGAGTTGCTGAGGTGGTATTCCGGTTAGTGCGACTAAAGTGATAATACCTAAAGCATAAATATCACTACTGAGGCGAGGTTTACCCATGATTTGTTCCATGGGCATATAACCAGGAGAACCAATAGCAATGGTAAGCTGGGTTTGTCCTGAAATTGATGTAGCTTGGTTACTGACTTCTTTGACAGCACCAAAATCAATCAAGACAATTTTGCGATCTTGGCTACGTCGGATTAAATTAGCTGGTTTAAGATCGCGATGTATCACACCTTGTCCATGTACATAGGCTAAAACCTCTAGTACATCTTGTAATAGCGACAAAACATAGCTTTCGTTTAAAGGTCTACCTGGTAAAATCTCTAGGTTAAGAGGCTGACCACAAATCAACTCTTGTACCAGATAAAGTTCACCATCTTGCTCAAAGTGAGCCAATAGTTGGGGAATTTGAGTATGACAACCCATTTTGTAGAGGATTGTTGCCTCATTGTCAAAAAGGCGCTTAGCAATAGCTAATTCCCGAGGATCATGAGTTTGAATTTGTAACTTTTTGACAACGCACAGAGGATAACCTGGTAGGTGGAGATCTTTGGCTTTGAAAGTTTTGCCAAAACCTCCGCTACCAAGGGGTTCTACAATCTGATAACGACCTGCTAGGATAGTGTCTGCCATAGGAGAGAAGTTCAAAATTAGTGCAGGGCTTCTTTCTTTACTCTAACTTTTACCATTGCAAGCAACGCTGACACAGAAAAATTAAATTTTCTCTTCCCAATAATGTTCATGATAATTTTCCAATAGACATCTGGGGAAATTAAATGTAGGGAGATAACATGTTACGTTCCTACAAGGGTTCCAAATTTAAATATTTTATTTCTACCAGAGGTACAATGCTAGCTGGTAGAGCAAAAAATGTGTTGAGATAAAATCAGAAACATTGCGATCCTACTCTCAAAATATCTGACAAAATGTCTGAACAGTTTTTTACTCTCTCCGGTAGTTGGCAAGATTGGCTAGCTGTTGGTGGTTATATCTCACTGATACTATTCGTAACCTGGGCTGTTTTTGTAAGTACCAATAAATAGAGGTTATGGAGATGGGAAATTCTGACAAAGGTATGATTTTTAGATTTAAGGGTTTCACAGAAGCGGGGGAAGCGGAGGAAGTTGGGGGAGAAAAGATGGGTTATTCATTCTTACTCAATTGAGAAATCACCACTTGGTTAAAAATATAGCCTTGAAAAGATGGGGACTTAGGAAGTTTGCAAGATGAGACAGCAGCAACGACGAAAAACAAATAACAAACATCCGGTAACAATTCTGAACTAGACTGTTAAATTAGTTCCACCTACTATTAGTAGTTATAAGCGAGTGACTCCTGATTCTGCATCCACTACGCCAACCTCCGATTCTGCTTCACCTCTGGCTCAGGTAAACTGTTATATTCAAGTCCGTATCAAAAATGAGTCGGGGAAGATTATTGTAAGTTTACCCACAGAAAAAGAATTTACAGGTGATTGGTCTGAACTTTTGCTCCAATTTAAACATCGTCTCAACAGTAGCGAATGTTTTTGGCAATCGCAAACACCTGTTAATCTCCATGCAAAAGATCGCCTTTTGGATGGAAGACAGCTGCAAGATATTGTTGATGTTTTGCAGATGCTGGAATTACCACTCAAAATAATCGTAACCAGTCGTCGTCAAACAGCAGTCGCAGCAGCGACAGCAGGTTATTCAGTGCAACAGGAAGATCTTGCACCTAGTCTTACTGCTTCTGGTGATGCTACAGTAGAAAATTTGGCTGAACCCCTTTATTTACAAAAAACGATTCGTTCTGGTATCGAAGTCCGCCATCCTGGTACACTCATCGTTTTGGGAGATGTAAATCCAGGAGGTTCAGTGATCGCAACGGGAGATATTATTATTTGGGGTTGTCTGCGGGGATTAGCCCATGCGGGCGCTGGTGGAAATCGTCAGCGTCGAATCATGGCTTTGGCAATGAAACCTACCCAACTGAGGATAGCAAATGCCGTTGCTAGAGCGCCAGGAACAGCTCCAGAAAAACTTGAACCAGAGGTTGCATATGTCACTAGCGCAGGTATTCGCTTGGCTAAAGCCGTAGATTTTGACAAAAGTTATTCCTTCTCAAGCAAAATTCAATCTTGGCGCAAGCATTAATAGCCAATTGCTACTTAACTAGACTACTATCACATCAAACAGATTTCAGGTAGTCAGGGTTTGGGGTTTGGAAATCGTCGAGAGTAGCAAGCGGAAAAATTTGCAACAAACAACAAACAACAAATAACAAATAACCAACAACAAATTAACTAACTTATGAGTCGTATTATAGTTGTGACCTCTGGTAAAGGGGGAGTGGGAAAAACCACTGTTACTGCTAATTTAGGAGCTGCATTAGCTAAGTTAGGGCGTAAAGTTGTCCTTGTAGATGCTGATTTTGGCTTACGTAATTTGGATCTACTACTAGGACTAGAAAACCGTATTGTCTATACTGCTATTGAAGCGATTGCAGGAGAATGTAGACTAGAGCAAGCTTTAGTTAAAGATAAACGTCTCAACGGTTTAGTCTTATTACCTGCAGCCCAAAGTCGCAATAAAGAATCTGTTAGTCCAGAACAAATGCAGCAGTTGGTACGAGCCTTGGCTACTCGCTATGATTATGTTCTCGTAGATTGTCCCGCTGGAATTGAAATGGGTTTTCGTAACGCGATTTCGGCTGCTTCTGAAGCGATTATCGTCACCACTCCAGAGATAACTGCAGTAAGGGATGCAGATAGAGTTGTCGGTTTACTTGAAGCCAACCGCATCAAAAAAATTAACCTCATCGTTAACCGTCTCAAACCAGCGATGATTCAAGTTAATGAGATGATGAGTGTGGAAGATGTACTAGAAATTCTAGCTATACCTTTGCTGGGAATAATTCCAGATGATGAACGTGTAATTGTCGCTAGTAATCGCGGTGAACCATTGGTTTTATCAGAGCAAAGTTCTTTACCAGGAATTGCTGTTACTAATATTGCCAGACGTTTAGAGGGAGAAAAAGTACCCTTACTAGACATTATGGCAGTTCATAATAATCTATTAAATCGCATTAAGCGGATGTTTCGAGGGTAACTAGTTTCTGACACTAAGTAATAAGCGTTAGAAGGCAGGAGGCAGAAGGTAGAAGTTATAAGGAAAAAATAGTTACCAACTTTTCCTACCTCAAAAGAAGACGAGAAACTAATCAGAGCAAAATATTCATACTTCCAAGAATTCTTTCTAGCTTCTGAAGAGGAATAAATACCTAAATCGAAATAAAAGTGATTATAAAAATACTTTTGCCACAGATTTATTACATTTACCCCATAGTAAAAAAAATTGCAGCAAATTAAATCAATCTCATGATCAATGAACTTATAGAACGACTTTTAAGATGGAATAGCCGAGACAGCAGTCGCAAAGAAGCCAAACGTCGCCTAAAATTAGTAATCGCCCATGATCGAGCAGGTCTAAGTCCTGAGACAATTGAAATGATGCGAAAAGAAATCATGGAAGTAGTGGCTCGCTACGTAGAAATTGACCCAGAAGAATCAGAATTTACCCTAGAGAGTAACGATAGACTCACTGCTTTAATCGCCAATGTTCCCATCCGCAGAGTGAAAAGTGGGGAACACACCGAAGAAAATTTAGTCCCTAGTAAAAAAGAATCAGAACCAGAATCTACCCCAGAAGAAAAGCAAACACCTTCTTTAAGTAGCGATTAAGGTTTAATTGTGCTTCTGTGGCGATTAATAGCTTTAATTATCCTGAATTCTCTTTCTTTTGCTTGAAAAAAATCAAATAAGATTAACGCAAGAACTAATTATATGAAATTGGTATTAGCTAATAGCAAATAAGTCCGAGGTTAAGGCATTGATACAAATAAATATTAGTAGTAGACTAACAGTTGCTCTCGCAACAGTTGTGTCACTCACCAGCTTAGGTGCAATTTTCGCACCTTTATCCCACCAAACTTCCGCCCGAGAATTAGCCGCAGCACAAACTAAATCCTATAATCCCACAAATCCCGATGCCTTTTTTTGGCCTGTGCGGACAACTTCTTGTTCTAGTTGCTATATCTCTCAAAGCTACAATTACGATCACTCTGGTATTGATATTGCTGGTCCTATGGGTACTCCCATCCATGCAGTAAGTTCTGGTACAGTGGTATTTGCTGGCTGGAATATGTTTTTAGGTAATCAAATCAGCATCGAGCATGATAATGGCACTGTAACAGTTTACGGTCATAACCAAAGCCTACGAGTAAACAAAGGGCAAAAGGTTAAACGAGGTGATTTAATTGCTCTTATGGGCAGTACTGGTAATAGTACAGGACCTCATCTACATTTTGAAGTGCGTATTGGTGGCAAAGATTGGAATTGGACGAATCCAATAGCCTATTTACCGACTTTAGTTGGCGGTAAAATTCCCCCAGAACCTAATCTTGCCCTAGCTCCGGCTCCCAGTCAACAGACTCAAAGACGTGCTGCATTTTATCGAGTCGAGGTACAAGATAACAGTCAAGAAACCCTCGAAAGGTTGCGATTAATCGAGCAGCGTCCTATTAATCGAGGAAATGGTGTAATTCAAGTGGGAGCGTTTCGCTATCAGTCTAGCGCTCAAAAGATGGTTCAGGAATTGGAAAATTTAGGTATTGAGGCGCGAGTTAATTATTGGTGATTAATTAGAGATATTTGGTACTCAAAGGCTTGGAATTCTTATCCATTTCGGGACACACAACAAGTCGTTTTTCTATAAACTCCTTCGCCTTTCATCTAAAGGAGGAGAACGGGATGATATTATAGATTCACCACAATCTCCTTCAAAACCTTGTACTGCATCGGTGTCAAGCGGGTTTCCAGAAATATCCGATTGTTTGTTCACTTGACTAGGTTCAATCGAGATGTGGTAAAAAGTTTGATTGGCAAGAGTGTTCAAAAGAGTGTATCTCCAATTTCTGGTTTTACCAATGACTGACTTTTTCCCGCAAGACTTAGGCAGACAAACTTTTGAAGCACCATCATCACAAGGTTTTGGAATTTGTTCTCCCTGTCTGTCCTGTCCGTGCGGTTGTTCTGTTTGTGCTTTCTCATCCGTCACGAATATGGAAACGGTTGATAAAACTCTTTCTTTTGCCTTCGCTTCTACTCTTCGATGAGTCTTTTCCCCAATAGATACCTTTTCTGTCGCTAAGGCGGATTGGGTAGATCTCACCTGTTGAAGTGACTCAAAAAGAAAGTTCGAAGCAACCTCTCGATTGGTTTTACTTTCATCCTTCCCGAAAAAATATCCTTTCAACTCCTTGCGCAGAATTTTTCGCGCCTGGGATATTCTCTTGCAGACGTTATCGTAAGAAATCTCTTGCTGCTGAACAATCTCTTGATGAGAGCGCTCTTCATAATAATGCAGGATAAATGTCTCGCGTAACCTTTTGGGTAAATTCTCAATGGCGTGGCAAATTGCGATCCTTGTTTCTTCACTCTCCAAAACAACCAGAGTTGTATCCTGGCATCCTAAATATTCTGGTTCTTCACCAGAGATGTATTCTTCAATACCCTCAAAATGATTTATACTGCGACGGCGTTCTCGATGAATATCAACGCAGAGGTTATGAGTCAGACGTGTCAACCACGCCTTAAAATTTTTGATTTTCCTGGCCGAATTTTGCTCCTTCTCCCAAGCTTTGAGCATTGCTCGTGATAATGCTTCTTCTGCTTCTATGGAGTTTCCCCCCATCCATTTAAGACAGCAAAAGTACAGACTCTCTCGATGCTGCTGCAATTGCTGCCAAAAAAAGGAGCTGATTTCGATAGGAGAAGTATCTGATTGGTTAGAAATGGTAGATTTTGATGCATCCAAATGCATGCTCTTCACACTAGTAAGGTAATTTTGAGCAACGCAAATCACAATTTAAATTTGCATTTTTTATGCACCCTGTTTGAACACGAATTAGATCCAAAGAGACTGGAATTGTTTTGTGTTCTAAATTATTTGATTACAAATTTTTTAATTGAGTATCAGTATCTTCAACTCATACTATTCAGAATATTCTCAACACAAACTTCTGATTTGTTTGAGTGAAGTTTGATATTTATTGATTTTTTTATTACATTTATGAGCATTGTTTCCCCTTTTTTGCAGCATTTACGGAGCGCAAAGGCACGATAATAATTAGATTTGAAGCTTGTCTAAAAACTAAGCTCCAATCTCTAGAGTAAAAATTAGTATCGAGTATGCGCTTCTTTAACCTCTACTATTAAGACGATTTACCCCAGCCATTTCTGAATTTTTTGAGTTAACAAGTAAAAAATGTAGTGTCGCTAGCATCTGGATATTACAACGTGACAAATGTCAATAGTTTAAAAAAATACTTTATTTCTACCAATTAAATTTTCTGGGCATTAGACTCATCCAACTGCTGCAATTTTGTTGGCAATCGCTCTAACAAATAGAGAAAATTTCAACTGATACAAATATTTTTTTCTGAAGCACTGTAAAATGTGGCGATTAATTCTTAAACCTTCCCCTAATCAGTCTAGAAACTCTCGAATCGCTAGGCTTTGAGTTGAATAGACATCTCCGGAAATTAAAATACCTGAAGTTGTAACCTTTGTAGGGACGTAAAATTTTACGTCCCTACATTCTTTGTCGGAAAAGTCTAATATATTAATTTTGTCTCAGCGATTGCTGGAAGACATTACCCTTGAGGGTCCTACCCAAATCTATTCGTGCCTAATTACATTAGAGATAGTTACTTAAGTAATTACCTTGTTTTTTTGTGTAATTTCGTTGTGAGCCAAAAAATCGGTACTATAATTCACTCACGACAAACTCTATAATCGCCCCATTTTTAGCCTATTTTTGTAAATTAAAAGTAGAAAAAAGTTCATTTGCCAGAAAAGGAGTAAAAAATCATGGAAACACTTGCTTTTACGCACTCTTACGCTACCTACGAGGAGTTGGCAGGTATAGAATACGAGCTTCCCGAATTTAATCTCAACGGTTATAAAATCCCCAATTCTTCTTGGCTTTTCTTACTCGGTGTTGGTGTCTTTCTCAGTAGCCTCACCCTCGCTGCAACACCAGCTTCTGCTGCACTTTATGTTAAGACTAATGGTGCTTGTCTCAACGCTCGCACTGGTCCTGGTACTAACTATCGTAAGGTTAAGTGTGTTAGTAATGGTGCGAAGTTGTTGCCCGTTGTCGGTAATGCTACCGTTGAGGGAGAAAAATGGTATAAACTTTCTAGTGGTCGCTGGGTAGCTGCTGAGTATACTAGTGGTAGTCCTGGCACTAGCACCCCAGGAAATGGTGGTAGTGTAGGTGGTCAAACTCTTCAACTTGGTTCTAAAGGGCCTGCTGTTGTGGCTTTGCAACAACACTTACAAAAGAATTTCTACCCTGTGGGTGCTGTGGATGGTGTCTATGGTCCCCAAACCCAATCAGCTGTGGCTGCTTATCAATCTCAAAATGGTCTCAACTCTACTGGTAAAGCAGGACCAGCAACTCTCAAACAAATGGGATTGATTTAGATTTAGCAAGCAAGATTTCAATAACTCATCTCACTATAACTTGGCCTCCTTGCCTCAGTGATTTCACTGTCAGTACCAGGAGGTTTTTCTTTGGCTGAATATCATCATGGTGACTGGGATGGAAGTGTAATACCAAATCCGGTTCTCATACCCCACTTATCTGCAAAGCTTTAACCTTGGGAATAAAGTGATTTGCTCGATTTTTGTAAAGGGGTTGTGGCAATCGGGCTTAGTATAATACCAAATCCTGTTGTGGTGGTAGCTTTTTAACTTGTAAGGAAATGGGGTGATGGGGAGTTGGGAGGAGGGTTTGAGGCGAAAGCGTATCAGGCTACTCACACAAGCAGGATTTATATAATATAGCGCGCAAGGCAGAGGGCAGAAGTATACTGTCGTAAGGTTTCAGGACTTGAGCTTCTCCTAACATGAATAGGTAGCGCCATACCAAATGTAGTTTCGAGGCAAGTTACGAAAAAGTGGCGCGAGAGTATGTAGTGGTAGAAGAGCTGCTGCACTTAAGTGGTAACACTTAAAGAAATATTAAAATGAAAAAATTATTATCTCAGTAAAATTATTTAGATAGCAGCAATTGTTTGTAATGAACTTACTTTTGTTTATAAAGTTTCAGTAAAATTACACCTTATCATTGTAATTTAGGATATGAACATAGTATATACTCGTAAACATTAGCACGAAAAAAAAGATGATTTACACCGTCTCCTTGAAAAAATACGTATTAATACGTAAGCAAACCTAGAGTGATTGATGACTTAGTGACTTGTTACCAAAAAAAACAAGTCACAGCATTGAACAAAGAACTAAAAGGATTCAGTATTTTTTCTTATGAAAATAGCATTAGTGCACGATTACTTAACGCAAAAAGGTGGTGCAGAACGAGTATTCGAGCTGCTTTGTCGATATTTTCCAGAGGCAGATATTTTTACCTCTTTGTATGACCCGAAGCGTACTTTTGACTTCGGAGAGCGTTTAGTGCAAACCACTTCTCTGCAAAAAATTCCTGGAGCAAGTAGATATTTCCGCCTCTTGGCTCCCTTTTACTATCCAGCATTTCGTTCTCTTGATCTTCAAGATTACGACTTAATTCTTAGTAGCAGTACTAGCTTTGCTAAAGCAGTGCGTAAAAAGCCAGGAGCCAAGCATATTTGCTATTGTAATAATATTACCCGCTTTCTTTGGGATACGGACACATACTTGCGTGAATATTCAGACTACAAGAGTTTTTACCCATTGATTGAAAATATCTTTCGCTCAATGAGAAAAATGGATCTTGAATATGCTCAAGAACCAGATATTTACATTGCGAACTCTCAAGTTGTGAAAGAAAGAATTGAAAAAACCTATGGCAAGCCAGCTGTGGTGATCAATTGTCCGATTGAAACAGGAAAGTTTGTTTTTTGCGATCAAAAGGCGGAGTTTTATCTAGTAGCTTCGCGATTACTCGGCTACAAACGGATTGATTTAACTGTTGAGGCTTTTAATCGTCTGGGTTGGCAATTGCGAATTGTGGGTAATGGTCCTGAACGCAAATATTTAGAGTCAAAAGCAGGGGAAAATATTAGCTTTCTTGGCTATGTTAGTGATGCAGAAAGGGCTTATTTGATGGCAAAAGCTCGTGGTGTAATTATCACAGCTTTGGAGGATTATGGCTTGGTACCTATTGAAGCGAATGCTAGCGGAACACCAGCAATTACCTACGGTGCAGGTGGTGTTTTAGATACGCAAAAACCGGGATTCACAGGCTTATTTTTCGACCAGCAAACACCAGAATCCTTGGAAAGGGCACTACTAGAAGCAAATCAATTGAATTGGAACTACGCCGCAATTCGGCACCATGCTTTAAGTAATTTTTCAGAAGAAGTATTCTTCCAAAAAATTGAGAGAGTAATTGAAGAAGTTTGGGAATCCAAGACGATTGATTTTAAGCATTTAGCACAGAAAGTTGCAGCTTAGTAGGGGACAAAAGTACTGATGACACCTGGTATTCCCGATACTGATTCAGAGCAAGAGTTTGGTTACGGACAGCTATTGGCGGTTTTGCTAAGGCGGCGCTTTTGGCTTTTAGGTATGTTGGTGGCTACTTTATGCTCGTCAGTGGCGATGACAGCAACAACAGAACCCACTTTTCAAAGTCAGATGCAACTTTTGGTGGAGCCTAATTATCCGGAAAGGGAAACCATTGGTGAAGAGAATGGTAATTCCTTTTTTTCCAAAGATGAGGTGGAGATTGACTATGCAACTCAGCTTACTTTGATGCGTAGTTCCCAATTTATCGAAAAGGTAGCGGGTTTACTCAGTTCTCAGTACCCAGAACTGGATATTGAAGAGATGGAGGAAAACCTTAGTCTGAGGCGAGTGGAGGAGGATAAGGTGGGAACTCGCATTTTTGAGGCGGTATATATTGATAATGATGCTGCAAAAACTCAAGAGGTATTGAGGGTTCTGCAACAAGTTTATCAGGATTACAATGCTGAGCAAGAAAAAGAACGCTTAAATCGCGGTTTGGCTTTTATTAACCAAGGTTTACCAGAAACTCAACAGAGTTTTGTGGATGCGGAGGAGGCGTTGAGAAAATTTCGTGAGGGTGAGAATTTAGTTAATCCTGAGCAACAGGCGGAGGATTTGGCGACTACTCTTAATTTGGTTGAGCAAGAGCAACAGGAAGTCCGCGCTGAGTACAAAGATACTCAGGCTCGTTATCAAGCTTTGCAAGAGCGGTTATCGTTAAATTCTCAATCTGCTTTGTTTTCCTCGCGTTTGAGTCAGTCTTTGCGCTATCAAACTTTGCTTGATGAGTTGCAAAAGACAGAGTTAGCTTTAGCAGAGCAAAGGGTAAGGTTTACAGATAATGCACCCACAGTACAAGGTTTACTGGAGCAACAGCGCAATCAAAAAGCTTTGTTGCAACAAGAGGTAAGTCGAGTGTTAGGAGATAATGCCAAGTTACCAACTCAAAGCGGTAATTTGCTGCAAGAGGGACAACTTGGAGAAAATGATTTGGAGTTGACGAAGGAGCTAGCGGAGATTGAGACGGAATTATCGGGCTTAAGAGCGCGTATTCAGGCTTTAGGAAAAACTGAATCTGAATTACGTGCTCAAATAGCTCGTTTTCCTAAAATTATTGCTGAATATAATCGCTTACAACCAGAGGTAGAAATTCAGCGCCAAAATATTGAACAGTTGTTAGCTACCCGCCAAGAATTAACCCTAGAAATTGCTCGTGGTGGCTTTAGTTGGCAAGTTGTGGAAGCACCGCAACTAGGAGAACAAACTGGTCCTAGTTTAGCTAAAAACTTACTTTTGGGAGGAGTTGCAGGTTTGTTTCTTGGTGGTATCGCCGCCTTTGTACGTGAATCTATTGATGATGCGGTACGTAGTTCTCAGGATTTACAGCAGCGTGTAAGTGTGCCCTTGTTGGGTGTAGTACCTCAGCTGAATTTTAGTAGAGCTAGTAGTTCCATCATACCCCTACCTTTTAATAAAGCACAGAAGTTGGAGCCGACAATCACACAGCTGATTCACCATCCCCTCTTCCGCGAATCAATTGACCTGGTGTATAAAAATATTCAACTGTTCAACTCTAATTCTCCTCTCAAATCCCTAAGTGTTACCTCTGCTTTAGTGGGAGAGGGAAAATCTACTTTGGTTCTGGGATTGGCTCTAAGTAGCGCTCGTGCTAACCAGAAGGTGCTACTGATTGATGCTAATTTACGCCATCCTACTTTGCATCATTATCTGAATTTGCCTAATGAGCAAGGATTATCCACTTTACTTGCCCATGATACCAATTTACCCTCAGCTTCTCAACCTTGCCCTATGCCCCATATTTGGCTTTCTACCTTGATGGGAGATAAGGCAAACTTACCCTTAGGCTCCAATGTGGATATTTTAACCGCAGGACCGATTCCAGAAGATCCGGTGCAACTTTTGAGTTCACCGAGAATGCAGGAATTGATGGCGGTATTTGAGCAAAACTACGATTTAGTAATTCTAGATACTTGTCCTGTGTTGGGAACTGTGGATGCGATTCAAGCGGCTTCTTTTTGTAGTGGTTCGTTAATTGTTGGGCGCATCGGACAGGTTAACCAATCAGATTTTGTTCAAGCAGTAAAGATGTTGAGTAAGTTGAATGTGGTTGGATTGGTAGCTAATGGAGTGGAGAGAGTAAAGCGCAGTTCTCTCCCTTTTTAGGCAAGTTTTTAAGAATTTAGGCTCAAACTTTTGATAATAGGATAATACCATGACAACAGAAGTTTTTTGGGACGACATCTACCAGAAGAATTTGACTCGTTTTCCTGAAATTAATGATCCTGTATTATCTGCATCTCTAGAACATTTTGGCACAATTAAAGGAGCAAGATTACTTGATATTGGCTGCGGGAATGGTAGTAGTTCGCTCTTTTTTGCACGCCAGGGAGCCCATGTAACTGCTATTGATATTAGTCAAGTTGCGATTGATGGTTTGTCTCAATTTTGCCGGGAACATAACATCACAAATATCAAGGCGATTAAATGTTCTGCTTTTGAAATTGCCAAACTAGGTGAGTTTGATTTTATCTTCGGTAATATGATTTTGCATCACCTGGAACCTTTTGCTGTTTTTTCTGATATTTTGAGAGCTAGTTTAACTCAGCAAGGCAAAGCATTTTTTCATGAGAACAATGCCTTTAGTAAAATTCTTGTTTGGTGCCGGAATAACTTGGTTGGCAAGTATGGAATTCCTAAATACGGTGACGATGATGAGTTTCCTTTACTTCCCCAAGAAATAGCTTTATTACGTGATAATTTCTCTGTAAATATAGTTTACCCAGAGTTATTACTTCTCCGCTTGTTATCTACTTATTTACTTCAAGGTAAGTTAGAGAGAACTATGAAAAAAATAGATGAACGCCTGTCCAGTTTTGCTAAGTTGAGGCAATATTCCTATCGTCAACAATTGCTGATTGAAAGATGATTTTTACAAGAATCAAGAAAAACTTTTTCTCAGTTGCCTTAGCTAAAAAAAATGAAATTAGTCCAAGTAACTAGACAGATTTTGGAAGGGAGAAGTGCAACATTTGCAACCCTACAAACCTTACTAACAAGAATTCTGATTCTGGCAATTAATATAGCTACTGGCATTATTACAGCCCGTGCTTTGGGAGCTGAAGGTAGAGGAGAACAAGCTGCCATGATTATGTGCCCTCAGTTCCTCACTTATGTAATGACACTGGGTTTACCTTCTGCCCTGCTATATAATCTCAAACGCTTTCCTAAAGAGAGAAATCAGCTAATTACAGCTGCATTAATTATGGCAACAGGTTTAGGCACATTAACTGTACTTGTTGGTGTTCTTTTTATTCCCTATTGGCTCTCTCAATATCCACCAGAAGCAATTATTGCTGCCCAGTGGTTTATGTGTATTGCTCCTCTGAAGCTAATCTCAATTATTTTGTTATTTGCTTTAGAAGCAGATGGAGAATTTAGCCTGTCGAATAAGTTAAGATATCTCTTGCCATTAGCGACATTAATAATATTGTGTGCTCTATTATTAACTGGGACAATTACACCATTTACTTCTGGAATCGCTTACATAATACCAGAAATACCTCTGACTATATGGTTGCTAATTAGTATTAGTAAAAGATTTAAAATTCAATGGCAAAGATTGAGTATATCCTACCGAAAATTACTCAGTTATGGAATTCGTTCCTATGGTGTTGATATTGTAAAAACTTTGTCTGGGAGAATAGATCAATTTTTAGTGGTAGGATTACTTTCTCCTGAATTAATGGGTATGTATGTGGTGACTATTAGCCTTTCACGTATGCTCAATGTTTTTCAAGAATCAATTGTTACTGTACTCTTACCTCAAATTGTAGATCGTCCTCCTACAGAAGCTGCTAGTCTCACTACACAAGCGGCACGCCTAAGTACCGTTTTCAGTCTACCTATTGCCATCATCGCAATGCTTGTCGGACCATTGTTGTTACGTTTACTCTACGGTTCTGATTTTTTAGGAGCGGTTTTACTGCTGCGTATTTTACTTTTGGAGGCTGTGATTAAAGGCGCAGTTTGGATTTTAGTTCAAGTATTTATGGCTTCAGGAAGACCAGGAATGGTAACAATTTTTCAGGGTTTAAGTTTAGGAGCAAGTTTCTTTTTGATGATGTTATTAATACCTATTTATGGTTTAGAAGGTACAGGTATTGCTTTGCTCTGCAGTAGTACAGCACTGCTAATTATTGTTCTTGCTTGTTATCCATTAGTTTTGAAGCTAAATATGCCTAACTTATTCAATATCAGTGAAGATTTACCTTTGATTAAACAAAAATTTAAATTGTTTGTCTCTGGATAGGAAAAACATTAACTGTTTATTGTATTAATTCCAATAATTTAAATAGGAGCATTAACCAATGAAACTTTGTATAGTTACACCTAAAGTAATTAAAGGTGATGGTCAAGGTAGGGCAAATTATGAAATAGTTTGGGAAGCAATTCGTCGTGGTCATCAGGTAACTTTGTTAGCAAATAAAGTTGATGACGAATTACAAAATCATGAGTTAGTAAAATGGATTGATTCTCCAACACAAAAACTACCTACAGCCTTACTCAGAGAAATAGCGTTTTTAATTTGGAGTACCCTGTGGCTACAAAAAAACAGATCTAAGTTTGATTTAGTGCAAGTTTATGGTTCTGTCACTTGGGCGATTGGAGATATCAATACAGCTCAATTTGTTCACCATGCTTGGTTAAATTCACCACTACATATTTCCAAGGTTCGAGGAGGAATGTATGGCGCTTATCAGTGGTTTTACTCCACTGTTAATAGCTACATTGAGAAACGAGCTTTCCAAAAAGCCAAAATATCTATAGCAGTATCCCAAAGAGTCAAGGAAGAATTAATTACAATTGGAGTACCTCAAGAGCGTATCCAGGTTATTTTTAATGGTGTTGATACCAGTGAATTTGTTCCTGGAACTACGAAGCGCCAGCAATGGAACTTACCAGAAGAAGTTACCTTAGCTTTGTTTGCAGGAGATATTAGACTTAATCGAAAAAACTTAGATCAGGTACTCAAAGCCTTAGTGGAAGTTCCTAATTTACATTTAGCAGTTGTAGGGGATACAAAACGTAGTCCTTATCTTCAACTAGCAGCATCTTTGGGATTAAGTAATCGCGTTCATTTTCTAGGTTATCGTCAAGATCTACCAGAGATTATGAAAGCAGTAGATATGTTTGTTTTTCCTTCACGTTACGAACCTTTTGGCATGGTAGTAACAGAAGCAATGGCTACAGGTGTACCTGTAATTACAGCTAGTACTACAGGTGCTGCAGAAGTTATAGATGAAGAAAGTGGAGTTGTTATTTGCGATCCAGAAGATACTAAATCTTTAGCAGAGGCAATGAAGAAGCTACAAATGAATCCTGAATTAAGAAAAAATATGGGTGAAGCGGCGCGATTTGTAGCACAGAAACACACTTGGCAAAGTAAAGCAAAGCTCTATGTAGATTTGTTTGAAAACTTGTTAAATCATGAGAATGAAAGCTTAAATAGTTGCCAATATCAAGAGCAAGAGCAATTAATCAAAACTATTCCCTTTGCCAATTCTTGATTAGCAACAAACACTTTTTTTTGATACAGTTTGACAGAAAATAAATTGCCAGGTTTTGAGATTCAGTATTAGAAAAATTTAATGGAAGTAGATACTTACTTTGAATCTAGAAGAACTAATAATTCTAAAGGTAATTCCTTATTGCCTCAACCAGCATTAGCTTGGTTATCAATCGCAGGATTAGTATTAATTACAATCCTCTGTGCTGCGATTCGAGCTGGAACTATAATTAGGCTAATATTTCCTGTTGCTTGCTTTGGAATTGGTATTTTATTTTATCTTCGCTACCCTGTACTCTATATTGGTTTCACCTGGTGGTTGTGGATTATAACTCCTTGGGTACGAAGAATTGTTGATTATCAATCTGGTTGGGTGCATCCGAGTACTATATTACTGGCACCTTACTTAGTAACTTTAGTTTCACTGGCTACTGTCATCAAGCATTTACCTAGACTACTACGTCAAGATAGTTTACCTTTTGCTCTCACTTTCTTTGCTGTAACTCATGGTTTTTTGATGGGTTTAATTAGCAGTTTATTTGGGACAGGAAATAAACTGTATGTACTAGTAAAGATTATCAGAAGTTTTAATACTAGTTCCACCGCAACAGTAACCTATACACTAACTGATGCTCTAATTGGCACTCTCGACTGGGTTACACCCGTAATTATAGGCTGCCATTTATTTCTCAATTGGCACTACTATCCTCAATATCGACAAAATATACAACGTGTTTTTTTCTGGACGATTACAATTGCAGGTATTTACGGTGTAGTTCAATATTTAATTGCACCACAGTGGGATAGGTATTGGTTAGAAAATGCAATTGAACTTGGTGCAGATAGCTTTGGTAGTCCTGAACCTCTAGGAATTCGTATTTTTAGTACTATGAATTCACCAGGATCTTTCGCTAGGTTTATGACAGCTGGATTATTACTACTATTCACTGGCAAAGGTAATTTGCGTTGGTTATCTGCACCTTTTGCTTACCTTGCTTTTCTACTTTCTCTTGTTCGTTCTGCTTGGGGAGGTTGGTTTCTAGGATTATTAATTTTTAGCTCTTCAGTGAAACCTCGTCTGCAAGTGCGATTGCTAATTATGATAGTAGTTATTACTTTATGTGCCTTACCTTTAACTACAATTGAACCATTTTCTGACGTAATTCAAGACCGTTTACAAACTTTTACTAATATTCAAGAAGATGGCAGTTTGGAAGCAAGAAGTGAAACCTATGGCCAAGTCTTAAATATTGCACTCTTGGAACTATTTGGCAATGGATTTGGTTTACCAGGAATGGATAGTTCACTACTCGATATATTTATAGCTATGGGTTGGATTGGTGCACTGCCTTATATTATGGGTTTGTTTCTGATTGTCTTCAAACTAATTAGTTTTAGAGATCCTCTCGCTGATCCTTTTTTTAGTGCATCTAAAGCAATTAGTCTCAGTTTAATTGCTGGTTTTACTTTTGGTAATCCTTTCACTGCTGTAGAAGGTGTGCTTATTTGGTTTTTCTTAGGTATTGCTTTTGCTGGTCAAAAATATAATTCACGAGCAAAATATTTACAGAATATATAGTAACTATAGGTTAAATTTTTCCTTTTTATTTCTCTTCTGTCAAACTGGGGTCAAACCTTGACTTGTCGTTGGCTGAAATGATGCAATTTCGTAAAATTTTCCCAGAGTTATAAAAGAAAGTTATAGCGCTACGCGCTAGGGAATAGGCCACAACCAACAGCCAATAGCAGATTGTGACGGGGTTTCAAGATTTTAAAATATCCTAACCTAAATGCGTAGAGCTTAACCTAAGTAGTTTTTCATTTTTTTAAATTAAAAAAATAAGATAAAAATGGAGGTCTTCACGAAAAGTTTATTTTTTTCTCTTGCATATCTCAAATAAAATGCTTGATTTTTTTCAGGTGCCGTTAATAATATCTCTAGATGTATCAAAAGTAAAAAAAATAGCTAACTTTGGATATATGGTGTCAGTAAGTAATATGATCTTTATTTGTTGATATTATTAATTGAATCACCTTTTCCTTTGATGCGAACAGTAAAAATATACATTAAAAATATTCAATATTGGCTTAGAAATTTTCTTAGTAGTCATAAATTGCTATTTTTCTTTTTATCACTACACCCTAGATTAAAGCAATCAATGATTTCTCCAAGTACAGAAATCTGCATCGAAGGCTTTCCTCGCTCTGCGAACTCATTTTGTACCACATCTTTTCAACTGATGAATCCAGAAGTTAGATGTGCTCATCATTTACACATTCCCATGCAAGTAATTAGGGCAGTGGAACTTAATATACCTTGTATTGTCTTAATCAGAAATCCTCTGGATGCTATAGCCTCTGTACTCGTTGCAGACAGAAATCTATCTCCAGAATTGGCGCTACAAAGCTACATTAATTTCTATCAAAAAATTTTGCAACTTAAAGACAAGGTTGTTGTTGCTGAATTTAATCAAACTATCAAGGATATTAAACAGGTTATTTTATCTGTTAACAGTCATTATAACTGCGATTTTAATGCTCAGGATATGACTCCTAGTATGACAGAAGAGGTATTTTTTAGAATCAAGGAGGTAAACAAAACACTTAAACAGTCAAGTAACTTAGTTGCTATTCCGACAGAAGCAAAAAACAAGCTAAAACAGGAAGTAATCCCAGAACTAAAACAGCATCCTAAACTAGCGGAAGCTGAATCTATCTATAAACAGTTTTTGCAAAATTAAAATGAAAGTATTTTTCCTTGATCAAAGTGGTCAACCAGGTGGCGCTGAACTGTGTTTACTTGATATAGCTAAAATCTATCAAGAAACTTGTTTAGTTGGTTTATTTGCTGATGGCTCATTCCCTGATTTACTAAAGCAGCATCAGATTCCTTGTCAGATTTTCAACAAGCAAGCAATTTCTGTTCGTAAAGAAAGTGGCTTACTCGAAAGTTTAAATAGTATCAGTCAATTACTACCTCTGATTACTCAGGTAAGTAAAATTAGTCGCAACTATGATTTAATTTATGCCAATACCCAAAAAGCTTTAGTAGTAGGTGCGATCGCTAGTTTACTGAGTCGTCGTCCTTTGGTGTATCATCTCCATGATATTCTTTCCCTAGAACATTTCAGTTCGAGCAATCGCCGTTTAGCTGTAAGTTTAGCGAATCGTTTTGCGTCTGTTATTATTGCCAATTCCCAAGCTAGTCGCAATGCTTTTATCGCAGCAGGAGGTAAAGCAGAACTTACTCAGGTAGTCTATAACGGTTTTGCCACAGCAGAATATTTAGAACGAGAATTTAATCGCCAAGAAATCAGACAAAGTTTAGGAATAAATCAGGAATTTGTTGTTGGTCACTTCAGCCGCTTATCTCCCTGGAAAGGACAGCATATTCTTATAGATTCACTAGTACATTGCCCTGAAAATGTGACTGTAATTCTTGTTGGAGATGCTTTATTTGGAGAGCAAGATTATGTGGAAAAACTGCATCAAAAAGTAGCAGAATTAGGACTCCAAAAAAGAGTTAAATTTTTAGGATTTCGCTCCGATGTGCCACAGTTAATGTCAGCTTGCGATTTAGTAGCACATACTTCCACCGCACCAGAACCCTTTGGACGAGTGATTGTAGAAGCTATGCTGTGCAATACACCTATTGTTGCGGCGGCGGCGGGAGCTGCAATTGAATTAGTAGAACATGGTACAACAGGTTGGCTGACACCTCCTGGAAATAGTCTCAAATTAGCTGATGTTATCAACACTTGTCAGCAGCAGCAAGAATTAGCAACAAAGATAGCTAAAAAAGCACAAGAAAAAGCTCAGAAAAGGTTTGATTTAAAGGTAATTAATCAGCAAATAGGGAAAATATTACAGGGAGTGGTTGCTTAAATATAAATCTGAGTTTTTAGCAGGAGTATGATTATTCCTATTGGTTAAAGAAGCATCTTTATACGTATCTCTTAGATGATGATGACAAAATATACTTATTAAATGTAATTAATCACTGTTGTTAGCTTTATCAAGAGTCCATATTACTTCCTCGATAAGAACTTCTCACGCTCCAGGCAATCTGTCAATTATTCGTACCATTGTCATTGATTTCATAGGTGGCAATGGTTTTTCCTCTTGACTATTGCTCAAAGATTGATTAGCAACAAAGTCCCCAAGCTTCTATAACTTGTCCAGTAATTTGGAGAATGAAACATCCCTGGGGTATGGGTTACAAAAATTTTAGTAAAGAAATATGAATTTTTTTCCTCTTAAGTTGATGGTTGTCATCCTCCAAAATCTTAAGTAGGCCAGGGTTAGCGTCGATTTTGCTGTTAAAAATCTCTAACTCGAAAAATTTCAAAAATTCAGAAATTGGACTTAGAAATCGTCTTAAGAGTGTAAGAACAGATATTAATGGAGATTAACTATGTCTAAAAATCGTCTACTAATTGTGTTTGGTGGTACAGAGGAAGATGTATATCAAACTATTTTCCCTAGCGATCAAGTTAGTGAAGTTGATATCCTCCAGTTTAACTTTGTCAACAAGTATCCTAATATTTGGTGTGATCAAAATCGATATTTATGGCTCCAGAACGCCTTCAGTGATTGGGAGTACGGTTCATCTATCGGAGCAAAGGCTATTATGGATTCCCTGAAATGGGCAGCAAACAAGCTTTGGGATGACTTTACTTGGACTGGTGTTAGCTGGGCAGGGCTTTCCGCAACAGATGTTCGCGGGCTAACAGAAATTTCACAAACCATTATCGAAGCCTGCATCAAGAATTGGGATAACCCACCCTTTAGCGACTATGAAGAGGTTTTTGTCGTCGCACACAGCCGAGGCTGCCTTTTGGGTATAAGCAATTTGCCTGGGCTTTACCAAAAACTTGGCAACAAGTTAAAGCGAGTAGTCTTGCTTGATCCTGTTTGCATGAGAGTTGGTGGGGACGATCCTCTTGGTGAGAACGTCAAAACTTTTCACCAAATGGTAAATTCTGTAGATACAATGGAGTATCACATTGTGATCAGAACTAAAAATGACTACCCCTTTGCCTCATACGCAGGAGAGTTGGTTGGAATCAATTCTACAGGAAACCTTGGGCTAGCATATCATCGGAAATTTGCCGACACAGAAAAGATTGACATGAAGAATGTTTATATCCAAGTTGCCGATATGGGACATAGTGGTATGCTGACCGACAAATTCCGGGTCGGTTTTCCGCATTATCTGAATATAATTTCCCAAGCTGCGTGGAATACAGTTTGTGTGGGTAAAGATGAGATGCCTGTTGCTAAACCAACAGATCAATCTCTCCAAGTAAAAAACTATCTTAATGGGAAAATTTATGCTGACCGATGGGATGGCAATGATTGGGACAAGGAAATTCGCGATGAGATCATAGATCGTAGTCAAGAATATCAAATAGGTCGCTACGTAGCATGGTTGCAATGTTATACGCGTCGACTAGAACAAAGCGCTTAATTGGCCTCGTAGGTTTTATGGGAAAGATTTAATCCTTGCAGCCAAATTGTTCCGAACAGGTAACTATCCTGGAGACTTCCCGGTTAAGCACCAATATACGTAACCCCGCATCGGCTCTACCGTCTCTGTGGGGTTTAGTTCTTTTTTACAAATTTTCAATGATTTCACAAACTTGAAATAGTTATAATACTTGAAAATGTTATTAGTGGTATAGGTTAACACAAGGATAAAATTTCCAATACCCAAATTAACACTTTGATCGCAAATATTTAAACTACTTTTGTACCTTCCCTCAAATAAGCAGCAACCTCTCGACAATACTTATTCGCTAACACCGAAGTGCGAAACTCCTCACTTCTGGGATAGGGTGCGTCAATCCCTATCTCCGCCACCACTCGCCCTGGATGCGCCCCCATAACTACTACCCGTTGTGACAGATATACCGCCTCCGAGATATTGTGGGTGACAAATACTACTGTCCAGCCTTTTTCTTGCCACAAAGCCAATAAATCGAGATTTAACTTGGTACGTGTCAAATCATCTAAAGCACCAAAAGGCTCATCCATCAGCATAATCCTTGGTTGCGTTACCAATGCCCTAGCTATGGAAACTCGCATCTTCATCCCTCCAGAAAGTTCACGGGGATAGCGCTGTTCGCAACCTTGCAAACCGACCAGTGTCAAAGCTTTTTCCACCATCGCCCGCGATTTAAGTTGCGCTACTCCTGCTAGCTTTAGAGGTAAACGCACATTATCCACCACCTTTGCCCAAGGCATCAAGGCTGCTTCTTGGAAGACAAAAGCTAAATTGCGATTTTCTTGATGTTGTTTACCCCAAATTATTTTGCCAGAAGAGAGAGAATCTAACTGTGCAATTAACTTCAGTACAGTACTTTTGCCACAACCAGAAGTACCTACTAAGCTAACGAATTCTCCTTCCCCAACAGTTAAATTCAGATTCTGTAAGGCAACTGTACCGTTAGCATAGACCTTACTAATATTTTCTAAACGGAAGGCTGTAGGCATTAATTTTGGTTGTTTGTTGTTAGTTATTGGTTGTTTGGCACAAGAGATATCTGGGGAAATTAAAATATCTGAAATTGTCACCTTGTAGGAACGTAACATGTTAAGTCCGTGACATCTAGAAACAAGATGTTATCTCCCTTACAGATGGACACAAGATATTACACCGCTAGATAATGTATAGACAAATCTACCCAACGATGAACAGGTCTGGACATAC
>CAZWGS010000049.1:13481-34760 GCA_964633315.1 uncultured bacterium | reverse complement strand
CTACATAGATGCGGTTGTTGGTGCTGGTGACCCACTGACAAAAGTTTTCCCACAAGCTTGCGCTTTCGCGGGTTTGTAATGTAGTTGTCATGGTTCGGTATGATTGCAGTTGCAAATGAATGCGTTTGTTTATCTATGTCTTTAATTTAGCAGAAATATAAAGGAATGCAACAAAAACCTTTTTATCACTTACATTAGTTTTGCTTATTGTTAAGCATTGGCATTTCAGTTGCACAGCGCTTGTTGGAGAACACAGCTGACTCAGGCATTGTAAAGAAAACGTTACAAAATACTTTACAATCGTTTACATAAGTCAACACTTCAGCTGTGTCAGCATCATGAAGCAGTCTCAATCCAGTATTTCTGAAAGCTATGGCGATTCAAGGGAATTAGCAGATAATATTCTTGATTACGGACATCGCCCTTCAGCTTGCTTGAGACAACTATCAACCCAAGGTTATTCTCCTTATGCTGTTATGGCTCAAATCCTAGAGCAGATACGCAGTATATTGATCGCTAACCTGGGTTATGAACTGAAAACACCACTATCGACGATTCAGGTAACTCTGGAGACAGTTGCAGAGGTAGAGGCTGTTCCCATAGTGACTCAGAAGCAAATGTTAGCTACTGCATGGGCTGATTTGCAACAGGTATGTTCTTCAATTCAATCCTTTTTGGAGTTTTCAAACCAGTTATGGTGCTCAGCACTTAATTCTTTGTTAGATAGTAGAGGTGAGGAAAATAGAGAAACTTACTTTCCCATTTGTTCAGAGACACAGGAAAGTAATTTAAAACAGTTTCAATTCCTCGAACAAGCTCAAAGCACTTTAGTTGCAATTGTAAATCACGAGTTGCGAACACCTTTGGCAACAATTAGGGTATGTTTGGAGAGTCTTCAAGATGAACCGATTCTTGATCGTGCAATTCGACAGGAATTTGTAGATGTGGCACTCTTAGATCTTGATCGCTTGCGATTACTAATTGGAGATTTACTGCTGCTTTCTCGACTCCAATCTGGACAAGTCTATTTTCAGATCGAGCCTGTGGATCTTAAAGTTAGACTAGAAGCTTTGCTCAATAGTATTTTTCAGCAGAGACAGGAGCAAAATTTACCTCGCATTAGTTTTGAGTCTACGTCACCAGATACAAAAGTATGGGTTGATGGTGACAGATTAGTTGAAGTCGTGACACGATTGCTCGATAATGCTTATCGATTCACACCACCCGAAGGAGAAGTTAAAGTTAATATTTGGATAAGCGATCAAGGTACACAAATCCTTCCCTCTGGTCATTTTAGTAATGAATCTACTCTCAAGATTTGTGTTTCCGATACTGGTAAAGGAATCGCCACTGAAGAATTAGCCAACATTTTCAACTGCTTTTACCAAGAAGAAAACTTTTTACAACGTACAGTTGGTGGTGTTGGAGTCGGATTAACGATTTGTAATTACCTTATTCAAGGAATGGGTGGTGAAATTTGGGCGGAGTCACCTGGAAAAGATCAAGGTAGTCAGTTTTGTTTCACCTTACCTGTGCATCGGCAACTGTAGAGTAATTCTTTCGCACAAGTTGAATAAATTCAGGTTCAAACTGAAACAAAAATCAAGAGTTCACATTCTCCACTTAGTACAGTGTGGTAAACATTTTATACATTTGGATGCGTAAGTACTCTTATAAATCGAAGTCATCGCTAAATTTTTTCTAATCTCCTCAAATGTCCTCCCTGCAACTATTTCTCCCCTATTGACTACCGCAAATACTAGCAAATCCGCCGTTTGGTAGGTGACAATTAGAATATTGGAGTAGAGATAGAAAAAAAGCCAATGAGAAAGTTGCGGTGGTTGATTTTATTTGTGCTGGGAATAGGCATCTGGCTTAATTTCATCCCCCTACAGCACGCTTTATCCTTCTCTGTAACCCAGGCTCAGACTCCAAAACAGGAACAGTTGGGAGCTACTAAAAAACTAGAGGAAGGACCAAATAAACCCTTGCGCTCCTTTGCAGAGGTAACTGCTGATACAGAAAAATTAACTGGTTTATTCACCCTCTACCGTCAACCGGAGAAAGGTAAAGTTTACCTAGAAATCAAACCAGAACAGCTGAACCAAGATTACCTGTGTTTTACCAGCCTCTCTACAGGTATTGGAGAAAGCTTTCTCCTCAGTGGTTTGGCGTTAGGAGACTTTCTCTTTCGTTTCCGTCGCCTCCAGAACAAAGTTCAATTTGTCTTACCCAACATCAACTTCCGCACCGAAGATATCAACCAAAAGCTTGCACTAGAGCGCTCTTTTAGCGATTCTGTTCTCTATTCCTTACCCATTGTCAGTATTGATTCCAACCAAGGTAGTTTACTGGTTGACTTAGGAAAACTATTCCTCACCGACAAAGACATACCTGGCTTAAATCAAATGTTGCCCTATATTCTCGGCAGCCCCTATACTCTAGATGCCAGTAACTCTTACTTCAGTGAAGTTGAAGCTTTTCCCTCTAATCTAGAAATTGAGTCAGTTTATGGCTTCGCTTCCCGTGGTGATGACGGACTGTTTTCCTATCTTCCCTCCCTCGCTGACAATCGCGCTTTTAATCTTTCTGTCCACTACAGTATTTCAGAATTACCTACCACGAATAACTACATACCGCGTCTAGCAGATGATCGCATAGGCTATTTTGTCACCGCCTACAAAGACTTATCAAACAACAATCGCCAAGATCCATTTGTACGCTACATCAATCGTTGGCAATTAGAGCCTTCAGATCCTAATGCATCTCTCTCTACACCAAAAGAACCCATCGTCTTTTGGATTGACAATGCTGTACCTCCAGAATACCGAGAAGCAGTGCGTGAAGGCATTTTAATGTGGAATCGAGCCTTCGAAAGTGCAGGCTTTAAAAATGCTATTGAAGCCAGACAAATGCCCGATAATGCCACCTGGAACCCTGCTGATGTACGCTATAACACGATTCGTTGGTCAAACTCCGCAGGAGGGGGTGTACTAGGTGTGGGACCTTCTCATATTAATCCTCTCACAGGTCAAATTCTAGACGCTGATATCGTAATCAATGCCAATGTGGTAGACATATTCACCAGAGATTATCGTAATCTCATAGGCTTAAATCAGTCCCCAGAAATATCTCCTGAGCAGTTCAACCTTTGCATGGGATATAAGCAATCAAACCCAGCTGATTCCCAGCAATCGGCGGTGCTAACTCGATTATTGGGAGAATCTGATTTCTGCTACGCTGCAGAAGCAGCACATCAACTCAACATTGGTGCTTTGGCAATGTCTCTCACACCAAATAGCACTTCCCAAGATAGCCTTCTAAAAGAATATGTTAATCAACATCTTACCTACTTAATAGGACATGAGGTCGGACATACCCTGGGACTAAGACATAATTTTCACGGTAGCACCATGCTCAAACCAGAAGAGCTAAATGATACCAAAATTACCCGCAGCAAAGGCTTAGTCGGTTCAGTAATGGATTATGTTGGTGTCAACCTCGCACCTGTTGGTAGCACCCAAGGAGACTTTTTCCCATTAGTAATTGGTCCCTACGACAAATGGGCCATAGAATATGGCTATAAACCAAGTGGTGAACGTATCCCAGTTGCAGAACGTCGCTTTCTCAATGATATTGCCCAACGTGCAGCCGAGCCAGATTTAGCCTATGGTACTGATGAAGATATCTACGGTTTCCGCGATCCTGAAGTTAATAGCTTTGATTTGAGTAGTGATATCTTGGCTTATTCCCAACTGCAGATGGATAATGCTCTTCAAATGTGGGAGAGTTTAGAGAAAGCTTATCCCCAATCAGACCAACGCTACAGCGATCTGCGAGATAAATTCAATGAAGTATTTTTCTACTATGTCCAGCAAGCACTCTTCCTCTCAGAGTATATTGGAGGACGCTCCTTCAATCGCGATCATCCAGGAGATCCCAATGGGCGTTTGCCTTTTGAATCTGTTCCTGTGGCTAAACAAAGGGAAGCGCTACAAGCTTTGCATCAATACGTATTTGCCAAGGATGCTTTAAACTTCTCACCTGAATTACTCAACCAATTAGCACCCTCACGCTGGAATCACTGGGGTCATCCAGCACCCGTATTCTCCCTAGACTACCCCATTCACGATAATATTTTCTCCTTGCAACGCGTCATCTTGCGCTCCCTTTTCTCCCAAAGTCGCCTTAGTAGTTTGCGAGATTTGGAATTGAAAACCAAACCAGGCGAAGCTTTAACCATTCCTGAATTATTTGAAACCCTGAGTGCAGACATTTGGAGTGAAATCGGGCAACCGCAACAGCAGGAGGTTAATATTTCTAGTATTCGCCGTCCCTTGCAACGTGAACATCTCAAAGTATTAACGGAAATGGTGCTACGTCGGACAAAAGTACCCGAAGATGCACGAACCATTGCTTGGTATCAATTGCGCCAGCTAGACGACCAAATCAAGCAGTTTCTACGCCGTCATGGTAACGACATGGATCTTTACACTAAAGCTCATCTTGAAGAAACTCGCGATCGCATTGAGAAGACCCTGAATGCTCAGCTACAATCAAAATCGAAGCAAAAGTAAGACTAATTCTCAGGTTCAGCTTCTAGTTCCTCACTATCAACCTCTGTTCCTTGACTTCCCTCACCTTCTGGAGTCTCGCTAGCTTCACTGGCTTGTTTTTCTACTTCTTCTAACAGAGTTTGATAGTTCTGTGGATCTAACTGTGCCAATCTTTCCAGCGTTGCAATCGCACCTTCAAGATCATTGGTTTGAATCTTCAAAGCCGCCAGCATCTCCAGAAATCTGGTTTCTTGGGGATTCAACTCCACTAATTTCTCCAGTGGTTCAATAACTCCTGCACCATCACTCATCTGGATGCGCACTTCTACCAAACCCATCAAGGCTGTTTGATTATCCGGTTCCCTTTGCAAAACACTTTCATAACCCTTCTCAATTTCTGCTAACTGCTGTTCTACTGCTTCGGGATTGCTATAATTAGTTCCTGCTTGATTGTGTTGTTGTCCTCCTCCAAACAAGCTAGCTGCGATTACAAACAGCGTTGAGCCCACAAAAGCAAAACCAGAAGCCAGAATAAAGATTCGTTTTAAAGGCTTTTTATCGGACATAATACGACTATCAATTTGCAAATATCAGTTATGGTTCATGGCTTAGCCATTACAGCACCCTTTTTCTTCAGACAATCATTGCTATGCCCTTTAGGATTAATCGTCGCCGCCAATCACTAGCTCTGATACCCTCGATCATAGGAGGTATTGCCATCATTGTCATGATGCAGCAACCTCGGCTACATAATCTCAAGCAAAGTGCTAAAACTCTAGACATCGAAACCCTCAAGCGGGAAACGGAACTACAGCGCTATCGCCTCAACATACTCGAAAAATCCCCCAGCCTTGGTTTCGATAATTTACTAGCGGATTGGGTATTTCTCAGTTTCCTAGGCTATTTTGGTGATGACGAAGCCCGCAAAGCCAATGGCTACGCCCTTAGTTTGGACTACTTCGATGCCATTGTCGAACATGATCCTAGATTCTTGCGTATGTATCTGTTTCTCTTTGTCAGTGGTGCTGCCTATGCGGGAATGCCAGAGGAAACCGTTGCTTTGATGGAGAAAGGACTCAAATCTATGTCTCACAACGTACCAGAAACATCCTATTATGCATGGCGCTATAAAGGCTTTATTGAGTTACTATATCTAGGTAAGCCTCTAGAAGCCCAAAAATCATTTGAGAAAGCGGCAGAGTGGGCAAGTACTTACTCCGATAGTACCAGCAAAGTTGTAGCCCAGATGTCTCGCCGCACTGCTGAGTTTCTCGCCACTAACCCTGATAGCAAATCCGCCCAAATCAGCTCATGGCTAGGTATCCTAGAAGAAGCCGTTGATACAAGAACCCGCGAAAATGCGATCGCCAATATCAAGAGATTGGGTGGACAGGTAACTATTACTCCCAGTGGCTCTGTTAGAGTTTTATTACCGCCGGAAACTGAGAGTAAGTAGGGGAAGTAGAGATTTACTTCACCAAATCGCAAGTTTTACAGAGTGTGTAACAAAATGGGGAGATGGAGACTGAGGGAATTAGGGAAATGACAAACTACCAAATACAATAATCCAAGACCCAATCCTTTCCTCAACTACCCCAGTTTGTGATCTAGGATGCATTTCTCACCGCATTACCCAGTTAATCTGAACCAAAAGTAACCACTAACCTCCAGATTCACAGCTCAATGGTAAAGATGTACAGTCTTTTTCATAAATGTTACAATTATTAACATAAAATGCAGTGACAACTTAAAATATAGAATCATAAAACCCCAGTAGCTAGGTCTTGAATCAAAGATCTAGTTAGGTCAATTTAATTTGACTATGGCCTTATTGTTGCAGATCGCTCATATGCTAACTTAAACTAACTCAACTTCAGCTCCTCCAATAGCGCCGAAAACATAAATCCATAACAAATATCTTTCATAGGAATCCTAACGTATATTTTGCAATCAGCTTGTGCAGGCAAGCTCATCAGCTCCATTTGAATCACAAAATTTGCTTAGAATCTCCAACTAATTGTTCCCAACCAACCAGCCAGCCATGAAAACAGCAAAAACATCGAGCGATCTAGTCCGGACTTACCTCAAAGAAATTGGTCGTGTACCCCTACTAACTCACGAAGAAGAAATTCTTTACGCCAAGCGTGTGCAGCAACTCATCTCTCTACAAAAAGCAAAAGAAGAGTTAGCAGAGGAGTTAGGAGAAGAACCTAGTTTTAGTCAATGGGCAAAGGCTGTAGAGCTAACAGAAGCAGCATTACGCTCCTCTATTGACGCAGGTGAAGCTGCAAAACGCAAAATGGTAGAGGCAAATTTACGTTTAGTTGTATCCGTAGCCAAAAAATACATCAAGCGTAATTTAGAGTTACTCGACTTAATTCAAGAAGGTACCATTGGTATGCAGCGAGGGGTAGAGAAATTTGACCCCACTAAAGGCTATCGTTTTTCCACCTATGCTTACTGGTGGATTCGTCAAGCCATTACCCGTGCCATAGCAGAAAAAAGTCGTGCTATCCGCCTACCCATCCACATTACAGAGAAGCTAAACAAAATCAAGAAAGCCCAAAGACAGCTAGCGCAAAAACTAGGAAGGGCTGCAAAAGTTGAAGAATTAGCAGCAGAATTAGACCTGACCCCCAAACAGGTGCGAGACTATCTCGAAAAGGGAAGACAGCCCCTATCATTAGACTTGCGCGTTGGCGACAATCAAGATACAGAACTAGTAGAATTGCTAGAAGATGAAGGTCCCTCCCCTGAAGACTTTGCCACTCAATCGTCCCTCCAAGTTGACTTAGACAAATTAATGACAGATTTGACACCCCAGCAAAAAGAGGTGTTAGCACTACGTTATGGACTAGGAGATGGACAGCCTTTAACCTTGGCAAAAATTGGTGTTCGTCTCAATATTAGTCGTGAAAGAGTGCGACAAATTGAACGGGAAGCCCTCACTAAGTTGCGTAAGCGCAAAGCCTCAGTGCGAGAATATTTAGCAAGTTAAAAGCAAAACGTTCTTGTCTTTTGTCCCTCACCTGGGAAATTAAGCCAATACTAATACCAATCAACTTTACTAGGGTGGTCACTGCCACCCTATTTTGTGTTGGTGCATAATACAATAGAACATTTGTTTTAATTGCAGAAAGTAGTTTGAATCAACAGGATTATGCCCACCGAATCAGACTTTGCCAGCCTCCAAAAATCCAAAAATCGAGCCATTAAACAGCTAGAGGATAGCCTACGTCCAGGACAGAGGAAACTAGCCCAGTGGGAAGGAGGAAAATTAGCTGTTTCAGCTGTACCAGGTGCAGGAAAATCCACAGGAATGTCAGTTGCAGCCGCCATTGCAATTGCCAAATACAAACTCAATCCCCGCAAACAACTAGTCGTAGTCACCTTCACTCGTTCAGCAGCGGCGAGTATCAAAACCAAAATTCGCGATCGCCTCAAAGCCCTGTTAATACCCCAAGGAGGCTTTGTTGTACACACTCTCCATGGCTTAGCCCTCAATATTGCCTCACGCCACCGGGAACTATCACAAATCAATCTCGATACCGCCACCCTCGTAACCCTCAACCAAAACCATCGCCTGATTCGCAACGCCGTAGAAAAATGGATTAGTGCCAATCCAAAACACTACCAAACCCTCCTTGAAGGCGCTAATTTTGATGGCGAAGAAACCGAAAAATTGCGCCGCCAGTCCGTACTACGCACAGAAATACTACCAAACCTAGCCGATACTGCGATCCGCGAAGCCAAAAGTTCTGGCTTAACCCCAGAACAACTCTCCGAACTAGCCAAGCAAACCAATGACCCATACCAAATTCTAGCCATTGCAGCAGGACTATACGAGCAGTACCAAAAAACAATGCAATCGCGCAACTTCATCGACTACGACGACATGATTCTCAGCGCCTTGCGAGTCCTCGAAAATCCTAGCATTCGGCAACTATGGCAAAACCAGATTTTCGCCGTCTTTGAAGACGAAGCCCAAGATTCCAGCCCCCTCCAAGAAAAACTACTCCAAATTCTAGCCACCAACCCCTCAAACCCCCAGCAAATCAACCTTGTACGCGTCGGCGATCCCAACCAAGCGATCAACTCCACCTTCACCCCAGCCGATCCCATCTACTTCAACCTCTTCTGTCAAAGCTGTCAAACCCAAAACCAGCTTCAAACCATGAACCAAGCAGGGCGTAGCAGCCCAATTATCATCAAAGCTGCCAACTTCATCCTCCACTGGATCAACGCCCAAGAAAGCAACTCCAAACCACCACGAACAACCCATCCGTTGTCACCTCCATCACCCCAACCAAAAACAGTTACCCATCCATTGCAGTTGCCCTTTCGTCCCCAAAATATCTCCCCCGTTGACCCAGATGATCCTCAACCCGACGCTAACCCCGAACCCGTAGGCAAAGGCTTAGAAATCTATACCCCAGAAGACATTAACGCCACCGTAGAACTAATTCGCCAGCGAGTCATAGAACTATTCAAGCAACAACCAGAAACTAACGCCGCCATTCTCGTTCGAGAAAATCGCCAAGGTCGTTTCCTGGCTGAAGAACTAGGCGATCTCGAAGCCAAACACCAAATCCGAGTCTATGAAGTAAGCGATTTTGAACGTCACTCCCAAATTCCTGCAGAAATTCTCCAACTACTCCAATTTATCGACCATCCCCACTCTCGAGATTTCCTCAAAGCTGCCCTTGAAGTCCTACAGAAACGACAACTCATCTCGACTCAAGATCTGAACGCCCTAGCCGCTTACCCAGAACAATTCCTCTATCCTACTCCCCTCGATCCACCCCAAAGCGATAAGGTAAAAGAGGCTCGCCGCTATTGCACTAACCTACTACGCGCCCGCCTAGAATTACCTCACTACCAACTAATTCCCTTCCTTGGCTTAGCCTTGCAATACAAAGGTTCAGAACTGGCTACAGTGCAAAAATTAGCCGAACGCATCACCAAACAAACCCAAGGTAAATCATCTCCCCAAACTACCCGTTCAACCCTACAAGAAATTGTTAGTTTCGAGCGTTTTCAAGGTGTGGAAGAAGACACAGATGACCAATACACTAAGCAACGTCAGGTTACTATTATTACCATGCACAAAGCCAAAGGCTTAGATTGGGACTATGTTTTTCTACCCTTCTTACACGAAGATCTCATTCCTGGTCAACCTTGGGTTCCCAATGCAGCTAAATTTTTAGGAGAATTTACCCTAGCTGAGGTGGCGAGGGTTAATATTCGCAGCGCCCTGCATAAACAATATCAAGGTCGAGATTGGTTATCTAAATTACCCCAACCAGATCAAGCTTGGCAAGAAGCAGCCCGCCTCAAGAGGGCAGAAGAGTTTCGCCTGTTGTATGTAGCAATGACGAGGGCAAAACGTTTACTGTGGATGTCAGCAGCCCACAAAGGACCTTTTCGCTGGAATTTATTTCGTCCAGAAGCAGGAGGAAACTTGCAAGTAAAAAAACCTTGTCCTGTGCTTACGGCTTTGCAAAATGAGTTTTCTCAGTTTCAGGAATCGTAGTAATAAGTAATAAGTAATAAGTAATGAAGTAATAAGTAATGAGTATTATACCAATTGGCTAAATTTTCGCTAAAAATAAAGCATCAATAATAAATTTCCATCCAGTTATTTTAGCAATAGTTTGATTGTTTAATCAATTCAAATATTTGGTGAGATATTTTTATAGTTCTTCTAGCGATTCAAAATTAATCCATTTAAAATTTTCTTTGAGACCTTGCCATATAGTCATTTCAGTTTAGATTGAGGCAGACGTTTTTGCTGTAAAGGGCTACAGATAGAATTTTTTCGACAGAAAAGTGCTTTATTCTTATTTAAAATGACCATAATCTTTCTATATAATTAACCTGGGTCGAATCAAGAGGTTGTAAAAGTCAAATAATATTTTCGGGAATATTCAAGCTTAAAACTTTATGTAAACCGCCATTTTCTAACCGAATTAGATACAGTTCATCAGGATAGGTTTCTGAAAATAATTACAAAAACATTTCAAAACAAGTACTGTTTAAATGAGTAAATTTTAAAAAAGCTTTCTCTTGTTAATGGTTTTACTAATCTATATCTACAGCAAGTAGCGCTCGCCTATTTACAGTACAAAAACTCTAAAGAAGTTTTACTAAGGCATAGATTGGAAATTTGTAACTACACCAGCGCGAAGCGCTATAGCAATACATATATAGGTGAGGACACCATTCATTGGTTAAAAGTGAACAAGAAACAGTAAACAGAGAACAGGTAAATGTCTTAACTTAAATCCGTAGCGCTATAACCAATAGTTTTCAAGACAAATTGGCTTTCAAATTGACACCAATACCGGACTTTTTCATATTGTTTAAGAGTTCTCAATTCTGTTATAAAAGAGTTTTAATTACTTCTGAAAATTTGCTTGGTGCAAGGGAATGGGCGAGGGAAGGGATATATTATTGAGAAGTAGCCTGGAAAAAGCCAACTTGTTATGCTACTTGCTGTAGGGGTTGCTTTTTGGGAATTTCAATTACAAACTCTGTACCTTTTCCTGGCACGGAATTACAGTGGAGTTTACCACCATGTTTTTCTACTACAATTTGATAGCTAATTGATAAACCTAAACCCGTACCCTTACCCACAGGTTTAGTTGTAAAAAAGGGGTCAAATAGTTTGGCTTGAACTGATTTAGGGATTCCTGAACCATTATCAGCGATGCGAATAATAATCCAATCTTGGTTGATAACTTCACTACGAATGCTAATTTGAGGATTTGCAAATTGTGGATTGTGAACACATTTATCTTCCTCTTTGCTGCTACCTCTTTTTGCTTCGAGTGCATCAATAGCATTGCTAAGAAGATTCATAAACACTTGATTGAGCTGACCAGGATAACATTCAACTTCAGGTAAATTACCATACTCTCGAATCACTTCAATTTCAGCTCGTTTATCTTGTTGCTTCAGGCGGTTTTTGAGAATAATTAAACTATTATCAATACCTTCGTGCAAATTTGCATCTTTCATCTGTGCCTCATCTAAACGAGAGAAGTTGCGTAAACTGAGTACTATTTCCCGGATGCGTTGCGAACCCATTTGCATTGATCGCAAAAGTTTTGGCAAATCTTGAGCGAGGAAGTCAACATCTATTGCTTCAATTTCTTCCTCAATTTCAACCGCAGGCTCTGGATAATATTTTTGGTACAGTTGCAACAGATGTAGTAGTTCCTTAATGTAGCTATTAGCATGGGGAATGTTGCCATGAATAAAGCTAACAGGATTGTTTATTTCGTGAGCAACTCCAGCTACCATTTGCCCCAAACTCGACATTTTTTCTGTTTGAATTAGTTGGGGCATTTGCTGAATTTCTTTGAGTGCTTTTTCTAATTCTTGAACCTGTTGATTAATTTTTTGATCGCGCACCACTAGTTGCTCTGCCATAAAATTAAAACTGGCAGCTAAGCTATTAACCTCATCTTGGCTATCTTGATCCACCTGAAGACAAATGCTTAAATCTCCCCTCCCTAACTTCTGAGTTGCTCTGGTAAGGTTGCTAATACGGCGTACAATTATGTGCGTCACTCCAGCACCCATAAAGATAAAAACTAAACTTCCGACAATGCCAAAACCAGCAATCGTTAACCAAAGTTGACGTTTAGCTTGTGCCACAGGAGCAACACAATTGAGAATAACCAGTTGAGTTTCTGCTCCGTTAATCCCTTCAATGGCAACACTTTTGGCAATATATTGCTTCTTGTCAATGGTAATTTCTAAAGCAGGAAAATTATTAGGAGGAGGTTGCCAATCCACAATTTTTGCAGCTTCAAGAGTGGAAGCGCTTACTTGACCATAATGTACAGTAACTAAGTGCTGCTGATCGCTACTACGAATTTGCTCAAGTATTTTCTCATCAATAGCTTGACCAACAATAATTCCTCCCAAAATTTTCTGTGCTGACTTGATGGAAGTTAAACCAACCAAGATACTGGGTTGATTTACATCCCCAGGAATCATATCAAAAAGATCCATACCAATACTTGCTGCCTTGGTTATTGCTGTATCTTTTAACTGAGAACTAGTAATTTCTCCTCGTTTTAATTCCAGCAAAATTGAACCATCACGAGCAACAACTTTAATTAATTCAAGCTGAAAAGATGCTTGCATTGGCAGTAAATATTGCATTAGCTTGTTGCGATCTTGCTGCGCCACCAATCTAGAGGTATCAGCATTGTCTGCTAACCACCTAGCTTTTAAAAATAGCAAATCCTTTCTCTGCTCAAAATCTCGTAAGACAGCAGCAGCATAAGCTTCCGTCTCCTGATACAGTCTATTTTCTAGCTGTTGTGCAAACAGATAAGCCCAGCTTAAAGTACCCAAAGTCCACAAACCCAAAGATACCGACAGTAGAGGCAAAAGAATTTTTTTTGAGAGAGAAAGTCTGGCGTAGTACTGTCGCAACATTGCTGCTTACTCCACAACTTGAGAGGTAGGAACAAAACCAGATTCAACTAGCGCCCCCTTTCCTGTTTCACTTACAGCAAAATTAATCAAATCTTGGGTTACTGCAGAAGCATTGTTCTGGAAAACAATACCTAGTTTACGTACCATTGTATATTTCCCTGTTTTAACATTTTCTGGTGTTGCCGCAACACCATTGAGACTAAGATGATTTACAGGTAGCTGATTGGTAATTGCTTGAGCCAGGGAAAAAGCACCAATACTATGGGGAGTATTCTGCACCGCCGCGATTAAATCGCTCTCATGGCGCAAAACTACGGCATTTGGGGACATCTTCAGTTCATCACCCAGATAGTATTGGCGTAGCAATCGTTTAGCAGATTCATCCTCCGGGCGATCCAAAACTATAATTTCAGCATCCACCCCTCCCAGCTGTTGCCAGTTAGTCACAGAACCGCTATATATAGCTTTGAGCTCCTCTGTTGAGAGGTTAGAAATCTTACCCACACTCGGATGAGTTGCCACCAAAAGAGCATCTACTGCCAAAAGTTGATAACCTAGGGAACCATCATCTTCTTCTGGCTTTGGCTTGCGAGTTACACTACCAATATTGACTAAACCTTCCTTTGCACCAACAACACCACTAGAAGACTGGCTGTGGGGTAGAAAAGTAACCTTGACATTGCTCGCTTGACTGGCATAAGCGTTAGCGATTACCTTGAGGGGAGCATAGGCTGTACCAGAGCCTGTTATCTTAACTTCCTCCTGTCCCCTCGCTACCACCTGGGAAGTGGAGGAATTACTGGAGGTGCAGCTAGCAAGTCCACTCAAAGCAATCGCACCAAGCACCACAACTAACCATTTATGCTGTGTCATTAGCTCTATTTTGTTTGATACACTGTGTCTACTTCAGTGTTCCCAAAAAGATAATTAAATCTTGAATTAGCTTCACTATAGATTAATCTTTCTTGGTAGTTATAGCCCTACGGGTATACATTAGGACACAATTTATCGGTTAAAAGTGAACAAAAAACAGTAAACGGGGAACAACTACATGTCTTAACTTAACCCTGCAGCGCTATATTCCTCTTCTATCAAACTCCTAAAAAAGAGAGTTAAACCCTAATTCTCTCGTTAGGAATTGTTGGCTGTAATAACGTAATTGCCTCACAATTCCCGAAAGTGACAAAAGAGGGTTATGGTGCTACCTATTCAAGCGAGGACAAGCTAAAGTCCTAAAACCATACAGGCAGTATACTTATGCCACCTGACACTTGGTTTGGGCGTAGCACTATAAGATACCAAAGTCTGCCAAGAAGCTGATCATAACTCCAAGGTGAATTTTTTTTACCCAAATCAATCCCTTGAAATTCTAATCAAGGGAGGTTTTAGGTGTGTGAGCGAGAAGCCCTATTTCTGAGCCTGAATTACTTGTAAAGAATCGCCTGCATATAAACAATTACTAATCTTCGTAAATCCCGCTTGTGTGAGTTTTGCTGGTAAATCTGTAGACAACAATTGCCAAGCCGTCTCGGTTTCAAATAACCACATAAAGATAGCCAATCCAGTACCAAAGAATAGATTATTTGGTTGATGAAAATCTACCAGAGTAAATATTCCTCCTGGCTTCAAAACTCGATAAACTTCTCTCATAATTCTCTCTAGCTGTTGTGGATTCATTTCATGCAGTGCTGCACTAGTATGCACCAAATCAAATTGTTGATCTGGCAAGGGTATATCTTCAGCTAAACCTTCCACATATCTAGCTTGAGGGACATTTTTACTAGCTCTCTCCAACGCCACAGGAGAGATATCCAAACCCGTTACTCGCTTTGAGCATTGAACCAAAAACTGAGTTGTTTGCCCAGCACCACAACACAAATCTAAAATTTCCGTATCTGCGTTAATTTCGAGACCCTGCAAAGCCAGATGACGGAATCGCTTTTCTCCGCCAACACTAAGGGCTGCCAGACGTGAGATACTGTCATATAGCCACTGATATTTGTAGCTCCAAGTTCTGAGGACTGTTGCCAAATCCTTACCTCCTAGTTAATTTGTGTATCGGAATATGCTTAATTGCAACGCCGAAAAGATATATTGTTAAACTTGGTGAAGAATCTGAAAAATTTTAGCAACCTTTTATCACTATTATGAGTCGCGTAGGAGTATTATTACTTAATCTAGGTGGACCGGACAAACTAGATGATGTCCGTCCATTTCTATTTAATTTATTTTCTGATCCCGAAATTATTCGTCTACCTTTTCCCTGGCTGCAGAAACCTTTGGCTTGGTTAATCTCAACAAGACGCGCCAAGACATCCCAGGAAAATTATAAACAGATTGGTGGCGGTTCACCTCTCAGGAGAATTACTGAAGCCCAGGCTCAAGCTTTAGAGCAAGAATTACATTCCCAAGGACATGATGCCAAAATTTATATTGGTATGCGCTATTGGAATCCTTTTACTGAAGAAGCTGTAGCTCAAATCAAAAAAGATAACCTAGATAAATTAGTCATTCTGCCTCTCTATCCTCAGTTTTCTATTAGCACCAGTGGCTCCTCTTTCCGTCTGCTGGAACAACTATGGGAAGAGGATTCAAACCTCAAGCAGCTTGATTACACTCTAGTCCCTTCCTGGTACCAAAATACTGGTTATCTCCAAGCAATGGCAGATTTAATCAGCCAAGAATTAGACAAATTTGCCGAGCCAGATCAAGTTCAAATCTTTTTCAGTGCCCACGGTGTGCCAGTTAGCTATGTGGAAGAATCTGGAGATCCTTACCAAAAGGAGATCGAAGGTTGCACTCGTTTAATTATGCAAACTTTAGGGCGACCAAATAAGCATGTTCTAGCTTACCAAAGTCGAGTTGGTCCTGTGGAGTGGCTCCAACCTTACACTGAAGATGCGTTAGAGGAGTTAGGAGAGCAAGGTACAAAAGATTTACTAGTAGTACCAATTAGCTTTGTTTCCGAACATATTGAAACTCTACAAGAAATTGATATTGAATACAAAGAAATTGCCGAAGAAGTAGGTATTACTAATTTTCAAAGAGTACCAGCACTCGATACTAATCCTACTTTTATTAATGCTTTGGCTCAATTAGTCACCGATGCCATGCAATCTCCTCCTTGCACTTTTTCTCAAGTTAATGTGTTAGGAAAAAAGGTCAAAATCTATCCTCAAGAACGTTGGGAATGGGGTCTGACCACAGCTGCAGAGGTGTGGAATGGACGTTTAGCGATGTTGGGTTTTCTAGCTCTGATTTTAGAGTTAGTTAGTGGTCATGGTCCACTTCATTTTGTTGGGTTGCTGTAGCTCTATCCCTATTTTGGTACCATTGATGCCAAACTTTGGAACTGCGAATGGCTAGCCAAAGCAGAACAAAAGCGATTAAACCCCCTTGTTCTGGTGCATTGAAGGCAAAAAAAACTAAGCCCACACACAGTATATCTTCTAGGAAGATAATCCAGACGGGGATATTTCTGACACGGAAAAACCAGCCCACTTGAACTAGCTGAAGAACAAAAGCCAGCAATCCTCCTACCACCGCAATTAAGCAAATTAATTCTGTGGTTGCATGGGCAAGCTTAGCCACAGCGACACCCATTAAGCCACCGACAAGGGGACTAAATCCAAGTTGAACTAATTGTAATACTCGTCTACCCAAGAACTGTTTAGAGCCAAATAGCTCAAATAGTGACCAACTTGTGAGGACACTCAGTAACACTTGGGGTTGGACGCGGGAAAGAAGGGGTATATCTGACCATAAATTGTCGCTTTGCAGTAAGCCAATAATTAGCAGAGGCAAAGCAATTCTGATACCTGCGGCAGCCGAAGCAGAAAGGGCAGCCAAAAGTATAGTGAGCATATTTTAGCCCTTAAAGTACAACTGGTTTTGGTGTCATGGAAATATGGGAGATGCAACCCAAAACCTATTTTGCTACTCTTGTGAATTTTAGTCCCTAATATACCTAGATTACCCGTGTTTATGAGATTAAGCTAGCCATATTTGACTCTAAATTAATCAGCCTTTAGTTTAATTCCTAACCATTGAGGCTCAGTGTAAAACACTCAAAAATATTCAACAACTAAGAATAAATACGCAAAATTGATGACTTTAATCGACTCAGATGCTTACAATTCGGTCGTTCTCACCTTTGGTACTATGTTATGTCTCAGTGCCATTGCATTTGTGGTTTGGTTTTCTCTAACTCGTATGGATTAGGTTAATAACCATTTGGGAGAAGTTAGCAGAAACAACTCTTGGCAACTGAGAGAATTGCCCTTAGAAGATACTCGTAAACCAATAACACCAGCTTTTTTCAGCACTATTTTTTCTTGGGTCACACCCCAAAGTAAAATTTCTGCCCAGTTGCCCAAATCTGGCTGGTGACCAACCAAAGCGACTGTTTGGTAGTGATTTGAAGCTTGCCAGTTGATCCACTCTTGGATGTCGCCATCGGGGGCGAGAGGGGCAAATTCTTGAACCTGGGAACTTAAACCAACTTGGTATAAAATTTCAGCAGTTTGCTTTGCTCTTACCAAAGGGCTAGTTAAGATAACATCAAAACGCAAACCACAATTATAGAGACGTTGGGCAACTTGCTTAGTTTTTTGACGACCTTTATTGATTAGGGGACGTTCATTATCGTTGGTGTAAGTACCCCTTGCTGCGGCGATACCGTGGCGAATTAGGTAAATTTCCATTAGTTGAGTTTTTTAGTGCCTGAGATAATAGTGCCAAAATATCTCACGAGCAACTATTTCACAGTTATAGATTCTTGACAAGCAGCTAGAATTATTCAAAGCCAGAGTAAGAGCAATTTTAGGGTGATGTGCTGCCGTGTATTCCTTTGAAGAAAAATACCAACGCCTGCAAAGAGAACTGATTGCTGGTGCTGTGGCGCTAGTTTGCGTGTTTTTAATGGGTACCTTTTGGTACAAATTCATCGAAAACTGGTCTTGGTCAGAATCAGCTTACATGACTGTGATTACGCTTTCAACAGTGGGATTCTCTGAGGTTAGACCTCTTCGGGAACAAGCGCAAATTTTTACCATTGGTTTAATTGCGATGGGCATTATTACCATTGGTTATATCGTCAATCGATTTACAGAAGCGATTATTCAGGGATACTTTCAAGAAGGAATTCGCTGGAGGCAACAGGGACGTATGTTAGATAAGTTAGAGGAACACTACATTGTTTGTGGTTTTAGTCGCACTGGTCGGCAAATTGCTCTAGAGTTTAAAGCGGAGGAAATTTCTTTTGTCATCATCGATTCCCAAATCGATAAGGTAGAAGCAGCGCGCAAACTGGGATATTTGGTTTTGCAAGGAGATGCGACGCTAGATGAATCATTACACAAAGCAGGGATTGAACGAGCGATTTGTTTAGTGGCAGCCTTGCCCTCGGATGCGGAAAATCTATACACTGTATTATCGGCTAAAACCCTTAATCCCAGCATACGTGCTATTTCCCGCGCCAGTAATGAAGAAGCGCTGCAAAAACTGCAACGTGCTGGTGCTGATGCTGTGGTCTCTCCCTATATTACAGGAGGTAAGCGTTTAGCAGCAGCTGCTCTTAGACCTCAAGTGATGGATTTTGTCGATGGTATTCTCACGGGTACAGATCGCTCTTTTTATATGGAAGAGTTTTTATTGGATGAGAAAAGTTGTCCCTATGTGGGAGAAACATTAAGACAAGCACGTCTGAGAGTACAATCAGGTGCTTTAGTGTTAGCGATTCGTCGTGCTGATGGTAGCCTGGTTGCAGGACCAACAGGAGACACTCTACTTATTTCTGGTGATGTCCTGATTTGTATGGGAACTGCGGAACAATTGCGTCAACTCAATCAAATTTTAGTACCAATTCCTTCTCATTCACCCAGAACTCCTAAGCATCAAGGATAGCTATTTTTTCAATCCAGAGTCTGATTTTTTCAGGAAAAGGCATACGTTTTCTTGTATCTTTTCTAATGCAAACGTGTCTAGTTATTGCTTTGGCTAAAATTAGATTGGGAGATGTGGCAAATTTAAGATCATAGAAAATTTTGAATTCGTTTTCACTTAATATTTTAAGTGTCAATTCAATCAATAATCTATCACCACAAAATATTGGCTTAAAAAAATTGATTTCTCCATATACAATAGGTAAGGCGAAGCTGGAATTAGATACTAGGTTTTTCATTTCAAATCCTCCTTGCAATAAATACTCTTCATAGGCTTCGTGACAGATTGACAGGAGATTGGCAAAGTAAACTACATTAGCCGCATCGGTGTCTGCAAGTCGAACAGTACGCTGATGAATGAAAGACATAGAGCATGATGGTTAATTCTGTTCAAGTTATAGTAGTATCACCAAAAGTGAATATTAAATATCTAAATAAATTGCTTATTTTAAAGATTTGATAAAGTATTAATATTTCGAAATTTAACTCAATTAAAAATAATGAGATAGGCAAAGACTAAGACTCTAGTCTCTAATATTTTGCTGTTAAATAAATCAATTTGTCTCAAAATTAGTGTCAAATAAATATAAAGGAATATAGATGTCCCGAAGTATTAATAAATCTCCAAACTATGTCTATCAATAGTTATCACATAAATTTTCATGATATTGCTTCGGGACATTCATCTAATTTAAAATTCTGTTAGGTTGTATCTCCTCAAGATTAACTGTAACCAAATTAATTAGTTGGTATTTTTTTTGTTAATCTCTCCTGAAGAAAATGGTTTTAATTGATATATCAAAAAATATATCATGCCTAAAACATCAGATATAAATTGATATCAATTAACGGTTCTCTAGAGTGTTTATTTTTTAGGCTAGGCTTATTGTCGCAAATTTAAAAATCTAATTAGAGAAGCTTTGGCTAATCCAAACAATACAGAAAAACAATAGATACTATCTTATTGAAAATCTATTGTTTTATCTAGTCAAAAAAATCTCTACTTAATTTTTTAAAAGGATGCTTTTTAACCCTAAGCTACTTTTTTGTCGTGTTTCCAAGGAAAAAACAGTATGATTATTTGGAATGAGCTGGATCTTGAAAATTTTGGCGATTTGCCTCAGGATTTGAACAATCTTACTAACGTTACAGCAACCTCAGATGGAGGTTCACCATTAACAGTTGGTTCCAATCGTGTCATCGGCGAGAGTTTTGTTGGAGGTCAAGACTTATTTAGATTTGATGTACCTGAGGGTCATCAAGTAAGTGCAATTAATTTAAATGGATATACTTCTATAAACCCACCGGGCGGAATTGTTACTGATTCTGAATTTGCTTTACTGGCAACAACTCAATTTGGGGATAATGATACTATTACTTCTATTCTCAATAATCCAAATGATGATGTTCTAGTCAGTGCTGGAATTGGTGTTAGTCAAATTGGTACTGATTTACTTGATCTTGGTGTAATCTTAGGGAATGGTAATCCAGGACCAGGATTTCTTGGTGCTGGTAGTTATACAGTTTTTTATCAAGATCTTGATGACGATACTACATATGATTTTGATATTCAATTAAGTGCTATTAATCCCACAACTTTAAGCGTAGATAGCACAGAAGTTGCTGAAGCAAATAATACTGAATTTACTATTACAGTAAACACTACTGAAGCAGTAGACGGCGAGCAAAGTGTTGATCTCAACTTCAGTGGTGATGTAAATGCACAAGACTTTGTGGGTGATATTCCCAGTCAAATCATCATTGCTGATGGTGAAACTAGCGGTTTCGTAACACTGACAGTTAATAACGACAATCTAGATGAAGGTAATGAAATTGCAACCTTCACCATCGATAATCCCACTTTGGGTATCTCTCTAGGAGATACCACTACTCAACAAGTTACTATCATTGATAGTGGTTTTAGTAATGCTACAAACCTCAGCGTAGATAGCACAGAAGTTGCTGAAGGAAATGGTAGTCAATTTACCCTTACAGTCAACACAGCTGAAGCAGTAGTAGGCGAGCAAAGTGTTAATCTCAACTTTAGTGGTGATGTCAGCCCAGAAGACTTTGTGGGTGATATTCCTAGTCAAATCACCATTGCTGATGGTGAAACTAGCGCTTCAGTAACACTAGAAGTTAATAACGACAATCTAGATGAAGGTAATGAAAGTGCAACCTTCACCATCAATAATCCCACCGATGGTATCACTCTTGGAGCTAATACTACTCAAGAGGTTACTATCATTGATAGTGGTTTTAGTAATGCCATAAACCTCAGCGTAGATAGCACAGAAGTTGCTGAAGGAAATGGTAGTCAATTTACC
>CAZWGS010000049.1:0-13381 GCA_964633315.1 uncultured bacterium | reverse complement strand
AAAGTGCAACCTTCACCATCAATAATCCCACCGATGGTATCACTCTTGGAGCTAACGCTACTCAACAGGTTACTATTGTAGACAACGATAGTGCGGGAATTAGTATCATTGAACCTGGTGGTACTCAAGTTAGTGAAGATGGTGGTATTGATAGCTATGGAGTTGTACTTAACACTCAACCAGAAGCAGATGTTACCGTCACCATCAACAGCGGTAATCAGCTAGAAGTTAATAGAACAACACTTATCTTTACCCCAGACAATTGGGATACTCCCCAAGTCGTAGACGTAGAAGCTATTGACGATAGCTTATTTGAAGGCGATCATAGCGCTACTATTACTCATACAGTAACTAGTAACGATCCTAACTTCAATGGTCTCAACATCAGCAACGTCAACGTCAGCATCACAGATAATGATTCTTTGGTTAGCGTCGAAGCTGGTGAAAATCTCACAGAAGATGGAGTTAACGGTAGTTTCACCATTAACTTCAGTCAAGTTTCTCCGACTCCAGTCACAGTTAACTTCACGTTAGATGGTAGCACTGCTAGCCTAAATGACTACGGATTGGATTTTGAAGCTAGCACTAATATCGAAAGTGTCGACTTCAATGCGGCTGACAACGCTGGTAGCTTCACCGTTGCTGCTAATTCAGATAGCGCAACCTTGGTTTTAGTAGCAGAAGATGATGCTAATGTTGAGCTACAAGAGAACATTGTACTAAATCTAGAAGCAGGTAATGGTTATAGCTTAGATACAAACAATGACTCTGCTCAACTAACTATCGTAGACAATGATATTGCTGGAGTTAGCATCATTGAATCTAATGGTAGTACCCAAGTTAGTGAAGCTGGTACTAGTGATACTTATCAAATTGTACTCACTGCTCAACCAGAAGAGAATGTTACTGTCACCATTGAAAGCGATAATCAACTAGGATTCGGTTTCGGTTCTACGGCAATAGTAACCTTTACCCCAGATAATTGGGATACTCCCCAATTTGTAACCGTCAATGCTGTTGATGATAACTCAGTTGAAGAGGATCACAACGCTACTATTACTCATACGGTAACTAGTGACGATCCTAACTTCAATGGTCTCAATGTCAGCGACGTTAGCGTCAGCATCACAGATAACGATTTTTTTGTTAGCGTCGAAGCTGGTGAAAATCTCACAGAAGATGGAGATAACGGTAGTTTTACCATTAACTTCAGCCAAGTTTCTCCGACTCCAGTCACAGTTAACTTCACGTTAGATGGTAGCACTGCTAGCCTAAATGACTACGGATTGGATTTTGAAGCTAGCACTAATATCGAAAGTGTCAACTTCAATGTGGCTAACAACGCTGGTAGCTTCACCGTTGCTGCTAACTCAGATAGCGCAACCTTGGTTTTAGTCGCAGAAGATGATGTTCGTGTTGATGCACAGGAGAGCATTATACTAAACCTGGAAGCAGGTAATGGTTATAGTTTAGATACAAACAATGACTCTGCTCAACTAACCATCATAGATAACGATATTGCTGGAGTTAGCATCATTGAATCTGATGATGGTATCGAAGTTAGCGAAGATGGTGTTAGTGATACCTATGAGGTTGTGCTCACTGCTCAACCAGAAGAGAATGTTACTGTCACCATTAACAGCGGTAATCAGCTAGAAGTCAATTCCACTTCTACAACAACACTGAACTTTACACCAAATAATTGGGATAATCCTCAATTTGTAACTGTAGAAGCTGTTGATGATAACTTAGTTGAAGGCGATCACAATGCTAATATTAGTCATACACTAACCAGTGGCGATCCTAATTTCAATGGTACTAACATCGCCAACGTTAATGTCAGTATCATAGATAACGATCCTGTTGTTGGTATCGAAGCTGGCTTCAATTTAACAGAAGATGGAGCTAACGGTAGTTTCAACATTAACTTAGGTCAAATTCCTCCAGAACCAGTTACAGTTAACTTTGGTTTGGGTGGAAGTGCTGTTAATTTTAGTGATTACAGATTTGACCCGATTGCTAGTACTAATATCGAAGGTATTAACTTTGACTTGGTTAATGAAACTGGTAGCTTCACCATTGCTGCTAATTCCCAGAGTGCAACCCTAGTTTTAGTAGCAGAAGATGATGTTGCAGTTGAATCCCAAGAAAGCATTCTACTAACCTTAGAAACTGGAGATGGCTATAGCTTAGATGAGGACAATATCTTTGCTGCAATAACTATCACAGACAATGATCCTCTTGTTAGTATTACTCCTAATTTCGGCAACAATTTAACCGAAGAAAGTCTAGTTAGTAATAGTTTTACTATTAGCCTCAATAGTGAAAGTCCTGATCCACTAACCCTCGACTTTGACTTCTTCGGCACAGCTTCATTGGGTAGCGATTACAATATTACTGCTGGTACGGGAGCACAGTTTAATCCCAATGATGAAACTATTACTCTTGATGCCAATATCCGAGAAGCTGTAGTTCGTATCAATCCCGTAGATGATGATAATGTAGAGCCTAGCGAAAGCATTGGCATTGTTTTAAGTGATGGTGCTGGTTACAGCCTAGATATTAGTAATAGTAGTGCTCAATTTACTCTAGAGGATAATGATTCTCAAACACCAAATCCAATACCTCCTAGTTCTGATGATCCAGCAGTAGGAGAAAATTCTGATGTTGTTGATTTGACTGGTTTTGCAAATCAGGAAGTACAACTTCTTTTTGTAGCACTAGGAAGTAGCTCAGACTTTGATAACATTGGCGGTTTTTATCAAGTTGATAATGCTCAGGGAGAAGTTGATGGACTACTTCCTGGCGAGTCTGGTTATGCTGCAGCAGCTTTGGCACAATCAAATATAGTTGGGACATTTGATGAGGAAGGAATAATCAATTTTTCTAGTACTGGAACGGACATTGTTTCTATTACTGGTGGTGGCTACATTGCACCTTTTGTCCTCTCCGATGGTAATTCCGATAGTCCAATATTTGCTTTCGAAGATGCTAATGCTGGTGGTGTAGAACGCTCAGTCCGTTTAGGCGGTAATGTGTTTGCTTTTGAAGATACTCTAGAAGGCGGTGATGGAGATCTGAACGATATTATTTTTGGCGTTAATTTTGATGTAATTGGCTAAAGAAACAGTTTTTAGTTGAATAAACTAAGAATAATCTAGGGAAATTATATAAATCTCCCTAGATTTTTTATTTTCATAGCTCTAGTTACACTCAAGAATAAAAAGGCATAATTCATACCAGAGCCGATTTGCATATTCATACTAAGTCCGATTGCCACAACCCCTTTATAAAAATCGAGCAAATCACTTTATTCCAAAGGTTAGAGCTTTGCAGATAAGTGGGGTATGAGAACCGGATTTGGTATCAGATACTGTTTTAGGCAAGAGGCAGAGGTCAGAAGGCTTTGAGCCTAAAAGTAAGGGAATGCGCGAGGGGGTGATGGGGAGTTGGGGGAAGGGTTTGAGGTTGTGCGTATAAGGCTACTCACACAAGCAGGATTTAGTATCAGTTATAAAGAGCCTTTGATAACCAGATTTGGTACCAACTATATTTTTTTTTGCCAACTGACTAGCCTAAATCACTATAGCGATAGAATCATGAAAACTCAATAAATTAGACCTGCTATAAACTCATTTTTTAGCCAGTTAAATGCTGCCATAGATTATCAAATTCCCTAAGATTCTCTTCTCGATGCCGATGCCATAAATTGAGTGTAAAATGCCATTTTGCCGAACCTTGGGTTTTAACCCGATTATCTTGAAGAATACCCACAAAATCTTTAAGCAAGCGTAAGTCATGTCTAATATATTCAGTATCTTGTTTACTATTTTGTGTCACTCCATGTAGTAATTGAGCCAGATACTTTAACTCAGTTTGAATGATAACTTGAGGGGATTCTTTATTGGTTGCTATCCATCTCACAGCTATTTTGTCATTAAAATATTTGTCATACATTAATGGGTTGCTAGCATAGTCAATTAAACTATCTAAAAGATTCTTAGTTCGCTTTTTTGCTTCAGGACTTTTACTTAGTCTGGGCATTGTTTGGTTAGATTGATTCCTAATGATTAATGAATTTGGTAAACACCCAAACAATCACAAACAACATTGTGATGTTACGTAAATACTCCCTAATGACAAATGATGAAAAAATGGTAAATGCTTCTGGTGTCCCAAAGTTCTCATCAAGCTATATACCCTTGAAATCAGAAGTTGCAACTGTGTGGTTTATGCTATTGCTTCGGGACAAGAATCTAACCTATCCTTCTTAACTGTTGGCAAAAATCAGGAAAAAAACCTAGCGAAATTTACTTAGCATTTACTATATGTGTTGTGGGGAAGGGTAATCTAGACCTCAACAATATTCTTTTTTGCGTCAATTTCCAAGTTTTTAAATTCTAGAGATGTAGAGAAGTCAAATTTTGTGCTCCAGTGGGAAATCATAGATTTAATATATTATGTCCCTACTCTTGTGCTTCATCTACTGGTATTACTTCTTCCTTTTCCTCAACCTTTGGCTTCGTCACCACTTCTTGTTTCCATTCATCTAAATCGCGATCTACGGCATACTGAAAGTCAATTGGTACTAAGATGACCTTAATATCTGCATCTGTGTCTGAAGCTTGATCTGCGATAGCGTAGAGAAACTTACCGCTAAAGTCGGCTTTACCTAAAACTAGCTGATTGGTTGTCTCGTTGTCTAATTCAACTTCAATGGTAGCGAAAGGCTTCTCTAAGCCATATTCTGATCGCTCGTCTGCTGAGATAGTAATCTTATTATTACTAGTACCTTCCACAAGTAAATTTAGTAAGAAAGCAACCACAGCATCATTACCTGGCACATTTTTTGGTTCCCTCATTTGCCAAGTATAGGTTTGATGTTGGTTGCGAGTAAATCTGAGGGTTGTTTCGTCGCTAGTAATTTTCAGACTCTGAATCGCATCTTCCTCAAAGTTAAAAATCTGCTTTTTTTGTGATTGTGTTGCTTGGCGCTGGGGTGCTATTAGTTTCTCATAACTAATCACTGCACCCCCTAATAACAGCGCGAAAACTAACAAAATCCAAGTTGTTTTCTGTAGTTTCATTTTCTTGTGAATTAGGCTGAATCTAGCTTCCTCTATTTAAACCAGATAGGAGATTTTTGATCGCCAATTCATTTACCCGCATCACTGCATCTTTAGTATTAGAACTGTTGTGAGTACCAAAGATACAATTATCCAGCTTACGTAGGGGACTATCAAGGGGTAAAGGTTCTACTTCAAAAACATCTAAAGCCACGCCTGCAACTTTTCCACTTTCAAGCTCTTTAACTAAGTCTGCTTCCTTAATTAAACCACCACGACCAGTATTAATAATATAAACCCCATCTTTCATCAAAGCAAAAGTTTTTTGGTTGAGGAGATGATAATTAGCTTCACACAGATTGCAATTAAGAGAAATAAAATCGGAGACAGATAAAAGTTCCTCCAAAGAAACGGATTTAATCCCTGTTTCCTCAATAAATGCTTCTGGAAGAGGTGAATTATTACTTCCCACCACATTCATCCCAAAAGCGATAGCGCGACGCACCACAGCGCGTCCAATGCTACCGACACCAATCACACCAAGGGTTTTACCCCGCAGTGTAATTCCTGAGATTCGCTCCCATTTGCCCTGACGCACAGATTGGTCAATGATATGTAATTGCCTAGCCAACAGCAGTATGTAACCCATTACGGTATCACCGCCTTCATCTCCAAAAACATTCGGTGTATTGGAAACTTCTATTCCTAAATTTTTCGCTGCTTCGAGATCTATTGAATCCATCCCGATTCCCCAGCGAGCAATTACTTTGAGGCGTTTACCTTGCTCTAAAACTTTAGCAGTAAAAGGGTCATCACCAGCGATTACACCATCAAAGCGATCAATCATATTATACAAATCGGCTTCACTCAACTGCTGAACAATTGATGGTAATTCGATTTCAATATCTTCCTGGGCAAACCAAGAGCGATAATGTTCAATGGTGCGTTGTAGATGGGAACAGGTGATGAGGACTCGCCATTTCATAGTTTTTTCGAGGATGTTACTCTAATCTGTTTTCTATTTTCCTCCCTTGGGGTTTACTTTGCGCTCAACTTTTGCAATTTCCTTAATCAAGTCCACAAAAAAGCTACTCTTTGGTTATTGGTTATTGGTTGTTGGTTATTTGTTGTTTGACAAACAAGACTCTCATCCCCCCTATAGATACATGAGGGATGAATTAAGTAGAGATTTAATGTCGCAAAATTATTCTTGCCAAAGAAACTGATAAGATTCATCCTTAGCACCCCAAATCTGATTTCCTTGTGCATCAAAACCGCGATCCCAAGTTTCCATACCGTCACTGTGGAGGATAATTGTATTGGTGAAATTTACTGCGCCTCGAAAGTTAACACTGCAACCTCCTGCTTGGGTAGTACCAACAATATTCCCATCCTGTGGCACTAAAAAGACGCTACAATCCACATCTATAATCTCTTCAACGCTAACAAGACGGCGATCTTCTCGTTGATTGCAAAAACCAATCCAATTCTCTTCAACAATAGGTTTAAAAGCTTTAGACTCCACCATTTTGCCATCTTTGGAGAGAGCAAGACGCAAAAATCTTTGACGGTAAGGTTGATTGAGGCGATGAGATAAAGCTTGTTCCTGATAGAGAAAGATGGAATCAGGGATATTTACAGAAGCATTTGTATCTTGAAGCTTTACTCTACAAGTTACCATTTGCACATTTGCTCGCTCAGAATTCACCGCAGCTTGAGCAGAGGTATCCATAATCCCAACTAAGTGAGAAGCTACTGTTGCTACTGGTGTTGGTAAAGCGAAAAGATTAGTACTTTTGAGTATTCCAATAGCAATTAAGCAAATTGAGCCAAGTCTGTTCATAACTGACGAAGATACACGGATCGCCGTTAATCTCGATTCTATCAGTTTCTGGTTGCTAGAACTGTGGTTATCAAAATATGGTGCGGGAAAACCCCATCCGTTTTACAGCGCTTATGCAACCTGCGCCTTAAGTTCCACTTCTTTGAATTTTTATCCATTGTAGGAACGTAGAATTTTATGTTCCTACATTCCCAGTAGCAGAGGATTAATAATCGAAAATCACAAACAAATCTTAATCTCTATCCAGATCTTGACCAATCAGTGGCGAATAGTGATGCAGCAAAGTTAATCCCTAGTGACAATCTACCCTATCCATGATTAAATTATTTCGTCCTCTCCGTCGTCGTAAAAATCGTTGGCAAGGAAAAGCAGTTGTTGAACAAGCGATCCAACCTCGTTGTAAAGGTAGAGTACGCTTTCAAGGTACTTGGTGGAATGCGAAGTGTAACATGGATCTTACCTTTCCTCCCGGTGAAGCTGTTGAAGTGGTAGGTATCTATCAAAATACCTTGTTAGTTGAACCTTCTAGCTTAATCAATGATGAGAATTAAAGTTATGGACAGATAATGATCTTCTTAAAACACACTCAGATGGGTTAAGTTTATTCTTTGACCCATCTTAATTAGTTTTGCTCTAATTCCCTACTTTCTCAATTCTCAATTGAGATACTTTTATTTCCTCGTTTCATAAACTCGCACTTTTTTATTTAAATCCCTCACCAGACGCGACAAACCACGAATGACATTAACCGCAATTTCTGGTGTTTCCTCAATCGCATCTTGGAGTTGAAGTTGATTTAAAGTTAAACAATCACAAGGTTCTAGGGTTGTTACCGAAGCAGAACGAGGTTCAGCGTCAAACACTGACATTTCGCCAAAAATAGCCCCTGTTCCCAATGTTGCTAGTTCTTGCTCCCCCAGATGCACTCTAACGCGGCCAGAGACAACTATATAAAGGGAACGCCCCTCTTCTCCTTCCTTAACAATAGTCTGTTGATTACCATAGGAAACCTCATCCATCGCGGAAGCTAACTTCACTAAAAACTCATCTCGCAATTCCTGGAAAATCGAGATGCGTCTGATAAATAAAAGGCGATCAAAGCTACTTAACACCGTTTAAACATACTTATATTGGTTTCCAAAATCTGCACTCATCTTCCGTACTTGAGCTGCCACAATGGGATCAGGGTCATTTTTGAGTACTGGTAGTAGTTCCATGCATGTACGTGGACTAGCGACTTTGAGATAAGCTAAAACCGCTTCCCTAACAAAGCTACTAGGGTGGTGTAGACAAGCAATAATCGCTTCTCTAGTTACATTCCAGCGTACCTGACGCGCCAGATGAAAACAACAAGCTAAACCCCAATCCGATAGAAAATGTCGCAACTCTAACAAGCGACGCAGGCGATCGCTAGGCTTCATCGGTTGATAGGATACAATATCACCCAAATCAGCTAGTTTTTCGGCGGTGGAACTACGCTCTAAAATCAGTAATAAAACCTGTTTTTGGGAAATATTAATGGTGTTATCCAGAATTTCCAATCCCTCTGCCACATTCTTCTCATCCTGGGACTCCAATTTGAACATGGCTGCTTGAATTGTACTTCCAGAATACAACACCTTCAAGAGCAAAAAACAGCGATCTAGAGCATCTGCTTCCATACCCTTGAGTGTGGCGAAGAGTAATTCTCCTTCCTTTTCTTCGATTTGATCGCTAGCTAAATCTAATTGTGCAGCGTACAATTGACCCAGAAACAGTAATTCCTGCTCAATCATTGTCTCCACTCCGCTGCGGCCCAAAGTGTCGTTGACAACCTCAATTCCGGCTTCTGCGGGGACTTTAAGTAAAACTCGTAGTAGTTGACGGCGCGTAGCTCCCCAAGAAGATAATAACTGTTGCACTAAAAAATCCAAAGCTTGCTTAGTGCCAATTTCCGCCATCGTACTCCAGGTTTGGAGTCTGAGCAATTCAGATTGCCGAATATCGCTACAGAGGGAGTTTAGTAGTGGTAGTGCTTCATCTCCTAAACACACTAAAGCGCTTCTCGCTGCTTCTCTGGTGGACTTGTAATTGAGCCCTTTAACTAAGGAGGGATAAAATGGTTGCAGGTGCTTTAAGCCAATGGTTTCGAGAGCCATACAACGCACTTGTATGGACTCATCTTGCAAAAGTGAAGGTAAATAGCGCCCAATCAGGGATTCCTCATCAGCATCCTGCAAAGCTTTGGTGCCCAAAACTCGCTCCCGTTCCTGGCGATGAGTTAACATATTCTCTAGAGCCAGTTTAGCCTCTAGTCTTTGAGCTGGGGTTCCGCGACTTAAAATTAAACCAGCAGTAGCTCCTCGCACCACTGCATCCACACCTTTCTTCAGATAGGGTTGCAAGGTTTGAGTTTCTAAGCTGGGTTGGGATAACCAAATGTAGCGTAAGGATAAAGCTAACACATCAAGGCTCGGTTTGCGTTCAATTAATTGCTGCACATCCACCAGATATTCGGGATCTGGATTTTGCAACATTGCTTCTAGACTTTGGCTTTGCAGTCTAGGACTTAAATTTACTAAGCGAGAAGCAACCACAGAAGCAACACCTTGAGGGTCAATTTTTTCCAGCAACTGAATACATGAGCGTCGATCCTCTTCGTTGGTACGCTGATCTAAGGTTTTAATAATCTCTTGTCTAAATTTTTTCAGATCTACCCGAGCAAAACCTAAACGTCCCTGTTCTGCTCCTTGAACCAATAGGGTAACATAGCTAGAACGCAGTAGGAAGGCGCTAATCGCCCAGAAAATAGATAATAAGACAATAGCTGCTAAAAAGACACTTTCTTGAATTTGGGAGTCAGAGTCGTGCGCCAATTGTTCCACCAACCAGATCACACCTAAGATTCCCACCCCACTCAAACCATCAGAGAGAGGAACAGCAATACCCTGTACCCAAGATTGTACAGAACCCCTGACATCTGCTGGTAAAGGTTGGAACAAGATAGGCTCAATACCAGCAATTAGGGTGTAGCGTAGTAGTTCGTCTAAAAACCTGAGTATAATAACTCCAAAAAAGAGAATCTGTGCGCTAGTGAGGTTAATCATCGCCCAATCGCTCAAATCAAATACTATGGTTAAGAAACCAAAGCAGGAAAGGGAAATTGGTAATAACATGGCGACGACAAAGACGCCTAGTCTCTCCACTGCGCGACTGGAAATAAACCACTGGGTGAGCAATTCACAGATACCGATAACACCGGAGAATATGCCTAGAAAACTGGCTATTTCGGTTGTATTGGGATAAACTCGCTCTAATTCGCCCAAATATTGAAATTCTAGTACTAAAAATAGCACTTCCCCCAAGATGAAAAAAGTAAAGAGGGGAAAGACATAGCGTCTGAGGGATTTATTTAAGCGACGGGAATTGAAACTGGTTTCTAGTTCCTCAATTTCTCTAACTGGTTTATCGGGAAACGCCTCTTTGTAGTTTTTGGTAAGATAGCGTAGCATCAAGCCGCCCAAGGCTAGCATCACAGCGGCAGCAATGATAATATTTTTTAGCCCCAGAATTGGCACCAAAAAGAAGAGGGAAAAACCAGAAATGACATCGCCTACTAACAAGCCACTGGAAATAATCGGATAGGCGCGTTTAATTTCTCTAATATTGAACAGTTGATTCGCTGCTACTTGGGAGTTAAGATCGCTGAGGATTTCCTCTGCATCTATCCACAATCGCATCAGAAATACTGTTGCTAGAGTAACAGCACCACCTAGATACTGAAGATCTAAACCCACACGGAATACAATTAGAGGTAGAGCCATTAACATAGCGATAATGGCAAAGACTCTACCTAGGGGTAGATTATTCTGTAGGTAGGAATAGAGAAAACCTATCCCCGAACCCATCAAGGCACTGGCGATGTAAATTACAGGTAAGCCTTCAGCACCGAATCCTTCTAGAAATAGAGCAATTGTTGTTTGCTCTAACCACAAAAGTCCGATGGAGGTGATGGTATAGAAAGCAAACATTAGTAAAGTTCGCTTTCCTTCTTCGGGGCGAAGATTAAACCAACGCAGGAGTTTACTACTCCAGTCACTCCTGCTTGTAGCACGTTCTGGCAATGTCATATGCTTTGAATGGTCAATAGTCAATAGTCGTTAGTAATTAGCTGCTATTGGGGTTACTAGAGACTAAGAAAGAAAGACTATCAACTTACGAGGTCGCTTTTTTGGGTGATAGTAGCATCATCATATTACGACCTTCTCTTTTGGGAGCTTGTTGCACTTCACATAACTCTTCTAAATCATTCGCCATGCGCTTGAGTAAATTATGAGCTAAGTCTGTGTGCTGAATTTCCCTACCTCTAAAGGTGATTGTCGCTTTTACCTTATCCCCTGATTTGAGAAAACGTTCTGCCTGATTAACGCGCACTTGATAATCATGCTCATCAATTTTATAGCGCATCTTTACTTCCTTAACATCGGCATTATGCTGCTTCTTCTTGGCTTCGCGCTCTTTTTTCTCTTTCTCATACTTGTATTTACCATAATCCATGATTTTGCAAACCGGAGGATCTGCTTTATCACTGACAAGGACGAGATCTAACTGTTGTTCTTCAGCTAAGCGTAAAGCTTCCCGATGGGTAATAATTCCAACTTGCGTACCATCATTGTCTATGACACGAAGTTTGGGGAAGTTAATATTTTCGTTGATTTGGGGTAGAGCGATACGACGTTTTTTCTCTCTCACAGTTGTATGCTGAATCTTTATTATTGGATTTACTAAATCTTCAAATGTTTACACTTGCCATTTTACTGACTCTGGAGCTAAATCTTACTAACTCGTTAACTTAAATTCCAAATTATAGCCACTGGAAAGTTAAAACAATAATTATAACTCCACTACAGCTTCAGTGTTAGTGGCTAGGGGCTTGAAAAGATAGTAATCTATACCAAGGTCATCATTTTCATAGATTTTGAAATAGTTCTGCTCCAGGTAGTTACGCATTGGTTCATACTCTTCCATCTCATCTTTAAATCTTGACAATAGAATCTGTTCTGGTTGGTAGATTTTGATGAAAGAGAGAATTTCCCCATAGCTAATTTGCCCTGTTAGTACCCGTTTCATGGTCAAAACGCTAATCTCTGGGGGTATGGATAAACCAGTGTAGAAAGCGTAGACTGGTTTATCGGTAAAGAACCATTTGGTTTGTTGTTGGTAACGACGCACCAAAGTTAATAATTCTAATTTTCCTTGCTGTTCTGGGAGTTTAAGATAATATTTGTTGCGATTACCCACAAAGCGATGTGTTTCTAAACCCACAGCAGCAAAGCTAACGAGCGCCATCAATAAGGGTAGAATGTTTTTTTTGAGCTGCAAACCGCTAGTTTTTAATTGCCCCAGCCAAGTTAGGATTGAGGCAAAACCATAGGCTCCTAACCAAGCTAAAGGAATAGTTATTAAAGGATAGTGGTGATACCACACAGGTTTATGACTCGCCAGCAACGCACAAGCTAAACCAAACCAAGCTAGGGGCAGGAATCCCGACTTTTGTTTTTGAGTAACAATCGCGACTACACCACCTAGCGCCAGGAAAAAAAATAAATAATCCTGACCAAACATATGATTCAGTAGGTAGGAGAAGGTAAAAAATTTAGTCCCAAAAACATTGCCAAGTTGCTTACTTTCTAAATGTCCCTGAAGCAGTTGCTCGTAGCTAAAGGAGCCAGAAACTAAGCCAACCAAACAGTAGATGCTGCCTAATCCTAGCAGCCATAGAGCCATATTTGTGAGGCGAGAACGGAAATTTACCTGGTTTTTTGCGCCACTAAAATACAACAATTGTAGGCACAATAGCGGAATCAGAAATAGGGTAAAAAGCTTAGTTTGCATCGAGAGAGCTAAGCATACCCCAGAAGTGAAAATAAGGATTTTACTAGCTCTTTGCTGTCCCAAATGTAGAGTATAAACTGCCAGCATCCCTAAAGCTAGGGCAGGAATCCCAATCATTACAGAACCACTCAAACGCACAAAATTGTGGCTGTTGACAAGGATCAGGGTTCCCGCAGCAGCGGCGATTACTCCCAATTCCAGACGCAGAGTTTGATAGAAGCACCATACTAGCAGCGAAGCGAACAGTAGTACCAAAAAACGAGCTGCAAAAATTGAGTGACCAAATAACTTTAACCACAGAGCAAGAATAAAGGTAAAAAATGGTGGTTGATCGCTCCAAATATCTTGATAGAGACGTAAACCATCAGCTACCAGAATGGCTTTGATTAAATTAACGCCTTCATCGGAATCAAACTCAAAGACTAGCTCCAGAGGTATGGTAATAATAACAAAGGCAATTAAAACCAGAGGAATGAGGAGGTGGAAAGGAGGCTTAATTTTCCCATACCATCGATTCATCATTTACATTAGACCTCTTGCAAAAGTATTGTCGTAATCAGTTTTTCATCAATTCTTGTACTTATTACTTGACTTGGAG
>CAZWGS010000048.1:4111-34921 GCA_964633315.1 uncultured bacterium | reverse complement strand
AATAGATTTGCGTAATTATTAGGCAAATTCCTGTTGTTTTTGTCCAAAGTCCAATTAATGATCAATAGACTAGAAATAACTCATACCAAATCTTGTGGATTGAGAAAGCTAGTTATGAAAAATGCCGAAATTCAAGCTAAAATTCACTTTTAGCATTTAGTGATAGTAGCGCTGCTAAAGTGAATTTATTAACAATCTTGTGCAACTTTTTCTGGATAAATAAAAAACTATTTCAAGATTTATATGAGTAGTTTAATACCCAACCTTTCTGCTAGCGCCGTTACAGAATTTGCGATTAAGGTAAAATCTTTACCTACATCCCAAAGCATTTTTAAATAAGCTTTTAGCTTAGATTGCTTAGGAGTAGAAGAGGATACTTCTATCTCTAAGTCTTCTAAGTGCTCAAGCGCTTCACTACGAACTTCTTGGTTCTCTAAATCTTGTATTTGCTGACGTAGAGATTCAATTAATTGTACAAAATTATCCTCTCTGCTGATACCGCTATTGTAACTCTCATTAATAACTTGGTTGCTATTGCCTCCTATATTCGTACCTCTTATGTTACCTCCACCAGTATTTATCTTTATTTGGTCGCTCATAATCTAATTCTCCAGTGATGGATATTTCAGCTTAGTTTATTACTCTTAATTACTAACTTTACTGCTAACACTTCCAAGTATTGAACCAACAATACCTCCTCCTCCAGTATTGACATTAATTGTTTGACCAATGATTTTCTTGCTAATTTCTTCTAGATATTCATTCATTTCTTTTTCAAGCATATTGTGTTCTTTTAATGTTCTTTTTAGAGCCTCAAGGACTAGTGGAAGTAAGCTTTTGAGATACATAGAAGAATCATCTAAATCAAATGAATTAACACTAATATCTTTGGGAAAGTTAACTCTCAGCGCATACATAAATGACTCTCCTTGTAGTAAAGCTCTAATAAAACCGACCCAAATAATATATAAATAAAGTGATGCTAGTAAACCTGGAATAATAAACAATCCAAACAAATATGGTAATAAAGGACCCAACAACCATAAGATAAAGAACTGAATTATTAGCTTTCTCTTTTTTAACCTGCCTAAAATATAGGAATCAATTCCTATATATAGATTATTGCCATGAACAAAAAATCTACACAAAGTAGTTATTTTTGTATTCCTCACTGTATTAAAAACTATTTCTATATAAAGTCTATCTCGATCTTGATTTTTTAATCTAGCATCTATATATTTTAAATTTCTAAAGTGTAGTTTGTTTTCAAGATAAGTATCATTTACTGTAAACTCTTTGAGTACTCTATCTAAATCTTTGTATAGATTTAACCTGACATCATTCAATTTTTCTAGATGCTTTAAATCAAATTCCTGGTTTTTAGACACATTAAAATCTTTTAACCAAAAACCTCTGAAATCTTCAGGGTGTTCTCTATCAAAAGGATGTCGATTGACATATTTGTCTGTGAAGTTTATTATGCTCTTTTCTTTATTAGTCTGAGTTATCATCTTTATTTCATTCTATGAAGTTAATAGCCACGATTAACTGCTATAAAAGCAATTAATAACTACTTTTTTATCCAGCAATTGTTGAGGGTTATACTTAACCTATACTTCTTTCAAAGTACGGAACGAGACTAGGAAAGTATAAGATAATTTATGGAAAGACTACTCAAAGATACTTTTTGAGAAACCCTGCTTAAAATTCTGTGTCTGCTTCTTAGTGAATATTCTTGCATCTTTAGCCACAGCTAGATATTAAAATTCAAGATATTTTTGTAAAGCAATACTAATTTTTGCCTATTCTTTATACATAGAACATCACCCTGTTGTAATAAATGCTGTCACATTAGGGTGATGTCAAAATTAACCTGGTTGTGGATGGTAGTAAATATGGAAGCGAATGGTGTATTTACTTACTAACGATACACCCCACAAAAGAATAAATTAACAGCAGAACTTTTCTACACAACGCACAAACATTTCCATTCCTGTTCCCAACGCTGTCTCATCAAAATCAAAACGAGGGTGATGGTGAGGATAGGCTAAATCTTTATCTGGATTAGCTGAACCAACAAAGAAATAACAACCAGGTACTTGTTGCAAGAAAAAGGACATATCTTCTCCGCCCATTGTCTGACATTCTGGAACTACACCTACTGGTGTTTCTATTACTTCTGTGGCGACGGATCGCACCAATTCAGCTATTTTGCTATCGTTAATTACTGGGGGATAAAGTTGCCAATAATCTAATTCATATTTCGCCCCATGACTTTGGCAAATTCCAGCAATAATGTCTTCCACTCTCTTGCCAAAAAAACCGTCATAGGTAGGATTAAAATAGCGTACGGTACCAGTCATTGTGGCAGTATCAGCAATTACATTATGGGCTGTTCCTGAATGAAATTCGCCTACAGTAACCACAGCAGAGTCTATCGGATTTACATTGCGGGCGACAATGGTTTGCAAAGCGGTGACAATTTGGGAAGCTACAACAATAGAATCAATTGTTTGATCAGGCATTGCGCCATGTCCACCTTTACCTAGAATTTTACAATCGAAAAGTTCTACGGCAGCCATCAAAGCACCACTACGCACACCTACAGTACCTAAAGGCAAATTATTCCACAGGTGTAAACCAATAATCGCATCCACATCAGGATTTTTTAACACTCCCTCTTCAATCATTGGTTTTGCACCACCGGGACCTTCTTCGGCTGGTTGGAATATAATTTTGACTGTACCTCGGAAATCTTGACGGTGTTGGGAAAGGTAATAAGCTGTGCCTAAAGCAATTGCAGTGTGTCCATCATGTCCGCAAGCATGCATGATACCATCGTGTTGGGAACGATAGCATACCTCGTTTTCTTCTTGAATTGGTAGTGCGTCCATATCTGCGCGAATCGCTAAAACAGGACCAGGATTTGTACCTTCAATTGTGGCGACAATTCCAGTTTTAGCCACGCCTGTTTGATGTTTGATACCCCACTCTTGGAGTTTTAGCGCCACAAATTGGGAAGTTAGTAACTCTTTAAAACCTAATTCAGGGTGTCGGTGAAAATTGCGTCGCCATTCCACAAGTTGAGGTTGCAAGTCTCTAATTTCAGCGCGAATTTGTGAGGTAGCAAGGGAAGTAGGATTGGAGGCGGTAGAAACCATTTCGTATCTATTATTTGGTAGTATTAGTCTTTTTTCCGTCAAGCTTAGTAGAAGCAGGGGAATATTCTTCCAGTATTGCTCAAAATTATGGCTCTTGCTTTAGCAGCGATGGAATTAGACACCAGTTCCGGTTTGCATAATAATATTTCAGATACTTTGTGAAGTAGTATTAACAGATTGGTGTTGTAATAGGTTGCAAGAGATTTTGTGCCATGTTTTTGTCAGCATGGCAACAGTCGCAGGGTGTAAATATATGATTGATCTATCTCTTGAACTGGGAGTAATTAACTTGGTTCAAGCTCATGATTTTGTAGAGCGATATATTTAAGTATATAGAGAAGAGTTTATACTTTTAATATTCATGAAAAAGATGGCGTTTTTTGCCTCATTGCATCAATTATTTCTGTGTTTCCTGAACGAATGATATTTTTTACGGTTTCTGTATATTGCTTAGGTTGTAGACCAAAATTCTTACTAACTTGTTTGCTTAAACCTTTATGATTAAATATTTTTAATAGTTCATTGTAGTTTTTGCTTTCTATAATGCGCTCAGCATCATCTGGTTGGTCTTTGTAGTAATCATTGACATTAATCTCATTAGTGAGTTTATTGATTTTTTGATTTAACACATCAATATTTTTGGCTTTACCATCAAAACCATGAAGTACCATATCAATACAAGAAGAAGTTTTTCTTAGAGCAAACTCTTCTTTTAATTTATTAAATTCCTCAAACACCCAAGACTTGATTTTTCCTACTACTTCTTGGGGTTCTGGACAACAATATTGCTTGGCGACAGCAAGTAAAACTTCTTCTAATAAAAATAAGTTTTCCACTTCAGCAACTGAAATTGCATACACTTTATCCTCTTCGTATGCTTGTAAATGTTCATCGGATTTATAATCTCGATCAATAATTCTATAGGCACTAATGTAATGTAAGGAATTCGTTGAATTAAATGCTTTCGTAGATTCAATTATCTTTTCACATGGACCAAGAGGTTTAATCGTAAAATCTGGATAGATATACTGAAAAATTGCTAGATCGAGAGAATCATTAGTACCTTCAACAAAAAGAATAGGACATCTACTACCTAATATTTCCAGATAGACATTTTCTGGTATTTCTGATGTTTGTGGTATTTCGTACCAATCAAAAGATTGACCATCATAGGAAGTAAGACAAATTTTCTTTGCTTCAGTTCTGGTTGCAGCAAAGTCTAAATCATGAGTTAAATATATAAATAAGCAATCAGGTCTTGCTTGTTCAATTAAATCCCAAAGTTTCCCCTGAATTGATTTATGTATGTGTAATTCAGGTTCATCGATAACAATAACTCCATTTTCATATGCGCATAAGCATTCTCCGATTAAATAAAAAATAACTCTCTCTCCATCACTCATTTGCGATGCATTATATGGATTGTTTGAGCTATATTTTGCTTGAGTCAGAATTGCATTAGCCTGAATTATTAATTCTCGGTGTGGTAATAAAGACTCCCAAATTTTTTTTAGTTTGTCTAACTTGGTTATAGGCAATTTAACTTTCTCTGCTACTTTTTCTGCTCTATTTTTGTATTTTAGTAGTTGTTGGTAATTGTCTGTAAAAAGATATCCTAGCAACTTATCAAAATCATTAAGTAAAAATGTGTCTGGCTTTTCTCCCCATCTTCTAAGCCTTTTCTGCTGTTCATACTGAAAAATTTTCAATCTTTCACTATAAGTTCCGTAACGAAATAAATACTCTGCCTTTTCCATAGATGTGGTACTAACACTTTCAGGCATTGAAAGAGATTTTTGAGCTGATATTCTATGTACTTTCTCTTTATAGTCAGAATCAAATTATATCCAAGTTCCTAGGCGTGTTTTTCCACTACCATTTGCGCCAACAATCAAGATAGATGATTCGGTTTCGATAACTTCGGTTTGCTGTGAAGAGTTAGAAGATTTTGGTAATGTTAAGGATGTCATAGATTATAGAAAATGAGTGAGATAAACCTTCGTTACTTACCTTTGATAGAAGAGTTACTGAGTAAACATAATCGTAAGCAGCTCAGTATATTCAGGCTGAGTCTAAATAATAACTATGAGTGAGGTAAAAAGAAATAAACTACTGAATTATTAAAGTATCTGGATTCAAAAAAATATTTTATTGAAAACCTCTATGTTGCCAGAAATTAAATCAGTTAATTACCCGCTAAAATACCCTCGTAAGCTAGAATGAGTTGTTGTGCAATCGCATCCCAACTATAATTTTTTTGGGCTAAATGACTCGCTTTTTCTCCTTTTTGCTGACGAACTTCACTACTTTGTAGTGCAGAATGTAACGCCTCAGTTAAACTAGCAACATCACAGCTAGCAATCCATCCTGCTTCTGCTTTTTCTATATCTTGCCAGATATGCACTTGGTCAGAAATTACCACAGGTGTTCCCACTGCTAGCGCTTCTGCTACTGCAATACCAAAGTTTTCGTAGTAAGAAGGTAAGACAAATACATCTGCATCTTGGAGTAGCGCCTGCTTCATTTCTCCACGTACAAAACCAGTAATTGTGCTGCATTTAGCGAGGGAAGATTGCTGAATTTGTTGTTGTATTTTTTGTTCGTATTCTGGCTCTTGAGGATTTGCACCTGCGAGGACAAAATGAAATTTAATGCCCTGGGCTTGCAAATTTTTCAAAGCTGGTAATAGTAAATCTAAGCCTTTTTTGGGGTCAATACGGGACATAAATAGCAATATCGGTGTATCAGTCGGAATGTCCCATTTTTGCCTTGCTAAGCCTAATTCTGGCATTGCTGACGGCTTGTCCACTCCCAAGGGAATGACTAAATCTTTCGTTTTCACGCCGTAGCGTTCAGAAATTTTAGCTTCCTGTGTGCTGGTAAAATGTACTGCTGCTGCGCCTGCTAAATTTGGTTTTTCCAGTAAAGTACCGTAGATTTGTTTGAGTTGCCGTTTTTTCTGTAAGTCTGCGGGGTCTAGGGTACCCAAAGGACGGAGAATATAGGGAAGCTTTTGGAATCTTGCTACTGTTGCGGCAGCTGTGGTTACGGGGGAAAATAGAGCGTGTAGATGAGCCAAATCGTACCCTGAAGCGTTGCTAGCTAACCAACGCAATAAATCTAGGGAAAATTTGTAGCGACGAAAAGGGGAACAGGGAAAATAGCGTATCTGGTAGCCATTCTGTGGGATGCTTTGGTTGAGGGGAACATCCAGAGGTGGTTGTCCTGCATCTCCGTTAGAGTTAGTGGTAAGTAGGGTTAAATCCACTCCCGCTTTAGCTAGCGCTGCAGATAATCCCAGTACCATTTGACTAGGACCACCGTAAACTAGGGACACAGAAGGTACAATTTGTAGGATGCGCATAGTAGGCAAAAAATTACTGATTACTAAACCTTTCTAGCCCAATTGGAGAGAAGATGCGAAGCTTTACTTACACAGTTTCTCCAATTGTTTTCAGGCAATCATTTTTCAGCTAGAAATTTACCCACTTCATCCACTTTCCTAGCACAGAATTTAATTCATGCTAAATCAGGTTTACGCTCCTTTATCGTAAAAAATTGCTTGTAACAATTTCAGTAAGAATGCTTACTGTTTTCCCTTGGCAATGGCTGTTGAATTGAAACTTCCCAACCTAAAAGCAAGTGGGAGTTTGACACTTCTTCCAACAATAATTATCAATACATAGTTGCTTGTTGTCCCAACCAACCAGAGTTAATTCGTCCTGGTTAGCTGATCTTATGCAAGCCATAAACAAATTTTTGTCAAACTATGTTTACATTTATTTACTTTGTGTTATATTTATTTACATAGACAGTTTTCGGAGATTACCGCCATGAAAACCAAGCAATTAGACAACGGCATTCTCAACAACTACGCTACTGAGCCTGATATCTACTACGCAGCTTACCCTTCTTTTGAAGAGCAACAGAATTACAGGCTTCAAGGTGCGATTGCAACTATCTTGGTTACTGCTTTAATCTGCGCCAGCCTCACCGTAACTGCGATTAGCTAAGAATTCATCCCTCATTAAGTCAACATCTAGGATCTCTCCTTTTCCCCCCAATGTGTGTTGGGGGGTTTTACTTTTGTATATCCTCCAATAGTTAAGTGAGGACTTAACGGTGATGGCGATGGCGGGAATGATTGCGTCTGGACTTCTTGAATTTGAAAAATAATTTTTGTGACTCTTGCTGAGTTTTTAGTTCTTGTTTATCGCTACTGACAGTGCTAATTTTCGCTTCAGCAGCAGGAATAACCACTAGACTCATCGATAGAATCGCGATTCCGGCTAAGGTGGTATTGATGGTGCGTTGGTTAATCATCAAAATCTCTCTAATCTCTACACAGTCAAGATTAGAAAGGGAAGATGAGCAGCCAATGATGCCAATCTGAAACTTAACCGTATAGTTTCTGAGACGGCATATAGATTAATCTCAGGAGTTTTTAATCACTAATATGAGTCTGTGTTTTAAAATGAATTCCCAAAGCATTCCCTTGACTTAATCCACCCTCTGAAGATGGACAGTTTTTGGCTATGTCAATTACTAAAATTTGGGAGGCTTAGTACCAATCAAAAAAGTAATCTAGCAATATAAGGGAACACAATGGGAACAACTTTAATCTTAAAATATCGCTTGTACTCCCTATTAGTTTCTAATCTCCCACCTTAACAAAGTGAAACTAAGGTAGTATCTACTAAGCAGTTAGAGTGGCTTTGCCAAATTTCCGAGGGAGATACTTTCTTAACTTACTTTTCACCTTATTGGGATCTATGGGTTTGGTGAGAAAGTCAGTTGCTCCAACCTTTTTCGCACGGACTCGATCTACAATACCATCACTGCCACTGAGAATGATAATTGGAGTTTCTTGGAACAGGGTAATTCTGCGAATTTGACGGCAGATCTCATAGCCGTTGACAATAGGCATGATTAAATCCAGAAAAATAGCATCTGGTCTATGTTTTAGTAATGTGGGTAGAACTTGCACTGAATCCCGAATCGTAATGCAATGATAGCTATTTGACTCAATAATTTTTTCCATTGCTCGGCAGGTTTCGATGCTATCGTCAATACAGATGACCAAATGCTCTTTTTTTCCTGAGTAGGTTCGAGATTTTAAAGGAGATATTTTGAGCGGTTGTGGAAGAGGTGAATCCAGGACATCAGCTAAGCTAGAGTTGTTTTTGTGTGAGAGAACAATTAAGTTCTGGCAAACATAGGGAAGAAGTAGTTGAGCTACTTTTAGGGTATCCCATTGCAGCAGCATGGCGATATCTTTGAGACTACGCTTAGCGTTGATCATTTTAACCAAATTCCTATAGACAGGACGAGAAGTCTGCTGTTGCAAGAGGAATGGTTCCTTGAGTATGGGGATAAGATTGGGAGAGTAATAAGTTAAGCCTGCATTAACCCAGTTTTCCCAATTTTGTAGAGTTTCCTGGAGTATTGATTCTACCGGTAGTACACACCAAGATGGTAGTAGTCCTGCTTTAGATGGTCGCACACGAAGTTGCCATTGAAGTTGAAAATTAGCTTTGGCTTCTACTCCATTCTTGATTTTATTCCCACTAGCCTGTTCTAGGGCTTGGAAAATATCAAATAAGATATCGACTAGATTCGTTTTAATCAGTGCAGTAATTTGCTCTAAATTAATTTTTTGTTCCTTAGCCAATAAGACAAGAAAACCATAATCAGGACACAAGGATAGACCAGTTAAGGTTGACTTGAAACTTTCTTGATGGACTAAATTACGGTAGGGAGCAAGTAATCTATAACTATGTCTATTCGGTTCACCTACTTCACTAGCCCAGGCAAAGAGTCCTGATTGGAAATAAAGGTTCCAGATTTTATTATTCGCAACAGTGATAATCAGTCGACCTGAGAACCTGCTGTTATTAGCTAATAAAAGGGTTGACTTAAAATCGTTGACTAAAGAGGTATTTTTAAATGTCTTTTTCATTTTGACTTTATTATTGTGTAGACTTCTTATGGAATTGATAGCAAGGGTCAAAATTAAAAAATATAAATACTAATTCACCCTTTTAAATCCACATTCTGCAGGTTGCCTAGATAATAAAATCTCTACATCCTGCAATAGAAAGATACACTCACCTGAATGATGTCAATATTCTAAAATTAGCTGCTCTACAAGATACGGCAAGATTACTGAACTATATCTATGTTTACAGTGTCTTTCAGTATTCTTACGGTTGAAGAAAAAAAAATGTAAGATTAGTCCCCGAGTAAATTATAACATTATTTAGCTATCTTGAATACTTGGTAATGCATCTTGGAAATTAGGGCTATATTGTCATATCATGCTAGCGCAAACTCTGTAAAACTTCCTTAGGTTTTGAGTTTAATTCAATTGAAATTTTGCTCAAATTAGTTATTTTTTACTTATGGAAAATACTCCGAATTCTACTGAGATTATCTCTCAGGGAATCGCTAAGCTGCAACAATTAAATCAAGTAGAAGCTCAGCAAAGCTGGTACTTTAGTAATCAAGATATTTCACTCAAAACTGAGACTACAGGAATTTATTGTCCACCACTAAACTTAGACAATTGGCAACTAGCTCAGCCTAATGATAAAGGACAGCTAGTGTGGTCATCTGGTCGTCAAGTATGCTGGTTTGCACAAAAAATAGTTTTGCAACCGAGTATTCAAGGCTATTTAGTAAAAGGATTAACCTTGCGCTTAGTCTTAACTTGGTGGGCAGATCTGGCTCAAGTATTTGTCAACAATAAATTAGTCCATGAAGGAGATTTGTTTGACTCTTATGTACGATTATTGCTAACACCACAAGTTGTGCCAGGAGAGGAGATTACTATTGCTTTGCGTTTAGTGAGTCCGGGTCATGATATTGGTGCCTTGATGGGTTCTTTTTTCATCTACGAAGCTTCAGATCAGCCTTACTTGCCTACTAATTTAACTCCAGGCTGGCTAGCACTGGAACTGACCATCCTGAAAAAATATCTCCACACTTTCACACCAGATAGACTGACTATTATAGCTCAAGAAATTTCTTTAGTTAATTGGCACTTAGTTGAAGATCAAGAAAAGTTTACCCAATCTTTAGCTCAACTACGGCATAAATTAATACCTTTAGCAAAAGATCTTAAACAACGTAGCTTAAAAATGTTGGGTCATGCTCACTTAGATTTAGCATGGTTGTGGGAAGTGGAGGAAACCTGGGATGTTGCCGAGCGTACTTTTGCTTCTGTACTTAGTTTACAAAGGGATTTTCCTCAACTGCAATTTTGCCACACAACGCCTGCTATCTATGCTTGGCTGGAAAAGAATCGTCCTCAACTTTTTAGGCAGATTCAAGATAGAGTCAAGAGCGGTAGATGGGAAGTATTAGGTGGAATGTGGGTTGAACCAGAAGTTAATTTGGTTTCTGGGGAATCCCTAGTGCGTCAACTACTTTATGGACAAAATTATATTCAAGAAAAGTTTGGCGAAATCACTCAAATTGCTTGGTTACCTGATAGTTTTGGTTTCTGTTGGCAATTACCCCAATTATTGAAACAAAGTGGGATTAAATATTTTGTCACAGGTAAGTTGCACTGGAATGATACTAACAAATTTCCCCACGGTGCTTTTGCTTGGCAAGCCCCCGATGGGACACAAATTTTCACTTTGATGTCACCACCAAATGTAGCTGGGGTGATGGATACTAACCCGCAAACCATGACTGATTATGCAGTGAGTTGGGAGTTACAAACGGGTTTACAAGATGCTTTTTGGTTACCGGGAGTTGGGGATCACGGTGGTGGACCAACACGAGATATGCTGGAGATGCAACAATCTTGGCAAGAGTCTCCTTTTTGTCCTCGTTTGGAGTTTACCAGAGCCATTGACTACTTAGAATTAATTGCAAGGCAAAGCAGCGCTTCACTGCCAGTGTGGGATGATGAGTTGTATCTAGAATTCCATCGCGGTTGCTATACTACCCACGGGGAACAGAAACTACAAAATCGTCGCTGTGAGGGTTTATTGTATGAGGCGGAGTTATTTGCTTCCTTGGCTGCGATAGTATCGGAAAATAAAGCAAGCTATCCGCAACAGGAATTAGAGGGGGCTTGGAAAGAGGTACTATTTAATCAATTTCATGATATTCTGCCAGGAACTTCGATACCAGAAGTTTTTGTTAGTGCTAATCAGGGTTGGGAAAGAGCGACAACTACTGCTAAAAATATATTAGAGCAATCTTTAAGTGCGATTACGCAGCAAATTTCCTTACCCACACCACCTCAAAGTAAAGCGAAACCTCTACTAGTTTTTAATTCTCTCAATTGGCAACGTTCTCAAATTGTAAGCTGTGATTTGACTGGAAATTGGTCAATTTATGATTTAGAAGGTCAAAAAGTTCCTTCTCAGCTTAGTTACGAAGGTAAGCTTATATTTTTAGCTGCTGATGTTCCTTCAGTTGGCTATCGCTTGTTTTGGCTTTGCCCAGAATCGCCAGAAGAAAATAAGGGAGATGCTATTTTAGCCAACGAGTATTTGCAAGTAGAAATTAATGCAGAGACTGGTGACATCAGCAGTATTTGGGACAAAATTAACCACAGAGAGATTCTTGCAGGTGCAGGAAATCAATTGCAAGCTTTCGTAGATCAAGGACAATATTGGGATGCATGGAATATTGATCCCAACTATCAGCAACACCCTCTACCAGATACTACTCTAGAATCTATGCAATGGTTAGAGCAAGGAGAATTGCGTCAGCGTCTACGAGTAGTGCGTAAACTGGGAAAATCGCGCTTTGAGCAAGATTATATCCTTGAAGCAGACTCACCGATGCTAAAAATTAGTAATACTGTAGACTGGCAAGAAAGCCATGTTTTAGTTAAGGTAGCTTTTCCTGTTAATTTGGAAGCAGATATCGCTAGCTACGAAATTCCCTGCGGTGCAATCGAGCGGGCTACAAAACCCGAAACTCCTGTCCAGCAAGCGAAATGGGAAGTTAGCGCCCTTCACTGGGCAGATTTAACGGCGAATGATGGAAGTTATGGTGTTAGTCTGCTTAACGATTGCAAGTATGGCTATGATAGCCAACCCCAACAGTTACGTTTAACTTTGTTGCGTAGTTCCACATGGCCAGATTCTAACGCAGATAGAGGCTTACATTATTTTACCTACGCCCTTTATCCCCATCAAGGTAGCTGGCAAGCAGCAAACACAGTGCACCGAGGTTATGAGTTTAATTTCCCGCTTCAGGTGGTTTTTGGCAAGTCTTCAGCAGGGAAATTACCACCTGTGGGTAAGTTACTGGATTTAGGAGCAGATAATTTAATTTTAATGGCACTCAAGCATTCAGAAAGCGATTCCCAAAGTTGGATTATGCGTTGCTACGAATGTCATGGGAAAGAGGCTCAACTTAATTTAAGCAGTGATTTACCCCTTGCGATTGTTGATTCCACCAATCTTCTTGAAGATTCATCCACACCAGATATCTTAATCAAGTATCTTTGCAATCATTTTAATCTTGCATCGGAAACTTATTACTTATTACTTATTACTTATTACTTAACTGCTTACAGCAGTTTAATGCCTTGGAAAATTGCAACTTTTAGACTCAAAGGCTGATTTTAGGTTTAAAAATAGTGAAGCTTTAACCAGAATTAATTTAGCTCTAAATTCTTGGTTTTATGAATTTCAAATAGATAAGGTGAAGCTTTCTATGAGATTAATGGTAGAAGGTCAAAATCTTGACTTATTTAGGTTTTACAGTATCATGGATAAAAATTGTCAGTAGTAGCGCAACTGTTATTATATAAAAATTAATACAGGGGTTTATGCTTAAAGACTTCAAAAAAATAGGATATTTCTGTTTGACAACAACATTATTGATACTCGGTATCAGTTCAAAAACAAATAGTCAAAATAATACTCCAGGTTTGTGTCTGAGACATACAAGAATAAGTGGTGCATCTGGAGGTGTGATAGATACTAATTGGATATGTTCAAGAGCAGGTAATTTTAGTGAATGGATTGGACTAGGAGATGATACAGGTTGGAAGGATCAAGAATTAGCTTTTAGAGCAATTGGTGGTGCAAGAATTTGTTTAGAGCATACTAGAGTTAGCCCCGTTACTGGATTACGGAGAGAGAGCAAATGTAGCCAATCTTCTAATGACCCTCAGTCAGTAAATTTAGGAGACGACACTGGTTGGAAGGATCAAGAATTGACTTTTACTATCTATACTCCTGGAGAGAATTACGAAATATGTTTACAGCATAGAAGAAGAAGTGGTAGTGCAGGAAATGTAGTTAATACTGGTTGGAAATGTGCCTCTGAGTGGGATAGAGAAACCATCTATTTAGGTGATGATACAGGTTGGAGAGACCAAAACTTAAGATTTATGATAAGAAGAATATAATTAATTCACACAAGACAAGATAAACCTTAGTGGCTAGAAAGTTACTAGAGGTGTACACTATGATAGCTTTTGCTTGTTTTACGCAGTCTACGATAATATTTCTAGGCAAAACAAAATCCCTCGGCTAAAGCACGAGGGATAAATTAAAAGAAAAAGAGCTCAAATAGATTCTACGCCATTCGCTCTGTAAGCATTTCTAAAGCGCGATCCGAACATCCCATTAACCAGAGATCCGACATCCCAGTTTCTTCCCCTAATAAAATTCGTCTCCGACAGCGGAAGCTTTCTTCCTCCACATAGGCTCCAAATAAAATACGCTGGAGATTAGGATTCCAAATACCTGTTCTTCCATGCAAAACTCGCCAGTTATCAACCACTAATACCTGTCCTGGACGAAGCAGAAATTCGGCACTATATGCTGGATCTTGCAAAAGTTCCGTAAATCGGCGATAAGCTGCTAAAAGGTCATGAATCTTATCGTAATCAACCTCTAGGGGTATCCGTGTATTGTGATTGTATCGAATCTGATACACTTGCCCATTTTCATCTAAGCTAATCAGGTGGTTGTGACGATAAGCATCCCACTCATACTTGCGTGCACTAGTTTCATGTTCTTGTAGTTTCTCCTCAACAGCAAGCCGCCTACGACCTGCTGGTATATACTCAGTGGTTAATAACTCGTAAAACCAGGGATTTTCAGCTTTAATTACCTCTGCAAGTTTAAAACCATCCACAACAGTAGAATAGGCTTGCCTATCGTTGTCAGGGTTTTCGTAGAGTGCACATTCTAGAAATTGCACCCCTGTGGGAATGTCGTAGGCGCTAACATCTGTATGATTTCTTAAACACTCCACTTGATAAGAATGTTGGATAGCCTGAGCTTTTTTATTGCTTCTATCCATGGTAAAAACATTGTTGGGATGGTATCGTTGCCGTAGTGGTCCCACTCGCTCTATCAGTGCCCGAAAGCTTGCTTCTGTCTTCAGGGAGTTATCAATTATTGCCACTCCCAGTAAAGAAATTTGATTCAAGAATGACAATAGCGCCCCATCATCTTCCATAACCTCATGGTAATCAAAATGAGGCATTGACACTGAAGCATCCCACAATTGCACTTGACGTGGTTGTTTAAGTTGAGGATCATTTTGGCAGTGGACCCGCAACCAGGAAGCATCAAAGACGCTGTGATGACCTGTTTGTTCGCCACCCCAAGTAATATCTAAATCCCCCTCACGATTGAGCTTCACCACTTCAGGAGTGGGGTTTAAAGGCATTTTCAGGAGATCATGTCCACTATTTATACTTAAAGTATCTCTTTGAAAACATTGGGGACAACGACAGCTATCAAGAAGCCAAAGATTGTGGTAAAAACTTTCGTGACCATCTTTCCAAGTAATCTTGACACCATTATCAGTAGTTGTCACCGAATCGATGCGAAAAGCAGGTTTTAGTTGCTGTAATAGGGTTGTCATTTTTTTTTATCAAATATTGTTGCGAGATATTCAATCAAATTCAGGCAAAATATGCCTTATTCAGCCATGCGCTCTGCCAAAATCTCCAAAGCGCGGTCTGAACAGCCCATTAACCACATATCTTCCATACCACTTTTCTTTCCCAGTAAGATTCTGCGTCTGCTACGGAAAGTTTCTGGTTTCATATATGCCCCCAGTAAAACTCGTCGTAGTCCAGGATTGTGAATTGCGTTGCGCCCGTGGAGCAATCGCCAGTTATCATTCACTAATATTTGCCCTGGTGCAATCAGAAATTCGACGTTATATTCAGGAACTTCCGCTAAAGTCGCAAATGCTTGGTAAGCAGCATAGAAGTCTTGAATCTTGTCATGGGAAACATCGAGGGGTACTCGATCTTGTTCATGGTAACGAATCTGGAAAACTTCGCCATTTTCATCCAAATTAATTACGTGCTGGCGACGATAAGTTTCCCATTGATACTTCTTCGTGCCAATTTCGTGTGCCGATACTTTTTCCTCTACCCCCAGTCGACGACGACCAGTAGAAGTGTATTCTTGAGTTAGCAATTCAAAGAATTTTGGCTGCTCTTTCCTGATCACATCAGCAATTTTGAAGCCATCTACCAGGGTGGAGTATGCCTGGTTGTCATGATCTGAGTTATCGTATTGGATACATTGCAAAAATTGTAATCGTGGCGGAATTTCGTAGTTGATATGATCTGTGTGATTATGTAACCGTTTCATGTACTGATAGGCGTGGTGAATATTGCCTGCCAGCTTATTTGCTGTATCCAAGGTAAAGATATTGGTAGGATGGTATCTCTGTTGGATTGGTCCGACTCGCTCTATTAGTGCTTGAAATGCTTCTTGATTTTTAGGAGCATTATCAATTATAGAAACTCCCAATTCAACCATCTTTTCTAACCAAAGCAAAAGCACTTCTTCGTCTTTAATCACTTCCTGGTAATCAAAGTGAGGAATGGACAATGATGAGTCCCACAGTTGTGGCTTTCTTCTTTCCTGGATTGCGGGGTCTTTTTGACAATGAACTCGTAGCCAAGATGGCTCGAATACGCTGTGGTGTCCGGGTTCCACACCACCCCAAATAATATCTAAATTACCTTCGCGGTCAATTTTGACCTGGTCAGTGATGGGGTTTAGGGGCATTTTCAGGGGATCATGTCCTTGCCCTTTGCCACTATTGAGGCTTAAGGTATCTCTTTGGAAGCATTCAGGACAGTGACAAGCATCACGTAACCAAAGATTGTGGAAAAAGCTTTCATGACCATCCTTCCAAGTTATTTGTACCCCATGATCAGTTTTCGTTACTGATTCGATGCGAAAAGCAGGTTTGAGTTGTCGTAATAAAGTGGTCATGATTGTTATGTTTATTGCCTAATTAATGAATTTGCGCACCTTACGTTAAATCCCTTGCGGTTAACGGTGAGATTACTTTAATTGAATGCAGCAAGAGCAGACACAAACATATCTATTTCTTCAGGTTTACCGATAGAAATACGCATATGTTCAGGTTGAGACCATCTATAGCCACTGGCGATATATATTCTCTGATTTCTTAAGTAATTAATCAGTTTTTTGCAGTCTTGATTCAAATTAACCCAAATAAAATTAGTTTCACTGGGAACTGGTTGCAAACCATATTTTAGTAGTTCCATTGTTAATCTATTTTTCATTTTTTGGGTTACATCTCTGGTTTTGGCTTGATGTTTTTTGTCGTTTAAAGATGTTAGTGCTGCTATAGCAGCGGGCCTATTAATACCTGCAAAACCTGTTACATAGTTACGTAGTTTTTCGACTACTCTACTAGAGCCAATTCCATAACCTAAACGAAGACCAGCAAGACCATGAAACTTTGAAAAAGATCTGGTTATAAGAATGTTAGGTCGATCTTTAGTTAAATCGGACATACTTTTAACTCCAGACGTAGTAGCAAATTCAATATAAGCTTCATCAACTACGAGTAAAATATTACTGTCTAAGTTGTCAGCCAATGAAACTAATTCATGATATTTTAATGCTGTGCCCGTTGGATTATTGGGGTTTGTAACGATTACTACGCGGGTTCTGGAAGTTATTGCATTAATAATACCTTTCCAGTCACAACAATAATTGTCTAAAAGTGGAACAGAGACTAACTGAATCTTATTGCCCCAAATCCGTTTTGCTGACAAGCTCAAAAAAGAGTAGCTGGGAGTAGATTCAATAATTTCACCCCCATCTTGACCGTAACAAATAGCAACTGCTTTAAGAATTTATGTTGAACCAACTCCTAGCAAAACTTTGCTATTTTTTTTCGCTTTAAAATAGTTGTCTTCATCATACATACTATGAGACATATCAAAAGATAAGTCATGCAAATAGTGGAGGTGATGAAGTAGCTTTAGTAGGGTATCAACAGAGTAAAGGTTACTGTGTTCAATGTTTTTCATCAGTTCTTGTGCAACTAATGAAGAAAACCCCAAATTATTTTCATTGTAAATAAATCTTACAATGGAGTCTGGGTCATCTAATAAACTATGAACGTTGCTGTTTTGAAGTATTTTGTCCTCGTAATCTCTTGAATTTTTACTTCCCATTTTGACTTCCTTATTGTAATCAAATCTCTTGCGATTAAATTTGTTTGATAACTCAAGGAAGTTCAATTAAGAATAAATTATTTCCTGCTGTTGATTTGCATCTAGTTGTGGCTGTAAAGTTGGTTTACGAAGAGGAATTTTAAGCCAAGTATTACACTCTTTTGGCAATATACAATCGACAGTAGCGTAAATACTGCCCTGTTTCCTTTCATAGATTACTTCCTGTCCCGAAAGTGTTAAAGGATTGGTATGCCATACTCCAGGGTGCATATAGATTCCACAGCTACCATCGGAATAGAAAGCGACGAAATCTTCTGGCTGAACATCGTCTTTTGGTGGGGCTACGAGAAATATACTGGGTTCGCCATTTTTGGGGATAAAAGCTTCTGCTGCATCCAAATGGGCACTTAGCCAATGCACCAAAGCATATTGGGAGTTACTTTCAGGTTCAACTAAAACCTTTCCCGCCACACCACCACGGGCATTTTGATGACCAGCAGAAAGAATAGTTGTACCTCGCCAATAAACCTTAAATTCTTCCTCTATAACTGAACCATAACCAGCCTGAGAAATCAGCGATCGCTTGCCCAGAGTTGGCCATTGACACAACTCTAATTCAACGTCTGCTAAATCCGTGAATACAGAACCCAATCCTTGGACATTTTGAGAAGTCAGCTCCTTTAAGGGAACGTCATAATAATTTATTGTGGCAGACATTTTTTCCTATTCTTTATTATTGATATCTTTTGCGTAAACAGCGATGTTTAACTAGACTTGAACTTTTAATGGAAAGTCCGCCCCCATTTACGAACTAAATTAGCGGCATTTGAGTCGGAAAAATGCTTTTTAAATATTCTGTAGTAAAGCAATTCTTCTTTATTACTAATAAGTTCTCCCTGAGAGCATTCCTGAGCGAAATCTTGGTCAGAAATAGTAGCCTCAGCATGAGCTTCTAAAACTTTAGAGGAAGCACAACCATGGGCAAATTCCATCTTGTCTCGCCAAACTATTTCTGAAGGTAAATAATCTTCAAACGCTTTACGGAGAAGATATTTCTCGATACCAAAGCTGCGGTGAAGCTTGAGATTTGGCTCTATTGTCAGTGCCATTTCCACAAAGTCTATATCCAGAAAAGGTACTCTTGCTTCTAGACCATGAGCCATTGTCATTCTGTCTAATTTTTGCAAGTTACAATGATGAAACTTGTTCATCAAAAATCTCAATTCTCGATCTAAAGTTTTGCCATCATTGTAATCAGCTAGATAACTATAGCCAGCAAACAATTCATCAGCTCCATCTCCTCCGAGAACTACTTTGACATATTGACTAGCAAGACTAGAAATTAAGTAGGTAGGGATACAACTTCTTAACCAAGCTGGATCATAGGATTCAAAGTGATAAATTACCTTAGATAAAACAGAAAGCATTTCTGCCTCTGAGTAAATGTATTCGTGATGAATTGTTCCTAAATATTCTGATACTAATCTTGCTGCTTTTAGATCGGGAGAGTTAGGAAATCCTGCGGCAAAAGAATGTAGTTGTGATACCTCTTGCTTCATCAAAGCAGCAATGATGCTAGAGTCTAATCCTCCACTGAGAAAAACTCCCACAGGAACATCAGACATTAAACGTTTGCGGACACTATTAGATAGTCCTTGGCGAATTTTTTCGAGAATAATCTCTACATCTTCTAAAAAAACATCGACTTCTGGAAGAGAATAGTATTGCTGTAGTCCCTCATCCTGATGGTAATAGTGTCCTGGGGGAAACTCTTTAATTTGTTCGCTATGATCTATTAAAGCTTTGATTTCCGAGGCAAAAAATAAACCTTCTTCACTTTGAGCATAGTATAAAGGTTTAATTCCTAAAGGATCGCGAGCAACGAAGAATTCCCCATCTTTAGCCAAGATAAAGCTAAACATCCCATCTATTTTTTGGAGCAACTGAGGGCCAAAATTTTGATAGAGAGGTAGAAGAATTTCCGTATCACTATCAGTTGAAAAATCGTATTTTCCTCTCAAGTGATTACGCCATTGTTCGTGGTTATAAATTTCTCCGTTAGCAATAGCGTATAATTTGCTACTAGAATCGTATAATGGCTGGTTACCTTTTTCTACATCAACAATTGCCAGACGATTATGTCCCAAAAAATACTGGTCTCCACAAATTTTACCAAGATCATCTGGTCCTCGATGAGTCAAGATTGACAAAGTGTCTTCAAAGCGACCGGAAACAGGGGATCTTAAGTCAAAAGCTCCAAAAATTCCGCACATATTAGGGATAAATAAAGTAATTTCTATCAAGCACTTCGGGCTCTGAAGTTCGTGAAGTAATGAGTAAACCCCGAAGTAAGCTTTAAAGCGGACTAATTTATGAGAAAGATGAAAAAGAGTATTTCAATTACTGAATCGGAAGACTTCTCTGCAGAGATATTACTCATTACTCATGAGTCGTAAAACATACTATAGCGATTCTCAAATTAATGAGGTACATTTCCATTAAAAATGAACAATTAACAGCCCGCGCATTCCCTGGGCGAAAAATTTCGCCGGGTTTCCTAACCCATCAACAAAAATCCGGATGTTGCTTGTATCTGTGCAAAATGAGAATCGCTATACGATCTACTTTAAACTGTCCCTATAACTTTACTTTGTACTCCAATTCTTCTGCTTTGGCATTACTCGAATGCTCGCAGTGAAAGTCTACTGAGTCTTGCTGGGGAATTAGGGTTTGAGCAAATACTTTCTGGGGGCGATTTTGCTCGTCTGCTAAGACTACCTTAGCTTGATGTCCGTTTTTCAAAACTTCTGCGCGATCACGCTCTTCATTAGCCCAGATTACCAAGATATCTCCTTCTTTGCACAGTAGGGCACCACCGCCATTGGGACAGATTTTACCCGATCCTGCTTCTCCTGGTAACACGTAGGTTGACCAACGATTACCATTATCGATGTTGACTATTTCTACTTCTTCTAGCGGCAGAATACCCACTTCTTCCAATAATGCACTGTCGATAGTAACACTACCAACATATTCCCGCTTAGCTTCTGTAACTTTGAATCTATGAAGCTTGGCGTGCATTAATTTAACTGTTCTCATGCGTATTACCTTGGGTTAAACTGCAATTTTTTTTTGACTACTTTTGTCTAGCTTTTGCGCAAAACTAGAGCATACATAGGTTCTGTATCAAAAATACTAAACTCTACACGATCGGACAAACTTAACGCAAATTGCTCAATGAGCTGTTTTATAGTTTGGTTCTCTTCATAGTAATCTACTCGCACTGTTAGGACAAAATAGCCTCCAGATTTTAAGAGAGGAAATAGATTACTTAACGCTTGAGGTGGAACATGTCCATAAGTGAATACACCAACGGAAATAATGGCATCAAAACTATTGGGAGTAGCAAAATTTAAAGCAGATTCTAGATTGCCTTGATACAAAGCTTGGTAGACTTGTTTGGAGCGAGCTACCTCAAGCATATCTGCACTGAGATCGACAGCAGTAATATTGCTGTAACCCAGCTCTGCTAATGCTTCTCCTACCATTCCTGTACCTGCACCTGCATCCAAGATGCTTGCTTGTTTGTCAGCTAAAACTTTAGACAAAGCTAAAGCAGATTGAACAGGAGAGAGACGATAGGGTTCATTTAATTCACTATCGTACAAATGCGACCAAGCATCATATTTATTTTCCAGGATTTGTGTATCACTGGTATTGTAAATCCAAGACAGGCGGTCGCTTACTTTTTCGCAACAAAAAAAACTCCATCCCAAGTCTTGTTGCTCGATTGCCTCGCACATTTTGATGTACGCTGCACTTAAATCAGGATATTGGGGTAGAGCCAATTGAGAAAGTAGTTGATAGCTTTTACACAGATGTGAGCTTAAATCTTTCGCTTCCAATACCATCAAGCCAAGCTGACTGAGAGTTTCGGTGTAAGATATTTGACTAAATGTGGGTTCAAATAGTAACCTTTGGTAGACGTAGCGATCAGCCATCTCGCTAACTTCTGCCACTGGAGTTACTAAATCGTCAAAGAGAAAAGTTCCACCTTCTTTTAATACCCGATGAATCTCTTTTAGTGCACTGTTGCGATCATGAATATGGTAGATGGTAGCCTGACTCCAAACATGGGTAAACTCACCATTAGCAAAGGGTAGATTGGTCGCTGATGATTTATGAAAAGAGAGATTTAGTTTAGGGTAGTCTTTAGCTTTATTTTGAGCATTATCAATCCTAACTTGACTGATATCTATACCCACCACTTCACATCCTGTTTGTTGGGCTAGCCAGACAGCAGTATTACCATTACCACAACCAAGATCTAATACTTTTGACTCTTTGGTAATACCGCTCCGTTGCAACATATATTGATTCCAATGTTGACAAGCTGGTAAAAAATCATCTGATGATGTAGTGTTTAAATTGTCAAAATAACCCCAGTGAAGGCTACCTTCAGAGTCCCAAAAACTACGGTAAAGATCATCTTCACTGTCATAAAAACTTTCTGTTTCTGTCTCGGAATATTTAGTATTAACTGTCATTAATTTATCCTTGACTTTATTTTATATTCAACTTGTTCGCACAATTACTTATAACGTTATGAACAAGATTAAATCTAATATTTTACAAAATTTTAATAATCTTTTTTGTTTCCTAACTCGAAATAATTTAATATTTTTTTTAGTATTTTGAAAAAAATAATGGAAAAAATGGTAGTTTATGTTGTATGAGTAACTATCAACCTCATTTGTGGTAGGTTTAAATATATTTATACTACTTCCTTGTTCAGAAAAAATCTCATCTCAAGGGTGTGTAACATCTCAAAAAAGACATAATTTACGTACTAAGAGATTAAAAATCTGAAATAAACTATTACCTAATAAATTACATCTTTGATTTTTGACTGAGCTGGGTCATCTATAAAATATTTTTATGGGATTAATGGTAAAAGGTCGAAATCTTGACGTATTTCTAGTAGAGAGCGATTAAGCAAAGATTCATAATCGAGAAAAGGGTAATATTTTCTATTCCCACGAGTCTTGAACCAGATGATGATAATTTCTGGTAGTAGTCGTGGCAGAACAAACAAAATTGAGCTATAAAGCCACAAAACACCATGTTCTTTGATTAAATCATCATACATAATATCTATTGCTGGTTTAATTTTGGGGTCTTTTCTAGTACGTATGTAATCAGCAAACTTGAAATCACTTGTCCAAAAACCTAATGGTAATAATTTAATTTCGTCATACATATTGGTGTTACAACCAAGAACAACATGAGAAATATCATGTGCCAATAATATTTGAGCAAATTCTGGAGGCAATTCTCTAGGGTCAGTAATATTAGAATTAATCTCGTAGTATTCTTCCAATCCTTGTCTAAGAGTCTGATTACTATACTTATTGGTGTAATTAGGGCGAGTACGTTTATTCATTACTATCTGGCAAAATATAGTAACAATTATAAGTAAAACCAATAAAAGAAACACCTGGAAAACATTAATTTTTTAAATCTAATCCAGCTATATTGAAGTCTAATTAGTAATTTTTAGCCCAACGTCCTATCAGTTACTCAACTACACCTAATAATTTTTGAACTTGATGCTCCCAAGTCCAATTTTGCATAAAAATAGCCGCAGAATCGCCTTTTATTGTTGCTTCTTCTCTTTGATAATAGACTAATTCTAACTTCTCTAATACCTCTTCCACTGTCGATTCTCCCCAACCTTCAACGCCAGTAAATTGAGGCGTAGGTTTAACTTTTCCTTGATGTTGCAATGGATAGCAATGAGATTCGTCAATTAAATCTAAATGTCCCGTATTCGCTGAGAGAATAGTAGGAATACCACACGCCATTGCTTCCATCGCCACCAGATTTGTACCTCCTTCTGCGCGATTGGGAAAAAGGGCGACATCTGCTTCTCGCAAAATTTGTCCCATCATTTGGTTAGAAGTTAAGCCAATATCTAACACTGAGGTAGGTGGAATCCCATTTTCAGCAAGCCAGGGGACAATTTGTAGACGTTTGTTGGCATCTAATTTCGGTTGTCCTTTAACGTAGCCTGATTGTTCGATTTCAGCAATAAATTGATGCCAAAAATTGTGCCAAGCTACCATTAGTAGTGCTTCAGAATGACGCTGGCGAAACTCTTTGAAAGCTGCAATGACAATATCTTGTCCTTTACGATATTCCAATTTACCACCAGAAAAAATGACAAAGCGTTGAGTAAAAAGACCTGATTTTGTTGCAGGATGGAAAATAGTAGGGTCAATACCTTGGGGAATCGCTAGGCTATTATTAATTCCTTTTGCTTGCAAGCATTGAGCATTCCACTGGGAACCTGCAACTACTAAATCGTAACTTTTCGCCCTAGTAATTGCCTCTGGCGTTAGTTGTGTATTTTCAAAGAAAACTACCCCTACCTTCTTGTTACCAATAATTTGTGGCATTGAAGGATGAAAATTATTACCAAGGGCATAAAGTACAGGAAAATTGAGAGCAATTTGTTTACCTGGATTTTGGGACATTAATTGCTGCAATTGTTGTTGCTGACTCAACAGAGGAGTAAGACAAAAGCGATGTCTAGGATCTTTTAAAGCTGCTGTAGCGGGAGGTTGCAATAATACCGGGTTCCAGTGAGGGTTTTTGAGGAGTTGCAAAGTTAAATTGACACCATAAACACCCCATCCCAACATTGGGTTAAGTTGCCAAGTGATACCAAGAAGTTTCATTTAATCAACCTTGCGATCATAATACCTAAATAAAGGCTGATTACTCCCAAACAGGTGCTTCCAAACAAGTAAATGCTGGCGAGGAACAATTTACCATCACGCAATAAATTAACTGTCTCTAATTTGTAGGTAGAAAAGGTAGTATAGGAACCCAAAAATCCCACAGCTACCAACAGACGCATTTCTGGAGTGATGCTTGCAATTTGCTCTAAAATTAAGGTCATGAAAAAACCCATCACCAAACAGCCACTGAGATTAACCAGCAAGGTAGCGTAGGGAAAGGTATTGCCTAGTTTTTGTGCTAGCCATAAACTCAAATAATAGCGGCTCAGTGCACCACCAATAGCTCCTAAACTTATTGCTAAGGGAGTGCGGAAGTTGGGTTGTTCTAACATTTCTGGTGTAATACTAAATCCGGTTTGCATAGTAGCACTTCATAGACTTTATGAGGCAGAAGGATTTTAGCCTAAAAAGGGAGGAAGAAACAGGTATTTTCTTGACCTGACACTATTAGAAATAGGAACTGTGTTAAGAAAAATTACAGTCAAAGTTTTCAGAAGCTTTGGTACTTCCTGCGATCTTCGCTGGCGTTGGTGCTGATACTCTATTTGGTGGTCCTGGCGAGAACTTGATTAGTAGTGGTAGAGGTGCAGATCAGGTTTTTGGTAATGCTGGTAATGACCAGATCTTATTTGGCACTGGTAGTGATATAGTCTTTGGTGATGCTGGCGATGACATTATTGTTGGCGGTAAAGGTGATGATGTCATATTTGGTGGTGATGGTAATGATATCGTCGTTTTTTCACCTCAGTTGCACTTTCATCTTTCAAAAGCGCGTTCTACTAAAAGCTTTGTCCAGTAAAGATTTCGGGCGGCTTGTCGCCCCCCGCAGGTTTACTTCTATTTTAGAGCGTTTGTACTGTAAATAGGCGAGCGCTAAGTTCTAAAAAGAAATTTATAAGACGAATTCAACTAATTATATCTATGTAAGCCCAGTGCTGTTGCAACAGCGCCAAGCTTATTCGTTTTTAAAAATTAATCGCCTATAAGGAGGGCATATTTCTATGCTAACAAGGCATAAGGACAGTTTTCTGTTAATTGTAATCATGATGCTTGTGGGTGGATCACTCTGGCTTGCCATCATAGATCCAAGTTTACGTCCAGCTTTTGCTGACTTGGCTAAGGTAGGCATTAGCGGCTTTTTAGGTTGGATGATGCCCAGGAATGAAACGCCGCAGATAGCACAATCTAGCAATTCAGTGCTTGAGCATCGTACAAATGCAAGTGATCATTCTATTGACTAAAGTATTGACTTGAAGATTGATTCTTGCAGAAGTCTCTATCTACTCCTATTTTGGGAGTAGATACAAGTGACTTTAAATTAATACCTTTAACACCGCAATTGATTCGTTGCGGTTTTTTAATGCATTACATTTGCCAAAACTTTTCGAAACTTTTTTTGAATATCAACTATTTTGTTATCACCCATCATTTCAAGTAATTGTAGTGTGGCTAAACAATCGCCAGTTGCACTATGATTACCTTCTAAAGGTTGTCATCAATAAGAGCCATGGTACTCACTCCAGCAGCCGTAAAATTGGGCGTACCATGGATGGCTTTTTGAGATCGCTACTTCCATTTTAGTTAATCTGACAGCGGGATGGGAGTAACAATTCAGATTACCCTTTTCTACCGCTAATATAAGCAGCCGTTAGCTCATGCTGTGGTGCGTTGAAAATTTGCTGAGTCGAGCCAAATTCGATTAACTTACCACTACCTTCTACTACCCAAAATAATGCTACATAGTCGGCAATACGTGCAGCTTGGGCGAGATTATGCGTCACCATTAATACTGTGTATTTCTCGCGTAGTCTCAGGGTTAAATCTTCAATTACACCACTGGAGATGGGGTCAAGGGCGCTACAGGGTTCATCCATAAGTAAAACCTGTGGTTGCAAAGCGAGGGCGCGGGCGATACATAAACGTTGTTGTTGTCCCCCAGAAAGGGCGAGGGCGCTATCTTTGAGTCTATCTTTTACTTCTTGCCATAAACCCACATCTTGTAGGGTTATTTCTACTATATGATTTAGACGTTGACGATTTTTTATACCATGTTCTTTCAGGGGAAAAGCGATATTTTTCCAGATAGAAAAGGGGAAAGGATTGGGTTTTTGGAAAATCATTCCTACGCGACGACGTAGGGTAACTGTATTAATTTTAGGGTCAAGTATGTCTAAATTTCCTAGGTTTATTTTTCCTGAAACTTGAGCGCGAGGAATTAAATCAGTGAGGCGATTTAAGCAAGAAAGAAAGCTACTTTTTCCGCAACCAGAAGGTCCTACTAAGGCTGTTATTTGCCTTGGAGCAAGGGTTAGGGAGACATCACAAAAAGCTGGTTTGGAGCCATAAAATAAACTTAAATCTTCTGCCTGTATCATACTCGTAATTTTTGCTAATTAATCTAGCTATACCTGAAGAAGATGATAAATAACTGAGATTTGTTATTTGTTATTTGTTATTTGTTATTTGTTATTTGTTATTTGTTGTTTGACAAACAACCAACAACTAACAACAAACAACTTAGGAAATATGGAGTGAGCGAGCGATCCAAGCAGCGACAGAATTAATTATCAGTAATAAAATAATTAAAACTAAAGCGGAAGCATAAGCATTGGCATCACCACCAGAAACATTCATCGAGAGATCGAAAATATGAATTGAGAGGGAGCGTCCAGAATCGAGTAAAGAAGTAGGCATGCGATCCACATAACCACTAGTAAAAATTAGAGCAGCAGTTTCTGCGATCGCTCGCCCAATTCCTAACACTAAACCTACCACTAAACCAGGTATAGCTGCAGGTAATAATATATGCCACAAAGTTGCTGTATGCGAAATTCCTAAAGAAGCAGCGCCCAAACGATATTGATTAGGAACCGCTCGTAATCCTTCTTCTATGGAACGAATTAGAATTGGTAGTACCATACAAGATAAAGTTAAACCGCCGGATAAAATGGAGAATCCAAGACCTAAAGTTTGAGCGAAAAAAGCATTGCCAAATAAACCAAAAACAATAGAAGGAACTCCTGCTAACACATCTAAACTACGGCGAATTAAACGTCCAAAATTGCTCTGGTTTTTGGTGAATTCTGCTAGTAATATTGCTGTAGCTATACCGATGGGCAGGGAAACACTTAAACAGACTAGTAAAATTAAACCTGTGGAGACTAAAATTGGTGCAATTCCTCCTTCTCTCCCTGCTTTTTCTGGTGCAGTGGTTAAAAATTGCCAATTAATCTGTCCGATACCATGCCAAATAATATCTCCGAGAATCCAGGCGAAAATAGCAGTAACAAAAATAGCAACTGACCAAATTAAAATTGTATCTATGGTTATTTTTTTTTTGTTAGTTGTTAATGCTTGATGCTTCATTGCTATAAATTTACAATATTAGATTAGAATCGCAAGTTGCACTTAAAAAAATCTAAAGTTGATAGATCTGCAAAATCAAGTAGGGGTTATAATACTGAATTAGCTTCATATCGTACCATTAACAATTAACTATTAACTATTAACTATCCACAATCAGCAATCAACCATTAACTATTACCAAGGATTACCAATTAGAGTAAAAGCAGCCCAATAATAGGGATGAGATAAATCTTCTGCTATTGTTGTTGCATCTTCTGGTAATTGGATATTTCCTCGCGTACTTACTAATTCACCACCTACTTTACGCAATCTTCCTTCTATCATCGCCATTTGAGTTTCTTGTAGAGCATTAGATTTAGTTGTTACTTGTCTTAGTTGGCGATAGAATTCAGTCATTAATCCCAGGGTACCAGTATCTCCCACATACCAAAGACTAGCCAAGGCTGATTTTACACCCGATTGTACTGCAAGTCCTGCAAAACCTAATTCTGCTTCTTTACCACCATAAGCAGAACGACAAGCAGAAAGAATTAGTAATTCCACTGGTGGATCTCCCCATCCTAATTGTCGCAGTTCTTGGAACTGGAGTTTACGGTCAAAAAGCTGGATATAACGTTCCGAAAAATCTCCTTGTTTAAAATCAGCATGGGTAGCTAGATGTACAATTCCATATCCGCTTTTATCTCTGGAAGTTTGGAGATTATTGAAAGTAAATTCTTCGTTGAGAAAGGAGGAACCAAACCACAATTCGTGAGCGATAGTTGGTACTTCTATTTTGACTGCTGGTAGAGGAGTTTGTTTAAACTCTTCGGGAAATTCTGAGGCTCCCATTACCAGGACTTTTTCTTCTTTAATATCCCTATAATTAGTATCAGTGAGACTAAGACTAGGTGCAAGTCCAGAACTGTATTTTTGCGCTAAAAACTTTTCACCATCATGAAGTGCAGCTACAGGAATTAAACGTAAACCTTCATCCATAATAAAGAGTAGGTTATCAATGCCCTGTCGTTCTAATTCTGACTCCAAAGGTGCAATCAACCACTGATACATTTGTTGTGCGGGTTTGAGATAACGTCTACCGCGATTAGATACTTGATTGTACAGTCGTTTGGCGACTAGAGTCACTTTTTCGCGTGTCGCATCGGGAACGGCAACACGCACTGGTGTACCATTAGGAGTTACAATTACTAAGTCTAGCTGATCGCTTGGTAGCAGAGGTTGGCTTTCTCCTGGTAGCATTTCGGTGGTGGAGAAGGAAGCATAAATAATTGCAGGTTTGGTATCGGTAGCAGCCTGAATTCGTTTTAGAGTAGCCTTGGGATCTGTAAAATTAAAGACGAAGTTGTTGCTTGTGTCTCCCGTTTCTCCCGTTTCGCTAAACTCACCACCTTGGGCTACATATGCTTCAAAGTCTTCGGTAAAGGAAGCTTCAATTGTCGCAACTTCTACAGTGGTTAGCGTTGATTGTTGGGTTTCATCTATCGTGATTGGTGGGGAGAGTGGAGTATTTTCTGCTTCTTCTGGGGAAAGTATTGTTTCTTCTAAATTGTTGCTGAAGGAAACTTCCGTTTCTTCCGTGGAAAGTATTGTTTCTTCTAAATTGTTGCTGAGGGAAACTTCCGTTTCTTCCGTGGAAAGTATTGTTTCTTCTAGGTTGTTGCTGAGGGAAACTTCCGTTTCTTCCGTGGAAAGTATTGTTTCTTCTAAATCGTTGCTGAGGGAAACTTCTGTTTCTTCTGGGGAAAGTAATGTTTCTTCTAAATCGTTGCTGAGGGAAACTTCTGTTTCTTCCGTGGAAAGTAATGTTTCTTCTAAATCGTTGCTGAGGGAAACTTCCGTTGTTACCACTTCCGCAATTTCTTGTGGTTGCTGCGGAGTGTTGTCAACTGTATCTGTATCTGGTTCGCTTACAGGAGGGGAACCTTCAGTAATCAGTTCAATATTACCCTGAGAAAGAGGAAAAGGATAGGAACCAGGAATAATTGAAGTTTCGCCACTGGAAATTACACCTACCGTACCATTTTCGCTACTTTCACCAACAATAAAGGGAATTTCACCATCACCACCATGATTAATAGCTATATTACCGCTTCCTTGTCCCCCGGCTGCGGAAATACTGACATTTTCGCCATTTCTATCACTAAAAGTGTCTGTGGCGCGGAAAAAACGTTCCGTGATGATAGTAACATCGCCTCCGCTACCATTATCACCACCTTGAGCATTAATTGAGGATACCTCAATATCTAATTCAGGATCTAAAAAGACATCCCCAGCATCCCCAGAATTACCACTAGTATTTATAGTGTTAGTGGTAATCGCGATTTCTGCTTCAATAGTAATTTCTCCACCACTAATTCCTGAAGTATCTAGATTACCCGTGGTAACAACGCCATCTTCGCTGGTAATTTCTATTTCTGAAGCAGTTATATTAGCAGTATTAATATTTCCTGTCGTCTCAAAATCCACCTCTCCAGCGCTAGTTACCGCATTTTCCAGCGTAATAGTTTCACCTGTAAAAGTAACATCATCACCTGCATTAATTACGCCACTAGCAGAGAGGTTTCCTGTTGCTGTTGCGGTTAAACTACCGTTAGTATTTGCTACTCCCAGATTAATTTCTGGCGCACTGACAGTAGCATTACCACTACTATTGAGATTAATTGTGCCATCGGTATCGAGATTATCTAGTAAGATATCAGCATCAATTTGAGTTGTGGTAAAACTGCTATTCCCCGCAATCGCAACTGTTGCACTATTAGTAATATCGCCATTAGCAGTTAAATCTAAATTACCAGTCAGATTGGTTTGACCTAAATCAATGGCATCATTACTATTAATCGCAACATTATTTGCACTTAGTTGCACACTAGCCAACTGATTGAAGTTATCGAGGATAATATTATTACTTCCTGCATTGAGGTTAGTTGTTCCTGCAATATTCAAATCTCCACTATTAGTAATATCGCCAGCAGCAGTTAAATCTAAATTACCAGTCAGATTGGTTTGACCTAAATCAATGGCATCA
>CAZWGS010000048.1:0-4011 GCA_964633315.1 uncultured bacterium | reverse complement strand
TTGAAGTTATCGAGGATAATATTATTACTTCCTGCATTGAGGTTAGTTGTTCCTGTAATATTCAAATCTCCACCACTAGTAATATCGCCATTACTGGTGACATTGAGATTTCCCGCAATCGCTGAAGTATTTAAATCTATCTCATTAATGTCATTGAGGGTGACATTATTCGCATTAGTAATCGCAACACTATTAAAATCGTGATTATCATCGAGGATAATATCGTTAGTACCAGCATCTAGAGTAGTAATACCTGTGACACTGAGAATACCATTATCCGTAATCTCGCCAGCAGCAGTGATACCAAGATCGCCAGTAACTGTGAGAGAATTTAATGTTAAGGCGCTATCGCTACTAAGAAAGAGATCTCCTGCTGCTGTAGGTATGCTAAATTGAGCTACTGATATTTCTAGGGGATTAGCAGCACTACCGATGGTATTAGTAGTATTGAGGACTAGAGTACCATTACCACCAATAGTGATATCGACACCGAGATTATTACTGTTTATAGTTGCACTGTTGAGGGTGAGAGTGCCGTTATCGCCGAGAGTGAGGTTATTGTTAAAGGTAGTCTCACTACTATTGAGAGTAAGATTAAAACTGGAGTTACTTAGGTCAGTAGCATCAACAATCGTAATCGGGTTAGTAGCTTGACCAATGGTAACGTTAGTGAAGTTACCTTGGATCGCATTGAGGTCTATGGTGGTAAGTTCTAAGGTAGTAGGATCTATATTATCTGTTGCACCAAGGGTAATATTTTGAGTTGCTGTTAATGACTGTAGAGTTAAAGTACCATTTCCGCTAACTTGCTGAGGATCTCCGAAACTAATTTCATCACCAGTTAGGGTAATCGCACCACTATTGCTGACTATTGTCGAGTTGTTAAAGATGTTAAGCTCATTGCCAGTGAGAGTAATGTCACCCTCATTACCTGCTACAGATGAGTTACGTGAGAACAGAATATCATCTGGATTACTATTAGTACCTGTGAGAACAATATTTCCAATTCCCGTGGACTCTACTCTACCACCATCGTCAAGTAGAATACCGGGAGAAATATTATCTGTTTCGCTACCTTGTAGAGTAATGTTTCCGTTAAAAGAACTAACTATAGAATCAGTTTGAATTAAAATTCCTTCATTGGTGCTTGTGGGATTGACTCCACTACCTCCAATCCCAACTATAGTAATATTTCCATTACCAGTTGATTCAACTACACCACCAGAGTTAATATCAACTCCTCGATTTAATTCTCCTAAACCATTACTACCTGTGCTATTACCAGCTATACCAGTCAGGTTAATGTTTCCATCTTCCGAACTAATCCTAGCACCAGTTAAGAAGATTAATATTCCTCGATTCCCCTGTATACCTGTACCACCAGTTCCATCTAAGCTGATTGTACCTGCTCCTGTGGTTTCCACCAAAGCATTTCCTAGAAGCACAATACCACTGCTATCATTAGTACTCTCGCCACCATCACCACCTTCTCCTGTGATGGCGATATTACCACCTCCTAATGTTCTAACAACTCCTCCATCTTGAACTGAAACACCTTCACCGGAATCACCAAATCCTTCTATTGTAATGTTTCCAGTACTAGAAGTTTCTATAATACTTGCTGTAATTAAAATACCATCGTTGCCAAAAATATTACCACCTGTTGCATTAGTAGTGCCCATAATATCAATTGAGCCATTACCTGTGGTTTGTATTAAGCCATTACTAATATCAATACCTTGATTGCTATCTCCATTGCTAGCAGAAGCTGTACCTACAAGATTAATATCTCCATCCTCTACAATGATGCTGAAATCGCCCAATGCTATCCCTTGATTAGCGTTGCTGCCAACCCCACTGGTACCATTGATATTAATCGCTCCTGTACCACTTGTTTCTACTGAAGAAGCATTTTGAAGATTAACGCCGATACCAGAATCGCCACCATCACTTCCTTCTCCTGTAATGGTAATATTGCCACCACCAGCATCAACTTGACTAGCATCAAGATTAACTCCTGAAAAACCACTACCATTGAGACTAATATTTCCACCTGCGGAATTAATTTGAGTCTGAGTGATATTAATACCTTGGTTTGCTTCCAAATTAATTAGACTAATATCCCCACCTGCGGAATTAAGTTGAGTCTGAGTGACACTAATACCTTGGTTTGCTACCAGATTAATCGAAGCATCATCCAATGCTGTGAGGCTAAGATTTGTAGAATTTATAGAACCCAAACCAACAGGCGATTGAATGGTAACAGGGTCATTAAAGTTGACATCTCCAGTTAGGGTAATAGTACCACTACTATCAGCAGCTCCAATGGTGATGGAAGAAAAGCCATCATTTAAGCTATTTAAATCAGCATTTGTTAAATCGAGGGTTCCCACACCGCTATCAATAGCATCACCAAGAGCAATATTTTGAGTTGCTGTGGCTGGTTGTAGAGTAAGATTACCAGTACCAATAATCGCACCCAATCCTCCATTCAAATCGATTTCGTCTGCTGTTAGGGTTAGAGAATTATTGCCTGCATTTAAGGTATTGTTGAGACTAAGATTAGCAGTTCCCGCATTGAGAGTTACATCTCCTGTCACTGTGACAGGGGTATTGAAAACAAGATCGCTATTATTACTTGTAATATTATCTGCGATTTCAATCGCTTGATTACTGGTAATTTCCAAACCAGTAAGAGGAGTAACAGCGCCAACTTCACCACCTAGCTGAATAGTTTCTTCCGCATCCAGAATCAGATTTACACTACCGTTGATAGGATTGCTGAAACTAATATTGCCAGCGTTGAGATTAGCATCTACAGTTAAATCAACAGGAGCATCAACAGTAATATTTCCTACTGTACCTTGAGTTCCAGAATCGCCAGCATTGAGATTAGCAAAACTAACATTACCACCTTGAGTCTCTAAGGTAATATTACCTCCACCACTGATATTAGGATTATTACCAAAACTAGAATCTAGAGTACCTGCGGTAGTGTCAATTGTGCCATTACCAGCCTCTACAGTAAGAATAATATTACCTGTACCGAAATTACTTACTGTATTTAGGTCACCAGTAGTAATATTGCCGCCAGAAGTAGTTAAAATAATATCTCCAGCACCATTTCCTCCTGTACTAATTCCTCCTGCGCTGGTGTCAATATTGCCATTGATGCTGGTAACTTCAACTGGATCTGCATTAGTAGATATAACACCAGTGATGATATCTCCAGTTGCTGATAATTTTACTTGTGCTGCTCCTAATACAGCAGCATTACCTCCAGGCTGTCCAGTTATCGCAAAGCCTAAACTATTAATTGAACCAGCTTGTAGGGTTACTGGATCAAAGAAAGTAACATCACCAGCAAGGCTAAGGTTAGCTGTACTATCAGCACCTCCGATAATTATAGAGGAAAAACCGTTATCATCTTGATTAGCAGCAAAAGCGTCTAAATCAGCAGTAGTTAAATCAAGTGTTCCCACACCACTATCCACATTACCACCAAGGAAAATGGCTTGGTTGGGAGTAAAAGGTTGTATGGTAAGTCCACCCATACCTGTAACTGAATTTTCTCCACCGAGTAGATTAATTTCATCACTAGTGAGGCTAATATCTCCTGACTCTACTCCAGCAGGAAGAGAACTATTGTCTGAACTTATAACACCTGTGGTGATACTATCAGGAGCAGTGAGAGTAATACTTCCAGAAGGGAAAATTGCGTCAGAGTTTAAAATTCCCAGACTAGTATCAATTGAACCTGTTAATCCGTTAACTGTAATCGTAATATCACCAGCGAGAAAAGGTTCACCACCAGATTGAGAAAATAAACTATTGGTAGTAATGTTACCTTCCTCAGTGATAAGAGTAATATTACCTCCAGCACCTATACCTGCACTAGAGTCTAGAATTCCTGCGGTAGTATCAATCGAACCATTTTCACTGATAATGGTTATATCTCCACCTCCACCACCAGTATTAACAAAAGATTCAACATCAGCAGTAGCAATATCA
>CAZWGS010000047.1:0-35304 GCA_964633315.1 uncultured bacterium | reverse complement strand
TAAAATTAATCTTTCTCTAAAACTATGCCTTATTTAGCATAGGGTTAATTGGTTGTTCGTTTTTTGTTGTTGGTTGATGGTTGTTTGTGGAAACGGATGATGGATTGTTATACAGCGTAATTAATAGTCATGACAACGGATGGGTAATGCATTCTTGCTAACTCCCCCGCTTCCCTATCTCCTTATCTCCCCCAGCCTCCCCTGCTTCCCCTGCTTCCCCTGCTTCCCCTGCTTCCCCTGCTTCCCCCATCTCCTTATCTTCCCAAAAACAGCAGTATAAGGCGTTAGCATCGCTAAGTATTTGGGAATTCTAAGTGCAATTGCATCTACCAGTACCATTTAACTAAACCTATGGTATCGACAGCGAATATCCAAACCAATACTTTACCCCATATTCCTGGCTACATTGTTATCGAACAACTCTACATCGGTTCGAGGACAGCAGTCTATCGCGCGGTGCAAACAACCCAACAGCGTTCAGTTGTGATTAAACTGTTGCAGCAAGAATATCCTAGTTTTAGCCAATTGGTGCAGTTTCGCAATCAGTATACCATTACGAAGAATTTGCCTATTCCTGGTATAGTTTGTCCTCTGAATTTGGAACCTTGGCAAAACAGTTATGCTTTGGTGATGGAAGATTTGGGTGATATTTCTCTACAGCAATATGCCCAGGAAAATTTTTTGTCATTGTTAGAGATATTAGCAATTGCGGTGCAACTGGCTGCAACTTTGCACAATTTGTATCAAAACCGAGTTATTCACAAAGATATTAAACCTGCTAATATTCTGATTCATCCTGAATCGAAACAGGTTAAATTAATAGACTTTAGCATTGCTTCTTTACTACCAAAAGAAACTCAAGAAATCCATAATCCTAATGTTCTTGAAGGAACTCTAGCCTATTTAGCTCCGGAACAAACGGGGAGGATGAATCGAGGTATTGATTATCGGACTGATTTTTACAGCTTAGGAGTTACACTTTACGAACTATTGACTAAACAATTGCCTTTTCCATCCCAGGATCCTTTGGAATTGGTACATTGTCATATTGCGAAACAGCCCAAACCACCCCACGAAGTTAACTCTACTATTCCTCCGGTGGTGTCGGCAATTGTGCTCAAGCTGATGGCGAAAAATGCGGAGGATAGGTATCAAAGTGCTTTGGGATTAAAGTATGATTTGGAGCAATGTTTAAGGCAATATAAGGACACTCAAGCTATTAGTGAGTTTACCCTAGGAAGGCGGGATATTTGTGACCGTTTTTTGATTCCCGAAAAGCTTTATGGAAGAGAGAAGCAGGTGCAAATTCTCCTCGATGCTTTTGAAAGGGTGGCGCAGGGTAAGGCGGAAATGATGCTGGTGGCAGGTTTTTCTGGTATTGGTAAAACTGCGGTGGTTAATGAAGTTCATAAACCAATTACCAGACAGCAAGGCTATTTTATTAGGGGGAAATTTGATCAATTCAATCGCAATCTTCCTTTTTCTGCTTTTGTGCAAGCTTTTCGCAGTTTAATGGGACAGTTACTGGGTGAGTCTGATGCGAATTTGGTTCACTGGAAAGCCCGAATTCTCGAGGCAGTGGGCGAAAATGGACAAGTCATTATTGACGTAATTCCTGAACTAGAAAGGATTATTGGTAAACAACCTTCTGTTCCTGAACTTGCTGGTGGTGCGGCACAAAATCGCTTTAATCTAATCTTGGGTAAGTTTGTGCGTGTCTTCGCTACCCAAGAACATCCTCTGGTTGTTTTCCTCGATGATTTGCAGTGGGCAGATTCTGCATCTTTAAATCTGCTAAAACTTTTGATGGGCGATTCCCAAACAGGTTATCTTTTATTATTAGGAGCCTATCGTGACAACGAGGTATTTCCTGCACACCCGTTGATGCTGACGCTAGAGAAAATTGCTCAACACGGTGCCAATCTCGATACGATTAACCTATCTCCTTTAGCTGAGGAAGATATTACCTGTTTGGTTGCTGAAACCTTACTGTGTACGCCAGAAATTGCCTTACCTTTATCCCAATTAGTGTATCAGAAGACTCAAGGGAATCCCTTTTTTACGACCCAGTTTTTGCAGGGTTTACACGAGGATGGTTGCATTACTTTTGCCTCAGATGCGGGATATTGGCAATGTGATTTAGCCCAAGTGCGGCAGTTGGCACTCACAGACGATGTGGTAGGGTTTATGGTGAGGCGATTGCAAAAGCTACCTCAGGCGACACAGGAGGTTTTGAAATTAGCAGCTTGCATTGGTAATCGCTTTGATTTAGCAACATTGGTAATTGTCTGTAATCGCAATCTGGAGGAAACAGCAGCAGATTTATGGAAGGGGTTGCAGGAAGGATTTGTGATTCCCGAAAGCGAGACTTATAAGTTTTTCCAAGACTATGAGAATCACCAAAGAGATGTTAAAGATGTGGCGGTGAGTTATCGCTTTTTGCATGATAGGGTTCAACAAGCTGCCTATTCCCTAATTCCTGAAGCTCAAAAAAAAGCAACTCATCTCAAAATTGGTCGTCAACTTTGGCACAATCTTCCAGAAAGTGAGTTAGAAAACCACCTTTTTACGATTGTTAACCATCTTAATACGGAACATGAGCTGATAACAGAGCCCTCGGAACGTTACGATATTGCCAAGTTAAATTTACAAGCAAGTCAAAAAGCGAAGGCTTCGGTTGCTTATGAAGCTAGTCGTAGCTATTGTCACACAGGGCTTTTGTTTTTAGGGCAAACAAGTTGGGAAGATGCTTATTCTCTTCATTTTGCACTGGCAATTGCCACGATTGAAGCTGAATATTTGAATCATAACTTACAGGCTGCCCAAACTCTCTCCCAAGAAACTTTAACCAAGGCGCATACTTTATTAGATCGCATCAAAGTTCATGAATTGCAAATTCTTTTTGAAATTAATCAAAATAAAATGAACGAGGCGATTGCCTTGGCGATAAATGTTCTTTCTCTCCTTGGTGTTAATATACCCACTGAGCCGCAACAAGTTCAAGCAGAAGTAGAATTCTTGCGCCAAGAAATTGCTTTACCTACTGCAGAAATTGCCAATTTAGCAACTTTAGAAGCGGTTAAGGATGAAGAAAAATTAGCAGCGATTCGTATTCTCACCAATGCTAGTTCTGCTGCCTATATTGCCAATCCTACCCTCTATCCGGCGATTATTCTGCAAACTGTTCGTCATTGTATGCAATACGGCAATTCTCCCCTTGCTGCTTCTGCTTATAGTTGGTTTGGAGCACTCCTGTGTGGAGTTTACGACGAATTTGAAGCTGGATATGAGTTCGGTAAGCTCTCTTTACAACTCTTAGACAAATTTAATGCACGCACCCTGGCTTCTAAAGTCAGTAATATGTTTAATGTTTTTGTTCGACCTTGGAAGGAGCATCTTCAAAATACTATTGTTGCTCTCCCGGAGGCGATTCAAAGTGGATTTGAAAATGGAGATATAGAATATGCTTTCTATGCTGCGGTTCACTATTGTAATTATCTTTTGTATCGTGGTGTTCCTTTAGATGAAGTAAGTAAATACCAACAAAAATATCTACCAGTAATTATCCAAGCTAAATACGACTTCCACGCAGGTTTTCTGCGTATTAATCAACAAGTTGTTGCCAATCTTGTGGGAGAAAATGAAGAACCACAGTTACTCAATGGCTCAATTTTAGATGGTGCAAGTTTTTTATCCCAATGTCTAGAAAATAATATTCTTTTTCTTGTCCTCTGTTTCTATGAAGCGCAAACCAAACTCTCCTATTTATTCGGAGACTATATCGGTGCCAAAGAAGCAGGAGAAAAAGGCTGGCAATATCGGCAAGCGGCAATGGGAACTCTTTATGCATCGGAGCATAATTTCTATTACAGCCTTGCCTTATTAGGCAATAAAAAAATAACAGAGCAAGATCTAAATATTCTTGCTATTAATCAAAGTCAACTAAAGATTTGGTCCAAATTTTCTCCTGCCAATTTCCAGCATAAATACTATCTCATCGAAGCAGAATCTCATCGCCTGCGGGGAGAAAAAATCGAAGCCATTGAGCTATACGAACAAGCGATTTCTGGTGCTAAAGCCAATGAATTTACTCAAGAAGAAGCTATTGCTAACGAACTAGCAGCAAAATTTTATCTGGATTGGGGCAAAGAGAAAATTGCCAGTAGCTATATGCAAGAAGCCTACTATTGTTATGCTCGCTGGGGAGCCAAAGCTAAAACTGATGATTTAGAAAAAAATTATCCCAATTTACTAAGTCCAATCCTACAGCAAGCGACACTAAATCTAAATTTTATCGATACATTAACCACATTAACTAATACCAATCCATCTCTTCAGAATGCAACAACAATTACGACTGCTTCCAGTGCCAGTGTTAATTCTGTCTTAGATTTTGCTGCAATTCTCAAAGCTTCTCAAAGCCTTTCGAGTACTATTCAACTCAATGAACTACTCCGACAGCTTACTCAAATAATCTTACAAAACTCTGGTGGAGATAGTTGTATTTTAATTCTCCCCAATAGTCAAGGACAATGGTGTGTCGAAGCGATTGCTACATACGATAAAACTAAAATAACTTCAGATGATATCGAAGATAATCCCAACCTTCCTGTCAAGCTAATTCAGTATGTTAAACATACCAAAGAAGTGGTTGTCATTGATGAAATGAAAACAGATTTACCTGTAATAGATAAGTACTTGAGTGAGCAACAACCCAAAAGTGTTTTATGTTTACCACTACTCAATCAGGGAAAATTAATTGGAATTTTGTATCTGAAAAATCGCTTAACTAGTGGCGTATTTACACAAGAACGAATTCTGATTCTCAACTTCCTCTGCTCTCAAGCCGCTATTTCTTTGGAAAATGCACGATTGTATCAAGAGTCCATTGCTAACCAAAAACAACTTAAACAATCGCAAACTAAACTAATTGCCCATCAATCAACATTAAGAGCTATTTTGGACAATGCCCCAATTTGGATTTGGATGACCGATGTCCGTGGCAAAATGCTGTTAGTTAATAAGACATTTTGTGATGATGTAGGTATCAACGAAAAAGCTTTTATTTCTGCTCCTCATTACCGATATATCCTAGGGGAAGAAGTAGCTCGAACATGTATAGCATCAGACCTCGGTTGTTTAGCTCAAGATACTCCGTATTACTCCAAAGAACTTATCCCCTTTGTTGAGGGTAAAAAACACTCCCTCGAAACAGTAAAAACTCAGGTTAAAGATAAAGACAGTCAAACTATTGGTATTGTTGGATTAGGCATTGATGTCACTGAACGCGAACGCATGGAAAGTGAGATTCAAGAAAAAAATTATAGTCTAGAAACAGCTCTACAAGAACTCCAAAAAGCCCAACTGCAAATGGTACAAAATGAAAAAATGGCATCTTTGGGTAACTTAGTTGCAGGTGTTGCCCACGAAATTAATAATCCCCTAGGCTTCCTCAATGGCAGTATTAACAACATTAATGATTACCTACAAAACTTACTAGAACACCTTGAACTTTACCAACAAAACTATTCCCATGCAGTAGAAGAAATTGATGAACACGCAGAGGACATTGATTTAGATTTTATGTGTGAAGATTTACCTAAACTTCTAAAAGCAATGCAAGGTGCCACTAATCGCATTAAAAATATTAGCACCAGCCTGCGCGCTTTTTCACGTGCTGATACTGATCATAAAGTTAGTGCTAACATACACGATGGTATTGATAGTACCTTACTCATCTTAAAATATCGCCTTAAAGCAAATGAAAATAGACCTGCAATAGAAGTAATTCAAGACTATGGAGAATTACCAGAAATTGAATGCTTCCCTGGACAATTAAACCAGGTATTTATGAATATTCTGGCAAATGCGATTGATGTTTTTGATGAAGAAGCCCAGCATTATTCATTTGCTGATTTAGAAGCTAGTCCTCAGAAAATTACTATTAAAACTGCAGTAAATAGTAATAAAAATACAGTAGAAATTTGCATTTATGACAACGGCAAGGGTATGGAAGAACAAGTTAAATCACGTATATTTGACCATTTATTTACTACCAAAGGTGTAGGCAAAGGAACTGGATTGGGCTTGGCAATCGCCCGCCAAATTATCAACGAAACTCACTCTGGTAGCCTAGAAGTTTATTCCAAATTAGGTCAAGGTACTGAGTTCTGTATGCGATTACCAATGGTCACAAAAATCTAAAAATACTTACTAAAAATAGTTTTAGTACTTAGCAAAAAAATTAAGGACATGATTTCACACCAATACAAATGCATCTTTATACACATACCAAAATGTGCAGGAACTAGTATCGAAAAAGCTTTAGGTCACCTTGACAATCATCATGGTAGAGAAGGTCAAGATCACCGTAATGTAAGATTTCTTGAACGACCTCTACTCACACCTAAAACTTTGTTATCTAAAGACAATATTTTAGAAGCTGCAAGAAGATTACGTCATCGATATCGTAACGCAGTGAATCCGAATAACAAACTTAAAGTGACGAAAGAGCAATACAATAGTTACTACAAATTTACCTTCATACGCAACCCTTGGTCACGTGCATTTTCATGCTACAAAAATGTGATGCGGGATGAATTTCATCGACACAAACACAACATCAAAGATGATATTTCCTTCAAAGAATTCCTACAAATGTATGCAGGAAAACAAATGCTAAAGCCACAGACTTATTGGCTGAAGAGTTTTAATGGCTCAATTAATCTTGATTATATTGGTCGCTTTGAGAACTTAGTTGAAGATTTTCAAACAGTTTGTCAAGCAATTGATAGTCCTAAAATAACCCTGCCACACAAGATTAAGGGCACAGGAGAAGATTATCGTCAACACTATGACCAAGAATCAATTGACATCATTTCAAATATTTACTGGGAAGAAATAAATATTTTTAATTATTCCTTTGATTCCAATTGAAAACTTTTCTAGAAAAAATTTTGTTTCAGTGGCTAAAATAATACCTGATTGTTAGCGATTCTGCAGACCAAATAAACCTTTAGTTTTCACAGGATTATTCAAAAATAGCAGTAGATATCTGTGAACTCTTTGCACTACTAACTGCAATATTCCTCGCAATTTTTCAGGATAAATAATCACTACCAAATTTACCACTAGACAAGTAGCAACTAAACCCAACAAAATAAAAGTAGGAGCCATAACTACTCCAATTATTAGCCAAGTAGCAACGTGAAGGAACATTGCGAAGGCAAAGCTACAGGCAAAAAGTGAAGCTAGCCAAATTTGAGATAGAGGACGCCTAAGGTAGAGAAATACTAAAGTTTGTATCGTTGCTAACACATTAGCAGGTACCAAAAAAGCACAGATAGCCGTGCAGTTGTAGCGCGAAAACTCCAGGATGGGGGCAAAATCAATCATACAGTTGAGTTTGAGGTCTGAATTTTTGCCATAGGCAAAAAAATCAAGAAACCACTCCATATTAACAAAGTTTGCAAATTGCAAGGGCAAGCAATCGCTGATTGGTAACAAGCCGTAATTTTAATATAAATTTCATTAAAAAGACGCAAGGACAAAATATGTCCCGCGATCATGTAGAGATGTAGCCAATAACGTCCCTACTTAAGCCATTACTATACCTCCATCCACATTGAATACCTGTCCTGTGATATAAGCAGCAGCAGGATCCCCAGCCAAAAAGCCTATCATACCTGCAACTTCTTCTGGTTTCCCGTAACGTCCCAGAGGAATCAATTTGAGAATCTCTTCTGAGGATAAATCGCTAGTCATATCCGTGTTGATAAATCCAGGTGCAATAGCATTAACCGTAATACCACGACTTGCCAATTCCTTAGCTACAGTCTTGGTAAAACCAATTACACCAGCTTTAGCTGCACTATAGTTGGCTTGGCCAGGATTACCCATCTGCCCCGCTACTGAGGTAATATTAACTATTCTGCCCCGACGTTGCTTGAGCATAATTTTACTCGCCGCCTTAGTGCACAGGAAAACACCCGTTAAATTAAGGTCTATTACCGCTTGCCACTCCTGTGGTTTCATGCGTAGAATCAATCCATCACGAGTAATCCCAGCATTATTAACTAAAATGTCTAGTCGACCAAACTTATCCTTAGTTTCCCCAATCAGCTTATCTACTTGTTCAGCTTGAGACACATCTGCTTGTATCGCCACCGCACTACCGCCAGCCGCCGTAATTTCCCCTACAACCTCTGCTGCTGCGTCACTTGAGCTGGCATAATTAACTACAACACTAGCCCCTTGCTGAGCTAAATTTAGAGCCGTTGCACGACCAATACCACGTGAAGCACCTGTAACAAGAGCAACCTGTTCCTTTAAACTTTGTAAATTTTCTGGTAATAATTCCATACATTTGCGCCCTAAACTCTAGGGAATAATCTCTGTAACCACTCTAGTATTGTTACCACCACCAGTAACCACCAGAGTTTCATCCTGCAATCTTCCCACTGCTTGTGCACCTTTGAGGTCTAAACTGGGATTAGTTTGCCGGTAAATAATGTTACCTTGTGCGCGCACTATTTGGGTGGGAATTTCCCAAGTTAGTTGGTTGGCGTAGAGATTTCCTTGATTGCGCTGGCTAATTCCTTGAACTCCACCTTTTAATCGCACAATCTCTTGTTTAAGGTCTGCGATACCTTCATTAGCTGTTAAAGTAAGACTCTCTTTGCGATCTACAATTCGCACTGGTTGATCAGAAAGTACAGTACGCCCATCCACATTCCAAATTGCTGAATTGGTGGCAATTTGGACTAATGGCTCAAGAGATTTAAACTCAACATTGTTCTGCAAAACAGCAACTTTGGTCTCTAAATTTACCTCAGATTTATCCGCTACTATGCGATCAGTAATGGTTTTATCTTCAAAACGATCAATCTGAATTTTCTGATTACCTCGAACCTTTTTGTTTGCTACTTCCCAAGATAAAAACTCAGTTTTCATTTGCAGGTTTGGTTCTTTGGTTGTAGCAATAATTTGACCTTGAAGTTCCAAAAGCTGCTCAGAAGTAAAATACTTTCCACTCTTAGCTGTTGCTTGTACTTGTTCATTGCTACCAGTAAGATTTTTGCTAACAATCAGCACATCATCTTCAGGAATCCACTCAATTTCTTCTCCTCGAATAACGGCACTATTACGAGGATCTGTTGCTACAATTTTACGGCGTAGAAAAATTTTCTCCCCGTTATCGTGGATTTCTCCTTCCTTAGCAGTTATTTGCAGTACTACCTCACCTTCGCGGAATAGTTTGCCTTTTAAATCTTGTAGTTGAGCTGTTTGTTTATCATCACTGTAAACTGCTTGTTGCGCCTCAATTTGCCAGAGTATATTACCTTCATCATCCGATTGCTCAAGGGTAGCATTTTTAAGTACTAAACTTTCCTCTTCTACAGAATTGGTAAGGTTCTCTGTTTCCTGTGAAGGCTGCTGACCTTGGGTTTGGCAAGCAGCTATAGTGATCAATAATGCTAACAGTAAAAACTTAGCAAGCTTCAGCTGTAATTTTCCTTTGTCTGTCGACTCACCCCAGATCATTGTTGCTTTTTTGTCCCTCCTCAGTTTCCCTTTTTCCTTTTGTGATCATAGAAGCTAAGAGAATCGGTACACTAATAGAGCAAAAAATGGCATTTTTCAGCTTACTTATTATCCTGGATTTTCTTCATCCAATAGACCCATACCAGAAAAACTGCGATAGTTATATTGAGGTTTGGAAGTTTTTTGAATATCTTCCTTAATCTGGTCAAGGTCAATATACCTATCAGCAACGTTAATTAAACTATCACTGGTCATAGATCGCAAACTTACTACCTCAACTCTAGCTCCTCGATAACTAACAGCATCAACAGCATAGGCTAAATCACCATCGCCACTGACTAAAACTGCTGTTTCGTAGGAATTGACTAACGCCATCATATCGACGGCAATTTCCACATCTAAGTTCGCTTTTTTGGAACCATCGGGTAGCTGTACCAAATCCTTAGCGATTACGCGATAACCATTACGCCGCATCCACAGGAGAAATCCCTGTTGTTTTTCGTTAGTGCGATCAACTCCTGTATAAAAAAAGGAGCGGAGCAAACGAGAACCAGAGGTTAAACGGTATAGAAGTTTAGTATAGTCAATCTCAATTCCTAATTGCAGAGCAGCATAAAATAGGTTAGAGCCATCAATAAAAATCGCGACTTTACCTCGATTTTCCAATACTTGTTCCGGTGAAAAAACCGGATCGCTGCCAAAGTTATCTAACATTTTTATCCTCTTTTTATTATTTCTTGTGCCCTAGGTGAGCTTACAGATATTTAGTATTAGCGAATCAGATAAACAGACAATTGAAATCAAAGTTAATTACTTGATTAAAATTAGTTATGGGAGCAATTAAATTATCTCAGTTATATTTAAGCTTATTAAACTTAGCAAGAGATGCCCTTTCAAGAATTATTGCCTGAGTGGCAGCAATTCATGTTTCCAATTATTATATATTTGGTTTTTATGACTGTTCATCTCCCTCCAATGGTTCCAACCGAGAAAATATTGGTTGAGGCGGACTCAATTTTTGACCAGCAGGCAGAATACCCCATTTCATATGAGTTAAGCAAGGAGCATTTTGTTGCACCAAATCTGACTCATTGAAGTTGAGATCAAAACCTAGTTGTTGATAGATCTTACTGCTCAAGTTGGGAATAATTGGTGAAAGTAAATATGCAGCCAGCCTTACTGATTCTAAAACACAATAGAGAACTTGTTCGACTTTTGCTTGCTCACCTTGTTTATAAAGCTTCCAAGGTGCTTGATCATCAATGAATTTGTTGCTAGCACGAATCAGCTGGAAAATTGCCTCACAAGCTTGGTTAAACAGCAAAGCATCATAGGCACTAGTAACACGTTGGGACAAACTACTGCCAATCTGCTTCAAGCTATTATCAGCTTCAATGGCATCACTTTCAATGTTGGGTACAATACTTTGGCAATATTTTTTTACCATGCCCAATGTCCGATTGAGTAAATTCCCCAAATCATTGGCAAGATCAGCATTGAGAACGGTAATAAAACGAGTTTCATTAAAATCGCCATCTTGTCCAAATTCGATTTCCTTAAGGAAATAGTAGCGAATCGCATCAGAACCGTACTTTTCTACCAATGCTACAGGATCGATGGTATTACCCAAACTTTTACCCATTTTTTTGCCATCTTTGGTCAAAAAACCATGTCCAAAAACCTTTCCTGGCGGTTCAACTCCGGCTGATATTAACATGGCAGGCCAATACACAGCATGGAAACGGAGAATATCTTTCCCAATCAAATGTAAATTAATCGGCCACCATTTAGCTAGGGCAGAATCTAAAGTTGTTTCACTCTCAGGATCTAGTAAGGCGGTAACATAACCTAAAAGAGCATCAAACCAAACGTAAATAGTGTGATTATTATCTCCAGGAACAGGAAATCCCCAATCTAGATTAATCCGAGAAATGGAAAAATCTTGCAATCCTTGGCTAACAAAACTCAACACCTCATTACGACGACTTTCGGGCTGGATAAAATCGGGTCTTTGCTCATACAATTTTTCTAATTGCGATTGATATTTAGAGAGGCGAAAAAAATAGTTTTGCTCATCACGCCACTCAGCCTTTTTATTGGTATGAATAGGACAGTAGCCATCAGGTAGCAACTCCCTTTCTTCCTTGAATTCCTCGCAAGAGACGCAATACCAACCCTGTTGCTGACTCAAATAAATATCGCCGTTATCCCAAACACGTTGAAAAAATTCCTTAACAATGGCAGCATGACGCTCATTTGTGGTGCGACTAAAGCGATCATATTGAATATCTAGAGCTTGCCATAGAAAGTCAAAACGCTCTGCTATCCTATCACAATGCTCCTGGGGGTCAAGACCTTGAGCTTCTGCAGTACGCTGTATTTTTTGTCCATGTTCATCTGTTCCTGTGATTAACAGTACTTCATTGCCTTGAAGACGCTTGAAGCGAGCTACCACATCTGCCACCATTGTTGTATAGGCGCTACCAATATGAGGTACATCATTGACGTAATAAAGTGGCGTAGTTAAGGCAAATTTATTCTGGTTGTGATTGCTCTGGCTCATACTATATAAATTTTCTATGTAATGAATTTATTTACCTTCACTGGAGGTTAGCGTGCAATGGTGCCAATAAATAATTTGAGTTTGAAGAATTATTGTAGCTTGTAGCTAACGATACTAAAACTTTACCCCCTTTGCGATTAACAAAATGGAGGCATCAGTATCGTTCAAAATGGCTTTATGGCATCAGAGATATATGTTATGGCTGTTTCTTAAGAAATCTTTGATTTAAAGACTTACTTGTGTGTATTTTGCTTACCCTAATATCTTTTAAAAGTGAGGGGTCATACCCCCCCCTTGGCTGCCAAGGCTCTGACACTAGACAAATACACACTAGGGCTAAAGTTAGAGCAAAGGTGGAAAGTTAAGGTTTATTTTAAGAATAGTTACAACTCCACCAAACTTTGATTAATGCCCTCTAGTGCGCTTCTTATCTCCGAATATTTACTCATGACAATGGGAACGCGGCTATTTGTCTATCATGACAATCGCATTCCCCAAGATTGTGCAGTGATTGTTGTCAGTAATCACCGCAGCTTTTTAGATGCGCCTATTCTGATGCAAGCATTAAAGAGACCAATACGCATTGCTTGTCATCACTATATGGGCGAAGTGCCAGTACTCAAGGAATTAATTAAGTTGTTGGGGTGTTTTCCCTTGGACAAACCAGGACAACGACAACATCATTTTTTGCAGCAGGCTAATCGTTTTTTGCAATCTGGTCAATGGGTTGGCTTGTTTCCAGAAGGTGGAAAACCAATGGTACGGTTAACACAACCTGGGAAAATGGCTGATTTTCAGCGTGGTTTTGCCCATCTTGCTTTGAGGTCATCGGTGACTAATTTGGCGGTTCTACCCATTGCTATCGCCTCAGTTGAAGAAACAGTTCACTTTCCCTTTCCTCTGCGCTTGCTGCGTTTATTTGATTCTTCTGAGCCACTTTTTAATCAGCCAGGTTGGCATCCCGTAGCAGTCTATCACCGTGCCCATGTATTTATTGGTCGCCCCTATTGGATTGGCGAGAAGCAAAAACGTCAATACCGGGGAAGAGGTTGCAGAAAAATTGTGACCGAATTAACCGATTATTGTAATCAGGAAATTGATGGATTGCTAAGGCAAGGAATTCAAAAATATCAGAGGTGAAACAGCCAGATTCAATGACTAAACCTTACTTTCTGCGAACATACAATACAAAAAAAGACCTACCTTTATTTATTTTTTTGCCTGGTATGGATGGGACAGGTGAATTGCTGTTAAATCAAATTCGGGGTTTAGCACCATACTTTTCCTTGCGCTGTCTCGCCCTACCGCAAAACTCTTTGTCTGATTGGGAAACTTTAAGCGCGCAAGTAATTGATTTGATTACTGCAGAATTGACAATACAGCCGAGGCGCTTAGTATATTTATGTGGTGAGTCTTTTGGTGGCTGTTTAGCGCTAAAAGTGGCGGTTAGTGCACCCCAATTGTATTCTCACTTGGTTTTGGTTAATCCTGCTTCTTCGTTTAAGGAGCGTCCTTTGTTGCACTTAGGAGCAGCGATTACTGGTAATTTACCGGAGTTTGCCTACCAGGTGTCAACCCTCACACTGTTACCTTTTTTGGCTGCATTGAGTAGAATCACGAAAGTAAGTCGTAATTCTCTGCTTAAAGCGATGAAGTCAGTACCTCCGCAAACTGCTGCTTGGCGGATGTTTTTGCTGCAAAATTTTGATCTCAGTTTTTCTCAAGTGCAAAAAATTAAGCGACCAACTCTGGTGATTGCAGGTGCTCAAGATCGCCTGTTACCCTCGGTAGCAGAGGCTAAACGTTTGGTGTGCGAGTTACCCCAGGCACAGATGGAAATTCTACCAGATAGTGGTCATGCTTGTCTGTTGGAGAAGGATGTAAGGTTAGAGAAAATCTTGCAACGTTATAATTTCCTGGAGACAAATAAGAGAATAGGTAAGTAGCTATTACTGATAGTCGCCCAACTTTTGGTTGTTTGTTGTTTGTTATTTGTTATTTGTTTTTGGACAAGTAAAAAACAACAGGAAATACCTCAGCTGAAGCACGAGGAATTAGTTAACAACTATAGCACTACAGGACATTTATCTTTTCCCTATTTCCTTGTTATTGTTCACTTTTAACCAATCTACACTGTCCTAACTTATATGCGTAGCGCTATAACTCCATTTGATTGCCCATAACATTGTTTTGGTTTCGGGATTTGGGGAGGTGGGGTTTGGGGGAATTATTCTCTTCTCAGTCGAGAATTACCTAACTACAACACTGATTTTTGTTAATTTACTGTTATTTTATTTCAGTAGTTTTACGGCGGGATGGGAGTACTTTGACTTTAATTAGTTATTCTTGCTTAGGGGTAGTTTTTTTTTGAAAATTTGGGCTAATTACTCTGCTATTTATGGCATAATCTAGCCTACAGAATATTTTTGATATTTTTAGCATCTACAAGTTGGCGAAAAAATAATCAGCAAATTAATTACACAGGTTCAGCACTAGGCAGATAAAACTGGTTTAGGCTTTTAGTTTCCTGATGGCAAAGTTTGCTGCATGATCGCACTTTGAACAATTTTTATTTATAAAAAGCTATGACAACGGAAATCAAGGTTACTGTGGAAAATTTGGCGCCAGAGAATGGGGCTAATTTGCTTCCTATTTGGATCGCTGTTCATGATGGCAGTTTCGATATTTTCGATGAAGGTGCGATGGCATCTTCTGGGATTGAGTTGATTGCAGAAGATGGGGTTACGGGTCTGGAAACTAATATTCCCAATTTTTTCGGCACTGCTTTATCTCAGTTTTTCGAAGATGGTGGTAATTTGGCAGATTTGCGAGCAATTGTGCCAAACTTAATTAATTCAGGTCTCGATTTAAGTCAGATTCAACCTCTAGTTCAACAATTTAATGCTGCAGGTTTTAATGCTAGAAATTTACTGTCAACCGTTCAGCAATTAAATAATTCAGGTCTCGATTTAAGTGAGGTGTTACCAACATTTGAAACCCTAATTGATTCTGGTTTCGATTTAACTACCCTAGAGCCGATTTTTGAAGAGTTAGCTAACTCCGATTTGGACTCAGAAACTATTTTGTTACTTTTGGAGGAAGTAGCAAATTCAGGATTAAATACTGGTACTCTTTTCTTAGTGTTTCAGGAACTTACTGAGGCTGGTGTTGATACCAATGCCTTTTTACCTGCGCTTCAGGAGTTAGCTGATGTGGGTTTGGATTTAGAAACGCTGCAACCTCTTTTTGATATTTTTGCTGACCCAAATTTAGATGTAAATGCTCTCGCTAGTGCTTTACAAGGGGTCGATTTAGAAACTGTCCTGCCACTAATTCAAGAATTATTGAATCTAGGTAGTGAACTAAGTGATTTACCAGCGACTCCTGGAACTATAGCTGCTTCATTTAGTGAGAGCGAAGCTGCAGCTAATGGTGGTATTCAAGACTTAGTTTTTGGCGAGGAAGAATCATTTTTTAGCTTGCCATCAGGAGCAACTAGTGAGACAACAATTGTCCTAGATGATAGCAACAGTACCAATCGCTTTTTTAGCTATGCCTCGATGGTATTTCCTAGTAATGATGCTTTTATTGGTAACGAGGATCCAGAGGAGATTCCTATTTTCGATGCGGAAGGGAATTTTATTGGTGCGGATTTTATTATTCTGGGTAACCAGGTTTGGGATGCGGGTACAGAAGTAAACGACGAAGATCCCACAACTGTTCCGATTGCTTTTGATACCTTCTTTCAAAGTGTTGATGAAAACGGCACTATACAACTCCATCCTGGTTTATTACCTCCTGGTTCTGGAGGCATTGTAGACTCAACCGATTCTGTAAATGCAGACTTCTCTGCTCCAGGTTACCAGATCGCCCGCATTACGATTAGCGAAGTAATTAACGAATCTGTGGTTAATCCCCAGGACGATTCAGAAATAATTGTTTTTGGTGATAGCCTCTCCGATACAGGTAATTCCTTTGCTGTCACTGGAATTCCCCCTAGCCCCCCCTATTTTGAAGGGCGTGTTTCCAACGGTATTGTCGCCGTGGAAATTCTAGCTAATCAACTGGGTTTAAACTTTGACCCCAACGATAACTTTGCTTTTGCTGGCGCAACCACAGGTAGAGATAATACCAATGACGATAACACGGGTTTAGACTTACCGGGACTACTAGACCAAATTGATGAATTTGCAGCGCGTGTGGGTGCTGAGGGTGCTGATGAAGATGCATTGTACATTATTTGGGCGGGTGCCAACGACTTTAGCGGTTTAGTTGACGGTGTAATTCCCGAAGATCCCACTGCTTTTATTACTGACAGTATCACTAACCTAGTTACTGCTATTTCTAGCTTAGAGGCATTGGGCGCTCAAGAAATAGTTGTTCCCAATTTACCCAATCTTGGTTTAATTCCCGGTAGCGATGAACTTGAAAATGAAGCCACAACCCTTACCATTGCTTTTAATAGTGCCTTAGAATCAGCCCTAGATAACCTCGATTTTGAGACAACCCTCGTAGATTTTTTTAGCATCAGTAATGCCGTTGCTCAGAATCCGGCTGATTTCGGTTTTACTAATATTAGCGATCCTCTACTCTTCCAATTTCCCACACCACCTAATCCAGAGGAATTCTTCTTCTGGGATACATTCCATCCTACAACTCAAGGTCATGCGATCTTTGCTGAAACCATTGAGCAAACCCTTCTGGGTGAACCGATTCAACCCTTTGTCTTCTCATCTGAACTTGATGCAAACCAAGAAGTAGCGCCTTCTGAATCTTTAGCTACAGGTACAGCACAATTACGCCTTAACGAACTAGGAACAAGTTTAAACTACAGCTTAACAGTATCCGGTTTAGATTTTGGGGTTTTAGCTGGAATTGCGCCCCAAACTCCAGAAACTGGAGACGATGTCACCATGCTGCACTTCCATAATGCCCCTCGCGGTGCCAATGGGGATGTGGTTTTTGGTATTATTAACCCTAATCAGGATGATGATGACCTGAATATCACCATCAATGCTGACGGTTCCACTACAATCTCAGGAATTTGGGAAGAAAGCGATAGTGCCAATCAACCCCTAAGTGAATTTGTCACTCAACTGCGTCAGGCGCAGTCAGGAGAAGACGTTGACCTGTACTTTAATGTCCATACCCAAGACTCCCCAACGGGGGCGATTCGTGGTCAAATTACGGCGGGTGAGTTACCAGCACCAAATCCCATTCCCAACCTAATTGTTGATGAAAACAACATCTTTTCCCTAATTGATGGTTCCGAGGAAATAGCACTGGAATTTACCTTAGCAGGCGTTGATGCAGGGAATGTCAACGAAATTTATCTAGTGCGATTTGATGATGCTTCAGGAACAGTTAACGGTGTAACACCTGATAATCCAGACTATTTAGAAGCATTAGCTTCAGAGAGTCAAGTTATTTTCTCTGCACTAAATTCATTGTCCCAGGACTTTCTCAATAGCCGCAACTTCTTTAGCGAAGACTTAAGACGAGTTATACCTGACTTTGAAAGTGGTGATAATTTTGGTTTGTTCCTCACTCCTCAAACTACCCTCAATGCAGTGGTAGAGAATACAGCAGAATCAGAAGTCTTGCTTGGTTTTGGCGACATATCATTCCTGGATGTCAACCAATTAGATGATGGCTTCTTTCAACTTAACTGGGAAGATGAAACCAATGGTGATGTCGATTTTAATGACTTGACGGTAACCCTGCGTACCACTACAGATAATACCCTTGGCACAGGGCTGCAAGGAAACAGTGAGGGAGAATTAATTGACTTACGCAATCAAGCAGGGGAATTGCTACGCACCACCATTCGCGCCACTGGCAATGCTAGTTTGAATAATGTGGGAGGATTGTATCTAGTATTAGATGAGCAGGGAACGGTTTTTGACCCAATAACAGGTACTTTCCTCACCCCAGAAAATCCTGAATACGCCGCTGTTGCCGTCAATCAAAGTATCATTGAATTCGATGTTATTGACCCCAACCCCATAACCATTGCAGGTGGTTTTATCTATGCACCTTATCTCTTAATAAATGGCGATGAGGAAGCTTTCTCTTCTCCTTTTACACTAGCAAATGCTAATGGTGTCGACCAGTTGCGCCTACTGGGAGATAATACTTTTGCCTTTGAAGATAGTCTCGATGGTGGAGATAGTTCCTTTGATGATTTTATCTTTCAGGTAGATTTGGCTTTGGTTTAGTTCGCATTTTTGCGAAAAAGTAGAGTTCAATGGTGAGATGATTTGGGAGAGGAAAAAACACAAATCTCCCTACTTCCCAATCTCCCCATCTCCCCATCTCCCTAACTCCCCATCCCTTTGATGATGCAACAACGATAATAACTACACATTACATATTTTCCCGATAGGGTTACTTTCCCCACTGAAAAAGATAAATAAGACCTTTTGCTCAATTTAGGGGTAATTATGTTAAACCTGTTATGGCATAGGTTAGGTTAGTTAAGGGTGATATGGTTTGGAGTGCGAAATTCACAACCAGTGATAAGATAACTCGCTCAACTCGATACACTTGACAATCTCATCAAGAAACATCAAGAATTTCGAGAGAAACAAATTTGGTTCTAAATTCAGTGAATAGCTTTGTGAATAAAATTTTAGAAATCCAGGAAATTGCTATTGTTCTCAACGCAACAAACCTCAACGCAGGAATGTTGAACCTCAATTTTTTGAAAGTCAGTGGTATTATCCCCCAGGATTGGGAATTATCGCGTCAACCAGTTGCTAACCCCCGCCTGGTACAATTAAATTTCAAAAATGGCGTGAATATGGCGGCTCAAGGAGGTTCCGTTACTTTTTCCGAGCCAATTGCTAATAAAGCTCTAGAAGAAATTAAAGCACCAGAAGTAGCCATTAAGTACGCAGAGAAACTGCCCAATGCCAATTATCAAGTAGTTAGCATTAATCCCAGAACTCTAGTTGGTCTCGGTAATGGAGAAGATGCTGCCAGCAATTTTATTATCAATAGTCTCATTAGTCCTGGTCCTTGGCGAAATTTGGGACAAGCGCCAGTCAAAGCCAATCTTAACTTCCTCTATCAGCTGGAAAAGTGCCAACTAAACTTGAGTGTTAATGAGGCAAAAGTACAAAGAAAGGATCAATCACAAATTTCATCTCTGTTGTTTTCTGGTAGCTTTAACTATGGAGTTGCCCAAGGCAATGAACTCGAGCGAGTGACTCAATTGGCAGATAAAGTCAGTAATTGGCAAACAGACATGAAAACATTTCAGGAAATTGTCCACCAAAAGTTTTTGGGATACCAAGGAAGTGTATTTCCTGATTCAATGTAGTTGAACAATTGAGTCGTTGAGTTAGTGTTGTGAATTCAGAAATTTGCTAATAGTTAAGAGCTATAGCAATGGATGAGGAACAAATAACAATGAGCACCTAGCAATGAGCATCGTATTAAAAGTTGGCAACCAAAAATTTACAGCTGCAGAAGTAATAAAACTACTAGGTGATTATCAAATTCTGCCCCAGCTATGTAGTGAAATTGTTATTGACCAAGCAATCGCAGATATTGAATCTAGTGCAGAAGAAGAGCAACTTGCCTATCAGCAATTTTGCGAGCGCCACCAGCTTACCAATGAAGCGGCAATGGATCAATGGTGCAAACAACAGAAACTCCAGAGTGAGAATGTACCTAAACTAGCTGTGCGCCGACTGAAGCTAGAAAAATTTAAAAAAGAAACCTGGGCACACCAAATTGAATCCTACTTTCTCAAGCGTAAAAGTCAATTAGACCGGGTTTTGTATTCTCTAATTCGAACCCAGGATCCAGGAATCGCTCAGGAATTGTACTTTCGTATTCAAGAAGAAGAAAGCTCTTTTGCTGATTTAGCACGCAAGTATTCTCAAGGTGCAGAATCGCAAACTGGAGGTTTAATTGGACCAACGGAAATTAATACACCCCATCCCAAAATTTCCCAAATGCTTGCTGCTAGCAAATCAGGACAAATTTGGCCACCAACACGTGTTGGAGAATGGTACATAATTGTCAGACTTGAAAAATATCTTCCCGCTCAGCTAGACGAAGCAATGCGTCAAAAATTGCTCAATGAATTATTCAAAAACTGGCTGAATGAACAGGTAAAAAATGCCCTTGATTCCAGTGATGAGGAGGAAGAATAAGGGCAAAAACTAGTTAAAAAAGACAAAACAAGGGAGCAACACATTCTCAAGCGTAATTTATCTACCACCAAACATCAATTAACTTAAGGCTCACTCTATTGCTGATTCCCTTATGACTTATACAACCAGCGCCATCCAATCCTTTCTGGGCAATATTAAACCATTTACACAACTCTCGTCAGCAGAGCTTGCTAAGCTTGCAGCCAAGGTACAGCCTCTACGCTATCGTATGGGACAAACTATACTCCTGCGAGAGCGAATGCCTCACCAGGTAGCAATTCTCTATGAAGGACAAGCTCGCTTATTGGGTTATGATCCACGTACCCAAATGCCCATTACCCTAAGATTATTAGAACCTGGAGCGATTTTAGGTTGGGTGGGTTTGCTGCGTGAAGTTCCCTGTGAAACTGCAATCGCTTCTACAGAAGCAACCTGGCTTACCCTCAAAAGTCAAGATTTTCTCGAACTGCTTGACCAAAATCCCTCCCTTGGCGATAGTTTAAAAAACCAGTGTGCCCTAGTGGAAGCCTTTGAGCTACTCGGTACCCACCTAGAGCGTCAGGCGCAGGGAGCAGGAAATCTCAAGGAATTAGCCCTCATAGCCATTGAGCAAGCTCAAATTTTCTACATTAAACCAGGGAAAACAGCATTCACTAGTCTAGATCCTAAACTTTCCTGGTTTGTCAGTGGTGGTGGTAAAGTTGACGATTTTCCCCCTGGAAGCTACATTGAACCCCAACAATTGACCAAATTTCTTCAGGTTCGTGGTAATCGCCATGCTCGCTTAGTTGGCTTTCCTCCTGGAGTATTATCCCCCACTCCCACTGCTCAATCTACATCCCAGCAGCCAGTAGACTCTTTAGTAGCTGTGCCCAGTGAAGTTGTTGCTGCTGAGGATAGTTCAGTTCCCTACGCACCCAGTAAACTACCAGATAGTCCCTCCCAGTTTGTTCAAGAGCCCCCACCGCCGAACAAAAGGAATTACCCCCATGTGCGAGGAAAAGGACCTTTAGAAGGCTCTTTGGCTTGCTTTCAGATGCTCAGCCAGCATTTCAAAATGCCCTTTCGCCGGGATGTGATTCGCCGCGTTTTGAATAATCAACTGCAAAGAAATGGCAGCATTCCACTGGCTTTTTGTGGTGCGGTAACGGAATTAATGGGGCTAGATGCTCAACTAGTACAAATTCCCGCCACAGCCCTTACCCGCCTCCCAACTCCGGGTATCACTCGTTGGCAAGATAGTCTAGTGGTACTCTACGAAATTAGCGACAAGATGGTGGTAGTAGGGATTCCAGAACTGGGCATCCGGCGCTACAAACCCCATGATTTTATTCAGGAGTGGGGCAATGAAGGGGAAATCCTACTACTGAAGGAAACCAAAGATACCCCACAACAACAATTCGGTTTTCGCTGGTTCCTTCCTTCCCTGGTGCACTACCGTTTTGTCTTAGTAGAAGTATTCATTGCTTCTTTCTTTGTCCAACTATTTACCCTGGCTCAACCTCTGGGTATTCAGGTAATTATCGATAAGGTAATTAGCCAAGGAAGCATAGATACCCTCAAATTCTTGGCAGTCTTGCTGCTGGGAATCGCAATTTTTGAGGCTTTCTTGAGTAGTTTGCGTACCTATCTATTTGTCGATACCACCAACCGTATCGATATGAGTTTGGGTTCAGAAATTATTGACCACTTGTTGCGCTTACCTTTGCGCTACTTTGAGAAGCGCCCAGTGGGTGAATTATCTAGCCGTATCAACGAGCTGGAAAATATTCGGAAGTTCCTCACTGGTACTGCTTTGACGGTGGTTCTAGACTCGGTATTCTCCGTTGTCTACATTGTGGTGATGATTATCTACAGCCCTCTACTGACGGCGGTAGCTTTGGGAACGGTACCCTTATTTGTGGTACTAGCGGTAGTCTTCTCACCCCTGATTCGACAGCAGTTGAGGACGAAAGCAGAGCGCAATGCGGAAACCCAATCTTACCTAGTAGAAGTACTCTCAGGTATTCAAACAGTTAAAGCACAAAACATTGAATTGCGATCTCGTTGGCGTTGGCAAGAATTATACGCTCGCTACGTTTCAGCTGGTTTTAAAAATGTTATCACCTCCACAGCGGCGGGTTCAATGAGTAGCTTCCTCAACAAGCTTTCTTCCCTGCTAATCATCTGTGTGGGTGCGTTTTTAGTAATTGAAGGAAATCTTTCTTTAGGACAATTAATCGCCTTCCGAATTATTGGTGGTTATGTAACCAGTCCCCTATTACGTTTAGCTCAATTGTGGCAAAACTTCCAAGAAGTAGCTTTGTCCCTGGAGCGTTTAAGCGATATTGTAGACACACCTCAGGAATCTGGTAGGGAAGACAAAGGTAATATTCCCATGCCAGCGATTACCGGAGGAGTTAAATTTGAGAATATCTCCTTCCGTTTTAAAAAGAATGGCGACTTAAATTTACGCAACATTACTCTGGAAATTTACCCCGGACAGTTTGTCGGTATTGTGGGTGAGAGTGGTGCTGGTAAAAGTACCCTTACCAAGTTAGTGGTGCGACTGTATGAAGCGGAAGCAGGACGCATTTTAGTAGACGATTACGATGTGGCGAAGGTGGAGTTATATTCCTTGCGTCGTCAGATTGGAGTTGTGCCTCAAGATACACTCCTATTTGATGGTACAGTCCAGGATAATATCGCCCTCACCAACCCCGATGCTTCCACAGAGGAAATTCTCTACGCAGCTAAGGTAGCAGCCGCTCATGACTTTATTATGAGCTTACCAGCAGGCTATAACACCAGAGTGGGAGAGAGAGGATCTTCCCTTTCCGGGGGACAGAGACAGCGTATTGCAATTGCACGTACCGTACTTCAGCAACCTCGAATGCTGGTTCTTGACGAAGCAACCAGCGCCCTAGATTACCAAACAGAGCAGCAGGTATGTTTGAATCTAGCAGAGGCATTCCATGATACTACGGTGTTCTTTATCACCCACCGTCTGGGTACAGTCAAGAGTGCGGATACAATCCTAATGATGCACGCTGGTTCTGTGGTAGAACAAGGGACTCATGAAGAACTAATGGCTCTCAAAGGTCGTTATTATTACCTCTATATGCAGCAGGAATCTAACTTCTAGCCCTAGTAATACCCTTTCCATTTAAATTGACTACAAATAGCTGATGTAGAGCTACTTATTTGTTTAGTCTTTCGGACGCAAACAAGCGACGAAAAATAATAAATAACGCGCAATTACACGTACTGTAGTCGTGGGATGAACTTAAAAAGTTTTATAGCTAGGCATAATGGATCAAGAGAGTAATTATATATACCTTATTCCCAGCCACTACAAATCCCTATTCGCCCAAACCAAAGGATTAAGACGCAATGACTAATTTAAACGGTATCGATGGCAATCAAGGCTCCCTTGGTCGACCTAATCAACGCAAAGAAGTACCATTAGAAAGACCTCCATATCGTGAAGTCCCTCCTCTAAGGGAGTTTGAACAGCCTGTAGTCCTCAGACAATCTCCCGTTTGGTCAAGAGCCATTGTTTGGACAATTGTGGGTTTGGCTACTTTTGGTGTTACCTGGGCATCATTTGCCAGAATTGAGCAGGTAGTTCCCGCTAAGGGGCTGCTTAAACCCCAAGGTGCAGTTAAGGAAGTGCAAGCCCCTGTGAGTGGTGTGGTGAAGGCTGTGTATGTGGAGAATGGTGATAGGGTAGAACCAGGTGATTTGCTGGTTAGTTTTGACTCTACAGCAGCTTTGGCGGAGTTAGAATCCCTCAAAGAAATTCGCAATTCCCTAACCCAGGAAACCCAATTTTACCGTCGTTTAATGGGTCAAGCGGCTAATTCAAGGGAAATTGAACTGGCGATTTTGGAGTTGAAGATTCCGGCTGAAATTGCTTTGTTGGCGAGAAACAGGGCGGAGTTAGAGGAAGAAAATGATCTCTTTGCAGCTCAAATTCAAGGTAAAACTGGTAATGCACGTCTTAATGCAGCTCAACTGGAGTTAAGAACACGCCAAGATGCGGCTCAAAGAGAGGTTGACCAGCGCCGGAAACAGTTGGAGCAAACGAAGATACAAATTAACCAAACTAGAGTGCAAAGAGGTGATATCCAAAGTCAGTTGGCAACAGCCACTGTAATTCGGGATAATTTATCGCGGCTTAATCAGGAAGGAGCATTTCCTAATCTACAATTTTTGCAGCAAAAACAAGAGGTTCAATCTCTAGAAGCAGAAGTTAATCGTTTAGATCAGGAAATTATACGGCTGCAAAAGGAAGAGGAGCGGTTGAATTCTACCATTGCTCAAGCACAATCACAGTTAATTAATACGACGGTAGTATCAGAAGTGGATTTGCGTGATCGCATCGCCGATAACCGCAAACGTATTGCTGAAATTGACAGCCAATTGAGTAAAACTATTGTCGAGAATGATAAGGGTATTGCTGAGATTAATAGTCAAATTAGCCAAACTCAGCTTAATTTACGCTATCAGGAGATGAGAGCGCCAGTGGCAGGTACTATTTTTAATATGCAGGCTAAAAGTGCTGGTTTTGTGGCTAACCCCAGTGAAGTGCTACTAGAAATTGTCCCTGAAGATAGCTTTGTGGCGGAGGTATTTATTACCAACGCAGATATCGGTTTTGTACGCCAAAAGATGGATGTTGATGTGAGGGTTGATACCTTCCCCTTCAGTGAGTTTGGTGATATCCAAGGTGAGGTAATTTCCATTGGTTCCGATGCGCTACCTCCTGATGAACTCTACAATTATTACCGTTTTCCAGCTACAGTTAGTCTCAATTCCCAAACTCTGCGCGTAGATGAACGTAACATTCCTTTGCAATCGGGTATGTCTGTCAGTGCCAATATTATTGTGCGGGAAAATCGCACTGTCATGAGTTTATTTACCGAGAAGTTCACCAAACAGGTAGAAAGTCTCAAAGAGGTAAGATAACATAGCTATCTTGAAAGTGAATCTAGGCAAGTGGTACAGATGTAGAGAATTAACAGACATCTGTGGAGATTAAAGTATTTGAATCTTTAAGCCTTGTAGGGACGTAAAATTCTGCGTCCCTAAACTCTTTTCCACACTGAGATCTTATAGTCAAATTGTTACAGCTACTGCACGCTTGAAGCATTAGACTACTAAGGATAAGGTAAAAGAACCAATTATCGCAAGCAAGAGCAAGTAAGTAGGATATTAACCTCTTGCGATAATTTTAATTCTTGAGGAATCGCAAATAGTATTATGAGCAGTTCTGTAGACAAGTCAACAGGAGCTAAAAAGCTTTTCAGTGGTCAAAATATCACCTACCTAGGTATGGTATGGGGTGTATTTTCTCTATTTTTGTTTTTGCTATTCAGTATTACCGCTCCAGAGGAAAATAGTCCCGTTTGGTATGTTATTAGTACCTACATTCTCGAATTAGTACCTTTTCTGTGTGCAGGATTTTTGTGTTATCGCAATTTTCGTAGTCCTCAGATCGCCAGTGGTCGTAAAGTCTGGCTGGGTATAGGATTGGGAATGCTCTGCTTTTTTCTCGGTGGCATCGTTTTTGGCATTTGGGAAGTTTATTTTGGTCTTGAACCAGATGTATCGCCAGCAGATTTATTCTATATGGCATTTTATCTGTTTATTGGTTGGGGTATGTTTTTGGCGGTGCTACCCCGGCGTTTGAATTTAGAATCATGGCAATGGATTGTTATCTTCCTGATTGCTGTTGCAGGTATTGCTTTTGCAGCTTGGATTGTTCTAGGAGTTGGAGGTGTAGAAGTTGCTTTTGAAGAAGAAGCAGTGGAGTCAATTTCTACTTTACCTGCTTGGGTAACTTCAACCGATGAGCTGTTGAGTCAATTTGCCGATCCAGTGAACATTTTCTATATTGCGGCTGATGTTGGTCTGTTGATTATCGCCAGTACCTTGCTACTCGCTTTTTGGGGCGGGCGTTTTTCCCAGTCTTGGCGTATGATTGCTGCTGCTACTTTTGCTCAATATATCGCGGATATGTGGTCGCAATATGCCTACACTTTCATCGAGAACTACGAAAGCGGCGATCTTCTGGAAGTTTTTTACGTCTTTAGCGGTATCCTGTTCGCCATTGGTGCAGCCCTGGAATACGAAATTTCCACTAGTCGTCCTTCTAGAGGAAGACGCAGAAGGGGTAGCTCTTAAATTAGACTGGGGTTGAACCTAAAATTAAGAGTTATAGTTAATCCGCAATAGGAAGTAGGGGTTTATCAAGGCCCCTTTATATTTCTTTTTAAAAATTAAAGTTTTTTCTGGCAATTGTTGTTTAAATTTAAGTGTAGGTTCAGAATTAATTTTTAATTAAAAGCGGGTTAACGAAATGGTCAAATGTCCTTGCTGCTCTCAAAATCTACTCCGCTACATACGTAAAGAAGGAACTTACTGGTTTTGTCCTGACTGTTGGCAAGAAATGCCAGACCTAGTTTCCATGATTGAGGATCGCAAGCAGAAATCGCAACTAAATTATTTGGGTAACCGAACTTCCCCGGTAACGCCAATTGTTAAAGCAAGCTAGGGAAGCCAAGCCTTTTAACTAAGCATTTCCAACTGCTGAGAACTGTTTAAAGCTTGCCATTGAGCCAAATCCGTCAAAGCGCGATCACGATAGACTCCATAGCGTTCTCGCTTATTGCGAATTCTCTGTGGTAATTGAGGAATAATACCAAAATTAGGGGGCATGGGTTGGAAATGCTTGGGTGAAGCAGTACTGATAAAGTCTATAAGTGCCCCTATCATCGTTGTCTTCGGCATGGTTACTGGCTCCAAACCTAATACCAGTCTAGCTGCATTAGTTCCCGCCAACCAACCGCCAGCCGCCGCCGCCGTATAACCTTCCGTTCCCACCAATTGACCAGCCGCCAGCAATTTAGGGCAACTTTTAAATTGCAAAGTGGACTGTAAAAGCTGGGGAGAATTAATAAAGGTGTTGCGATGCATAACCCCCATACGCACAAATTCCGCCTCTTCTAAACCTGGAATCAGGCGAAAGACTCGTTTTTGTTCTCCCCAACGTAAATTGGTTTGGAAACCAACCATATTCCATAACTGACCAGCTTTATCTTCCTGGCGCAATTGCACCACCGCATAAGGGCGTTTTCCTTTGTTCTCTGGCGCACGAAAATCTCCCAGACGAGAATCGAAGAGTCCAACGGGTTTAAGGGGACCATAGCGCATAGTTTCCTCGCCCCGATTAGCCAATTCCTCAATCGGTAGACAAGCTTCAAAAAAGGTCGCAGTTTCCCGTTCAAAATCCTTTACTGGCGCTTGCTGTGCTTGACACAATTCTTGCCAAAAGTGACGATATTGCTCCTGATTCAGGGGACAATTGAGGTAAGCAGCTTCCCCTTTGTCATAGCGAGAAGCAAGGAAAGCAAGATCGCGGTTAATCGAATCACCCACAACAATGGGGCTAGCAGCGTCAAAAAAGCTGAGGTAGTCCATTCCTGTAAACTGCTGCAATGCTGCTGCTAGAGGGCTACTGGTCAATGGTCCAGTGGTGAGGACAACTACCCCCTCAGCAGGGATTTGAGTCACCTCCGTGCGCCTAAATTCAACCAGAGGATGATTGGCTATGGTAGAAGTCAAATCTTGACTAAAAACGGCTCTATCCACAGCTAAAGCACCACCTGCGGGTACTGCATGACTATCGGCGGTATGGATAATAACCGAACCAAGACGACGTAATTCTTCGTGCAGCAATCCAGCCGCGCGGTCACTATTTTTAGCACCAAAGGAGTTGCTACAGACTAACTCTGCTAATTCTCCGGTATGATGAGCAGGAGTAAGTTTGAGTGGACGCATTTCGTGAAGTACCACTGGTACACCAGCTTGGGCAATTTGCCAAGCAGCCTCTGTACCCGCTAAACCTCCACCAATTACCTGTACTTTAGCTGTGGTCATTAATTGTTCAGCAACCTCTAATTGATTCACGATATCCTTCTAGTATCCTGCATTCTCTGCTTACACAAAACGCAACTGCCATCTTTTTTGCTTGGTTCCATAGCAGGTATATAGGTAATAGCCCCACAGATAAGGTGTGCCCTTCAGCTAGGAGAAGAATCTGGTGACTTTAGGGAAATGGATAAGTTTATTAGTCTTTATTGCAGCTGTCTATATTTTATGGCAAATTCGGAAAATACTTTTGCTATTATTTACAGCAATTGTTATTGCTAACGCTCTGAATATTCTGGTCAAAAAAATTCAAAAGTGGGGTTTGGAGCGAGGTCATGCTGTATTCATTTCTGTTATTGGTTCTTTAACCACCTTAGTGGGCTTTTTTTGGTTGATTGTACCTGCCTTAACCACTCAATTCCAAGATCTAATTATCACTTTAATCCAAAAAATAGATCAATTGAATAGTTGGCTCTACAGCCTGGATGGTAATCCTCGTTTATTCCCTTTAAGTGATTTTGATAAATTAGTAGAACAGCTGATTGAAATTTTGCAACCTTTACTGGCTGGTAGTTGGGCTTTTTTGGGTAGTGGCTTAAGTCTTTTCCAAAGTTCACTGGGAGTAGTGGTTAATCTGCTACTAGTTATAATTTTAGCTTTAATGTTATTAGCCAATCCAGAACCCTATCGCCAGGGATTTATTCGTCTCTTTCCTTCATTTTATCGGCAGCGAGGAGAGCAAATTTTGCAACTTTGTGACCGTGCCCTACAAGGATGGTTAACAGGAGTTTTATTTAATATGGCGGCGATCAGCATTCTCAGTTTTGTTGGTTTACTGATTATTGGTATTCCTCTTGCCCTATCTCAAGCTATGTTGGCTGGCTTACTAACTTTTATTCCCAATATTGGACCAGGACTCAGTGTAATTCCTCCCATGGCAATTGCTTTTTCTGATGAACCTTGGAAAGCCCTAGCTGTCTTTATTCTTTATGTTGTTATCCAGCAAGTTGAGAGTAACCTACTCACTCCTCTAGTCATGGCACAGCAAGTATCTTTATTACCTGCCATTACTCTTATTGCACAGGTATTTTTTGCCACTGTATTCGGTTTTTTAGGTTTATTGTTGGCTTTACCATTAACTGTTGTTGTTCAGGTATGGTTTAAAGAAGTTTTAGTTAAGGATATTTTAGACCGTTGGCAGCAACCAGAGGGCAACAATAGACAATTGCTAGTTGTAGGGGCAAATATGACATCGTCAATTAGTGATTTTCAAGAAAAATTAGAAAATCAGGAAACAGAAAAGAACGAAGATAGCAATTATCCTCATGAAACGGAATTGGAAGATTAAAATAAACGGGCAAAAACAACTTTTTTCCTAGTATTAAACTAATCACATATTACTGCTTTTAAATGCGTACCATTGCCGAAATCAACGATAAAATCCAGCAAAAAAAGGCTGTAGTTTGGACTGTAGAAGAGCTAAAATCCCGTGTTGCTGAAATCGGAACTAAGCAAATCTTCAAACAAGTGGATGTGATTACCACTGGTACCTTTGAACCAACCGAATCAGTGGGAGCCATAATCAATCTAGGTCATACGGACCCTCCAATCAAAATTCGCCAATCTTGGTTGGATGGAGTTCCCGCCTATGCTGGTTTAGGAGCAGTGGACTTGTACCTTGGAGCCACGGCAATGGTGGAATATGGTAGTGGTGGGGAATTTAATGATGGAGAAATTCGCCAGGGAAGTGTTGCTAGCGAACTTGCAGAAAAACGCGTCATTATGCGTGGTGGTGGTCATGTAATTTCTGACCTGATTGCAGGTAAATCAATCCCTTTGCGGGCGACTGGACAAGTCACTGATTGCTATCCGAGAGCTTCCTTAGAAACTACGATTACTAAAGACACAATTAATCAGTTTTATCTATCAAATCCTCGAAGTTTATACCAAAATTTTATTGTTGGTGTCAATGGCGGTGACCGTCCCCTATTTACCTATCTGGGGTTACTACAACCTCAACTCGCCAATGCTGTCTACTCCAATCCAGGAGCCATTTCTCCTTTGTTTAACGACCCCAACTTGCAACTAATTGGCATTGGCAGTAGCGTCTTTCTCGGTGGTAGTGTGGGCTATGTAACTTGGGAAGGAACCCAACATTTCCCCTTGCAAAAACGGCTACCCAATGGCACTCCCATTGGACCTGCTGCTACCTTAGCTCTGATTGGAGATGCGAAACAAATGAATCCCCGTTGGGTTAGAGGTTGCTACTTCAAAAATTATGGTCCCTCCATCATGTTAGGTGTGGGCATTCCCTTACCTGTCTTAAGCGAACAGGTAATTATTAACTGTACTGTTCAAGACAAGGATATTGTCGCTCCAGTGGTGGATTTTGCGATTCCCAGACGTGTCCGTCCCACCTTTGGCTTAGTGAGCTATGCTCAACTCAAAAGTGGTCGGCTCAAGATTGAGGGTAAAAGTGTGCGTACTGCTCCCCTTGCTAGTATCGCTCTTTCGCGGCAAGTTGCCCAAGAACTAAAGCAATGGATTGAACAGGGTCAATTTACCCTCACTGAACCTGTTGCTCCGATTCCCCACAAGCGCCACTTTATACCCCAAGACAGTTGGGGTTCCCAAATTGCTATGGAGTAGCGCCAGGAAGAAGACGAAGGCTATTGTTAGTTAACCCTAGCTATTCTTCAATTTTGCGGGGTTTGCGTTTAGTAGGTTTAGGTAATGGTGTTTGTCCACTTCTTTTTAGGGTCACAGGTCGCTCTTTCTTCACCCCACGTGGTGCACTAGGAAAAGGCTTGCGTCTACCGCCAGGAGAACGTCTAGCGCCTCCTCTAGGACCTCCTCTAGGACCTCCTCTACCACCCTTGAAGTTTTTCCTCTTCTTGAGGGGGATAATGCCCACATCAGTTGCTTGCTCAATAACTAAATCGCTTCCTTGCAACTGTACCTGCAAGTCCCAGAAGTGTCCCATGGGTCTTTCCGAGGGTAAAATCCCTTTCAGTTCTAGCTTAAAGAACTTTGGTTTGGGATCATTACTTCGTGGAGCTTGCTGAATCTTGATGACGACCTTTTGGTTATCTTTAGAGTAAAAAATGGCCTCACCACGAATGGAGAAATAACCATCTTTTATCTCTGGTAAAGACTGTGAGGTAGCACTCTCAGACTCAGTTTCTGTTTGATTGGAGTTGAGGGTTTCTGGTGACCAGACACCTACGAGTTGGACGTGTAAGCCTTCCTCTTTTTGTCTAGTGCGTGGATAAACAACCCATACGTGACTATCTTCCAAGTCAATATGGTTTTTGACCAAACTAATTACGCGACCTAGCAATACAGCTTGGAGGCTAGTACCATCAGTAGCGACCAACTCACCGCGAGTCAGTTGCTCCTGTGATGGTTTGTATTGACCGAGGACTAGACCAATCGCACGATATTGCTTGGGATCACTCGGAGGAGGTATTGGGTGCTGTCGATTTGTATTCGTATCACTAGCTTGAGTTGCATTAGAAGGAGTCGTTTCTGGACTATCCTTGGGCTCGCCTGGGGGCTGAGTTGATGCATTTTGGGCTTCCGGGGGCTGAAGACCAGAAGATTTAGATGATTCTGACAACCGGTTCACAGAAGGGTTCATAGACATTCCTAGCAGCGGAGACACATTCCCATATTCAATTCAGGATTATTCCTGAAAATTAAAGGCAGTTACCATCTACTATTACAGATAGCTAAATCTTTAGTAGTTGTTTACTCTCAACTGTTCCCAAAAAACGTTCTGGGCTGCAGTCAAATTTATAGGTGTTAGTCTGCTCATTTTACTCAATCAATGCCTAGGAGGGTAGATCCGTACAATTTATCTAATCTTTAATTTAGAATACAATTAGATATGGTGTTGGAATATAAGCAAAGTCTGCCTCCAGCAGTGATTGTTAATTTTTTATTGTTTGCACTCCATTATTTAAAACCATGAGAGTCTCATCCTTGAAGCGCAGCCCTCTTTTGTACCTGTTCTTGGTGCTGATACTTGTGGTTTTTATTGGTCTTTACACCATGCCACTCCTCAGCGGTATGTTGCAAAGTAACAAAACTTATTCTCGCAAAACAGCAGCTTCGGTACCCAGTTTATCTCCAGAAAGGCAGGAGGAGTTGGCTAGCCAAGCGAGGGGTTATGAGTTGGTTTTGGAGCGTGAGCCAGATAACGACACTGCACTGAAGGGATTGATGGAGATTCGCCTAGAGCAAGGCGATTTATCAGGAGCGACAGAACCTTTAGAGAAATTGGCTAATTTGCATCAAGAGCAAACAGGTTACACAATTTTGTTAGCCCAGGCGAAGCAGCAAATTGGCGATTATGATGCCGCAATCAAAGCTTACCGCAAGATTCTTGACCGTCAGTTGGGAAATATGGACGCTTTGCAGGGTTTGGTGCGCTTGCTACTGCTGCAAAATTTGCCAGAAAGGGCAATTGGTGAACTTCAAGATGTCCTCCAGCTTGCTCCTGAAGTGAATTCGGCTCAGCCTGGTAGTGTGGATGTAATTTCTGTAAAGTTACTCCTGGCTCAAGTATACGTTGAGCAGAAACGCTTTAAAAGCGCGATTGCTGTTTATGACCAAGCAATTGAATCTGATAAGCAGGATTGGCGACCTGTACTAGCTAAGGCAATGGTACTACAACAACAGGGTAAAGACGAAGCCGCAAGACCCTTATTCACTACTGCTATTTCCCTTGCTCCTGCGAAGTACAAAGACCAAATTAAACAAATTGCTTTGAAGGCGAATGAGGTGGACACTGATTTGCAGGAGCAAGTGCAACCTCAGGGGTAATTGACTTCTTGCAGAAGTCAAGTAATAAGTAATAAGTAATAGTACCGAGAACCCGCGTCGCTTTTGTAAGAGTCCTAATTAAATAGGCGGCTAGTGTAATCTGGATACAGTTATATTTTTGTGCAACTTTTTCCTCTCTAATTTTTCAACTTTTTGACTGGTAGTTAGATTAGGAAATGCTCTTTAAATATTCCCAACAATCTTGGGCTATTGCCCAATCTTCCTGAGTGTGAATAACTAATACTGGTATCTTGGAGTCAGCAGTGGCAATATCTTGGTTAACAGGGGAATTATCATTTTTGCTTTGATCTAGGCTTACTCCCAGAAAATGCAAAGCCTCACAAGTTTTAGCACGTAACCACGCTGAATGCTCGCCAATACCTGCTGTAAAAACTATGGCATCTATTCCTCCCAAACTCATTAACATGGCTCCTAAGCACGATTTTAGGCGATGGAGGTAGATGTCTCTTGCTAACTTAGCTTGCTGGTTACCTTGGGCGATTGCCTGTTCAATTTCTCGCCAATCGTGGGATACTCCAGATATACCCTTCAAACCCGATTCCCGATTGAGAAGTTGATCTAGCTGAGCTGATGAATAGCCTTGGCGTATGAGATGAATTACAATACCAGGGTCTATTGACCCACAACGAGTTCCCATCATTAATCCATCCACAGGTGTGAATCCCATTGTGGTGTCGACACTGTGACCATTTTTTACTGCTGTTAGAGAGGCTCCATTTCCCAGATGACAGATAATAAGGCGTAAATTGTTTAAGTCTTGACCTAGTATACGAGATGCTTGCTGGGCACAAAAGCGATGGCTAATACCATGAAAACCATAGCGGCGAATTCCCTGTTGAATCCAGTCAGAGGAACCAGGATAAATAGCAGCTGCATCGGGTATCTGGCTGTGAAAGGCGGTATCAAATGCAGCTATTTGAGGAATATCTCCTAAAATTTCCTCCATTAGCTCAATACCCTCTAAATTAGCTGGATTGTGAAGTGGTGCTAAGGCGCTTAGTCGAGAAATTTCTGCTTTGACATCAGTTGTAATTAGTACGCTTGATTGATATTTCTGTCCACCATGAACAACTCTATGACCTACTAAATCAATTTCTTTTAAGCTTTGAATAACTTGAGTTGAACCTTGCCAAAGGGTATTAAATAAATAGGATAGGGCCTCGCGTTTAGAAGATAAAGTAAGTTTTTCCGACAGTTTTTTGCCTTGTTTGGTTTTAACGATTAATTTGGCTTGATTTTGTTGTTTTTGCCAATCAATTTGGGCTTCCCAGACAGGTACAGGTGGTTGCTCTGGAATTTGCTCTTCAATTTCATACAGACAGCTTTTATGACTGCTAGAACCTGCGTTGAGGACAAGAATTTTCATAACTTCTTCTTCAATATTTCTTATGAATCAGAGCAATATTTTATGTCTAAGGTAAAGGTAAGTAGTTCCAAGATACAAACAGGTCATAACCCATAGTAATCCTGATGATTTAATCGTCTGGAAGGTTTATATAGCAAGCTTTGTCTTGAATTTATCTCATCAAAACTTTACTCCTAAAAACGGTAATTTATCATGGTTGCAACTCCAGCTAAAGATTGGACATCACAACAGGTTTTAACTCCAGAAGAACTTTATAAAATACACGCTTATTGGCGTGCTTGTAACTATCTTGCTGTTGGTATGATTTATCTGCGAGATAACCCACTGCTTAAAGAGCCTTTACAAGCAAAACAAATTAAACAGCGTTTACTGGGACATTGGGGAGCTTCTCCTGCTCTGAGTTTTTCCTATATTCATCTCAATAGACTGATTAAAAAATATGACTTGAATTCTATCTTTCTTGCAGGTCCAGGACACGGCGCACCGGGAGTTTTAGGACCTGTTTATCTGGAGGGAACCTATTCAGAAGTATATCCAGATAAGAGCGAAGATGAAGCTGGAATGCAGAAATTTTTTAAGGAATTCTCTTTCCCTGGTTATATTGGTAGCCATTGCACTCCAGAAACTCCAGGTTCAATTCACGAAGGAGGGGAATTAGGCTACAGTCTTTCCCACGCTTATGGTACGGTTTTTGATAATCCCGACTTAATCGCAGCTTGTGTAGTTGGAGATGGTGAAGCGGAAACGGGACCTTTAGCAACTGCTTGGCATTCTAATAAGTTTCTCAATCCTGTGCGTGATGGGGCTGTATTGCCGATTTTAAACCTCAATGGCTACAAAATTGCGAATCCTACCATTCTCTCTCGCATTAGCTCAGAAGAGCTAGAAAATCTCTTTAAGGGCTA
>CAZWGS010000046.1:20486-36532 GCA_964633315.1 uncultured bacterium | reverse complement strand
TTTTGAATACCAATTCACCACTGCTGGTACTTTTAATTTAGCTGTTGGTGTTGTTAATGTGGGAGATACCTTTTTAGATTCAGCTTTGCTGGTGGATAACTTTTCAGTTACTAGCGATGAGCCATCCTTTAACCTAAGTTTTGAAACGGGTGACTTTAGTGATTGGCAAACTATTGGTAGTGCTAGCATTGAAACCAGCGATTTTGGTGTTGACCCCACTGATGGTGAATTCCAAGCTTTAATCACTAATGATTTCGATTCTGTTAGTGATAGCGAACTTGAAAATTTCCTTGGTTTAAATGTCGGAGACTTAGATAATCTGGGTTTAGGAGATGCTACAGAAGGTTCGGCTCTTCAACTTTTACCCATTAGTGTTGAAGCTGGGGATATTTTAACTTTTGATTGGAATTTTCTCACCAACGAAGCTACACCAAGCACCTTTAACGATTTTGGTTTCGTCTCCATTAGTTCACAGTTATTGTCTCCTGTAGCTGATACTAACAGTGAATTTGTCTTCTTTGATGGTTTGTTTAACGAACAAACAGGTTACGGTACTTTTGAATACCAATTCACCACTGCTGGTACTTTTAATTTAGCTGTTGGTGTTGTTGATGTTGAAGATACCTTTGCTGACTCAGCTTTGCTGGTGGATAACTTTTCAGTGACTTCAACAACAGATACTGATTTAGGATTTTTTGAACCTAATGACAGTATCTTCCAAGCTACGGAAACTGGTATTTTTGGTAGTGGTTCTGAATTCTTTTCTGCCTTCATTGGTGATGGGGAATTTGGTGATACCAGTGGCGATTACGATTATTTCAAACTTAGTGCTGATGCTGGCGATATAATCACCATTGAAACTTTTGCTGATATCATTGGTAGTAATTTGAACACGATAGTGGGACTGTTTGATAGTTCTGGTGATTTACTAACTTTCAATAATAACGGTGGTTTTGGCTCAGATAGCCTACTAACTTATGAAGTGCAAGTCACTGATGACTATTATGCAGCGGTGGCTGGAGTTGGTAGCGGCGCACCAGATCCCTTTACTCCTGGTAGTGGTAATGGTGTTGGTAGTACAGGTGAGTATGAATTAATCGTAGCTGTTGAGGGTCCTGTGCTCATTTAACTTTCATTAGTATGAATACAGATTAGTACTCTACACGACTGGAAAGGTGAGGATTCTTCAGCACTACAAAAACAAGGTAATTCTGTTTCCAGAGTACCTTGGTTCGATGGCAACTATTTTTATGGTGCCAAGATTTCAGATTAACCTTTCCAGTGTTATTGCAGTGATTACTCGCTAGATGGTATCAGAGAAAGATAAACATCGGACAAGAAAATATCTGCAAAAAAATTAAGCCACAATGGATAAAAAATAATCTTCTTCTTTTCCTGATGGGTAAAGATTATTCATGAAAGGATGTCTAGAACTCTACCTTGGCATGGGGATTATTCTTAAGCTACTGTGTGCTTAACACTATTTGATATTTGACAACAAAACTCTGTGATACCGTTAATTAATGTCATAGTTTAATGACCCAGGAGGATTTTATGTTTGTGCAACATATACCTAGTGGTGCAATAGTCGAGGTACTTACCTTAATGGCGATGGCGGATCCCTGTCAACGCTTTATTACAGGTAGGTTTCACGCAGATAAGCCAGTACAAGATCCTGAAACTTTTCCTAAATCAGAGTTGATTTTTCCCTCTGGTGAACCTTTACCTCTATGCTGGGTAGATACTAAATATCAAAATAATATTTGATGAGTACGTAATAAGTAATAAGTAATAAGTAATTTAGTTGTTAAGCTACACAATTGGCTAAAGTTGGTCTTTAGCCATCAACTTATTTTTAATTCTTATCACTTAACGCTACTTCATACCTATTAAAGCTTTTATTACTTGCTGGTTATCCCCAAACAAATCACCAACAAGTAGCTACCAGATTTCTTGATCGCCTTGTCCCCAAAAACCATCATATTTGGTGACTTTAATATCTCCTAAAACTTTGGTCTGACAAGCTAAACGAAGATCTTTTGTGGGAGAATGGGGTGGAAGTGAACGTCGTCCTCGATCTTTCCAGTTTGCTGGAGATACTTCACCTTCAATTTTTACTGCACAAGTGCCGCAACTGCCAAGACTACGACAGTTAATGATTTTAGCTTTACCGTTGTAGAGGGGAATTCCCTCTGCTAACAAAACTTGACGCAAATTGGCAGCGTAATCACAGATAATAGTTTTTCCCTGAACTGTTACCCTAGGCATTAGCAGTTCCTTTTTTGTGTATTGTTCTTAAAACAAGTTTACACTCTTGCCCTTGCTTCAAGTTTTGCATAATTTATGAGTAACTCAAACAGGATTTGGATCTACGACACTACCCTCAGAGATGGTTCTCAAAGGGAAGGAATATCTTTATCTTTAGAAGATAAGCTCAAAATTGCCCATAAACTAGATGAAATGGGTATTCCTTTCATTGAGGGTGGTTGGCCTGGGGCAAACCCAAAAGATGTACAATTCTTTTGGCAATTGCAAGAGAAACCCCTCAAACAAGCAGAAGTTGTCGCTTTTTGTTCCACTCGTCGCCCCCACAAAGCAGCCGCAGAGGATAAGATGTTACAAGCGATTCTGGCGGCTGGTACTCGTTGGGTAACTATTTTTGGTAAAACCTGGGATCTCCACGTTACAGAGGGTTTAAAAACCAGCTTGGAAGAGAATCTGGCGATGATTCGAGATACGATTGAGTATCTACGCAGTCAGGGACGCAGAGTTATCTATGATGCGGAACACTGGTTTGATGGCTATAAAAATAATCCTGAATATGCATTGCAAACCCTTAAAGCAGCGATGGATGCGGGCGCAGAATGGTTAGTTTTGTGCGATACCAATGGTGGTACCCTACCTCAGGAAGTGAGTCAGATTGTTGAGGATGTGGTGGTGGAAACGGGTGTTGGAATTGGGGAAGATGAGATTCCTAAGTTAGGTATTCACACTCATAATGACTCTGATACTGCTGTGGCGAATGCCTTGGCTGCGGTGGTTGGAGGTGCGAGAATGGTACAGGGAACGATTAACGGTTATGGTGAACGTTGTGGGAATGCGAATCTTTGTTCATTGATTCCCAATTTGCAATTGAAGATGGGTTATAGCTGTATTGAACAGAAACAGCTAAGTCAGCTTACTAGTACTAGTCGTTTAATTAGTGAGATTGTCAATCTTGCACCGGATGATCATGCTGCTTTTGTAGGACGTTCAGCTTTTGCTCATAAGGGAGGTATCCACGTTTCCGCAGTGCAGCGCAATCCTTTAACCTATGAGCATATTACACCAGAATCGATTGGTAATCAGCGTCGCATTGTGATTTCGGATCAATCGGGATTGAGTAATGTATTATCTAAGGCGCGTAGTTTTGGTATAGATTTAGATAAGCAAGACCCTGCTTGTAGGGAAATTTTAGAACGTCTCAAGAATTTGGAACATGAAGGTTATCAATTTGAAGCGGCGGAAGCTAGTTTTGAGTTGTTGATGCGTTCAGCATTGGGACAAAGGCGAGAATGGTTTCAGCTAAAGGGTTTCCAGGTTCATTGCGATTTGCTGCAGGGAGTGGATGATCCCTATAGTAATGCCTTGGCGACGATTAAGGTGATGGTAAATGGGGAGGATTTATTGGAGGTAGCTGAAGGTAATGGTCCTGTTTCTGCTTTAGATCGCGCTTTGCGTAAAGCCTTGGTGAAATTTTACCCGGAAATCGCAAGTTTTCACCTCACAGATTATAAGGTGCGTATTCTCGATGGTGGCGCGGGAACTTCTGCGAAGACTCGTGTTTTACTTGAATCTAGCGATGGTGAACAGCGTTGGACAACTGTGGGAGTTTCAAGTAATATTCTGGATGCTTCCTATCAAGCGATTGTGGAAGGAATTGAATATGGTTTATTGCTGCGACAAGCACATCAAGTACAGGTGTAGTTAGCCCCATTTGATTAAACATAAAACAAGACAACGGATAGGTAGCTATTACGAAGTAGTCCCTTTTAATTAAACGTAATTTTTTTTATTTAGGGATTTGGGGGTTTGGGGAATTAGTTTGATTTTGCATTAGTTAAACTGAATCTGCTTGCCATGCCCCCTTTATTCAAAGTCCAGCAAATACTTTTGTGCTGATAATAATCGCTATTTGGATAAGTGGGTTATGGGAAGCAGATTTGGGATTAGACTTACTTGGAAACTATTTGAACTTATTTTTAAGCAATGCTTATTGTAAGTATTAGTCTGGCAAAAAAAGGTTAATCTATATATCAAAATTATTGTGCTTTACTTATTGTTTCACTTGGAGCAATAATTCGATTTTTTAACTCAGATAATCCGAAAAAAAATCATTATAAAATCGGTTATTGATGAGTATAAATTAAATGGAAAAAATTCAAGCAAACTATAAACAACAAGTAATTGATTTTTTTAATAGTAGAACTGCTTATGATTTGGAAGGAGATAATCATCCAAAAGAAGCTAGATGCTTATTAGATTATGTAGGGGTCAGCTCTGGGCAAAAAATTCTAGATTTGGCTACAGGAACAGGTTTAGTGGCAATTGATGCAGCTAAAGCAGTGGCACCAAAAGGGTCAGTAATTGGTGTTGATCTATCACAAGGAATGTTAGCTCAAGCGAAAGATAAGATAGTAGCCCAAGCCATAGAAAATCTGGAATTAATTGAAGCAGATGTAGGGTTGATTGATTTTAAAAGTGAGCAATTTGATGTTATTTTGTGTTGTTCGGCACTGGTGTATATGAGTGATATCGCTGCAACGGTAGATAAATGTTATCGCTGGCTAAAACCAGGTGGTTGTTTTGCGTTTACTACTGTGGAGAAAAGCTCATATCTAGCAGAGGTGAAAGTAAGGCTCTGTCAAGATTTATTTGGTATAGATTTACCTCATATTCTCAGACCTTTATGGACTGCAGAAAAATGTCAAACTATTTTAAAGAAATCTGGGTTTCAAAATATTGAAATTGAGCAGCATCGAGGGCGAAGATATAGGATAGATAAAATTTATAGTTCTACTCAGATAGAAAAAGATTTTTATCCGAGAGGTAATCCTTTACTAGATTTGTCCACAGGACAAAGAGAACTATTACAAACTGAATATAAAAAAGCTGTTGAGCAAATAATTGCAGAGCAAGGAGTATGGCAAGATGCTTTAAATTTTTATATTAAAGCTTGGAAGTGAAATTATTATTATTTTAGAGTTAATAGCTAATAATTTGATAAAAGCTTACAGAGCGATTAATAGGAAAAAATAAAGTAGTTGCTGTTTCGAAGCATTAGAATTAATAATAAATCTGGTTGTTATAAGTAAGTAGGTGAAATTAAGTATAAAACCTCTCCCCTATCCCCTCTCCTGCGAAGAGAGGGGTGCGGTAGGCGGGACAGGTCTGATGTTACATTTAGTTATGCCTAGCTACTTAGCTAATTAATTACTGTTGTGTTAAAAAAAAGAGGTTGATGTCTTGAGAAGGAAAGTTATGTTGTCAAGGCGAAAGTTTACACAATCAGTTTCTTTGATAGCTGGAGGATTTGTCTTAGGCTGTAGTTCTGGCATGGTAAAAAGTTCAGCAAGCAATTTATTAATCATGCCAGAAGAAAGCGAACCCCATGAAAGAACATGGATGTCTTTTGTTGCAAGTAATTATATTTGGTCAAATCGTCAGATACCAGAAGTAAAAAGAAATTTGGCTTTAATCGCAAAAATAATCGCGAAGTATGAACCTGTTTCTATACTTGTTAGTCCTGATGATTATGATGAAGCTATTTCTCTGCTTGGAGGTTTAAATTCGCACAATTATTCTATAGAACTCATAGAGTTTATAACAGATGATTTCTGGTTAAGAGATACTGGTCCTACTTTTGTCAGAAGTGCTAGTGGAGAGAAGTTTGGTATTAATTTCAATTTCAACGGTTGGGGAAATAAGCAAGAGCATAGCCAAGATGCAAAGGTAGCCAACTTTATTACACAGACGGCTAAGGCTACTATCCAAACAACGGATTTAGTACTTGAAGGTGGATGTTTTGAAGTAGATGGTCGTGGCACTGCTATTTTAACAAAAAGCTGTGTGCTCAATGATAATCGCAATCCTAATCTGAGTCAGTTTGAGGTAGAAAAGGAACTCAAAATGTTATTGGGATTAAAAAAAATTATTTGGCTAGATGGTATTAGCGGTAGAGATATTACTGATGGTCATATCGATTTTTATGCACGTTTTTCTAAGCCAGGAGAAGTTATGGTTAGTCGTGACAACTACAAGCGATCTTACGACTATCGGGTGACTAGAAACAATATTGAAGCGTTGAAAAATGCTACCGATGCAGAGGGAAATAAATTAAATGTCGTCATCATTGATACACCCGATTCTATCAATGAAGCCTATGGAGTTAATGACTTTGCTGCTGGATATATTGGCTATTATGTCTGCAATGGTGCTGTTATTATGCAGAAATTTGGAGATAGAAATGCTGATGAGAGGGCAAAGGCTATTTTAGCAGCAGCATTTCCCGATAGGGTGATTGAACAAATTGCGATAGATGGTATTGCTTCCGGTGGAGGGAGTATACACTGCGCAACGCAGCAAGAACCAAAAGTTTAAATCATAACGCTCCATGGTATAAGATTAAGCTTCAAAGGTCTTGACAAATTTGTTGTGGCAGTTCCTTGATTACACGCTGAAATAGTGAAGAATCTCCCAAGCTATGGGACAAAATTAATGCACCCTCAATTGCAATTATGGCATCTTCTCCACGCTGTCTTGCCAATTTTTCATCTAATCCTGCGGCGATTAGAACATTTGCAATTGCCTCAATCCAATGGGTAAATGTATCACGAATTTGAGCCTGAAAAAGATTATTGCTCGATTCCTCCATCCCTAATACAGCCAAAAGGCAAGAATTTTCGCCGTGATTGAAAAAATCACTGGTTTTCTCACACATGGATTCGAAAGCATCTATGGCTAATGTGACATCATTCTCTATCTCGACGGTTGCATCAGCAAGAGGCTGCAGAATATTTGTCTCTAGCAATCGATTGACATCACTAAGAGCAGCTTCAGCCATTTTAGCTTTACCACCAGGGAAATGATGATAGAGACTCGCTTTTCCTAAGCCTGTTTCCTGGGAAATTTTGCTGAGGGTTACCCCTTCATAGCCAAATTGTCGAAATAGCTTAAGCAGAGTAGATATATAGGTTTGCTTAGACATAGGTAGCAAGGTGAAATTGATTTCTTGACAATTATACCGAATGAACGGTACAGTTATTTTATACCGAACGAACGGTACAATAAAAGTCTTACAGCTATGCAATGAACCGAGTTTTTAACCTGGACTCTACATTCAAGCTCACAAAGCCTTTGATTATATATCACGAGCACTGACTTACAGATTCAAAAAGGAGATAATTCAATGATTAAGCTTTACGGTTTTGAGCTATCTGCTAACAGCTACAAGCCACGCCTGCTATTGGAATTGCTGAAAGTTGACTATGAATGGATCGAGATGGATTTACCTAACGGAGAACATAAATCACCAGAATATTTGGCGATTAATCCTTTAGGACAAGTTCCCGCACTGGTAGATGGTGAGACGAAACTCAGTGATGCTCAAGCTATTTTAGTCTACTTGGCAAAACAGTATGGCAATGAGCAGTGGCTTCCGGCGGAAACTCTAGCTATGGTGCAGGTTTTGCGTTGGCTCTTTACAACAGCAGGAGAAGTTCGTCAAGGACCAGAAAGTGCTCGACTTTATCATTTGTTTGGTGTGAGTAACATTAATGTTGAACGCACCTATGAGAAGTCTGAGCATATTTTAAGTCATTTAGATCAGCATTTGAGTACGCGAACTTGGTTAGAATTTGAACGTCCCACAATCGCTGATATTGCTGTCTTTCCCTATGTTGCTCTAGCTAGAGATGGGAAAATTAACCTAGATGCTTACTCCAATGTTTTAAGTTGGATTGAGCGGGTTAAGCAGCTTCCTGGTTACATTTCAATGCCTGGCATATAGGTAAATTAACAAAAAATAATTGGCAAACTCAATAGTCAGAGAAAGTTATTATGGCTAATCCAGGATGGAGTCGTAGCGAATCCCCTTTTCATGCAGGTGAGCGTGCAATTCAAGCTCGATTGAATATCCAAGAGCAAGTGGAGAAGCAAGGAAGGCGGATGATTCGAGAATACCTACCCCAACAGTTTCGCAAGTTCTTTTCTCAATTATCCTATGTAATTGTAGGTACAGTCGATGCCGTAGGTAACCCTTGGGCTTCCATCCTGATGGCAGAGCCTGGCTTTCTCTCTACTCCCAATCAGTATACCTTGAAAGTGGTTGCACAGCCTTTGTCTGGCGATCCTTTAGCCACCACGCTGGCGACTGGAATCGATATTGGGTTGCTTGGAATCGAATTACATACTCGTCGTCGCAATCGCATCAATGGTGTGGTGACAAAAGTCAATGCTGATGGTTTTGAAGTAAGGGTAAGACAGAGTTTTGGCAATTGTCCCCAATATATTCAAGCTCGTCAATCGGAGTTTGAGGAATTAGATTTAGCATTTGCTCCAGCTATTCATGAAATTTCTGCTTTGTCAGAGGTAGAAACAGCTATGATTACGGCAGCAGATACATTTTTTATTTCCACTGCATATCAAGCTGCATCAGCTGGAGAAGCTAGCGGAGTCGATGTTTCTCATCGTGGTGGTAAGCCAGGATTTGTACGTGTGGATGGCAATCTTACTCTAACGATTCCCGATTTTTCTGGCAATTTACACTTTAATACTCTCGGTAATTTAGAGCTAAATCCAAAAGCTGGACTACTATTTATCGATTTTGAGATGGGAAATTTACTCTATCTTACAGGTAGTGCAGAGGTTATTTGGCAAGGAGCTGAAATTGATCGCTACAAAGGAGCAGAGCGATTAATTCGTTTCCGCATAGAGCGAGGATATCGTGTTGAGAATAGTCTACCACTGCGTTGGTCAGAACCAGAATTTTCACCTTTTCTCAATCCTACAGGTTCTTGGTAATCGCTTTTTTCATTGTTATAGGAGTAGATTTTACTGACATCAACTTGGAAAACTTTGAGAAGCCCTTAATCGCAGCACATTTAGATTCTTTTTAATGATTGACAACTTTGCGCAGTCACCGCCTGAAGTTGACACTCAGCTAGAGGTTATGTGTTAGTTGCGATTAAGGGCAAGTTTACTGAATGAGAGTAAAACCGCCTAAATAGAAGGTTTTAGCTACTCACAGTGCTAGCATCGAGGATTCATGAAGAATCTCAAGAAATCAGCTAGGATTCTAACTATTACAACCATTAGGTTAATTAAAGGAGTATATCGCTTGAAGAAGCGAACTATCTCCTTTCTATTTGGAAGGTTCTTAGTCATAATTAGATTGATGGCTTTTAAAGTCACAACGGAAAAACGATAAGGGCAGAGCAGTCACCTCTGTCCTTGTTTTTGAGCATATTTATGTATATTACCTCCACTAAATCTATCTACATGAGTTTATTTTAATTCCTTGTCTAGACTTGGCTTCAGACACAGCATCAATATATTTCGCACATATTTTCCAGAACTTAATGAACGAATGAACCAAATCGTGATATATTAGTTTTTATTATAAAAAAAACATAAGAAAAACTAACCCACTCAAAAAAACGGGAAAAGATGCTGGAAGAGCAATAGCTTGTTCTCAACTAAAAGCTACAAATTATAAGCTATTTAAATAAAAAGAATCGCACGCTTGCAGACACGGCTAAATAGCTTACGGGTGAAACTATGTCTGGAGCAACGTGATTAAAAACCAGAGATCTCGATGGAGCAGCTCTTAGCGCTCAAAAATGGGGGTTAAATCGCTACAACCGGATTTAGTATGAGACAGAGATTAAAGGAATTCAAAACAGTCAGAGAATGTGTGGATGCTGCTTAAAAAAATGTCCTAATCTATACGCGTAGAGCTATCTCAGGTAGATTTTCTTTTTACTACTGAAGCGATTCGAGGAACAACCTCATTTCCTAAGCCAATTACTGTGGCGCAATAAATAATAGGAATCGCTGGAAAGTTGAATCGACCAATGTTGTGGGTAAAAACGGCGTGGAATGCTAACAAAAATGTTGCTGGTAGCAATAAGAATAATATTTCTATTTTCCGTCTGCGCCAACTGATATAAATTAAGCCTAAAAGAGCGAAATGTTCTACTAGGTTAACTATCAAAATACCAACTAGAGATTTGGATATCCAACGGTCAACAAAAAATCCTTTATAGGTAAAGGGTATTAGGGAAGCTGTATACCAAAAAGGTTGAGAGAAAATATCTCTTAAAGCTTCTCCTGTGACTATTTCGGAAATTTCAAATTCGTTCGCATCTGGATAGCGTTGACGCACAGAATCCACACGCAAATCTTTCCCTACTCGATAGAAACCATTGGGATTTCTGCGATTAAAACGGCTATTTTCTATATCTGGTAACCAGTCTTCTTCATCGATAACCGGTGTCCAATGAATAAAGGATTGTTTGTATTCGCTGGGAGTCATTTCGAGGTAAGATGCACGCACAGCTAACACATTACTAGAACGCAAATCAAAATAGCCGAATAGTTGTTGATTGCGATACATCCACAGGGCGGGAAGGGCAAAGGCAAGCCCTAACATGAGATAATAGCCCAGGGCTAGTTGACGACGCTGACTCGATGCACGCCAGATAATGAGGGGACTAGCTAGCAGTGCTAAAGGTAGCATGTATAGGAAGGTTGCCCTAGTTAAGATTAAAGCACCAAAAGAGAGACCAGTCGCAGCAAAAATAGCGTAGTTCCTCGACTTAGCCGCAGCGTAGCCTAAAGCTGAGGAAAGTCCTAGCAGAGACATATAGGATGTTTCCACTAGTAAACGGCTACCATTTGCCAGTAGGCTGGAATGGGAAGCGATGAGAATCATCACTAACCAAGCAGCCCAAAATTTCTTCGTTTCCGCTTTTACTACTGCGGCGCAAATAATAACGGTGAGTAGGAGTAGGGAACCATTGAGGACTAAAAATGGTTGCAGATAGTGCTTATTTTCTTCCCAGGTTGCAGCACCCTCATCACTGTACACCAACGAGCGGAACTGAGGCAGAGGCAGACTGCGCAATTGTGGACTTAGCCAATATGCTATTGTCATTATGGTAGGCCAACCCGGTTCGCGGTGTGCTGTGGGTTTAATTGGCTCTAAATCTGACCAAACGGAAGAAAAGCCTTTACCATCAATCAAATTTCGCGAGAAACGCAGATATTGGGAGGTATCTGAGCCTTTTTTTACTGTGTCATCTTCAATTTGTAGGCTGCTAAAGATACTGTAACCACAATAGGCAAAGACAACAGCAGTTATAGCGTAGGGAAGGAAGGAAAACTTCCGATTTTGGCTCATTTATTTAGATTAATCGCGATTAGCGAAATTTATTAGCAAAAGCGACTCGCGCATCAAAACCAGCATTACGCAATCGCGCCGATAAATCTTCTGCTTGTCCTCGATTACTAAATTCCCCTGCATTAATAAAAGAACCTAAACGAGAATCTTCTGGTCTTAAATTTGTATAACCACGCCGTTGCATCTCCGAGAGAATTCTACCATTGCTATCGGGCACTACAACTACGTAGGGTGCACCAGCATCAGGATTACTGACTCCCAAGGCGATTAGAGTTTGTCTGTCTGCAACACCAGTTGCTCTCAAACCCCGCGAAAGCTGGAATGCGATGATCGCATCTCTAGTTCTACTACCAAAAATACCATCAATTCTTCCTGGATTATAGCCTCGTCTGGATAAAATTTCTTGCAATTGTCTCACTCGTTGACCTCGATTACCAACTCTGAGATTAGTAGAATTAGAATCAGTAGTTAAGGGATTGGTTTCAAAGGGGCTAATGGCGATTCCGGGATTAAAGCCACCATCATTATCATTAGTTAGTCCCAAAGCTATGAGGGTCCTTGAATCTGCGACACCAGTGGGTGGTAAACCAAAGTCTCGTTGAAACTGTCTCACTGCGGCTTCTGTTGCAGCACCATATCGACGGTCGATTGTAAAATTATAGTATCTTAAACTTCTGAGTCTTTGTTGCAATGCTCCGACATCCGAACCAACATCACCTCTTTGCAGAAACCTGTTAAATTCATTGAAGTTACTTGTCGCCAAAGCTGGGTTAGAAGCAGCTACTGGTGGTGGGTTAGTAATCACAACAGGTTGCGAACTAGAAGATCTGGCGATATTCTGAGTATTAGCACGATTTAAAGCTCCCCAAGTGCGACTACCAACAATACCATCAACCCTTAAACCATTTTCTCGCTGGAAGCGCCTGACTGCACTTTGAGTTAAAGGACCAAATTTACCATTAATAGGACCAGTATAAACACCTGCTTGGGTTAACTCCTGTTGTAATCTTCTCACTTGTGAACCCCTAGCACCTCTTTTGAGTACACTTTGGGCTAAAGCATCACCCGCCAAACTTAAGATAGTCAGTATAATTGCTAAGGATAAAAAGCCTAACCGCGCTTGGTCAGAAAATCTTGCTTGTTTCAGCCATTGCACCAGTTTCAGTTCATCCCAAGTTAGTGCTAGAGAATCTACTGCTTCCTCCTCGTTGGCTAGAACAAGGTGAGTGTAGACGAGAGCTTCCATGAATACCCCTAGAAAACTTTTTACACAATAGTTTAGCAAGGTGTTGGCGGTTAAATCTCAATTATTAAATTGTCTCTGCTAATTTCCGCTGACAATACCCGACCATTGCACCTTCTTTTCCTGGCTGCGACGATAGGAAAAGAGGTATTCTGGCTGCTGATAGGTACACAAGGGTGCGATGCTAATTTGCTCTGATTTGATGCCTAATTGCTGTATTTGCAACTCATTGACACGCCTTACATCCAAACGTACTTTCCCTGGTTCGGAATCTTCTAGTATGGGGGAATTGGGTAACTGCTTATCCGCAAAATCAACTACACTTGCAACCACTTCTGCCGCCACCTGCTCAGAAACTTGGTAAACTTCTCCTGTAATCGCAGGTCCCATTGCAACTAAGAGATTTTCTCGCTCACTACCCTGGGCAAGAAAACGGGCGATCGCTTCTGGTACAATTTTTTTAGCTGTTCCTCGCCAACCAGCATGAATCGCAGCAACTTTTCCTGTCAAAGAATCGGCGATTAAAACAGGAGTACAATCAGCACTGGCTACCCACACCGATTGGTTACTGTTACTGGTTAAAACGCCATCACCTTCAGGTAAATTCTGGTCGGGATTTTGCGCCAATAATTGTGCTATTTCCCCTGGTTGCAAAACGCGATTACCATGCACCTGTTTGAGGCGATAAACCTCAGCTTCTGGTTGCAAAACTTGTACCAATTCCTCCGGGGAACGAGGGTAGAATTGTTGCGTAAAAAAGCCGTGTCGCCAATTTTCCAGTAAAGTGCAAGTTACATAGGGTAATCCTTGCCAAAATTGCCATTGCCAACCAAAATCAAGGCTGGGTAGAGAAGATGAAGTCAAGAACTAGTCCTCAGTTTAGGGAGTTAGGGAGATGGGAAGCTGGGGAAGCTGGGGAGACTGGGGGAGATGGAAAGTTGGGGAGTTGGGGAGATGGGGAGTTGGGGAGGTAGAGAAAGTAATAAGTAAGGAGTAGGGGATAAAATCAATTAACAATCAACCAACAACCAACAACAAATTAAGTCGTATACTCTGCATTAATCTTTACGTAGTCGTAACTCAAATCGCAACCCCAAGCTATACCATTACCACTACCACTACCGACGGAAACGTCAATTAATACTGTATCGTCTTTTAAGTAGGCTCCGGCTGCGGCTTGTTTGAGGTAATCGCTTGCGGCTTGACGGTCAAAATCTAGGGGCTGACCATACTCCATTAATAGGATATCGCCTAACTGAATTCGTAGCTCTTCCTGGTTAAATTTTACCCCGGCGCGTCCTGCTGCTGCTGCAATTCTACCCCAGTTGGGATCTCGTCCAAAAATCGCTGCTTTCACTAGGGAGGAACCAACGATAGTTTTTGCTATTTTAGAGGCTGCTTGGTCGTTTTCTGTACCGGAAACGCGCACTTCAATTAAACAGGTTGCGCCTTCTCCATCCCTAGCAATCGCTTTCGCCAAATGCTGACAGACAGCAGTTAACATTGCTTCTAGTTTCTCTGCATTAGCATCCATTTCCCGAATCGCCGAGGTGCGCGATTGTCCATTTGCTAAGGCGATTAGGGTATCGTTGGTGCTAGTATCGCCGTCTACGGTAATCTGGTTAAAACTTTTATCAGCCGCCCGACTCACCATATCTTGCCACAGGTGAGTGGAAACCGCTGCATCGCAAGTAACAAAAGCTAGCATCGTCGCCATGTTAGGATGAATCATCCCTGAACCCTTGGAAATACCACCAATACGCACTGGACGCTCATCTATCATAGTTTCCAGGGCGATGGATTTGGTGACTAAATCTGTAGTGACAATCGCCTTGGCTGCTGCATCACCGCCTTCTGAGTTAGCAGCGGCTACCAGTTGAGGAATTCCGGCGCGGAAGGCATCCATTTTCATCCTTTGACCAATTACCCCTGTGGATGCCAAAAGAATCCATTCTGGGTCAATATTGAGTTCTTTGCCGAGCAATTGTGCTGTCTCTACAGCATCTTGCCAACCCTGCTCTCCTGTGGCAGCATTAGCTTGACCAGCATTACACAAAATAGCACGGGCGCTGGCTTTTTCCTGGAGGCGCTGGCGACAGTAATCAACGCAAGCAGCGCGCACTTGGGTAGTGGTAAAAACACCAGCCGCAATCGCATCTGTCTCGGATAAGATTAAGGCTAAATCTGGTGCGCCAGAAGGTTTCAATCCCGCCGCGATTCCTGCTGCGACAAAACCCCTTGGTGCTGTTACACTACCGCTAATTTGCTGCCAATCTGCCATTATTTTTTTTGCGCCACTGCATTAAATATCCCAGAGGCGATTATATCAATATTTCCTCGCGATCCTCTCTCCTTGATTGGTTGGGGAGAGACTTGCTACAGATAGCTATTAGATTTCTGTGATTGATAATGTAGGGACGTAAAATTTTACGTCTCTACAAAGGTTACTGCGCTACGAGTTAATTGACCAGTGATTAGAAAAAATGAAATTTCGAGACAGCAAAAAACAGGTGGATGAAGAGTCTAATTTCTGGCTACAGGCGAGTCAAACATCTGTTGATGCAGTTTGGGATAACTCAGAGGATGATGTTTATCTCCAGCTACTCAAACACAGAAAGATGGTTGAGGGAACTGAGAATCAAACTTAAGATTGAGTGAGAAATAGCTTTAATGCCTTCTAAACTGAGCGCGTACTAAAAGCCAAAGTATAAATAAAGTTAAAAAAACCAGAGCAAAAGGAAAAGCGACTACATAAATCAAGATAAATAAAGCTAAATGCAATTTACCCTTTTGAGCAAATCTGGCTATCGACTTCCTACGGTGAAGAAAAGGTAAGGCATCAAGAGGCAGTTCTAGTTCTTGATAAATTGCTATTGCTTGATTTGAGGCAATGATTCCTTCTCGAATCCTGCCCATTTGAAAATACAGAACAGTTAAATTTTGCAGTACTCTAGCTTGATCATGGCGATTGCCGATATCTCTGTATATCTCCAGAGACTGCTGGTGGAACTCAATCGCCTGTTGGTAGTCTCCCAGAAAATTGTAAGCATTGCCCAAACCAAATAAGGAATTGGCTTTTTCATGGCGATTGCCGATATCTCTGTATATCTCCAGAGACTGCTGGTGGAACTCAATCGCCTGTTGGTAGTCTCCCAGAGCATTGTAAGCATTGCCCAAACCAAATAAGGAATTGGCTTCTCTATGGCGATTGCCGATATCTCTGTATATCTCCAGAGACTGCTGGTAGAACTCAATCGCCTGTTGGTAGTCTCCCAGAGCATTGTAAGCATTGCCCAAATCAAATAAGAAATTGGCTTCTCTATGGCGATTGCCGATATCTCTGTATATCTCCAGAGACTGCTG
>CAZWGS010000046.1:0-20386 GCA_964633315.1 uncultured bacterium | reverse complement strand
TTGGCTTTTTCATGGCGATTGCCGATATCTCTGTATATCTCCAGAGACTGCTGGTAGAACTCAATCGCCTGTTGGTAGTCTCCCAGAAAATTGTAAGCATTGCCCAAACCAAATAAGGAATTGGCTTTTTCATGGCGATTGCCGATATCTCTGTATATCTCCAGAGACTGCTGGTAGAACTCAATCGCTCTGTGGTAGTCTCCCAGAGCATTGTAATTATTGCCTAAATAATTAAGAGAAAAACTATATTTCAAGTTCTCTGTTTCAATTTTTTCTTGCCAAGCAGTTATTAATTGGTTATGAACATCAATATCAACGACGTAATAACCACGCCAACTCAAGAAAATATTACAAGTCTGAATCGTGTCGAATGCACAGTCATATTGTTTCAACTTAAAGTAGTGATAGAAAATTTCCAAGTATGGTTGCACATCCTCTAAAGTTTGCCAATTTTCTTCCTTCGCAGTCGAGCGATAATAATTAATTGCTTGCTGATGCGCCTCAGTTTGCTCACCTGCTTTGTGCTTGATATACTCCAATACCACAGGCTGAAACTCAAATAGTCGCCTGTCTTCTAGCATAGTCTGCAACCAAGAACGTTTTACTAGCTTCCGCAACTCTTGCTCAATATCTTGCTCATTTACTTCTGGTTCCTCACTACTAGAAGATATTGAGACATGAGGACTCACAAAGCTTGCTGCTTTCCTGTCAAACTTGCCTCGATACACACTAACATTCTGCAATAGCTTTCTTTGCCAATCATGCAAACGCTCAAAACTAGCATCCAAAACCAACACCATCCCCACATCTTCCTTGCGGTGTTGTCCAATTACTTGAGGATGGGTTAATAGCTGCTGCAAATTCCCTAAACCCAAATCTGCCAGCCTTTCCAAATTTGGATCTTCGGGATACTCTGACTTGAGTAAACCCGCCACCATCTCCAAAAGCAAAGGATGCCCACCGACAAACTTGGCAAACTTTGCTAAATCGCCTTGAATTCCTAAAGCTGCTAAAAGTGCTGCACCTTCCTGGGGTTGCAAACCTCCTAAATTTAGCCACTCAAACCCACGTAATTTCGGCTGTTCCCGCGTCGTCACCAACACAGTGCTGTTATTGCCACACTCAATCCAAGTGCGAAAAAAGTCTTCATAAAATTCACTTCGCAAACTCCTATCAGGTTGCAGCAAGCTTTCTAGGTTATCGATAATCAGCAAATACTGTCCCTGTTGCAAACACTTCACCAGCGCCTTTACTAAATCCTGCTCTTTTTCTGGTACAGGAAAACCAAATTCTGTTAGCAATTGACGGGCTAAATCGCTGAAAATGCCCCCAAAAGTTACATCCGCCCAAAAGCGCTTATTACTAAATTCACTGTATAGTTTTGCTGCTAGGGTGGACTTTCCCACGCCACCAACGCCATAAATACCAGCCAGAGTAGTATTTTCATCTGCTAACCATTCCTCTAACTGCTGGATTTCAGCAACTCTTCCTTGCCAATGACTAATTGTCGGGTGAGGGTTCCCAGCTTTAAGGATACCAGTTTGAGATTTACTAGATTTCAAAGCGTCTGCTTTTTCATGCAGAACCGCTATTCATTCAGGATCGAGATTAACATTAATACCTCCCTCGTTGTTTTGGATGTTAAATTGCTGCTTTATGTCTTTATTTATCTGTGTATCGATTTGAGTTTGATTCTGATTTGTGGATTGATTGATGTTAACAATCTGCTGTGCCAATTGCTGAATTTCCTGAGCAAACTGCTTATCTTTGAGCATTTCCACCTGTAAAAATGGCACTACCTGCTGTAACAAAACTTCCTTCGATTGATTGGTTTCCACCTCTAACAAAGCAGCCTCAATCGCAGGTTCACCCTGAAATCTCTGTTTAATTTTCTGCCATAATTCCTTACCTTTTGCGATTGCGCCTTCAGTTAGTTTCCCTACGCCAGTCTTAATAATTGCTCCAAATGCCAATTCTAAAATTTTTGCTGCGGTAAATGTTTCTGGTGTCATTCCCTGGCTCCAACAAAATAAACTGTTCTCTATTAGGTTCGATGCAATGCCGAATGGTTTCTAGTTAAGTCTAACGTTAACCTCACAAAGTTAGTTTTGACCTCTCCATCCCTCTTAATCTCCCCACCCCCTTTAACTTCCTCCTACAGGGAGAAACTATCTACTTATATTTTCTAAGATTAACAACGACACTCAACATATTATTAGTGCAAAACTCGATGCTCAGTTATTCAGATGTATAGACTAACTGTTGCTGCTTCGCTATATTTTTCCGTCAGCGAATAACATCGGATCGGTTTTCATCAGTGGATAAACCAGGAATCCCAAATCTATCAATTACCCTAAATAGGGTTAACTTGATTTATTTTCTATCAAACATCACATTAGTAATTTTCTGCATTACCTTTTGCCAGGAAAATGTTTCTAAGCAATACTTCTGAGCTGCAAGACCCATCATTTCTAATTTTTCTGGCTCAGAAAAAGCTTGTAGAATAGCATCAGCAATCAGTTCTGGTTCTGGCTTATCTACTAAAAATCCATAGGCTCCTTGCTGTATTATTTCCGGTAAATAATTACGGTTTAATCCTAGAATTGGAGCTTTGTAAGCTAAAGCTTCTATATAAACTTGACCCCAAGGTTCATTTAAAGCAGGCATCGCGAATAAAGCTGCTTCACAAAACAATTGATGCAGTTCTTTCCAGGGAATATAGGCTTTAGTGATAACATTGGGAATCGAAGAAAACTGTTTTTTATATTCTTCCCGACCAACAATAATAAGTTTGATATTGGTATTTTTTTTGTAAGCTATTTTAAAGCCTTCAATTAATAAAGAACCACCTTTATCTTCAAAGCGATCTTTAGCAACAAAAAGAATATGACCTTTCTGATAATCTTTTTTTCCAGTGAATGGCTGAATTTTCTTGATGCCTGAACCAACAACAGTAATGCGTTCTGGTTCTATTTTATAGTAATTAATGAGATTGTCTCGAACATACTCTGACACAGGAAAGAAGTGTTTGATTTGGGAGTAAGATTCTCGGTCTAATTCTTCTGCAAGCTGCATCATTGGTGAGGTATATTGATGCATATTTGTGGCATACTTTGACCAAAGATTCCAGGTAGAATCGCAAAATAAGTAGTGCTCAATATCAGCTTTCGGCTCGAGTAGAGGAAGGTCAAATGTACTTGTGTGTAGAACTTTTTGATAGCGAGAAGTAATAATTTGAGATTGAGCTTTATCAGCACTATGATTTCTCGCTAGTCTTCCCCTACGAAAATCATTGCTGCCTAATCCATTAACTTTATGTAATAACCAGTAGGGTAATTTTTGATAGTTTTTTAAACTAGAGTCGATGCCAATTACTTGAAATCCTAAATCTTCAGCAGCTTGAATCATCATGCTGGGAACCGCCGTCCAAGTTTTTGTATTTCTTGGATCACCAAAAGGACTGGTAAGTGCTAACTTAGATTTAAGTATACTCATTGAAAATTAATTAGTAAATATTGGCAGCTGTAAGTTGAGATTGTTCTTAGGAGTGAAAATTTAAGTTTAATTTTCGAAATCACTATCGGTAGGCAGATGTCAATTAGAACATTCTAAAATTGTTTACCTAATCCGGATAGTTTTTTAGCCATACAAACGAAAACAAAGAAAAATTGAAAAAATCGTCTTAATTTGCTACTACTGCTAAGAGCGATTAGTATTTTTTTAAAGTAAATTGACTAGAACTGCTATACATAATTAACCTCGAAACCTAGACATGAAGCCAAGAAAGCATCGCCTCTGTGCCCCACACCAATCCTTTCAGTGGAGATTTATATTAGTTATTATTATCCTAACTTCACTACTAATCGTTGGAGGGTTAATTATGATTTTTATGCCAGGGAAAAGCTACGCTGGAGAATTACCACCACTGCAACCTGCGCAGCAGCTCTTACAAGAGGAAATGCGGCGAGATATTGAGGAAATATCGGGAACAATTGGCGAACATAACTATCAAAAATATGAGAATTTAATCGCAGTTGCACAGTTTATAGATGCTTCTTTTTCCCAAGCAGGATATGATGTTAAATCTCAAGAATATTCGGTGAAAGGACAACTATTTCGCAATCTGGAAGTAGAAATTCCTGGTAACCAGAAAGCAGAGGAAATTGTAGTTATTGGTGCACACTACGATTCGGTTGCAGGAAGTCCAGGAGCAAACGATAATGGTTCTGGGGTAGCTGCTACTCTTGCCTTAGCTAGAGCTTTTGCAGGTAAGGAAACGTCACGTACTCTGCGCTTTGTGGCTTTTGTTAATGAGGAGCAACCCTTTGCCCATACAGAGAATATGGGTAGCATGGTTTATGCTAAAGGATGCCGCGATCGCAATGAAAATGTGGTGGCGATGCTTAGTTTGGAGACGATGGGTTACTATTCTAATCAGCCTGGAAGTCAGAAATATCCCCTCGGTATCTTGGATAAGGTTTATCCGATTACGGGTAATTTTATTGCTTTTGTGGGGAATTTTGCTTCTAGTAAGCTGATTCGTCAGGTGGTGGGTTCATTTCGCACTCATACCCAGTTTCCCTCCGAGGGAGCAACCTTACCTAATTCTACACCTGGTGCTGGCTGGTCAGATCATTGGTCGTTTTGGCAGCATGGTTATTCTGCGCTGATGGTTACTGATACTGCACCTTTTCGCTATCCTTACTACCACACTGCTCAGGATACTCCAGAACAAGTTCAGTACGATAGTCTTGCCAGGGTGGTGGCTGGTTTAGAGGCAGTAATTACTGATTTAGTTAATTAAGTTGCTACTTTTGTCGCTTAATTTCTTGGTCTTCAAATAATTCTACAATCAAGAAAAATTGATACATAAATAATCAAATAAAATTGATGTAAATTTCTCAGGTAAAATTAATCAATTACTTCTTGAATAAGAACAACATTTTCTGTTAAAAGTAGTTTAATCAAACAAAACAACTATTAGATCAGGGAGTTTTTATCTATGGATAAAATACTATTTCCCAGAGAAAATTGACCCTTGCAAAACTATTGCAGATACTTAATTAATTCATTTTCCCCATGCAAAATCACCATAAATTAACCTCCCTCGCAATTAGTTTAGGCATTAGTTTTAGCTTATTATCTTGTGCTCCAGTTTCTGTGACAACGGAAACAAACGAGAGTAAGTTACAGGGTAAATTAACCCTAACAGGTTCTAGTAGTGTTGCTCCCCTAGCTAATGAAATTGCGAAACGTTTTGAAGCAGAAAATCCTGAGGTGCGTATTGATGTACAAACGGGAGGATCTTCGCGGGGATTAGCAGATGCAAAGCAAGGATTAGCTGATATTGGGATGGTATCTCGGGCCTTGAAGGAAGAGGAAAATCAACAATTGAAGGGTTTTGCGATTGCTCGTGATGGTATTGGTATTATTGTTCATGCCGATAATCCTATAAGTAGTCTTACAGATGAACAAGTACTACAAATTTATACTGGAGAGATTAATAATTGGCAAGAAGTGGGTGGAGTTGATGCAGCAATTACTGTAGTTAATAAGGCAGAAGGACGTTCTACTTTAGAGTTGTTTTTGAAGTATTTTCAGCTCAATAATTCCCAAGTGAAAGCTGATGTAATTATTGGTGATAATCAGCAGGGTTTAAAGACAATTGCCGGAAATGGGAATAGTATTGGTTATGTTTCCATTGGTGCTGCGGAATATGATATCACAGAAGGAATACCAATTAAAATTTTGCCTGTGGGTGGAGTTGAAGCAACAACGCAAACGGTTCAAAATGGTAGTTTCCCTCTATCCCGCCCTCTCACTTTGGTCACAAAGAAAGAACCAAAAGGTTTGAGTAAAGAATTTATAGATTTTGCCCGTTCACCAGCAGTTCATGACCTTGTTGAAGAACAAAACCTTGTCCCCTTGGAAGTGGAAAATTAATCGTGATTTTTGGCTGCTTTGGATCTTAAGAATTTTCGGTGCGATTGCTGGTGTAATTGTTATCTTAATTGTCGCTTTTCTGGTTCTCGAAACATTACCAATACTGCGAGAGGTAAGATTTACTCGTTTTTTCACCGATTCTTCCTGGAATCCAGCAGAAGGTTTATACAATCTGACACCGATGCTATGGGGAACCCTACTAGTAATGTTGGGTTCGGTACTAATCGCAACTCCCCTAGGTATTATTTCAGCTATCTTCTGTCAGTATTATGCCCCGCCGATGGTAGCAAGTCTCTATCGCAGACTAATTGAATTGTTAGCTGGTATTCCCTCTGTAGTTTACGGTTTTTGGGGTTTAGTTGTCCTGGTTCCTTTAATTAATCGCCTCCATCCCCCGGGAACTAGTTTATTAGCTGGAATCGCGATTTTAAGCCTCATGGTATTACCTACTATTACCCTAGTGGCAGAGGCGAGTTTAGCCAAGGTTCCCCAAACATACTTGCTAGGCGCAGCTTCTTTGGGTATATCTCGTTGGGGAATAATTTGGGGTGTCGCTTTACCTGCTGCGAAATCGGGTTTATTTACCGGAGTAATTTTGGAGGTGGGGAGGGCGATTGGCGAAACTATGGCAGTGTTAATGGTATGCGGGAATGTGGTGCAAGTTCCAGATAGTATTTTTGACCCTGTGCGCACCTTAACGGCTAATATTGCCCTAGAGATGGCTTATGCTTTGGGAAATCATCGTTCTGCTTTATTTGTCAGCGGTTTAGGTTTAATGGGAATGATCGCGATTTTAGCAGTTTTGGCAGAGGTATTGAGTCAAGATGTGGACAGACTAAACTAAAGTTAGATTTGTGCTTATATTTAGAAATTCGTTTACCTTTAAGCTGGAAAATAAATTCAAAAATCAACCTTCAGGGGGATGCGTTAATTAACTTTTTTTACCTTTAAATTTTAAGTTCTACAAAGTGTTCCACAGTGGGAAAAGGTTCATAGAAATGATGTAACACTCGCTTCCATTCTTGATATTCTGGAGACTGTCTAAAACCAACTGTGTGAGCCTCTAAACTTTCCCATCGCACCAACAGAAGGTAGCGTTGAGGGGTTTCTATGCATTTATTTAGTTCATGGTTAATGTAGCCTGGCATTGATGTAATTAAGGGTGTAGCTTCGGTAAAAGCCGCTTCAAATTCTTTACATAGTGTTTCTTTAACATCTAAAATCGCAACTTCAAGAATCATGGTGAAATTTCTTGCTCCAACGAGTAAATTTTTGTAAAAAAAAACACCGATTTGAGATAGTTTATACCTAGTTTCATTGTAGACTGACAGCTAATAAAAGCCAGCTACAAAAAAAGGTAGTTTTTGCTACTTTGAGGGTAGTCTGGAATACATTTATCTGCTGGTGCTCAAAATACCAAAAATTTGCTCCAGCAAAGGGGTGCTAAGAGTAGTTGCAAGAAAATAGAAAAAAAGCTTTTGGCTTACTAATTGTCTGGTTTTGCCACGCATATAGCGCTGTTTAAAAATATTTTTCTCATGTATCACTGCTGCTAATGTTTGTTGCAGACAATGAATAATGCTTTTCTAAAAACAAGAGCTTTATCTTAGATTTTTTTCTTCTCTATTCAGAAAGTTCAACCAGAAAACACACAAAATGAATCAGGAACAACGTCGAGCTTACTGGCGTGCTAATACCGCTCTTATCCGAAACTTACTCATTGTTTGGGCTTTAGTTTCTTTAGTATTTAGCATTTTATTAGTTCAGCCTTTAAACAGTATTAACCTTGGTAGTGTCCCTTTCGGTTTTTGGATGGCACAACAGGGTTCAATTTTTGTCTTTGTGATTCTCATTTTTATTTATGCGATCCAAATGGATAAATTGGAGCGTAAATATCGTAGGCGAACACAGCAAAGGGATGAGGTGAGAAGTAATAAGTAATAAGTAATAAGTAATGAGTAATGTGAATTTAAAAATAGTTTCATAGCTATAGGCTTTCAAGCTTAGTTTTAAATTTGATTTTCCATACTATGAAAGCAATACAAGTATTTTTGGCTATCAATTCACATTAGACGTAAGTAATAAGTTTTAATGCGATTAACCGACTTATTTATCTTGTCTTGAAAAACCAATCACAAAAAGGATGGATTATTAATTATGAACAATTAACCATCAACCATCAACCATCAACCAACTTATTTCTCCTGTCTTGAAGAACCAATCACAAAAAGGATGGATTATTAATCATGAACAATTAACCATCAACAATTAACTATCAACAAACAACAAACAACCAACAACCAACAACAAAAAATATGTCTGTAGAAGCTTGGACAACTATACTTGTCGTTATTTCCTTTATTCTTTATACCTATATTGGGTGGCGATCGCGTGTTAAAGATAGTAAAGGCTTTTTTGTTGCAGAAAGGGGAGTCCCTGCAATCGCCAATGGCGCTGCAACTGCTGCTGATTGGATGTCTGCAGCTTCGTTTATTTCGATGGCGGGATTAATTTCTTTTCTTGGTTATGATGGTTCCATTTATTTGATGGGGTGGACAGGAGGTTTTGTACTTCTGGCACTCCTTTTAGCACCTTATTTAAGGAAATTTGGGAAATATACTGTACCAGACTTTGTGGGGGACAGATATTACTCCAATATCGCCCGTTTAGTCGCAGTTGTGGCAGCAATCTTCGTTTCCTTAACCTATGTTGCTGGACAAATGCGTGGTGTTGGCATCGTTTTTAGTCGCTTTTTGCAAGTAGATGTCAGCCAAGGCGTAGTTATTGGAATGGTAATTGTGGGCTTTTTCGCCATTCTAGGCGGAATGAAAGGTATTACTTGGACACAGGTAGCCCAATATGCAGTCTTAATTGTCGCTTATCTTATCCCTGCGATCGCCATCGCTTGGATACTCACAGGTAATCCCATTCCCCAATTAGCTTTTGGTTTTAGTGATATTGTTGATAAACTGAACGGTGTTCAAGTGGAGTTGGGTTTTGAGGAATATACTAAACCCTTCGTCAATAAGCCGCTTTTAGATGTTTTATTTATTACCATTGCTTTAATGGTAGGAACAGCAGGCTTACCCCATGTAATTGTACGCTTTTATACTGTACCTAGCACCAGGGCTGCACGTTATTCTGCTGGTTGGGCGTTACTATTTATTGCCCTTCTATATACTACCGCCCCAGCAATCGCCTCTTTTGCCCGCTACAATCTCATTGATAGCTTACACAACAAACCTATCGAACAAATTCAGGAGTTAGATTGGGCGACAAAATGGGAAAATACTGGACTGTTGCAATTTGAGGATAAGAATAATAACGGTACCATTGAACTGACACCCGATAGCGAGAGTAGCGAAATTAAAATCGACCGCGATATTATTGTCCTCTCCACACCAGAAGTTGCGAAACTCGCCCCTTGGGTAATCGCCTTAGTTGCTGCGGGAGGATTAGCTGCTGCTTTATCTACTGCTTCGGGATTATTACTAGTGATTTCTAGTTCCATCGCCCATGATGTCTACTATCGCATGATAAATCCCCAAGCTTCCGAGTCCCAAAGGGTATTTTTCGGTAGGATTATGGTAGGCTTTGCCATTATCATTGCTGGATATTTTGGCATCAATCCACCAGGATTTGTGGCGCAGGTGGTAGCTTTCGCCTTCGGTTTAGCTGCTGCTAGCTTCTTCCCTGTAATTATTTTAGGCATCTTTGACAAACGAACCAATCGTGAAGGTGCGATTTCAGGGATGGTTGTAGGTTTAACTTTTACCGCCTTCTACATCATTGGTGTAAAATTCTACGGTATGTCAGCTTGGTTTTTTGGTATTTCCCCAGAAGGTATTGGTACTGTGGGAATGCTGATTAATTTTGCGATTACTTTAATTGTTTCACGTCTGACACCACCACCCCCCATAGAAATTCAGAATTTGGTGGAAAGTTTGCGTACCCCAGGCGATGATTTACCGACTTTAGATTTCAGTGAGGAAGGGTTGGATTAGTTTTTGGTTATTAGTTGTTGGTTGTTGGTTGTTTGTCGACTTCTGCAACCTCCGATTAATTATCCTAATTACAAATTCCGACAATAGATAGTAACCCTTGTAGGGACGTAAAATTTTACATCCCTACATTATCTGTGGATATTAAAGAAAGTCAAGATTTAGCCATCGAGGCAGCGTAAACAAGTATGGTTTGAAAACAGCTATTTCTACATCTATAGTTACGATGTCACAACCTGCGATAGAATCTATCCTTCAAGAAAAGCGTTTATTTAATCCACCTGCTGAGTTTTCTGAAACTGCCCAAATCAAAAGTATGGCAGAGTATCAGCAACTATATGATAAAGCAGCAAGCGATCCTCAAGCATTTTGGGCGGAATTAGCGGAAAAAGAGCTACATTGGTTCCAAAAGTGGGATCAAGTGCTCGATTGGCAACCCCCCTTCGCGAAATGGTTTGTCAATGGCAAAATTAATCTATCCTACAACTGTTTAGACCGCCACCTTACCACCTGGCGTAAAAATAAAGCTGCTTTAATTTGGGAAGGGGAACCAGGCGATTCGCGTACTCTTACCTATGCTCAATTGCATCGAGAAGTTTGTCAAATGGCAAATGTTTTTAAGCAGTTGGGAGTTAAAAAGGGAGATCGTGTTGGTATCTATATGCCAATGATACCCGAAGCTGCCATTGCTATGTTAGCCTGCGCTCGCATCGGTGCGCCCCACAGCGTTGTTTTTGGTGGTTTTAGTTCCGAAGCATTAAAAGCGCGTCTTTTGGATGCAGAGGCGAAGTTAGTCGTAACGGCGGATGGTGGTTGGCGTAAGGATAAAATTGTTCCTCTTAAAGATGCAGTGGATGCAGCTTTGGCTGACAATGGTGTTCCCAGCGTGGATAATGTGTTAGTAGTGGAACGCACCAAACAACAAATCCACATGGAATCAGGACGCGATCATTGGTGGCATAATCTACAGAAGGATGCTTCAGCTGATTGTCCTGCGGAAGTGATGGATAGTGAGGATTTACTCTTTATCCTCTATACTAGCGGTACCACAGGTAAACCTAAAGGTGTTGTCCACACCACAGGTGGTTACAATCTCTACACCCACATGACTTGTAAGTGGACATTTGACCTCAAGGATACAGATGTATACTGGTGTACGGCTGATGTAGGCTGGATTACAGGACACAGCTATATTGTTTATGGTCCCCTTTCTAATGGTGCAACTAGTTTAATGTACGAAGGTGCACCCCGCGCCTCCAATCCTGGTTGTTTTTGGGATGTGGTGGAAAAATATGGTGTAACCATTTTCTACACTGCGCCCACGGCAATTCGTGCTTTTATTAAGATGGGGGAACAACATCCCAACGCCCGCAACCTCTCTTCTTTGCGGATTCTCGGGACTGTGGGGGAACCAATTAACCCAGAAGCCTGGATGTGGTATCACAAGGTTATAGGTGGCGAAAAATGTCCTATCGTTGATACCTGGTGGCAAACAGAAACTGGTGGTTTTATGTTAACACCTCTTCCCGGCGCAACTCCCACCAAACCGGGTTCAGCTACTCGTCCTTTCCCTGGCATTATTGCAGATATAGTAGATTTAGAAGGCAATAGCGTCGGAGAAAATGAGGGTGGATACTTAGTTATCAAGCATCCTTGGCCTAGTATGATGCGGACGGTATACGGTAATGATGAGCGATTCCGTCGCACCTATTGGGAGCATATCCCCCCTAAAGATGGAAAATACCTCTATTTTGCTGGAGATGGGGCAAGAAGAGACGAAGATGGCTATTTTTGGGTTATGGGGCGTGTGGATGATGTGATGAATATTTCCGGTCACCGCCTTGGTACCATGGAGGTAGAATCAGCTTTAGTATCCCATCCGGCGGTAGCAGAAGCAGCGGTAGTTGGGAAACCAGATGATTTGAAAGGAGAAGAAGTTTTTGCCTTTGTTACTTTAGAAGGGAATTATGAGGCTAGTGACGAGCTAAAATCAGAATTGAAACAGCATGTAGTTCAAGAAATTGGTGCAATTGCACGCCCTGGTGAAATTCGTTTTACTGATGCTTTGCCTAAAACTCGTTCTGGTAAGATTATCCGTCGTTTCCTGCGTAATTTAGCAGCAGGTCAAGATTTAGTTGGTGATATCTCGACGATGGAGGATTTGAGTGTCTTAGATAAGCTACGTCAGGAAAGTTAGCATCTGTAATAAATACATTAAGGGGAGAGACTTTTTACTCTCCCTTTGCTGTAAGTTCCAGAACATTATTCTTACTTCCTTTCCGTCAGCAGAATACTAATTTAAAAAGCCACAAAAACATGGATAAAAAACTAGAAACCAACTCAACAAGATAGGTTATCTTACCTGGGAAAGGAGTAATAGCTGGATTTAGCTAAATTTGTTCTTGCGCCACTTATTCAAGTGCGACTCACCAATTGTAGCTAAACTTTGTAAACCAGCTAAATCGCGATGCATTTGAACTATTTGTGACTCTTTTTCTGCTAGCTTACTATTTAAGGAATTGTAATTAAGCAGATGTTGATTTATTTGCGATCGCAACTGTTCAACATGATTTTCTTTATCTATTAGTTTTTGTTGCCAAATACTAAATTCAGAATCATGTTTCTGAAGCTGCAAGTTCAATTTATGTATCTGTTCCTCTAATTGAACATTATCACTGTCCTGTGCTTGCAATCTATGCTCCAGCACTAGATATTTTGCTGCTTGCTGAGTAAGATCTTTTTGTACTTCTCCCAGTTGGTGTTCTTTTTGTTGTAATTGCTGTTGCAGAAACTCTGCTTGGTCAAGATTATTTTTGACTTGCAGTTGACTCTCTTTCAATTGTTGCTCTTTCTCTGTTATTTGTTGCTGTAGAGAGACACAAGTAGCTGTCTGTCTTTCTGTTTGGGAGTGCTGTTCACTTAGCTGTTGCTGTAGATGATTAATTTGATTATCTCTTTCTTCCAGTTCAGATTGTAAACTTTGGCAAGCACTTTCTTGCTCTGCTTGTAATTGCTCTATCTGTGTTTGTAGCTGATTAATTTCTTGCTCTTTTTCTATTAGTTGCTGATGTAGAGAGACACAATTAGCTGTCTGTTTTTCTGTTTGAGAGTGCTGTTCACTTAGCTGTTGCTGCAGATGGTTAAGTTGTTGATTCCTTTCTTCTAGTTCAGATTGTAAACTTTGGCAAGCACTTTCTTGCTCTACTTGTTGTGAGTTTAACTGTTCTATCTGTGTTTGTAGCTGATGAACATATTGCTCTTTTTCTGTTAGCTGTTGTTGTGCAGATGCACATTCAGATGTTTGCTTTTCTACCTCAGCTTGTTGCTCATTTAGCTGTTGCTGTAGATGGTTAACTTGGTTATTTCTTGCTTCCAGTTCAGATTGTAAGCTTTGGCAAGCGCTTTCTTGCTCTACTTGTAATTGCTCTATCTGTGTTTGCAACTGATGAATATGTTGCTCTTTCTCTGTTAGTTGTTGTTTCGCAGATGCACCTTCAGATGTTTGCTTTTCTACCTCAACTTGTTGCTCATTTAGCTGTTGCTGTAGATGGTCAATTTTGTTATTTCTTGCTTCCAGTTCAGATTGTAAACTTTGGGAAGTACTATCTTGCTCTACTTGTTGTGAGTTTAACTGTTCTATCTGTGTTTGCAGCTGACCAATTTCGCCATCTTTTGCAGCTATTTTTTGCTCCCAAACAGAAGCTGATTCATCTAGTTTTTGCTGCAATTCAACACTTAGTGTATCCTGAGCTTGTAATTGTTGTTGCAAAGATGCACCATCAGCTACTTTCTGCTCAAGCTGTTGTTGTAAATCTTGAATTAGATTAGTTTTTTCTTCTAGCTTTTGCTCAAGTTCCTTGTATGGTGTTAAGTCACTAGCTTCATTGAGAGGTGCACTACCATTAGCTATCATCCCCACCACTGTTTTGTGCTTTGGTGTCTGATTGTTGCCAACTTCCTCTGTTTCATCTAATGTAATAGTCATATCTGCCATTGAACTCGTGACAGCAATAGACCCTCTGGCAAGGCGTTCAATCAATTCAGACTTTGACAATCCGGTTTGAGTCGCCATTTGGTTAAGTAAATCTCTACCCGTAGCTGTTAGAGAAATACCTACCTTTGACTTCCCTTCATTTTTTTGGGTTGCAGCGGTGCGCCTTTTCCTTGCCACTTAACTTTTCCTCCCATCACAAGTCTGAGGAACAGTATAAGATAATCTAAGATAAATTTTATATTTTGAAACTAAAGCTTATTATTTAGCAATCATTAAATTACTGAAAGTAAACTTTTGTTGTTTGTTGTTAGTTGTTGGTTGTTGGTCAAAAAAAATAAAAAGTAACCGAAGATTGGGCGGCTATCAGTAAGTTATTAATTTAGTTTGGCTTGCAATGCAAAATCTTGCTGTAGAGATATTTAGCTTGCTATTTTTTAATTAACTATTGCTCCAATTCATTGACCAAAGAAGAGGGTAATACCTACCTTAGATTTTCCTTCGCCTTGCTTGGTAGTTACTTGATGCTTTCACAAAGCGATAAGAACTAATCATATTGCAGCCCATACCCTCTGCATACAGAGATGGAATTTTCAGCAATTGTTCTTAAGTTTTGTTCCCCAATTAATTACATTTATTGGCTTGATTTTTGTTCAACACCAAAACCTACTAACGCTAAAGCTTCTAAAGGTTTTCCTTCTGGAGGACGTATGTAGTTGAGTATTTTCCTAATCCGTAGATTGGGATTAACCAGAGTAATAGAATCTACGGAAACAATACGAGTGTATCTTGTTGTCATCAAAAGCTCTTTAGTTTGAGAATCAAAGCGAAAATGAGAAATAATAGGTTTTGCTTCCTCATAAGCTCTATCTCGCAAATAATCTCCTTCTAAAATAGAGTTTTTTTCTTGTTTTGGTACAAATAGTAAATTCAGATTCTGAGAAACTTCTTCTCCTTTTTCCGAAATCGTATAGAACCCTAAATTAAAGCCAGGAAACTCTTCAATCCCTGAGGTTTGCTGATACTTATTATCCTCTAGAACTTTAGTTTTAATCGCAGTATCTAGAGGTTTAACCTGGAATTCAGTACGGGATCTTTCTACTTCTTGGTGAGTTAAGTAATGGTAAGTTCTTTCTGTCTTCCAACTGCCAATACAGCAATCAAAAAATTGATGAAACTCTGATGTGTTCATGAGAGATGAGTAGATCTGTAAAATTTTACATACAGCTCTCATCATCCCAGAGCTAGCCATTACTTGCCAGATTTGTAAAGGAAGGTAAAGGTAAGAGTTATACCAAATCCGGTTGTGATAGTAGCTTTTTCACTTGTAGGGAGTTGGGGGGTGGTTTGAGATTTTGCGTATCAGGCTAATCTAAGAGCAGGATTTAGTATGAGAGACAATCTCCAGAAAAGTGTATCAGAGGTTGCACATTTCAGCCTTCAGCGTTGTAACAAGAGCCTCTACAACTGTGCAAGATGCTCATCAATACCCTTTGTCCTCTAGCCAAGGTGGAGAAAACCTAAGAAAAATTAGTCTTTTACTCTGTCGACTTTTTATTTGTCTTCTGGCTAATTCTTGTACCCATTATTTTTTGTTTGATTTACTCTGAGGGATTGAAAATTTTTGAAATCTGGAAATGGGCGATTATCAAGTCCCACTAAAACAGCAGATTACTAATGTTTAAATAAAAATAAATTAAGCTCAAATGCATGACTTTTTTCTATAGGCTAATTCTAGCCATTGGCTCGAATATATTCTATTCGTTGACCTCAAGGTCAAAATCGTGTAAATCTAGTAAGAACAGAATTTTTTAGCATGAAAAGCACTCACAAAAATGAGCATCAAGATGTAATTACTATTATTGCCAGCTCTGATGAAAGTTTTGATGATGCTGTAGCTCAAGGTATTCAACAATTGAAAGATCCTGAAGGGCACCATCGTGATTTAACATTCACATCCTATGAGGTTGTTCAAATGCAAGGAACAATCTGTGATGATGGCAACTCATGTAAGCCTGAATTTTACCAGGTTGTAATGCATGTAGCTGGTTCACATAAACACGATCACTAATATTAATACAGCAGTTTTCAGTTGAGTAGACATCAACATTAAAGTAGCTAACATTAATTGTTATTTCTGCTGAATTACATACTGTAGTCCATTCATTTGAAAATCGCTGTAATAAACAATCAGCCCCTTTTACCTAAAAAATTAGTGCAGCGGATGGGTAGGCAATCCCTTAAACTTTCCCAAAAGATTCTTACCTACCGCTTTATATTAGTAGTATTTGTAGCCAATTAAGGTGGAATTTAACTATTCACCGAAAGCAGCTATCCCATCCATTTTTGCAAAGAAACCAATGAATGTTTATACCTAGGACAAATAGCTGCAAGGGCCCTTTATTATTTGTGATTTATTGTTTTAGAAACAACCAACAACCAACAACCAACAACTAACAACTAACAACACTCTCATCCCTCGTACTTTAGCCGGGGGATGAGTTAATTAATTACCCTAAACACTGCAACTAGGAAAGTTAAGGTACTTGCCAGATGCGATTGTGGTAAGCTTCTGGTTGAGCGTAGGGATCGCTTGGAGTATGATTGTGGTGATGATGTCCATGCTCGTGATGATGGTGATGATGTTGATGAGTGTTGTCATTCGCAACAGCAGCTAGACGAAACTTACACATCTCACAATTCATCTTTACTTGTCCTAATTGAGTTTCAATTTCTCTTTCTCGTAAAACTTGCAGTAATTGTGGTTGAATTCCCATCTCTGGTAAACAAGTGAGGGAAATATCGGGATATTGCTCTTGTTGTTGCGCTGTAATATCAAATATTTTTTTGACCAATACACCTGTAAATAGGAAGTATGGCAATACTATAATACGTTTTGGTTGGTACAAACGAGCGCGACGAAAACCTTCTTCTAAACGAGGATGGGTAATACCAATGAAGCAAGTTTCCACTGTTTGGTAACCACTTCCTTCCCAAACCATCCGCGCTAGCTTATACACATCTCCATTGGCATCTGGATCGCTAGAACCTCTACCTACAAACAGTAACACGGTTTCTGAACGCGGTATCTGATTGGGGTTGTTTTCTGGTTGATCTAGCTTCGCTAAACGCTCTTGCCACAGTTGTAGAATGGAAGGAGTGATACCAAAATGTCTGCCATAGTGAAATTTTAGCTGCGGATATTTTACTCTGGCTCTATCTAATTCGTTGGTAACATCAAACTTGTTATGGCGCGCGGCAAAGAGTAGAATAGGCAGTGCAGAAAGTTCTGTATATCCTTGCTCAAGACAAAATTCTACACCCTGTTGAATCGTTGGTTCAGTTAATTCCAGAAAGCAAGGAACCACTGGTCTAGAATTATCTAACTCCTGGTAAGCTTGAGCAAAGTCGAGTAAGGCTTGCTTTCCTTGATGATCTCTACTACCATGACCAATCATCAGTAAAGGACGCTCTAAAGGTAAAGGCGATAGTTGTAGTGTAGGAGAAACGCTATCGTTAGTATGATGAGTTGAGATCAAACTCAGACCCTCCTTGATCAATTGAGTGTGGAGTTGTTATCTTACCAGTCGTTAATCAAGAAGTGAGGAGTTGTGAAATTAAGTAATAAGTAGGAGCGTAACATGTTACGTCCGTACATTAGTAATAAGTGGGAAAAGCTGGAGGAGATGGGGAGTTTGGGGGAAAGTAGGGAAAGCAGGGGAAGCAGAAGTTGATGTTAGTGCATTACCTATCTGTTGTCATAACTATTAATTACGCTGTCGCACCATCAATCATCCGTTGTCACTACTATTAATTAGTCTGTAGCACTATCAATCATCCGTTTCCACATCCGTTTCCACAAACAACAAGCCAAAAATGACTGATTGGACACGTTTACAAAAAGCTCTCAGTATTGAAGCAGAAAGAGGTTTCACTGATTTAGTGGGTAAACAGTATCGCTTCAGTGAGTTTCTGTGTCTGAGTTTCGGGGAATTACCTACCAAAGGGTTACCGCAGCAGAGAAAACGCGCTCAAGAAATGGCACAGGAGTTCGCAGCATATCCTAATCTTACAGCTTCCCAGCGCAGTAATCTAGTCATTAGAGCCAGACGCTTTCTTTATGAGTTAAGACAAACTTTAGAAACACCTACCCAACCACCACCACCAAAAACCCCGAAAACTACTTCCCTCTCCACTAAAAAAACGAATAGTTATCAGCTTAGTTTAGATCAACCTCTTAAGGAAGTAAGGCAAATTGGACGCGCCAGAAGTCCACAACTGGAACGTTTAGGCTTAGTTAGAGTCAGGGATGTTCTATTTTACTATCCTCGCGATCATATAGATTACGCACGTCAGGTTACAATTGCTCACTTGGTAGCTGGGGAAACGGTGACGGTGATTGGGAATGTGAAAAGTTGCAGTTGTTTCACTAGTCCAAAGAACAAAAAATTAACTATTTTTGAGCTAGTTGTGCGCGACCATACAGGTAAAATGAAGCTGAGCCGCTTCTTTGCTGGAGCACGTTTTAGTAACTACGGTTGGCAAAAGAAGTACAAGCGTCAGTACCCTGTGGGTTCAGTTGTTGCAGCTTCGGGGTTGGTAAAACAGAATAAGTATGGTGTCACCTTAGAGAATCCGGAAATCGAGGTTCTAGACCATTCTGGAGCGAGTATTGATTCGATAAAAATTGGTCGTGTACTGCCAGTATACCCCCTCACAGACGGTGTAAGTGCAGATGTGGTACGTGGTGCTGTAATCGCCGCTTTACCCGCTTTAAATCAGCTGAAAGATCCCCTACCAACTAATCTACGTAAGCAGTATGGTTTAGTCTACTTGCAAGATGCGATTGCACATATCCATTTTCCCCCAGATGCAACCCATCTCGCCCACGCGCGTCGTCGTCTGGTTTTTGATGAATTCTTCTATTTGCAACTCGGTTTTCTCAGTCGTCGTCAACAGCAGCAGCAATCCCAAACTAGTGCGATTCTTACCCCCACGGGAACACTCAGCGATAGATTTAAGGAAATATTACCCTTTCAACTCACCAACGCCCAACAGCAAGTTGTCAGCGATATCCTCCAAGATTTAAATTCCTCCACACCCATGAATCGCTTGGTACAAGGTGATGTGGGTTCTGGTAAAACTGTAGTAGCTGTATTTGCGATTCTCGCTGCGATTCAATCGGGTTATCAAGCAGCTTTGATGGCACCAACAGAAGTTCTAGCAGAACAACATTACCGTAAACTGGTATCCTGGTTCAACTTGCTTCATCTTCCCGTAGAATTACTCACAGGTTCCACTCGCATCGCTAAACGCAGAGAAATCCACTCCCAGCTAGAAACTGGAGAATTACCCCTCCTGGTTGGCACTCACGCCTTAATTCAAGATAAAGTAAACTTTCAGCGTTTAGGATTAGTGGTGATTGATGAACAACATCGCTTTGGCGTGCAACAGAGGGCGCGTTTGCTAGATAAGGGTGAATCTCCCCATGTTCTCACAATGACAGCAACTCCTATTCCCCGTACCCTCGCCCTCACTTTACATGGCGATTTAGATGTTTCGCAAATTGATGAATTACCTCCTGGTAGACAGGCGATTCAAACCACAGTTTTAACTGGAAAAGAACGCAGTCAAGCCTATGAATTAATTCGTCGAGAAATCGCCCAAGGAAGACAAGCTTATGTGGTATTTCCAATGATTGAAGAGTCAGAAAAATTGGATGTGCGGGCGGCGGTAGCAGAACATGAACGTTTGCAAGAAAGTATCTTTCCAGAGTGCAAAGTTGGCTTACTTCATGGTCGTATGAAACCGGAGGAAAAAGAGGAAGCACTTAATGCTTTTCGAGACCAAGAAACACAAATTATTGTTTCCACTACAGTCATAGAAGTAGGCGTAGATGTTCCCAATTCCACAGTCATGATGATTGAAAATGCTGAGCGTTTTGGTTTATCTCAATTGCATCAATTGCGAGGAAGAGTAGGGCGCGGACAACATAAGTCTTACTGCTTACTCATGAGTAGTAGTAAAAATGCCGATGCACGTCAAAGATTGGGAGTTTTAGAACAATCCCAAGATGGCTTTTTTATCTCAGAAATGGATTTGCGTTTTCGAGGTCCTGGAGAAGTTTTGGGTAGGCGACAATCGGGATTACCAGATTTTGCTCTTGCTAGTTTAGTAGAAGACCAAGAAGTATTAAATTTGGCGCGGGAAGCAGCAGAAAAATTAATTTTAGCTGATAAAACTTTGGGCAACTATCCTTCGATGCGTCAGGAATTAGAGTTGCGATATCAGAAACTAATGGGAGGGGCGATTTTAACTTGAAGTCAAAATATATTGCCAATTTTCAGGATTTACTTACGAATAACTAATTCCTCAATACTTAGTCATGAAATTTTTAGATAGTCGTTATTTTTTGATTAACGAAGATTGAAAATATAGCAATTCTCTTTCT
>CAZWGS010000045.1:0-36595 GCA_964633315.1 uncultured bacterium | reverse complement strand
GAAGATTCGCCCCTTTGAGAATCGCTCCTTGAAGATACGCCCCTTGAAGATTCGCCCCGTAAAGAATTGCCCCTTTAAGATACGCCCCTTTAAGATTCGTCCCTTGAAGATTCGCCCCTTTAAGATTCGCCCCTTCAAGAATCGTCCCTTGAAGATTCGCCCCTTCAAGATCCCGATTAATGAGAATACACCCTTGTAAACTTAAAAAACTCAGACATTCCAAAGCAAGGGCATTTTCGTTCCAATTCTTCTTCTGTCCCTGTAACCTGGAAATCCAAGTGCCAAAAGCCTCTGGTGAGTGCCAATTAATCTCAGAAACCTCCTTTGTCACTCGCGCACAGCTATTCAATACTGCTAACAAAGCTTCCTCTGCATTCCGCGCCTGTCGCATTTCTTCTTGAAAATTGGGACGAGGATTCAAACCCTCCATCGGCATCCCGTTAACCATCAGGAATTCAATCAAACGACACAGCATTTGCTGCCATTGTCTTACTTCTTCAAGTTTCTGCAATCGCATTTCGTTACAGACAAAACTAAATAGATACCAATCCATCGCTGAAGCACCACAGATAGTTGCCCAACGCACAAGGGCATCCCTTTCGCTGCAACCCTTGCGGTAATTGAGTTTACGTTCCTCCAATGCTTCATGAATGTCTCTCACTTCTTCCACAATGCGCTTGGCTGTCAAATATTCACCAAAACTCTTGTGGGTAAATTCAAAGGTTTTTTCACTTTCGCGCAAATCGCCACTTTCACGGAAATAAAAGGCGGTTAGCAAACGAGTAATACTCGCCCTAGAATCCTCTCGAAAACTATCCTGGAAGCGCTGTAAAATCTGCTTGGCGCCACTATTGTCGCAGTGCGCTTCAATTTCTTTAACAGTTGTTGTTCTGCCGTTACCGTGCCAACAGGCGAGGGCAATTTCTTCGAGAATACCCAAAAATTCATGCTTCTCAATTCCCTCTGTTAAACGATAGCCATGCTTTTCGTAGCCTCGCTTGTACACTGCGTTGAGTAATTCAGCATAGATTTCATTCAGGTTTGTATCTGCGGTAAATTGCAAATCGCCTGACTCAAAACTGAGGGCAACTAAATAGTTGAGCAAAGGTTGAGTGGTAATATCCACTAAATTGTCTGTGTCTAATTCTTCTGGTAAATCTGCGTAGTTTTTACCCTTTGCTTTGCCGTAATTCTGCCACCATAAATGCCTTTGATCTTCTACGAGTAAATTTTGCTCGTCATTGTAGTCGTCTTCATTCATTACAAAATAAGGCAACAAATAGAGCAATTGCTGAGGCTGGCGAAACTTACTACGATTCGCCTGTATCACAACTTCTCGCCCCGTAATCAAAACCTGCAAGCGTGTTTTGCGTTGATTGAAGCGAGTAACTAAAAACCTAACTTCCTCGATAAATTGTCTCGCTGTTTCTTCCGCTGCTTTACCCTGCATGGATAGTTCATCCAAACCATCAAAAATAATCAGCAATCGCAACTTGTCGTTACTTATTTCTAAGGGATTATCTGCTAAGAAGTCATCAAACTCCACAAAATCACCCACCGCTTTTACCAAGTCATCTGTGAGTTTGAACAAATGCAAAGGCACAAATAGCACTGGAATTTCCCCTGTTGCTGCTTGCTGCGCCGCCCAGATTTTGCCAAAGGAAGATTTTCCGCTACCAGGTCCACCACTAATTAAACGTATGGCATCATCTTTGTTAGCTTCCTGTAGCCAGGTGTCTAATTCTTCACTGAGTTTGACAACAACTTTCTGATATTTTTTCTTTTCAGTGATTTCTCTTTCCCTGGTTTTATCAGATGCTTCAACCTCCCACTCATAATACGCCCGCAATGGCACATAAACCTGCTGTAAACCAAAAGCCTCAAGAAACATTGGTTCTTCCACTCGCTTTTGCAGCCATGCGCGATAGCGTAACCAGCCCTGTTCCCTGCGGTTAGCTTGGGTGAAAGGCGTATCCAATACTTCCTTGAGAATCGCATATTCCTGATTATGCGCTACCCATTGATCCGCCAGCGTCGCAGCAAAATAGGCGGGGAGGCGACTGCTAATCTGCTGTGCATCAACTGGATTTTCTAGAAATTCCTCTAGCCAAGCAACAAAACCTGTTTTTGCCTCTTGCACAATTGCTAGATTGCCTGGATACTCAAAAAAATCAGCATCAATAGTTAATTCGCTTGTCTCTAGAGACTCATTTAGTTTTTGAAACCAAGCTTTGATATTTTGAGGCTTGTCAATGTCAAATAATTCTCTGTTATCATGTAGCAAATTCTGCATCGCTTGCACCAGAGAACGCACAATCAGCAATCCTGCAACTTCTCCTGGTGTTTTCTCCAATCCCAAAGAGTCGAGCAAATCTGCCCCATTTTCTGCTAAGTCATCCCACTGCAAAAAAGCCACATCACTAGCTACCTTAACCAGGGAAATCAGCAAATTTTTGGGATTAATCTGAATTTCTTTTTTTAAAATCGAACGTGGCTTCTCGACTCTAATTCCCTTTTCCTCAGCCATAGCGAAAATACTGAATTTGCTATAGTCTAATACTTTCGTTAAATAAATCTCTGTGACAGAGGATATAGGGATGTAAGATTTTACGTCCCTACAATGGGTAACTCTAAGAGAGGGGTGCAATTAGAATTAGGCGAGGTTAGATTTTATAGTTAATTTGACCGACTTACTTGAGGTGGTGTTAAAAATTTTGCTTCACCCAAACTAGATTCGAGCCAACGCAATAAAATCTTATTAAACTGATCTGGACACTCATCATGGGGACAATGTCCTGCATTATCCAACTCTACCAGCTCAATTTTCGGGTTGAGACGGGCAAACATCGGTGCTAGATGGGGCGGTACAAAGCGATCTTGACGACCCCAAACCAGTAACATGGGAATTTCTAGGGCTGGTAAAATCGCTGTGGCGGAGGGCGCAAATTGAGGATTACTTGCTCCTTTGAATAAAGCAGAAAACGCTTTAACTGCATCTTCATCCTGGGGAGGTGTGGCGAGGATTTCGACTAACTCCTCATTCACCGCTTCCTGATTCACGTAAGCAACTCCTGCCCAACGACGAATTACGGAGGGCTGACGTACAATTTTAAAAACAGTATTGGGTAGTGGTGTGGCTGCTAGTAGCTTTTTCATTCCCCTTTCTAGGGGGCGTAACCAGAGGGGAATCGCTTTTTGTTGCAAAGATATATCGGGTAAACTTAGCATCGCCATACCCTGAACCATGTCTGGATGCGACGCTGCTGCTGCAACACAAACTAAGGAACCAATGGAATTCCCCACAAGAATCGCTGGTTGACGAATAAAGGTGCGCCAAAAGTCGTAAACTTGCTCCACCCAGAGGTGAATACTGTAGTTGGCTTGGGCTTTTCTGGAAGCGCCAAAACCGAGCAAATCCAAAGCATAGACTGTGTGATGTTGACTCAGAATAGGGATATTGTGTCGCCAATGTCCCACGGAAGCGCCAAAACCATGAAGCAGGATAATTGGTGCTGTATTGATGTTGCTTTGAGATGCTCGCATATAAGTGTAACGAGTTTGCCACCCCCGCCATACCCAATCTCTTTGCCAGCCAATTCGCTGTTGCCAATGTGGAGAGTTCAAAAGCTAAAAAATCTTAATTGAAGGATGTTTCACTCTATTAATAGTAACGCTCCACAAATTAGAATTGCTAATACTGGAACCATACTATTGCTGAGTGATTCACAAATGTAGGTGTAAATTGTTAAATAGATTAATTGAGAAAAAACACGATGCCTAGGTGTAATTGGTTACTGTCAATTCTGGCAGTTGTTGGTTTATCAAGTGTTGCTGCACCAGCCTCTGCACAAGCGCTTTTGCCCTACACTCCCCAATTTGATGAAGAGCAATTGGAGAATACAGGCATTAATCTGCTTCGAGAGGTGATACAGTTAGTACGCTTTCAGCAGTTTGATTCGGCTTTGCCTAGGGCTAAGTTGGCAACTCAGTTAGCTCCCAGGCTCTATGATACTTGGTTTTTGTTGGGAACTTTGTATGTACAAAGGCAAGAAACTGATAAGGGGATTGAAAGCCTAGAAAAAGCTCGCGCTTTGGAACCTCAAGAACCAGGGTTATTATTTACTTTAGGCTCAGCCTATTTTCAAAAGGAAAATTATCGTCAAGCGGTTAAGGATCTCGAAGCTGGGTTAGAATTGCGTCCTGATGCCCTTGATGCTTTATTTGATTTGGGAAATTCCTATTTAATGCTCAAAGAATTTCCCCGCGCTATTGAAGCTTATGAGCAATCTTTTGCCCAGGATAAGAGGTTTTGGCCTGCAGTTAATAATATCGGCTTGATTAAATATGAGCAAGGAGATATTGAAGGCGCAATTGCTAATTGGCAACAATCAATTGCAATTGATCCAGAAGCTGCTGAACCCCAGCTAGCAGTAGCTGTTGCTCTCTATAAACAGGGTAAAAAGGAGGAGGGTATTGCTTTAGGAGAAATCGCTTTGAATTTGGATGATCGCTATGCTGATTTAGATTTTCTCAAGGAAAATCTCTGGGGTGAGAGTCTTTTAATCGCAACGGAAGAATTCTTAGCAACGCCACCCATCCAGGCGTTAATCGCCCGTTTCAATCAGTAGTTACAACTAACCCTTGTAGAGACGTAAAATTTTACGTCCCTACATTCTTTTTCACACAGATATATTGCACTAAAAAAATAAGCTTCTATTATCATTCCTAGAAATGTTAATTAATCATGCCTTAACCATATCGGTAAAGCGAATTTTGAGATAATCATCTTCCATTTTCGCCCCAGCAGGTTTGAGTGCAGCTAAAGCTTGAGGCAAGACTAAATTACGACGATGATTGCCGATGGTAATATTAAGTTCATCACCAGTTTTATTGAGCTGAATTTTGTCTTTTGCTACCCCAGGTAAATACAATTCTAGACTGTAAACGCTGTCTTGGTTAACGACTCGAATTGTGTTTTCTTGATAGTAAACTTGGGTGGGATCCTCGTCTTCTTGAAATAAAGTTTCCTTGAGTCTTTCAAGTGCTGCAAGTCCACACATTTCTTCAGAGAATAAAGGCACTTCTTTAACAGGAAGAGGATGGAAATTGTCGTAAATTTCTTGCTTGTAAACCTTCTGATTTTCTTGCCAACGACGGAAGAAAGGATCGGTTACAGTATCAGGAATAATGCGATTAGCAACAACTAAATCCGTCGCTACACTATACAAACTCAAGTAAGCATGGGCGCGCAAAGATTCCTTAATCACCATCTTTTCTGGATTGGTTACTAAACGCACCGATGTCTTTGTATTATCAGTTAATACCTTCTCTAACTCCTCAATCTGCTCATAAAATTCGTAGGGTGCATCCATCACTTCCTTATCCGGTAGGGAAAATCCAGCAATAGGTCTAAATAAAGGTTCTACCAAAGGACGCAGGGCAACAGACATACCTTGCAAAGGCTTGTAAAATCTTCTCATATACCAGCCACCCACTTCCGGAATACTCAGGAGTCGCAAAGCTGTGCCAGTAGGCGCGGAATCAATAATCAGGACATCATACTCGCCCTCATCATAATGGCGTTTCATACGCACCAAGCCGAAGATTTCATCCATACCAGGCAAAATCGCCAACTCTTCTGCTTGTACTCCGTCTAAACCTCTGGCTTGCAACACCTGGGTAATATAGCGCTTAACCGCACCCCAGTTGCCTTCTAGTTCCATTAAAGCATCTAATTCCGCTCCCCAAAGATTGGGACGTACCTGACGGGGTTCATGTCCCATTTCCAAATCAAAGCTATCGGCGAGGGAATGTGCGGGATCTGTACTAAGAACCAGCGTTTTATAGCCTAATTCAGCGCAGCGAAGTCCAGTAGCAGCAGCAACCGAAGTCTTACCAACGCCGCCTTTACCAGTCATGAGAATTACGCGCATGGGTGATTGAGTCCTGCTTAAGATGTGTTTACATATCTTATTATGTTTTTAATCTAACGGGAAAGGGTAAAGTGCTGTTGCAAAACATTAAGACGGGAACAATGCCAGTAGTCAATATGAGAAATAATTAGTTCTGCATCGTTCAATTTGAGTTCACTGTAACCAGGGATAGCAATGCGAGGTTGCCAAGGCAAAGGGCTTGTCCAATTTAGCGTCCACTCAGTTTTGATTATATTGCCTTCTCGGTGCAAATGATGAAGCTCTAGTTTGATGTCTTGAAACCAAGTGCTGATGAAGGCGATCATTTTCTGATAACGCTCTAAACCCCGAAATTGGTTGAGGGGATCTTGGAAATAAACATCAGCAGCATAGATACTATAGGTTTGCTCGACAGGAAAACGTTGATAATCTGCTTGGAGGATAGCTTCTATATTCATAAATCTTGACACTCCCATCGCGGGACGCGAGGGTCTTCTTTTGGAAAAATCATAAAGTTATCGAGAAAGTACGTAATTTCCTCTTACTGTAAGGCAAATGGATCTTGAATCTGTGTTTAACTTGTTTCTCACACAGTATTTATAGGTACACTTAAGAACAAAGTCACTTATTTTAGTGTCACTAACAAAAGGTTTTTTGCATAATTGGGGACAAAAAACCAACACAAACGTACTTTAGTACGTCCAATCTCTACCAAACAGTACTTTTTTTAGAGTTCTACTTCAGTAATTTGAGTGGTGTTGCTCAAGTTACCTCCAAGTTAATGATTTATGGGTAACTATAGAACATCATCTGTAGCAAGAAAAGTTGTGTCTAGACGCTTACAACCAAGTTGGCAACGATATTGGCGTTACTGGTTCTTGCGGCTAATGCGCATTCGAGGTAAATCAATAGTCATTGCCCGTAGTGTTGCGATAGGAGTTTTTGCTGGTTCTCTACCCCTTTTTGGCTTGCAAATAGCGATTGCCGTCTTACTAGCTTATCTCTTTCGTAGCAATAAGTTTTTGGCTATGGGAGCAACTTGGTACAGTAACCCCCTGACCTATGCACCCCTTTATCTATTAAACTTCCAAGTGGGTAGCTTGCTGCTGCAGACTAGTCAGTCAATAGATACTCTCAAGATTCAATCCTGGGCAGACTGGCAACAATTAGGACAGGAATTAATTATTGCTTTGCTTTTTGGTAGTTTAATCGTTGGTGCAATCAGTGCCATGTGTGCCTACTTTTTATGTCTTTTTCTGGTGCGATATCTAAGAAGATACAGAAGACTAAATAGACTAAGGAGTAAAACAGCCGATAGGTAGCGATTATTCTCAATAAGTAACCAAATCCCTCGGTATTGATTCAATCCCAACGATTTGAATGGAGGCGTTTTGACTTGGCCTAAGCCTATCAGAATCTGGAATAGCAAAGGAGTATTACCTCATGCTATCTGATGCTTGATAAGTGCTGGAAAAAATTCCCCGTCATTTTCAATGTGGGGAGTATTGACACTCCCCGTCCTATAAGAACGGGGATTCTTTAATCAACGAGCCAGCGTGGCTATTCCAGATCGGAATCAGGAATAGTAGAGGCTGATTCTCCTAAAGCGTTCGGATCTAAGATCCAGGTTCCGGTATGCCCTACCGTACCCAAGGCTATTTTCAGAATATTGATCGCTGCATTATGGTCTCGGTCGCAGTTCTCCCGGATGCAGGCTCCGGGAGCTGCTGCGACTTCGTCTAATTCACAACCACACTCACAGATATGGGTTCTGGTTGATAAAGACTTTTTGACTAGTTCGCCACAGTTGGAACAATTTTGACTGGTATAGGCAGGATTAACTGCTACTGTCTGCCGACCAAATTTTTGCCCAAAATACTCTAACCACTTTCTGAATTGATACCAACCCGCATCATTAATAGATTTAGCAAGACAATGGTTTTTTGTTAGATTTTTAATCCTCAAGTCTTCGTAAGCGACCACATCGTTAGAGTGGATGACGCAACGTGCCAGTCTCTTGGCATGTTCTTCACGTTGCCTACTTATTTTGAGGTGTGTCCTACCGAGCCTATTTCTGGCTTTCGTGCGGTTGGATGAGCCTTTGTTCTTGCGAGAAACTCGACGTTGATAGAATTTCAAGCGCTTCTCGCCCTGACGATAAAATCTTGGGTTTGGTTCTCTAGCTCCTTTAGAGTCGGTATAAAATTCCTTCAATCCCACATCTAAACCAATATTGGTATGAGAGGGCTCAAGGGTTTGTTCTAGATTGACTTTCACGCAAAATTGGACATAATAACCATCTGCGCGGCGAACTAACCTAACTCGTTTGATCAGTTTTTGGTCGTAACGCCATAATTGCCAAGTTCCTTTAAGTTTTAGCTTGCCGATACCCTTCTTATCAATAAAGAAGATTGACTTGGTATCAAAAGAAAGCTTCCAGCCAGATGTCTTATATTCGAGTGATCTAGAAAACTTTTTGAACCTGGGGTAACCTTTCTTCCCAGGGATTTGTTTTTTGCAGTTGCGATAAAAGCGAGAAATTGAATTATAGGCTCGCTCCACCGAAGCTTGACAAGCATGAGAGTTCAAGTCTTTGACAAAAGGAAACTCAGATCTAAGCCAGGTGTTATAGCGATAAAGGTCTTTTTGTCCTATGCCTTTGTTTTCCATCCAATATCGAAGACACTTATTGCGTACAAACTGACCCGTCCTAATCGCTTCGTTGATGGCAGCGTATTGAGTTTTATTGCCTTTGACCTTAAACTCGAGAACTATCATTTTGACGTGATCTAACCTTACGTAAAATAATAACTCAAAAAACATCAGACACTCAAAAAGCCGTCTTAGAAAGACGGGGCTTGAGACCCAAAGTTTTTGGTCAAAGGATAAGATATGCCTAGCTAACCAGTAAAGTAAAACTAAGAAGCGCTAAATCTATTGTGGGTAACAAGCAAAAACTAACCAGCAACCAATGATTAATATTCTTCAACAACCGACTCAATCGGCTTGGATAGAACAAGCGATCGCTAATCTAGATACTATTTTGCTTGATCACTCCCACTGTGAACGCAAAGCTGCTGCTGTTGCAATTAACTTGATGTTTCGCTACCCTTCTGCAACTGAGTTGGTGCGAAAATTAACTGCAATTGCGAAGGAAGAATTAGAGCATTTTGAACAAGTAAATCAATGGCTAGAGCGTCGAGGAATTCCCCTTGCGCCCTTGAATGCGCCTCCCTACGCCGCTGGATTAAAAGCACATCTACGTCGTCAGGAACCAGAAAGACTTCTTGATTCTCTACTCATTTCCAGTTTAATTGAAGCACGTTCCCACGAACGCCTGGGATTACTGGGAGAATATTGTCCTGAACCCGAATTAAGCCGTTTCTACCGTGCTTTAATGGCTTCTGAGGCTCGTCACTACGGAGTCTACTGGTTACTTGCTGATCGCTATTTTGAGCGGGATCAGCTAGAAAAACGTCAAGTAGAACTGGCAATTATTGAAAGTGAGTTACTAGCTACTTTACATCCTGAACCAAGAATTCACAGTTAACTTAATTTTCTAATTCTGGGGTGTTAGTTCATGTTTCCAGCTAAATCTAATCCAGTATGGGCAGTTTTTGCTCTGGTTTTGCTCGCTCTAATTTGGGGCTACAACTGGGTGGTAATGAAGATTGCACTCCAATATGCTCCTCCCTTTGATTTCGCCGCTATGCGAGCATTTTACGGAGCCTTAAGCCTATTTTTACTCATGATTGCCTTGGGCAAGCCCCTCAAACCCCAGGCGATTTGGGGTAGTTTTTGCTATGGTATGCTCCACAGTGGAGGTGCTATTGGTCTCTTAACTTGGGCATTGGTTAGTGGTGGTGCAGGAAAGACAGCGATTCTTAGCCACACCATGGCTTTTTGGACATTACTATTTGCTTGGATTTTTTTGGGAGAAAGACTGCGAGGCGCTCAGTGGTGGAGTGTTATGCTGGCTTTTTGCGGTTTAATCTTTATTTTGCAGCCTTTGAGCCTCAATGAGGAGTTAATAAGTAAAGGAGTTGCAATTATAGCGGGAATTAGTTGGGCAATTAGTTCTTTAGTCGCCAAAAAATTAAACCAAAAGCAAGCACTGGATTTACTTTCCTTCACAGCTTGGCAATTGTTGTTTGGTAGCTTACCCCTAATTATTATCAGTTTGCTAGTACCAACGCCACCAATTAATTGGTCTGGGGAACTAATTGCTGCTTTAATCTACAATGTGCTTCCCGGAACTGCTATTGCTTGGTTACTCTGGCTCTATGGTTTGCGAAATTTGTCTGCTGGTAGCGCTGGTTTAACCGCTTTAGCAACTCCAGTAATTGGCGTTTTGGCGGCTTGGTTACACTTGGGCGAAATACCTAAACCCACTGAATCGGTGGGAATGTTACTAATTTTTGTTGCTTTGGTGATCAACTCTATATTGACGATGAAATTATTGGCAAATCAGCAATAGTTTTTTTTGCTAGTTGGGAAATATTAAGTAATAAGTGATAAGTAATAAGTCCCGGTTCGCCCTTTTTTTTTACAGTTATAGCCCTACGCATATTAGTTAGGACACAATAGAGCAGTTAAAAGTTAACAATAACAAGGAAATAGGAAACAGATAAATGTCCTAATGTTGTCCCGTAGTGCTATAGGAAAATTGCTCAAAAAAGCACAATTTTATAATTCACTATAGTTATAGCTATTTTGAATAATTATCCTCAAACCACAAGTTTCACTCTTAAGACTCTATTTTTATGCAATCGCATAAACTCTTTAGGACAATACTTGTTGAGTAGAGTTAAAAACCTGATTAAATCATTCAACCTTTTACAAACTTGATTTTAAATGGGCGAACCGTGATTAATAAGTAATAAGTAGGGAATAATCCTATTCAAAAACAATATCTTCACTCAAAGGTCGAATCTGAGTTCCAGGATAATAGAATTGCAAAATTTGCTCTGTAGACCAACCCAATCTGGCTAAATTATAAGAGCCATATTGACTCATACCTACTCCATGACCAAAACCACCACCAATAAAAGCAAAACCCTTGAGAATTTTTGCTCCAGAATCGCTCTGAGTTAATTGTGTTCCAGAAGATGTTGAGAGTGCTTCGTACACTGGTTCCACATAAAATAGTGTACTCAGAGGAGGACCAAAGGCACTACGAGCCTCATTTTTCTCCAACTCTACTACACCTTGATCTGTTTGAACGCTCAATGTTAGCACACGACCTGAAGGGGAACGCTCAGTAACACCCATGCTCTCAATTGTCTTAAAATTAGCCAGAGGGTGTCTTGTTTTTTGCAGATAGCCCTTAAGATCATTATTGAGTTTATCTAGGCTTGAAGAGCGATTCCAGCGAAACAGACTCCTTTGAGCTTCATTAAAACCATCCTCTAAAGTGAGGAAGTTACGGAAGCTTTTCTCATCAGCCAAAGAATTTTGCAGTAAATTCCAAACAGGAGTGGGAGCATCAATAACAGGTTTGAGATAGGGACGCTCTTCACCATCCCAAACATCGCTAAAGAAGGCTGTCACTCCACCAGTAGTTGCTGAATATAAAGCATCTACCAGCTCGCTATCATAGGTTAAAACTTGTCCCTTAGTCGCTCTAATCGCACGGTCAGTATTTGCTGCTGTCCCGGTTAACCCACGATACACTTGACAGTGGGTATCAGCACATAACTGGTAATTATCCGCTGCAAAACGACGCAAGTTGCGTAGAGCATAGGTGCGAGCTAAAATTGCTTGTGCCTCAATCGCATTGTAGGGGGCTCCAGCGCCAATTTCGTGGGGAACTACGCCCCGTAAATAGGTTTCCAATTTTACTCGGTTAACCAGGGTAAAATTACCGTAGGCATTGGGTTGTACCTTAATCGTACCCCCGTAGAGATAGCGACGCACTCTCCTTTCTCCCTGGCTCACCTGAATGGGATTTTTACTTGCTTTAATCTTAAGTTCTTGGCGATTATAACGATAGCCATCCACTACAAACGAAACCCTCCGATTTTGCTGTTTGACTTGGGTTTCTAGATGAGCTGTGGTAAATCCTTGAGCTTGGAGACTTTCTATGAGCAAACGCCTTAACAAAGGAGTAGAATAAACCTCCCTTTTTGCCCACACTTGCCATCTTCCCGGTTGACTCACTTCCACCGCCACACCCCGCTCTTGCCATACTTTGGCACTTTCCTCTGCGGTTTCAAAGGTTCCATGATCGCTCAAAACCAATCTTTCTTCAAGCACTGGTTGCTCCAAAGGAGCTTGGGATATTTCTAAATCAAAGCTGTCAGTTGAGAGGGTTTGCTCTTGCATATTACCCCCTTTAAAAGTCAATTGTAGGGTATCTCCCTGGGTACTCGAAATTGTCAGCTTGTCCTCGGGTTGTGCACCAAATCTTTGCACAATACCCACTTGTAGTTCAATGTCAGTGGCGGCTTTTGTCGCTGGAGTCCAACTAACCCACAGACTCCAAGCCATTATAAAATAGGCGGTTGTTTGTTTTAATTGCATAGTCGCTTCAACTTAAGCTTGGATTAGTATTTCCCCTTGAATTAATCGCTGGGCAGCTGCCAACAGCTCTTTGTCGGTGTAGGGTTTGGTAAAATACCCCTTGGCTCCCCGCTCCGCTGCTAGCCTTTGGTGTTTTTGAGCACCACGAGAAGTTAGCATAGCAACAGGAATTTGGCTGAGCTGGGGTTCTTTCTGGAGTTGAGATAGTAGGGTTAAACCATCCATTCTTGGCATCTCAATATCACAGAATACCAGGTCGCACTCTAAATTCGAGTTTAGCTTCTCCCAAGCTTCTTGCCCATCCCGGGCTTGTTCGACGTGATAACCTGCACTCTCAAAGGTCATTGATAGCAGTTCCCGTACTGTCACTGAGTCATCTACAATCAAGACTTTGGGTTCCACTGGTGCTGGTACGATTATTTGCTGTGGAGGAGGAGCAGGAGCAGCAATCTTACTAGTTTTCGAAGCACGCACGCTATTGGCTAGTAGCACATCACCAGCGATCATTCTCTGGGCTGCTGCCAACAATTCCTGTTCGGTGTAAGGTTTGGTAAAGTAGCCACTAGCACCTCTTTCCGCTGCTACTTTTTTATGGCGCTCAGCACCGCGAGAGGTAAGCATAGCAATGGGTATTTCTCTTAGTTTTTCATCTTTGTTAATGCGCTCTAATAATTCCAAGCCATCCATTCTTGGCATTTCAATGTCGCAAAAAACAATGTCGCAGGGTAAACCACTGCGGAGTTTTTCCCAAGCTTCTTGTCCATCCCGCGCTTGTTCAACACGGTAACCTGAATTAATAAAAGTGGTTTTGAGTAACTCGCGCACGGTAATTGAGTCATCAACAATCAATACCATGGGTTCAGCGTGAGTTTCCTTATCTATACCGCCTAAATTGTGTGTTTTCTCCCAGATGCTACCACTACTATCTTTGCGCATCCTTCCTTGGGCAATTTCGAGCAGCTCTAGCACATCTGCAATTGCCACAATCCTACCATCACCTAAAATCGTAGCTCCGGCGATTCCTGGAGGACTGGGTACAGGTCCATTATTGAGCTGCTTAATTACAATTTCTTGCTGCTCTAATACTTGATCTACTTGAATCGCCAGCAAGTTATTCCCACTGCGCAAGACAACAATAGATACTAACTCTTCATCCTGCTTCCCTCCATACACTGTATTGCGACCAATTTGGCGATTGTAGGAGAGGAGCTCAGCTAGGGGTTTAAAGGGCAAAAGCTGGTCTTTCCAAGGAACGCAAGGATCGCCCTCCTCGTTGATTTGCACTGCATCGGGGGAATAATCTTGGGTATCTTCCACCCCATCCATGGGAAAGGCGATACGAGCTCTGTTGCTCAGACAAAATAGAGCAGGACAAATACTCAATGTCAAAGGTAGACGAATCGTAAAAGTTGTGCCTTTACCCAGACTAGAGTCAATGCTAACACTGCCGCGAATTTCTGAGATACTGGTGCGTACTACATCCATACCCACACCCCGCCCAGCGAAGTCGTCGGCTTGATCTTTCATACTAAAACCAGGATGAAACAACAGTTCATATACTTCTTGATCTGAAATTTCTTTAACCTGAGATGCTAGGATTAAGCCTCGCTCTAACGCCTTGGCTTTAACTTTTTGAGGATCAATTCCTGCTCCATCATCGGAGACAGAGATTACAGTTTGGTTACCTTGGTAGAAAGCTGCTATCTTAATTTGACCTGCGGGTGTTTTGCCACCGACAAGACGCAGTTGGGGTGATTCAATGCCATGATAGAGAGCATTATTGACTAGGTGTGTCATGGGGTCAGATAAATGCTCTAATATCATCTTGTCAATTAAGGTTTCTCGACCATCAATTTGTACTGATGCTTGCTTATTGAGCTTCTGGGAAATGCGCCGCACCGCCACTGGAAGGCGATCTGCGGTACGAGCAAAGGGAACCATGCGAGAGGTTTTCAAGCCTTCTTGGAGTTGGGTGATTGTCTGGCGTAAATTACGCGTCACCTGATCTGATTCATCCACTAACAAGCCAATGTCAGAGGCGGATTCTTTAACCCGCACAATCATCTCAATCATTTCCTGGGAGAGTAAATGAAAGCCAGTGAAGCGATCCATTTCTAGGGGATCATAGTCGAGAGATTCAATGGGCTCACCTGTCTCTGTTGTCCCCACAAGTGTGTTCCGTCGATTGTAGTTTTGACTGGCTAAAAGAGAGCTTTCCAGCAAAGTTCTCTCATATAAGTCTTGCATCCTGGCTCCCACATCACTGAGGTATCCTACCTGCTGCAAAAGGTTGTCTAGAGACTGTCTCAGTTGATCTTGATCCTGTTCTAAACCATTGCGGTTGACTACCAATTCCCCCACCAAGTTACTGAGGTTATCGAGTTGTTTAACGGGTACTTTCAGGGTTTGCTCAAAGATGCTACTACCCTGGGTGCGATTGGCAGCTGCACGGGTTTTAGCTGGTTTAGTTGTGGCTATTCCTGCTTCTGACTGGATTTCTTCAAGTAATTCTTTTAATTCCTCAAAATCTGGGTCTGTTTCCTCTGTTTCCGGCTTTTTTTTTGTCTGTTCCCTAGAAAGTTTTTTGGCACTTGAGGGCGCAAAATGTAGATTAGCAGTGGGTGCTTGCTCAATTAAGAGGGCTAAATCTTGAAAGTTGACTGTCTGTGGTTCGGATGTCGCTCCTTGTGCTAGAAGTACTTGTAACTCGTCAAAGGGTTCAAAGTATTCTGGTTCCGAATCCATGATTTTGGATGTAGTGCTAGTTGTCTTCGCTGGGGAGTGATTGGTGATTGGCTTAGGGCTAGGAGTAGCGAATAAAGAGTTTAGTGTTGGCGAAGGTTTAGGCTTTTCTGTGGTGTGGGGAGAAGATGGCTTTTGCTCGAAGAGATTAGCATCATCAAAAAGATCATCCAAGGTAGAGAGGGAAAATTCTTCTTCCTGGATCGATTTTTTGTGATTGGGAGTGGTTGGCTGAGGTTTCTTTTCTGGCTGTAGATTAGTGCTGGCTGTTACTTTGTGGGGCTGAGTTGGGGATGTTTTGGCGCTGATAGTGGCGGGCTTAGTTTCTGATTCTGATTTACCTTCTTCAAAGGAGAAATCTTCTCCAAATAAATCACTCAAATCAAAAGCCAGGGTGGAATCGGTGGGATCAATACCGTCTAGGGAGTCGGAGACGGAGAGTAAATCCGAAAATTCATCGTTTGTTTTCTGGTGGGCGGTATCTGAGTCAACAGACTTACTTGTATCGGTACTTTCGATGGCACTGTCTGTTATATCTAAGTCTGCCATCATCTGGTCAAGCTCTTCTGCAATTGTTAGAGTTATAGCCTCCTGTGAGCTAGATTGTGATATTTCTTGCTTTGGCTTAGAGCCTTCGCTGGAGTTGTTTTTTGCTGAAGGTGCAGAGGTTTGGGTTTCAAAAATATCCGCGAGGGTATCCAACTCGAAGCGACCTACTTCTGGTTCTCCGGTACTCTGGAAATGGGGATGGTGCATCGCAAAGTCTTGGAAATTTCCATTTCCTTCATCCTTATTTTGTCCTGAGTTTGGAGACATAGCCTTAAACTTCCCTACCTTTTTCTCTAAAAATCAACTGGCAAACATGTTAGATGCTACTTTTATTTTGATACCACTGATGGTTAATTATGGGGTAATTCCCTTGGTATTAGGGTTACATTTATACATTGTGCCACTAAGCGCTAAGTAATCATTTAAAACCCCGATGATTGCCCTACTTTAACTTAAAGACTCTCTAGAAATTCTAAATGAGTTTTTCAGTTAATGGGAACTTCTCATGTTTTGGTTCTTAAATCAATTACAACTATTGTTCAATTTGATAGCCAAATTCTGCTAATTGAATACGTGATTGCCGCCATTTTGGTTGTACTTTAACAAATAATTCTAAGTAAACTTGTCCAGCAATTAATTTCTGGATTTGCTGACGGGCAGAACTACCAATCTGTTTGAGCATGGTACCACTTTTGCCGATCAAAATTCCTTTTTGAGAATCTCTTTCGACATTAATTACAGCATAAACCCTAGTTAAGTTAGTTTGTTCTTCGACTCGCTCAATAGTTATGGCGACAGAGTGAGGAATTTCTTGGCGAGTTAGCAACAAAATTTGTTCTCGAATCAGTTCCGCCATGATAAAACGTTCAGGCTGATCTGTGACTAAATCTGGGGGATAATAGTAAGGACCTGTGTCTAAATTGTCTGTTAATAACTGTTGTAGTTGCTCTAAACCGCTACCTTCAAGGGCAGAAAACTTGACTATTGACCAAGGATGAGATTCGATGAGCTGAGCGTAGCTATGATCAAGTTCTGGAGTATTTTTTGTTTGTTGATCTGCTTTATTAAGTCCTACAATAACCGGGATTTTGCTGCGCTCTAGTAAGTCTACAATGAAGCGATCTCCTCTACCAGCAGCTACAGAACAATCTACTACCAGGAGTACCACATCTACAGTGGAAATTGCACTGCGAGCATTTTGCACTAAAACTTGGCCTAGTTTATGGTGGGGTTTATGAATTCCTGGTGTATCTACAAAAATAAACTGAGCTTGGGGTGTGGTTAAAATTCCTTGTAGGCGATTACGAGTAGTTTGAGCCACAGGAGAGGTAATCGCGATTTTTTGCCCTACTAAGCGATTCATTAGCGTGGATTTTCCCACATTTGGTCTACCGATAATAGCGATAAAACCAGATTTGAATTCTGGGGGTGCTAGAGGGATATTGATAATATTATTGGTCATTGATTACTAGCTAATAACGGAAGAGGGATAAGATATAATCACCTTGATTAACTGCATGGTTAGTTACACTATCAAAAACTAAACCATCAGTATCAGCACAAACCTTAATTACAGTTGGTACTTTACCATCCCGGTTAAAATTAATTATTTGATAAAGTTCTGTATTGGGTTTTACTTTAGTGCCTATTTTTATTAATTTCTGTACCATACCACCAACTGGAGCATAATATTTAAGTATTTTGCTTTTGTTAGCTAGACGAATATCTGTGGCTACAGGATTTAAATTAGGTATTGAATGGAGCATTCCTTTAGATAAAAGATAGTTTTTTATCCCTGCCACTCCCTTAGCAACTGAACTTACTTCCATAATCATGCCAGAGCCTAATTCTAAAGTCCAAGACTCGAGGTCAAAGCGTACTTCTCTCCCCTGTTTTGCCAGCTCTTTTTCTAATCCCAACCAAGGTTTGAGAAAGGCTTCATCAAAAGCATAACCATCATATCTATCCATGAGAATACCATGCTCTAGGAGAAAGTATTGAGCACTTTCCTCACGATTCGGGAAACAATAGAGATAATCAATCGCTTGATTACTAGAACTATGAATATCAATTACATAATTGGCATCTAAACACAGAGACTGGAGATGATAGCGATATTGTTCTGTCCAGGGAAGACTTTGGGGAGAATTTATTTCGGCTATTTTTTTCTGAAAACAGGCTAATATTTGCTGCAGATAACTCTGTCTGATTATTTCTATTTTCTGATTCAATTGAGCTCTAGCAAAAGCTTCTAAATCTTGTTCCTCTTTTTCATAATCCCAGAAAATGCGATTCCAATCTTTGCCATCATAACTATTAAACCTTCCTGTGGAAAAAAAGTGATTGCGTTGATTAGTAGCTAGGGGATTACACACTGGTACTAGCCAAACTTCTCCCTCTAGTTGATTAGCTTCTAGAGCAGAAAAAAAATCAATTAATTGATAAATTACACCATTGCCAACTATTTCTGCACCATGAAGATTGGCTTGTAGATAAGCCTTTTTCCCTGGCTTACTGCCACAAAAACGATAAACTTGAATTGAACTGCGATCGCCAGAAGCAAATTGCAGCAAATTAATGGTAAAAATTTGAGGAATCATGACTTATTTAGCGAGTAGCATCTCTAGGACTACTTCCGAAACAGCTAAGATAGTCTAGTTTAATAGAATCCTCGTAGTCTAAACAAATAATATTTGAGTTTACCTCACTAGCCTAGAAAAGGCTATATTTTATTTTGACAAACGCTCTCTTATTCCATTTCGCTAAAGAAGCGAGATTATTTGTGGTACAGCACTACACACATACACTAGGACAAAATACATCAGTTAAAAGTGAACAATCAATAGTAAACGGGAAACAGCTAAATGTTCTAAATTAACCCCGTAGCGCTATAAATAATTAAAGATAAAAAATGGTATACAATCCAAAAATAGGGATAGCTGAATCATTGGAACCTTTACAACAAATACTAAAACATCATAAGATAATTCTTGAATATAACAAAGTACTAACTCTCTATTTATTCAAATCGTGATGATTCAGAATAGTATGATAATTAGTAACAATATTGGGTGAAATAGGAGCCACAATGCATTGATAGCTCCGTTAGTGCAGAACAGAATAAATCAGTAACTTACTCAAAAATAGATAAATAGTAATTAGAAGAAAAAAGTTATCATTTTATACTCTGAATAGAAGTGGGAACTTTACGATTTTTATTCAAAAAAGTACAAGTTTTCGTGGGAGAGGAGCTTGCATCTGGAATTTCAGGAGCTCTGGAATAAAAAAGGATGTCCTTATATTCCTCAATTTGGCGTAGCTTCATCACGTTATCTTGTATATTTCTCAGCTCTGTTCTTACTTGCTCCCAATCTAAACCTTCTTCAAGAAAAATAATTAGTAGGTTTACAAAACCAGCCCAAAACTTTGAGTAATAAAAAGAGCATTGAATTTCTTTACTATCTGTTATTTTATTCTGAAGCTTATCGTATCTAAAAACAGAAAATATCTCACTAAAATAACGTTCGAGTAAAATAACTCCTTTCTCCACTAGTAAATCCTTATCCGACAATTCTAATATTGTAGATTCAAAAAGATTTTCATGCCCTATTTTTTTGATCTTAGTTTTATTTGTTCTAGGTTTTTCAAGCTGTCTTATTTTTGTTGGGTTTGTTATTTTTTTAATTGCAGCAATAATTGTACCTGATTCTACTATGCCACTATTTTTGTTTGAATTAGTGGAAAAATATGATTGAAACTTTTTACGCTCATTTATATTAACAATGATTTTAGTTGCTATGACTTTAGGGTCTTCACTACCTAATTCATAGGCTATTTGATCAAGATGAGATATTTCTATTCGCGTTTGATTTGTATTAATCTCTATAAAAACACTAGCGCTAAACTTACCTATTATCTTTTTGTCTGAGGTTTGAGGATAAATTGCAGTGACCTTGATATGGCAATCATCTTTCATTTTAGATTCAATATCTTCGTCAGCATAGGAAAAAAGTCTATGTTGACCATCAATCACAGAAAGAACGCCATATTTTTTAGGTATGTATAGATAATGATTTCCTGACCCATCTTTAGTGTATGTACAATCTGTGGATAGAATAACTAAAATATCCGATGGGAACATAAAATCCGGATTGTTTAATACGTTTTTCCGTATCTTCCTTAACTTATCTCCATCTAATAATCTCTGATAATTGTATACACTATCTTCTAATGTAGAAAGTTCATCTTTTCTATATACATGAGCTATATCGAGCAACTCATAAGGTGAAATAGTAAAGGTGTATAAATCAGACAAAAGATTATCTTTAGAGCTAATCTTTTTGTTTTTATTTATAATTAAGCGGTTACTGTTTTCATATACAGTTAAACCACTATCATTATTGCTGCTAATATTGAACTTACTGAGAAAGTATTTTTTTGTCCATCTGCCAATAGTTTCAGAGTAGTCAATCAGCCTCAATAAATCTGCTTTATACAAGGTAACTATATCTTCTATTGCAGCTAAATTAAGCTCATTATTTTTATCTTGATCAGTAAGAATAAAAAAAGCTTTGATAGATTCTATCTCTTGGAAATTTCTTATGTCTTTACTTTCTATGCCTAATTTCAACCAAAGGTCTTCCGAAAATTGGGCATTTTTTATAATATTAACCTGTTTGGAAAATTTGTCATACTTATGACGTATCTTGCTAGGTTTACTACGGGATGTTATTTCACCTATCAGACAAACCTTCTGATGAGGAATAAGATAGTCAAACTCAAGATGTTCATTATCTGCATATCCTGAAGCAATGTCACAAATTTTAGTTTGCCCTAGAGAAGTAAAGCATTTTAATCCAATTTTTTGGAAAATTTCACATCCATATTGCTCAAGTTCTTTACCTTCGAGTTTTTGCAATAATTCCTGGTTTTTATTCACAGATTATTTTCTAGTTGCAACTAAATGATGTTGATCACCGTAATAATCAGAAGTGATAATGATATTGTCTCAACTAAAAATCAGAATGGTGATCAACCATCAACCATTATTCTACCGTCACACTCTTAGCCAAATTCCTTGGTTGATCCACATCCAAACCACGTCGCGCTGCGATATGATATGCCAATAACTGTAAGGGTATCACTGCTAAAATGGGCGATAGTAACTCCTCAACTCCTGGTACAGGCAATAAATCATCAAAAATATCTGTCCCTTCATCTTTATTTTTCGCCGTCACCCCTAGCAACCTCGCATCCCTTGCTTTGGCTTCTTGGGCATTAGAAATTACCTTCTCATATACACTACCAGGCATCGCGATCGCAACTACTGGAACCTTAGCATCCAAAAGAGCGATAGGACCATGTTTCATCTCGCCAGCAGGGTAACCCTCAGCATGAATATAACTGATTTCTTTGAGTTTTAGCGCTCCTTCTAGGGCAATGGGGAAGTTAATACCGCGCCCTAAGAAAATAAAGTCTTGGGTTTCTGCAAATTCGTGTGCCAGTTCTTCTGTATAGTCTTCCTGTGTGGTTATTATCGCCTCAATTTGTTCTGGTAGCTGACGCAAACCTGCAATAATTTCTTCGATTCTGGCTAAAGATAGGGTTTGACGACGATATGCTAAATCTAGCGCCAGGAAATAAAATCCCATTAACTGCGCCACAAAGGTTTTCGTCGCTGCTACACCAATTTCCATCCCAGCGTGGGTGTCAATGATTTGGTCAACTAACTGTCCTAGGGTACTTTCCGGGCGATTGGTAATTCCCAGTAGACGGGCTTGAAACTCAGGCTCTAGATTAGCACAGCGCTGTTTTTCCATTTCTAATGCTGCTAAGGTGTCAGCAGTTTCTCCTGACTGAGTGACACCGATTGTCAGCGTGTAGCGGCGAGTTGGTGCAGGTGCGTAGCGAAATTCGGAGGCATAGTTTACTGTGGTAGGAACTCCCGCCAATTGTTCCAAAAGATATTTACCTACTAAACTAGCGTGCCAACTTGTACCACAAGCGATAATTTGGATTTGTTCAAGGTTTTCATAGAGTCGAGGTTGCAAGTTTAGGTTAATGGGACTAATTTCCTCTTCCTGCTGCCACTGAAGATTAATATAGTTATCGAGGCAAGTACGCACTACTCCCGGTTGTTCATGGATTTCTTTGAGCATAAAGTGACGAAATCCCTGCTTTTCTGCCAACATGGGATTCCAATTTAGGCTACGAGGATGCTTTTTGAGGCGTACTCCAGCAAAATTATATATTTCTACCCCTAAAGGTGTCAGGCGGGCAATTTCGCCATTTTCTAAGGACAAAACGGCGTTGGTATAGGGTAAAAAGGCAGTGATATCGGAAGCACAGAAAAATTCCCCCTGTCCTAAACCCACAGATAAAGGCGCTTGCTGACGCACTAAAATGATTTCATCGGGATAGTCAGCGCTTACAACTGCTAGGGCAAAAGCACCTTCAAGGCGATTTACTACTTGACGTACTACTTCAAGTAGAGGAGTATCAAGTTGCAAAGGATTGGCTGGTGTCTGGGGTAGTAATTCTGAAATAAGGTTGGGAATTACCTCAGTGTCAGTTTCCGAAAGAAACTTATAACCCTTATTTTTCAGTTCTTCGCGCAAATCGCGGTAGTTTTCCACAATCCCATTTTGCACCACCGCTACTCGCAAGTTCATATCTTGGTGTGGATGGGCATTATGTTCTTCTGGTTTACCATGAGTTGCCCAACGAGTATGTCCAATACCAATAGTTGCAGGGTTAACTTCGTGTTCAAGTTTTTCTCGCAGATTATATAGTTTACCCTTAGCACGAATACAATTAATTGAACCTTCTAAGATTGTGGCGATACCTGCGGAGTCGTAACCTCGATATTCTAACCTCTCCAAACCCGCCAATAAAATTTCCGTCGCTGCCTGAGTACCAAGATAGCCGACAATACCGCACATATAAACCTTATCTCCTGACTTTGACACCAGTCTCTAACATCTTAGAAGCTAAAAGAGGTTATGGCATCATTGCCAATTAGTTAATTTCAAAGAACAATTATGACGACATGCTACCAGTGGTTTTCGTTTCCAGATGAATTCTCAGTTGTGTGCACTAAGTGTAGGCTAGAAGCACGTTGCAGCAATGCTTCAATTGTAAAAGCGAAGCAAATTGATAGAGTTATTCACTACGAAGCAGTTGGTAAGCCTGGAGTGTTTGAAGGCGATGTATCATGCTTAAATTGTGGTTTCACTGGGAGATTAAAGCTTAATTGGTCTCAAGATGCTTATTGGAAATGTGACGTGAAGGGTAGGATTTTATGGGCTTGGTCGCTAGAACATACTAAAGTTCTACTAAACTACATCAAATCTTCAGACAGAGATGAAAAAGCTTATCCAGGCTATCTCTCCTCGCTACTGCATCTACCGACACACTTTAAACTGGCAAAAAATCGCAAAGTGGTAGTTAAATCACTAATGCGATTAGTGACATACTCCCGACGCTAATTCTACGAATATAGCGCGGGCTTCTTACCAACACCAGCTTTTGCTTCGGTTGCTCGGTCAGCTTTACTACAGACGGAATGCCCTACCGCCAACTTTAAAATATTTTTTGCAGCGTTTACATCCCTGTCTTCTGTGTACCCACAATGAGGACAAGAATGCACTCTATCCGATAATTTTTTAGGTACTTTTTGACCACAATTTGAACAATTCTGACTTGTATTTCTGGGATTCACCGCAACTGTTAATAACCCAGCATTCTCGGCTTTGGTTGATAGAATTGACAGGAATTGCCCCCAGCCCGCATCATGAATTGATTTAGCCAACTTAGTTCTAGCCAATCCTTTAATATTCAGCTTTTCATGAGCTATTAAGTCATGATTATCTAATAAATTTTTAGCTGTTTTAAAGTGAAAGTCCTTTCTGGTATCAGCTACTTTTTTATGTGCTTTACTTAGTTTGACTACAGCTTTATTTCTATTGTTACCACCCTTTTTTTTCCTGCTAACAGATTTCTGGATTTTCCTAAGTCTTTTCTGAGCTTTTCGGTAGTGTTGGGGAATTTCAACATCAGTCCCATCAGATTTAATTAGAAAAGACTTCAATCCCATGTCAATACCAACAGGATTTGATACTTTGTCTACTGGGATTGTTTCAGGAATAGTATCATCTTGAATTGATAAAGTTACATAATAACCATCAGCCTTTTTTGTGACGGAAACAGTTTTAATCTTGAATCCATCTGGAATTGGTCTATGTACAATTACTTTCAATTCACCAATTTTAGACAATTTAATTTTATTGCCTAAAAAATGATGATGCTTGAATTGCTTGTAAGTGAAAGTTTTGTATTGACCTTTACCTTTGAATCTAGGTCTACCAGACCTCTTACCATTGGTATCACCCTTAAGCCATCTATCAAAAGCCAAATCTACTCTCTTGGATACTTCTTGAAGTACTTGACTATGAATTTTCTTGTACCAAGGACGTTCTTTTTTCAGTTGAACTAAGCTTTTTTCTTGATTAGATTTTGTCGGCTTTTCTTTAAGTTCAGGTAAGTGACAAACAAGAGGGCATCTATCAATAGAACAACGATTTTGCTCATACCAATCAAATCTTTGACCAAGTTGATAATTGTACTGACAACGAAGCAGATCAAGAGTGTTGTCAATAATATCTTTTTGTTCTTTAGTTGGTCTTACTTTGTATTGGTATGAAGTTCTCATCTAAAAATCCTCTTGTTTTCGACCTGGATATATACTAACATAAACGTAATTACATTGTCACTACAATTATGAAAAACAAAACACTACAAATACGTATTAGTGAGAGAAGATTAGATAAGTTAAGAGAATATGCAGCAAGTCGTGATAAGACAATGACATCACTTCTTGAGGATTGGATTGACTCTTTACCACCAAAAACCCTACCCGCAATTCATGAGGGGCTGTGTGGGTCACCTGCGTCCGCACCTTGTAAGCCCCGTCTCAACGCCAATTCAAAGAATATGGCGTGAGCCTTCTTGCGGAAGACAGGTAAACAATGGATAAGAAAAACCTACTGACTCAATGCTCGCAAAAATTGTTGCAAGTTGGACATTAAACCTTTCTTCTTCACCTTTGACGTAACCTCTCCTGTTTCCTCCTCTTTACCCAAAGCTTGATTAAAAATTTGTTCTAAGGTATCACCAACAGGCTTTTGGGCCACCTCTGCGATTAATTCGTATTCATCTTCCTGCTTTTCCCACCACACTTGCCAAGGAGAAGGATAGGAACGCAAAACTATTCCTGCTTCGGTAGGTTTGATATAGTAGCAAGATTCTAAAGTACTCAGAAAACGTTCCCGCAGTTGACGGGCAGCATAGCCAATGCCCACAATAGAGACATCTTCTAGCTGAGGAATAAGTATCACTACAGGGCGATCTTCTGCTAGGTTACACAACTGTTCCACTTGTCCCACTTCCACCGCCGAAGGAGAAACCACTAAAAAAGCTTCGTCTTCCGGAGCAATTTTCCTCTCTACGGAGGTGCGACGACTACCTAGGTCACTTACCTTAAATGGTACTTCTCCCCAGTCACGACGGGCAAGGGCAGCAGCACCAGTGTCAGGAAAAAGCACTTTTAGTCCGGAAGCATAATCTGCCAAAAGTTCTGTAAATTGTAGCCCAATACTTTGAGCTTGAAGAGCAATTTCGGGAACTAAAATTTCTACTTGCAAGCGCTTGTAACCATCATCTAAAGCTGCTTTGGTGGCTATTTTTGCTTGCTCAATTGTTTCTTCTAAATTTTTTGGCAGATGGGACATGATTGTTAATTAAAGGGGATTTAAAAGTCAAAAAAGGAGAACAGCACAGCCATTCTCCCCTATTTAAATTTAACTAAATTGTGTACCTAAAAGAAATTAAGCAGTTACTAATTCTCGTTCTGGACGTTTGCTGTTGCGGATACCTTCAATCGCTGCAGCATAATCTGGTGCTTTGAAAACAGCAGAACCAGCAACAATTGCATTCGCACCTGCTTCGAGAACCTGCCAGGTATTATTGGGCTTAAGTCCACCATCAACTTCAATCCAGGGATCTAATCCTTTTTCATCGCACATTTGGCGCAATTTTTGGATTTTGGAGACAACTCCAGGAATGAAGCTTTGACCGCCGAAACCGGGGTTAACACTCATTATGAGTACTAAGTCGCACAGTTCCAAAACATACTCAATTAACTCTAGAGGTGTGGAGGGATTTAATACGACTCCAGCTTGCTTACCAAGTTCCTTGATTTGTCCTAGGGTACGGTGGAGGTGAGGGGATGCATTATGTTCTGCGTGAACAGAGATAATGTCAGCGCCAGCTTTTGCAAAATCGGCAACGTATTTCTCTGGTTCCACAATCATTAGGTGAACATCCAAAGGCTTGGTGGTGGTAGGACGAATTGCACTGACAATTAGAGGACCAATAGTAATATTAGGCACAAACCGACCATCCATCACATCAACGTGAATCCAGTCAGCACCAGCAGCGTCTACAGCTTTGATTTCTTCCCCTAGGCGACTGAAGTCTGCGGAGAGGATTGAGGGGGAAATTACGATTGGTTTTTTGGATCCGGTTTGGCTCATAATTAAGTGTTTCTCACTAGAGGTCTCATATAGTATTAATTTTAACAAAATCTTCAGCTATTCATTGGACATAATATGGTTAGATGCCAATAATGCTGATGTCTAAGATTGGTTGATTAGTTAAACAATGCCAGTAACAGACAAATAAGTCTGGTTCCTGAACACCAATGCTAGCTATTGCAGGTGCTGCGGGAAAAGGCCATAGGCGATCAAAAATCACTTCTGTTCCTTGCCAGCCAAACTGCAGTAAATAGACTGATGGTGGTGCTTCCAGGGACTGCAAAAGCTTATAGGTCAAGCTGTAGAGAGTTTGACGTTGCTTGTCTGGAAGATCGATAGGTTGTTCGAAGGAATTGGGTATCGCCCCTTCTCCAATTACTTCCCCATAGATTGGTCCCTTGGCACTCATAACTACTGGTAGCCAAAAATTCCCCAACCAGGTATCATCCTTGCCTACACGGTAACCTAAGTGTGTCTCCACCCACTCACGTCTCTGTTTGATTTGCCGACAAGCATAGAAAATATCCCGATAGGGAAAATCAAAGGTGTCGGGTAAAAAAACAGTTAGGGGACAGTAAATAGTTTTTTTTTCCCTGTTTCCCACCGCCTCTGGCATTTGCCATAGGGAAGAGTTGGCAATAACTTCTACCTTGATAGGTTGAGAAGCATTGACTGAGATCGCCTTCCTTAGGGCTGTTTTCATTTTATTAGTAGCTGGGGATGCTAAGATTAACTGTCCTGTATCGGTAATCTCAGCATTGACGATAATTAGAGCTTTAGACACTGCCAAAAGTAGGAATGGGACTGCTAGCTCTGCCTAAAAAGTCCGGTAAGTCAATTTGATTGGTTTGGCGGCGGTTTCTAACTGCTAGGCGATAGCTAATGCTTTGCAATTCAGTATGCAGTTGTCGGTTTTCCCTTTGCAGCTTTTCCACCTTCTCACGCACCGGAATCATGCGTTCAGCAAATTTTTGGCGATAGATATTAGGCAATTCCTGAACTGCCTTCTCCAACATGCGGCTACGCTCTGTTAATTCTTGCACCGATTGCCGCAATTGATAAATTTCTTGATCGCGATTGACAATTTGTTCTTGGTAGAAGCTAACTTGCTGTTCCACATCCTGAAGTTGATCTCGCAGCAAAGTCATTTCTGCGTTTTGACGCTCTGATAATTCTTGGCGAGGAGCCAAGTTAGCGTTCCCTTTGACTAACCGAAACAGTTCCTGGGATAGTTGTTGCACCAGTTGATCCCGCACTTGTAACTCTTCTCGCAGGTAGGAAACTTCACCTTGCAAGGCTTGCAGATTATTAGTTTTCAGGACAGGTTGATTCACAGCAGTTAGCAGCTCCAAAATTATGACAAAGGTGGGTATTGGAATTTTAGCGCTATCAGTGATACTAAATGTTAGTACCTTTTGCTGCTAATTTACCATTGTTGCTGTCATTTTCGCTTGTTAGTAAACACTTTTTGACGTTATCACTCTGATTCTAGCTCATATGTTAGGAATGCTTAATATAGGATAAAAACGATTGCAATAGCAGCTTAGTGGAGAAAATGATAGTGGTCAAAAGCCCCAAAGCAATTCAGTTTGGTACTGATGGTTGGCGTGGCATTATTGCCGATGATTTTACTTTTCCCAATGTTCATAAGGTTACAAGAGCGATTGCCAGCTATTTAGCTAAGACTTACTCCCAAGATCGCCCTGTTTTAGTTGGTTATGATACTCGCTTTTTAGCTGATCGCTTTGCCGAGTCTGCTGCGGAAATTCTGGCAGATTTGGGTTGGACTGTCAAAATGGTGGCACGCGATTGTCCAACTCCGGTAATTGCCTATCAAGCACGTTTGTTAAACTCTGCTGGGGCGTTAATGTTTACTGCTAGCCATAATAGTGCACCCTATTGTGGTATCAAGTATATTCCTGACTATGCAGGACCTGCGACTCCAGAAATCACCGATACTATTGTCGCTAATTTAGAAAGTGCTAGCTCTGAACCTGCTAGTGGTAAAAATAATCATCTCATCTCTACCTTTGACCCCAAGGCGGAATATTTAAAATTTATTTACACTCTCATTGATGTGGATAAAATCCGCAGCGCTGGACTTAAAATTAAGTACGATGCTCTCTACTCCACTTCACGCGGTTACTTGGATCAAGCTTTGCAATATTGTGGCTGCGAGGTAGAAACATTCCATGATCAACGCGATGTGCTTTTTGGTGGTGGAATGCCTGAACCCAAGGCGGAACAGTTAGAAGAGTTAGTAGCTGCTGTAAAACGAGATGGTGCGGATTTAGGTTTAGCTACCGATGGAGATAGTGATCGCTTTGGTATTGTTGACGAGTTGGGTAATATTTTGACCCCCAACACGCTCCTGTTGCTCCTGGCACGTCACCTGTTGCAAAATAAGGGTAAGACTGGGGCAATTGTACGCACTGTTGCCACCACTCACCTGTTAGATAAGTTGGCTAGCAAATACGGTTTAACTGTTTACGAGACACCAGTAGGCTTCAAGTATATCGGTGAGAAAATGCGCACTACGGAGGTGCTAATTGGAGGTGAAGAGTCTGGAGGATTGAGCGTTTTAGGACATATCCCAGAAAAAGATGGTATTCTTGCTAATCTCTTGGTAGCTGAAGTTATTGCCTATGAAGGTAAACCCCTTTCTCAGTTAGTAGAAGAGGTAACTGCCGAAGCTGGAGGCTCTCTTTTCAATCATCGCCTTGATCTCCATTTGAGCGAAAGCCACAAAGCAAATTTACTCAATTCCTTCCGTAGCAATCCACCTACTGAGATTGCAGGAATTGAGGTTAAAGAAGTTGATTACAAAGATGGCATCAAGCTATACCTTAAAGATGGTAGTTGGGTGTTATTGCGTCCTTCTGGAACAGAACCCCTGATGCGCGTTTACCTAGAAACTGATTCGGAATTAAAGCAGCAGCAAATTGCTCAAGCGCTGGAAAAAATGATTGATTATAAATAAGTAATGAAAACTCTTGCCAATGTACTAATTTCGATAATTTTGGCGGCTTGGATTGTTCTAATTGCAGTCTTTTCCATTCAAAATGTTGCTGATGTTTCACCACGATTTTTGGCATGGGAATCTGTCACTATGCCTGTGGGAGTAGTGCTAACTTTTTGTGTGGCTACAGGAACAATATTAGGCGCGATTGTACCTTTATTTTTTATGGGACCACGCCGCAATTGGCAATCCTTACCACCAGAAGACGATTTTGATTTTGATGAGTAACTATGGCGCTAAGTTTAGACCATAGGCATGTATTTAACTGCAGCAAGTAGTAGCAAAAGTTGTAATTGAAAGTTTTATAGCTTTTGCCAATACCCTAACAATTTCTGTAGGGATGTAATTAGTTACATCCCTATACTTTTTTGGCAGGAGATATCTAATTACGTATTGCCATAAACAGGTATAGCAGCGCCTCGGATATCTTTGGCAGCTTCAGAAACTAAAAAGGCAATTACTCCTCCCAAAGACTCAGGAGTAACCCACTGAGCAGCATTTTCAGCTCCCATCGCCTCTCGATTTTTCGGAGTATCAATTACACTAGGTAAAACAATATTCGCTGTAATATTAGTACCTTTAGTTTCCTCTGCAATCGCTTGAGTTAAAGCAATAACTCCTGCTTTAGAAGCGGAGTAAGCGGCTATTTTGGCTCCTGGTTGCAAAGCACCCCGTGAACTAATGGTTACGATACGTCCATAACCTTGTTTGAGCATTTTTGCTAGGCTATATTTGCACAACAAAAAAGTTGTATCTACATTCAAAGCAAAATCCTTTTCCCAATCATCAAAACTATACTCGTGGGTTGCACCCATAGAAAAGCCACCCACAAGATGAACTAAGGCATCCACTCGCTCCATATTATCGACTAATTGAGTAACTGAAGACTCATTATTAAGGTCACTAATAACTACTTCAATCCTCTCAGCAGCCGACAAATTCTGTTTGAGACTCTCTCCTGATTTACTACTTCTTACAGGTAGGGTTAGTTTAGCACCTTGAGCCAATAAAACTTTGGCGACACCAATACCTAAGCCTCCGCTACCCCCAGTGAGTAAAACCTGTCTATCTTTCATCTGCATTATAGGTTGCACTCTCCTATAGGATTGTTTACACTTCCAGACTACTCTGGAATTAAGTATTAGTTAACCTGAGTTTGCAAGCAGCCCAAAGGCTGATTCTGGTATTGCAAATTTTACTTACCTAAGAACTTAGTTGCGTTGTTTGAGCCTAATGAATTATGACTTGCACTCCTTACCCGAACTGACGTTAATTACTCCTCAAGGCAGATTCTAACAGCAAGCCTGCCACACTACCGCTTAGGGCTAAAGCAATTTCCAGGAGGCGACTGGGAAGAAAATTCCAGGGTTCTCGAATCACTTCCCACTCCATACCACCCAAATAACGATAGCTGCCTCCTGCAATGGTTACAGCAAGGGTATACCCCAGTAAAGTACCTACAATTGCGCCAATCATGATCTAATTCCTCACTGCTTGACTTGCTACTTATTGTATTTTTCTGGGTTAAATAATTATGCAGCATAGTCATGAATCTTCACTGAGAGGAGGAGCGATTTTTTCTACCCTCAAGCCAATAAGTAGTCATGGATCCTTTACCCTTAATATGTACAGCCTGACGGATAACAAAATTGTATTTATGTTTCAGCAATTCGTAGGTTGTTTGGGTCATTTGAATTCTTCCTGGTTCCCCTTGAGATTCCATACGTGAAGCTACATTAACAGTATCACCCCACAAATCGTAGGAAAATTTTTTGATGCCAATAACTCCAGCAACGACTAAACCAGTATTGATGCCGATGCGCAGGCGGAAGGGTTTACCATCTTTGAGAGTGAAGTTTGTAATTTCCTGCTGCATTTCCAGCGCCATTTCTGCAATCGCTTCAGCATGATTAGCACGAAATTCCGGTAATCCTCCCACTACCATGTATGCATCACCGATGGTTTTAATCTTCTCTAGTCCGTGTTTTTCTGCTAATTGATCAAAGGTAGAGAAGATATCATTGAGCAAGTCTACTAACTGTGTTGGTTGCACCATCGAGGAGAGATTGGTAAATTCAACAATATCAGCAAATAAAATTGTCACTTGCTCGAAACGTTCAGCAATACATCTTTGATTTTGTTTCAACTGCTGTGCAATTGCCTGGGGTAAGATATTGAGCAGTAAGCGTTCCGACTTTTCCTGCTCCTTGAGTAGTGCTTGTTCTGCTTGCTTGCGTTTGGTAATATCCTGCATTATACCCTCATAGTAGAGTAAATTACCTTGGTCATCGCGCACAGCACGGGTATTCTCTGAGGTCCAAATTACACTACCATCTTTGCGATAACACTCAGATTCAAAGTTAATGACCGAACCTTGTTTTTCTATAGCAGTAATAAACCGAGTGCGATGACTCAAATCGACGTAGAGTTGCCGACTCAAATCAGTCATGGTTGCGATCAACTCCTCAGCGCTAGAGTAGCCAAACATTTGCACCAATGCCTGATTCACACTCAAGTAACGTCCATCTCTGGTAGATTGGAAAATGCCCTCGGCTGAATTTTCAAAGATACTGCGGTACTTCTCTTCTGCTTTTTGTACTGCATCCATTACCTGTTTGCGTTCTGTAATATTGCGTGCAACCCAAATCACGCAATTTTCTGGTAGTGGTGAAATACTAGCTGCAAACCAAACTTTTTGAGGTGCAATTACTCCATTGTTGCTTTTGTTTACCTCCAGGCTATATTCCACATTGACAGTCTCTCCGGTATTCAATGCCAATTGGATTTGACTGACGACAAAATCTGCTTTCTCCCTAGGTAAAACATCATAAACTGTCTTACCCACGCGTTCTTTTGTTGGTGTGTACAAAACCTCTGAATTGGTGGATATTACCTTAACATATTGACCCTGGGCATCAAAGACAGTAATCACATCAGTCATAGCTGCAAATAAAGCCCGCAGTTCAGCTTCAGAATTCCTTAAAGCGATCTCAATTCGTTTGCGTTCACTAATTTCGCTCACTAATTGACGATTTGCTTCCCGCAGCGCTGCTGTGCGTTCTTCTACTCGACTTTCTAGCTGTTCATTAGCTTTAGCTAGGGCTAGTTCTGCCTCTTTACGGGGAGTAATATCTTCCACTGTACCTTCATAGTACAGGGTATGATCGTTGGCATCTCGAACTGCTCTAGCATTTTCTGAAATCCAGACAATTCTGCCATCTTTGCGATAAATTTGCGACTCAAAATTGATCACAATACCCTGACTTTCTAACAAATGAATAAATACCAAACGACGTTCTGGTTGCACATAAAGCTGCCTTCCTAAACTGGTTAAGCTAGCGATTAGTTCTTCAGGTGTTCTATAGCCATAAATCCTTGCCAGTGCTGGGTTGGCACTGAGATAGTAGCCCTCTGGACTAGTTTGAAAAATGCCCTCAACGGTATTCTCAAAAATGTGGCGATATTTTTGTTCTGCACCTTGCAGGGCGTGTTCTATTTGCCGACGCTGACTAATATCAATACCAACAACGAAAGCGGCTTTGCCCCCCTCATACTTTTGAGTCACAATTAGGTAGTGGCGTTTGATACCATTAACCTGAGCTGATACTTCCCGTGAGTCTTCAGCAGCAGGACTAGCAAAAAAATCTTGAATAAATTTGCGAAACTCTAGGCTAGAACCTAAAAAGCCAATATCTTTACCCACAAAGGCTTCACGGGAAAGATTAAAGGTTTGAGCAAGACGCTGATTAACACCTAGGTATTTTAGGTCACAATCAATCCAGGAAACAATACCTGGTACAGCACTTAAAACAGCTTCCAATTGAGCTTTGGAAGTGCGCAATGCTTCCTCTGCTTGACGGCGTTGGGTAATATCTAAACCGACAAAAAAGGCTGCTTCTCCATGGGCATATTTCTGAGCAATAACTAGATAGTTATGTGTGTGGCTGTGAATTTGTGCTGTAATTTCTCTATAGTCATCTTGATCGCCACTAGCGAAAAATTGGCGTACAAAATTGTTAAAGTCGGAGCTAGTATTCAAAAAACCAATATCTTTGGCAATAAAATCTGCTGGAGAGAGGTTAAACATATTGGCAAGTTCCTGATTGACGCCTAAATAGCGCAAACCGGAACTAACACAAGAGACGATTCCAGGAAAAGTTTCTAGTAAAGTTTGCAGTTTATCTTCTGTTTCCTGCAGTGCGATTTGCGCCTGTCTGCGTTCAGTGATATCTATCCCTACAGCAAAAGCAGCCTGATTTTGGTTGTATTTTTTGGCTACAATCAGATAGTTACGAATAGAGCCTTTGATGTTAGCTGATATTTCCTCACAGGCATCTTCTCCCATTTCAGCAAAGAACTTTTGCAAAAAGCGATTAAATTCTGAACCAGCACCCAAAAAACCAATATTTTGACCGATAAAGTCTGCTGGAGAGAGGTTAAAAATATCGGCTAAGCCTTGATTAACCCCCAAATAATTTAGATCTGAACTGACGCAGGAAACAATACCTGGTACAGTTTCCAAAATTGCCTGGAGTTGGTCTCGTGTTTCTTTGAGAGCCTTTTTTTGCTGGTAGCGCTGGGCTACTTCGCTGATTAAATTTTCGTTTGCTTCTCGCAAGGCGGCGGTACGTTGAGCAAATTTGTCTTTTAGTTCTGCTTCTTGTGCTTGGCGTTCCAATTCAGCTTGCTTGCGCTCTGTAATATCAAGACTACAGCCTTCGTAATAAAGCACAGAACCGTCCATATCCCTTACCACTCTGGCATTATCTGAGAGCCAGATTAACCTACCATCGTTTCGATAGGCTTGGTATTCAAATTCTCTAACTATACCATTGGTACTTAATCTTTCTTGAAATTCTAGGCGGCGATTTTTGTCTACGTAAATTTGCTTGGCAATATCAGTAGTATTACTAGTCAGTTCTAGGGGAGAACGATAGCCCAGCATATGAGCCATCGCAAAGTTAGCAATCAGGAAAGAGCCTTCAGGCGTTGTTTGGAAGAAACCTGTCACAGCATTGTCAAGAATATTGCGATAAATGGTTTCTGCCTCTTGCAGTGTTTGTTCCGCTGAGGTTCGCTGTTCAAGGGAAGCTTCTAAGTCTGCTAACTGCTGACGTAGGAAGGACAGTTCCTGAATCAGTTGCTCTTTGCTTTTATCTTGGTCTCTCATGGGTCATCTTGCCTAGAGCATTGATTGTGAGCAACCACCTCTTTAAACTCAGAAAATAGCTTTTTTTATTTTGTCTACGTAGAAAACCCTGAAAAAATAAATAGAGAGTGGTCGTATTTGTCAGTGTATTTTACTAAGTATAAATATAAAGGTGTTGAGTAAAACAATACCAAGTATTATATGTATCCAGGCTAACAGTTTTGAAAGCCATCGTTAACTCTCTTTTGTCCCATATTACAAGATTGATTTAGTTTAGGAGAGTTATTACTCGTATTTTGTGAATAATTATTGAAAATAAAGATAATATAGCTAAGTTCATCTATCTAGGGATAGATATAATATGTTATTAGAACTGAGTAAAGAGCAAGGATAATTAGAAAGTCGAAAAGACATAACAACAAACATCAAATTTCAAGAATCACAAATAATAACTAGTTGAGCAAGCCGATCCTGAAACTATGACTTCAGCCCCAACAGCCAGCCTCATTAGCCCCGCACAAGCCCTAGAAATAATTGACTCGCTAATTCAACAATCTACAGCACAGGAAGTTGTAATTAGTCTCAGTGCTAGTGATTCTGCTCTCAGTCGCTTTTCAGAAAATCAAATTAGTCAGAATGTTGGTGCTAATCGCTTTAAGCTAACCGTTACTAGTTATTTTGGCAAGCGCAGCGCCTCTAGTTCAACCACTGAATTAGCGCCAGATGCCCTTACCCAAACCCTACGTCGGGCGGAGAATTTAGCTCGTTTTGCACCAGAAGATCCTGAATGGGTACCTTTGCTATCACCCCAAATCTACGAGGCAAGGGTTCCAGCTTTTGATTTAGCCACTGTTAATTCCTCACCTCTAGATAGAGGAGAAATTGTTAAGCAAGTATGTCAACTATCTCATAAATCTGGGGTTAATGGTTCTGGAACTTTGAGCAGCAGTGCTTCTTTGCAAGCGGTGGGTAACTCTTTAGGCTTAAGGGCTTGCACTCAAGGTACACAGGCAGATTTTAGCTTTACAGCTCGTATTGACAATGGTTCAAGCTGGTGCAACCATACTGCTTGGGCTACCTCCCAACTGCCGATTTTGGAAGCCACAGAACAGGTAATTGAGCGAGCTATGCAATCTCGCAATCCCCGTGAAATTCAACCAGGTGTGTATCCTGTTGTTTTGAGTGCGGGGGCTTTTGCTGCTTTGCTACCTTGGGTGATTTGGAATATGGATGCGCGCGCAGCTGATGAGGGGCGCTCTTTTATGTCTTATCATAACAGCACAGGGCAACTGCAAGGAAATCGCGTTGGTGAGGCAATGTTTAGCCCTTTGGTGCAGGTACAGCGTAACCCAGCTCATATTTTGTTGCAATCAAGCACCTTTTTTGAAGATGGTTTGGGTAATAATTATCTAGAAATTATCAAAGACGGTATTCCCCAAACTCTAGCCTACAGTCGTTATTGGGCACAGCAACAGAATACACAGCCCACGGGCTCAATTTATCCTATCGTCATGAGTGGCTCACAGCAAAGTGTAGCTGATTTAATTGCTCAAACAGAGCGGGGGATTTTTGTAACTCGAGCCTGGTATGTGCGTTATGTTAATCCACGCACTTTAGAGGTGACGGGTATGACCCGCGATGGTACATTTTGGATTGAGGATGGTAAAATTGCTTATCCGATTAAGAATTTGCGTTTCAATCAGCAACTACCACAGATGTTAAGGGATGTGGAAGCTGTGAGTCAACTGCAGCGTGTCCAAAGTGTGGTAGTGCCAGCAGTGAAGATAAAGGAATTTAATTTTAGTAGTATTACCGACAGCATTTGAAGTATGTGCTAAATTCTCTAAGTTATTCCTTCTTCCCTACTATTCCCTGAATAGTAGGTATGGAAGATTCCTGATTACTGTGCAGGAGACTCATGCACAGAGGAATAAAAGAAAAGTGTGTTTCCCAAAGGAACCAAAAATTTTGCCAAATTACTCCAAATACTTTTCCTCATTTAGCTTTTCTCAACTAAAGATTGTCTTCTGATTAAGCGAATAAGATTAAGTTCGGGTAATCGCTTACGATATAGCTTTAATCAACACTTTTGAGAAAAATAGAAATTGAG
>CAZWGS010000044.1:22754-37325 GCA_964633315.1 uncultured bacterium | reverse complement strand
TGCGTCTAAGATTGTACTGCTTTGTCTAGTAAAATTGTTACTAGACTAAAACTCTTTGGTAGGTAGTATGCGGGCGTAGAGATCGATAAGATCTGAATCGAAATCCACGTCATTCATCCGAGTGATAAACGGATTATTGGGATAATTTTTGATATCGATAGACTGCCAAGGTTCTTCTTTATTTTCGGGATCGTAAATTTCCACCAGAGTGCTAATAATCTGTGATGGGTCAATTGTGAGTCCAGAGAAAGAAGCTATTTTTCCATCAGCTAGAGGTATGAGGGTAGGATACCAGTGACCATCCTTAGTTAAACCAATGTTTTCCCAAGGATAGTTAGTATAGTTAATCTCTTCTTCTTCGTCCTCTTGAGCTTTCCAGTGAAAAATATTGGCATTTCGCGATCCTTCAAACTTTACGCCAGGGTAGTATCTTCGAGTACCCCCGACAAATAGCACATCTCCGCTAGGTAGTTGCAAATGACCAGAACAGAACAGGTCATTAATTTCACCGTTAACCACAGCGGGGGGCGATGCAATTCGCTCAAAAGGAGATGTGGTGAAGTCTGGATTACGATTATTGCGTGAGAAATCAGAAAGAGAAGGATCAAAGATGGATGTGTTGTTAATAACTGGATACTTGCTATTACCAATATCATCTTCGATCTTGCCCTCTGCTGTCACGTGGTTGCGGTTACTGCTACCGTTGACAATTAGGACTTTTGAGTTGGGTAATAGCGCTGCATGGACGGCTTGCATCCGATCCTCTTCTTCGGGCATTGGCAACATATACCAAGCACCCATTTCCTGTGCACAACCTTCGTAGGTGAGGAATTTAGTGCCGAGTTTTTTTCGCAGTTTAGTTTCTAGTTTACTAGGTAGTTCTGTGCAAACTTCTGAGCCAGAGGATGACACTGCATCAGCTGTAGCGTAACTACCAGGGCACAAGATAACTGACAGTGCAAAAACAAAAATCGCCAAAATTTTGAGGAGTTTTTTAGGCGTCGCCATTATCAAATGTTTTGGAGTCATAAATTCTCGCAACCATAATTTGAAGTACGAAAAGAAACAAAAATTTCTTGGACACCTAAGTCTGTAGTCATAAATAAACGTTCAATCCAAAAACATAAATTCCTTACAAAACAGGAATTACGGTATTGAGAATTGTTCGTTAAATTACGACCACCTATTAGTGTCTTGTTATTTATTTCTACGATGTGTCTGCCAACTGCTAAACAGAGTACAAATACTCCGTTTTTTCAGGTAAGAAATGCGTGTTATAGGGTGTACTTTTTCGCGCACCCTATCACAACTGAATTATCAAACTAGTTCAGCAACTCAGGCTTTCAGGACTGTGGTGATTATCCCCATATCCTTTCAGAAATTTAATTTTTAAGTATGCTCTAGTTTGAACAGTCACTTATTTTTCTTTACCCAATTTATTCTACATTACAAGCTGTCATATTAACACCAGTGATTTTTGTAGCTACTAATAAAATTCAGCCAGAAACAACGAGGACTTTCAGCCAGAATTACCTATAAAAATAACAGTTTTAAAGTTAAGGATTATTTAAGATTATGATGCAGAAAACTCCTGGGTTTTAATCCTCGGTTGAAACCACATTTCCCACTGAAATTTTTGCGACTTCTAGATTCATAGTTTCTGACCTCTTGAGACCCAGGCAAGGATATTTTTTCGTCCCTGAATCCAGACAGACTATAGGATGTTGCAGAAAATAACTATCAATAATATACGAGTTAAAATTTGATGCCTGCACCTTTCTTGAGACGAGTAACAAAATTTATTTATTGAGTAATTAATTATTTAAAAATACTAAAATTATCAAGGCCTATATCTAGTCACAATATCGACTCTAATCCTGGCTGACAATATAAAGTTTATATTTTCATTTATTTTGAATCTTTCTTAATGTCTGAATTAACTAAAATTTACAAAGCAAGGTGCGATTCAGACAAGACTCTAGAGGCGATCAAAGATTTTTTTAATCCATTTGAGTTCAAATGAGAGAATTGAGAAATGGCAAATTTGCGGGAAATATTCTTGATCGCACTCTTGCTATTTAGTATACTCTTTCAGCACTACTAGCTAAACCTTCTTTCGAAGATTTGATAACTTTTCTAGCTAGTGATGTTTCTACCAATGAGCAGCTAGCACAGTATCTTCTTTAATTAAGAATATAAGATGAAAAAATCTTAATTTTTAACCATTGTAGGGACGTAAAACTTTACCTCCCTACATTCTTTGTTAAATATATTTAATCTTTGGTGTAAGTTACGCCGCGATAGGTAAAGGTGTGGGATTGGTGAGGATGAGAATTGCGTTGCACTCTATGCACTCTCCAAGGTACACCACGATATTTACCACCAACTTCACCCTCTGTAAATTCTAGCTGTGAGGGTTTGGAATTATATGCTACACCACGAAAAGATAACTTCATCTGTCTTAGCGGCAGGAGACCCTTGCTTTTTACTCCGTCCTATAGGCTGAGGAAACCTCAGCGCGGGCGGTGCGCTTTTAGCGAAGGGACGAATGCCGTACCTCCAACTAACGGTTTGCAAATCAATCGTGTGCTACGTTTCAGTAGCATGGTTTTCTGAGCCGAGAATTGTCCCAATCGCTTCCAGTTAATTACTGTAGGAAAGATGACTAGGTTTTACAAAACTTAAGTGCATTTTGCTTTGTTTATTTCTGTAGCTATTGTTACACTTTTTGCCGATAAAAGCAAGACCCACAAAAAATGAACAAAAATCAATATTTTGTTGAGGTGATGTAGAAACGTAAAATTTTACCGATGTTTAATCAAAATCAAGACACAGTTGAACAAAATTATCTGGCGGTGAGTTTTCAGAGTCTGGGGAATTGCCGTCGAGAAACTCAATGAGATTTTCTGTATTAATCTGTAGGCGATTTTTGTCTGCTGCCAACCAATGAGAGAATACTTGCCATCTACCATCGTGGGGATTGGCTACCTGATAGACGCGCAGACGCTTTTTCCCGTGTCTTTTGCTGCGCAGCATCTGTAAACCGTAGCCAATTTTTTCAAGGAAACGACGCATAATGGTTATGGGAGAAGAATTTTTGGCAATACCGATACCAATAATAGTTTTGATCGCTTGGCGATTACTCAGGGCGATTGCAGACATCGCTTGCAAATCGGAGTCAATATTAGTTAATTCTCGCTCTTCATGTGCCAAGATTACAGGAATTCCCAAAACCTCCATTGTTCCTACCGCTGCGCCGAGTTGGGAACGATTGAAATCGGGCAGAAAGATGCTACCTTCTCCTTGTTGGATTAGTTTTTTGGCAACTAGGGTATCGCGTTCGGTAAGATATTCTCTACCTACGGTAAGGAAGTAGTGGAGGCGTAGTTTTTGGTACCAACCAGCGTCGTCTTTGCTGACTAATTCTGGTGTCACAGGGATACCATAACGCAACTTTAGTTCATGTTTGCGTATAGCTCGCTTTTGTTGTGTAGTTTTAATGATAAGTTTTTTAAGGCTTTGATAGGTTGCACTATCTAATTGCGCCGCCTTAGCAATTGCCTCACATTCTGCTCGATAATTCTGTTCTCTGACAGCTTCAATTGCTGCGGTGATGGTGTTTTGGGGGTCTTTGGCTTTACTTTTTGTTTTCTGTTGAGGCGAGATTGCAACTTGAATTTGATGTCCCTCTAAATCCAAAGCAGCAATAAGGGATTCTCGATAATGTATCATCCCTGCGTTGTAGCGTACCGCCATTTTCGCCCAACAAAGTAGCGATTCTGCTTGAAATTGCACATCCAAGTCATCGAAGGCAGCAAAATCTGACTGTTGCAGCAAGTTAATATTCATTTGGGTTAAACGCTTTCCAGAACTAAGTATGGAAGAGATGGAAGTAGCACCATTGCCTATACGATTAAAACCATAGGCAGCAGCCCAAAGGAAGCGGGGTACATTTGCACGCACCCTACCCAACGCCTGACGCACACTATTTTCTGCTTGCACTCCCTGGGCGATTGCCCAAACCGAGGTAAAGTGGTTGGCGAGTTCGATGCTAACTCCTGTTTCAATGGCTGGGCTAGCTAAAACCACATCGTAGTTAGCTAAAATCTGGTCTAATTTACCAATGCAATCATAGGCGCTGTGGCTTGGTTCGGCAAGGGATTCGGCATCAATGCGTAGGATGCGCAGTTGGGGAAATTGCTTGGTGAGATAGGCTTCTAGGTTACAAGTTCCCCATTTACTTTTCAATTTTTGGGCGGAAAGACAGACAAAAGGTTTGCCACCTTCACTGATATGCTGTTCGAGATCTCGTACTAGTTTGCGTGGTGTACTTTCGCTGTAGTGGTATACTTGCCATGCATCTTCGGCTGAAGGTTGCCAACGGTTGGAGATAATAAAAGGTTCAAGGGGAACACCTGCTAGGGCCATGAGGTAATCTAGGGCAATATCGCTTAAATCAGCATCAGCAACAAAAACTTGACCTTTGCCTGCCAAAACATTTTGCATTAAGCTTTTGAGAGACTTGAGAATCGCAACGCGGTGATTTTGACAAGTTTCTGAGTTTAAACCATGCCATAATACCTGTTCCACCTCATCAATAATTACCACACCATCAGACCAGTTGGCAGCTTGGAATTGTGCTTGGGATTGGGGATGCAACGAATCGATACACAAACCATAACCCAGGGTTGTTTTCGTGGTGTGATCTTGCACTTCGGTAATGTAGTTTAAGCCGAAACGCTGACACAATTCTTCTACTAATCGCACCCGATGTCCAATTACCAAAACCCCTTGTTTGCGTTCTAAGGCTTTTTTAACAACACTTTCGAGAAGTTTAGTCTTACCTGTGCCTTTCGGCGATTTGATGCCAATTAACTGGGCGTTGCTGGGAATTTCAACCTCCGGTAGATAGCGGTGATTGAAGCTGACTGTTGCTGGATAGGTGAGGAGGTTAAGTAATCTTGCTTTCCAGATATTGAGACTAAGGGAATTTTGATAAGCAGTTGCAAAAACCGACTCTCCCTGGGTTGCGATTAAATCATCTACACCTTTACCCAGATGCGATTCCCAGGTAGTTACCTTTACCTGACAGCCAGTTTCTTGCAGCAAATAACCCAACCTTTTAATCGCCCCATTTACCGCTTGAATCGTTCTAGGTTTGGTGTCTTGGTCGAAAGTAAGATAGATTTCTCTACCAGAGGTAGCTAGTTTCTTGAGTTGGGGAATCAGGTGGGATTTACCTATTTTCTCACCTACTTCATTTTTCGGTACACGATAACCGCCGTGAATACCTGGAAGTGCGATTGTAGCGTAACCTGCGGTGAGTAAAGCCCCTGCTTTTTTCGCGCCTTCGGTAATACAAAGGGGGATTTGGGGATGGGAAATTAACCATTGCCAGAAGCCAAAATCCGGTTGTTCTGGTTCAATATCTGTAGGTAAAATAGCTACATCGTGACTAGCAGCGATTTTTTCCCAGATATGCATGGGAACCCGCAATGCAAAAATTCCCGTGGGTGCTTTGGGTGGATGTTCGTATTTAATTAACTTATTGCGATTGTAGCTGCAACGAGGCTGTTTAGGCTTAAAACAACCCCACATATCATTTTCTCCCGTAAGGATATCAATTCCTGAACACCACCAACCACCGTGTTCAGTATGTTCATAGCGTTTTAAAATTTCAGTGGTAACTCTGCCATCATTGCGCCTGGGTAAATCGTCAGAGTAGAATAAATGCTCGGGTGCACCATAGCCTTCCAGGGCGGTAACATTAAGTTGTGTTAGCTGTTCATCCACACAACTAGCTTGCCACTCTTGTAAATGATTCATTACCTCACTCCCTATCAGACTTTAAACGCAACCACACTATATTTAGTGAAGCAGTATTTTATTTTAGGGGTTAGGCGCTACATCTGGAGTTTTTCTTTGGGTAAATTTTACTAGAAGGCGATTGGGGATTTGGGGAGATGGGGAGATTGGGGAAGGGTACAACGGATAAGTTATTGACTTCAGTGATTTAATTTTTAGATTCAATTTAGATAAGTAAGGGAAGCTGGGAAGAAAAGCTTGTCTGAACATATTCTAGTTTGAATCTGAAATGACATCAGTTGATCATTTTAGCAAGTGAGACATTATAGTTATCAGTTTTATGACAACTGCATTGTTACAATAATAATCATGGTAGAGGTCGATCCCATGATAATTTACGAGTTTAAAGTTAAAGGAAAACCGCATCAATACAGAGCAATTGACGAGGCTATACGTACTAGTCAGTTCATCAGAAACAAGTGCATTCGCTATTGGATGGACAATAAAAAAGTTAGTAAATATGCTCTTAACAAGTATTGCAAGGTATTGGCTGCCGAATTTCCTTTTGCTAAGCAACTCAATTCCATGGCTAGGCAATCTTCAGCAGAACGTGCTTGGAGTTCAATTGCTCGATTTTATGATAATTACAAAAAGAAAAAGCCAGGCAAGAAGGGCTTTCCTAAATTCAAGAAAAATTGTCGCTCAGTAGAATACAAAACTAGTGGTTGGAAGCTTTATGATACCAGAAAAGCTATTACTATCACTGACAAAAAAGGTATCGGGACTCTCAAATTAAAGGGAACCTATGATCTTAATTTCTATGACATCAAACAGATTAAGCGAGTTAGATTAGTGCGCCGTGCTGATGGTTACTATGCTCAGTTTGCTGTAGATGCAACAGTAATAATTGACACCAAATCAACTAAGCAAATAGTCGGTTTAGACCTTGGCATCAAGTATTTCCTAGCAGATAGTAATGGTGATGTTGTCGAAAATCCAAAGTTTTATAGGAAATCAGAAAGGCAATTAAATCGAGCTAATCGTCAGAAATCCAAGAAGTTCACTCGTAGTGCTAAAGCGCAATCGAAAAACTATCACAAAGCCAGGAATCGATATGCCCGGAAGCATTTAAAGGTAAGTAGGCAGCGAAAAGAATATTGCAAGCAAGTAGCATATTCCGTGATTCAATCTAACGATTTGATAGCCTATGAAGATTTGAATGTGAAAGGGCTGGCAAAAAATCGAAGATTGGCTAAGTCTATCAGTGATGTTGGTTGGTCAACTTTTAGGCAATGGCTAGAGTATTTTGGCTTTAAGTATGGCAAGATTACTATTGCGGTGCAACCTCATAATACCAGTCAAAATTGTTCTAATTGTGGTAATAAAGTGAAAAAGTCTCTATCAACTAGAACCCATGTTTGTCAGCATTGTGGATATGTTGAAGATAGAGACATTAACGCTGCAATCAATATTCTGAAAAAAGCACTAGTTACCGTAGGGCATACGGGAAGTTACGCTAGGGGAGATTTGCCCTCTTGGGCAGTTGGTGTTAGCCTGCTGTCTAACGGCGAGTCGTTGAACCAAGAATCCCACTCTATGCAAGAGGTGGGAGTGTCAATAAACTTCTCCTGTTGGGTTTCATTTTTGAGGGATGCTAAACCAAAAGAATGAAGATAATTTATTTTTTCTAGAGTATTAACCAGATTTACTGATACTTTATTTGTGCTGGGGAAAAGGCTGGGATTAACTTTGCAACTCTCCAAGGTAAGCTACTTCCAAAGAGTTATTTTTTACCAATTCCTAGAATAAGCAATTATGATGCAAATCTAGTTTCCCCACTTCCCCTACAGATGACTCGTTTTGGACTTAATCATCATGTCACACCCAATTTATCCATCACAATCAGCTTCTCCACAAGTTTCTTTGGTTATTACTACTTACAATCGCCAGCAATATTTGGGTATGGTAATTGAGAGTGTAATGGCTCAAACTTACCCAAATTGGGAGTTAATTATTTGGGATGATGGTTCTGTTGATAATTCTTTAAATCTTGCGTATCAATATGCCTTGCAAGATAGGAGAATTCGTGTTTTTCCCAGCCCACATCAAGGGCGAGGGGCATCTCTTAAAGGTGCTTTTGCTGCTACGAAAGGCACTTATTTAGGATTAATAGATAGTGATGATTTTCTCGCACCGGAAGCGCTAGCAGAGACAGTTAAAATACTTGAGCAGCAACCAGAGGTAGGTTGGGTTTATACAGACTACCTAGATATGGATTCTCAGGGGAAAATTATTGATTATGGACAACGTTGCCAAATTCCCTACTCGCCACAGCGTCTGTTGGTAGACTTTATGAGTTTCCATTTTCGCCTCATACGACGTTCTGTTTTTGAGCAAGTAGGCGGAATTAGAGCATCTTTTGAACCTGCGGAAGACTATGATTTGTGTTTACGACTCTCGGAAATTGCACCAGTTAAGCGAGTAGAAAAACCACTTTATTACTATCGCCATCACCGAGAAAGTTTGTCGCGAAAGCAACGAAAAAAGCAAATTCGTTGTTCCCAAAGAGCTATTTATCAAGCGCTAAAAAGACGTGGCTTAGATGATGTTTGGCAGATTGAAGTGCATCAAAAAAAGTTTTATTTAAAACGAAAGCAATCCAAGAAAACTAACCTAGTAAATTTAGCTAATTATCACTCAAGTTTAGCTAAAACAGCTAGCTTCTTCCTTGCTACCCTCACTGCAACTTTTGGTTTACAAACTGCTCAAGCACAAAATATTACCCCTGCTAATGATGGTACGGGAACAGTAGTTAATATTAATGGCAACCAATTTACCATTGATGGCGGTACTTTATCCGGTGATGGTGCGAATTTATTCCACAGTTTTGAACAATTTGGACTCGATAGCGGACAAATCGCTGACTTTCTTTCCACTCCTGAAATTAGCAATGTTTTAGGAAGAATTGTCGGTGGCGATCCTTCGGTAATTAATGGTTTAATTCAGCTTACAGGTGGCAATTCCAACCTCTTTTTAATGAATCCGGCGGGAATTGTTTTTGGTAGCGATGCTAGCTTAAATCTACCTGCTGATTTTACAGCCACTACCGCTACAGGAATTGGTTTTGGCAATGAGATTTTTCAAGCTTCTGGTAGTAATAATTACAGCAATTTAGTCGGCGATCCTAACGCTTTTTACTTTAACACCGAGCAACCAGGAGCAATTGTTAATGCAGGGGATTTAGCCGTTACTGGAGGGCACAATTTGTCTCTGATTGGCGGAACAGTAATTAATACGGGAAATCTCAGTACCAACGGAGGCACACTTACCATCACCGCAGTACCAGGGACTAGTTTAGTAAGAATTAGTCAGGAAGGGCAAATTCTCAGCTTGGAAGTAGAATTACCCCCTCAATCCTCCTCTTTACAAGCAAAAGATTTACCTACTTTACTCACCGGAAAAGCAGCGAATGTAGAGACAGGTTTAAGCGTTACTGCAACGGGAGAGGTACAAGTAAGCGATTCTGGAATTAATATTCCCTCCCAATCAGGAACAGCAATTGTTTCGGGGAATGTGAATGCGATTAATGGTGATGTGGATGTCTTTGGAGAACGAATTGCCCTCTTAGAAGCTAATATTAATGCTTCAGGGAGTAATAGTGGCGGTAATATTCGGATTGGTGGCGATTTTCAAGGCTCTGGAACAGTACCTAATGCGCAAAGAACTATAATTGATGCTAACTCCCAAATTATTGCTGATGCAGGGCAAAATGGTGACGGTGGTAGGGTAATTGTTTGGGCAGACCAAGCAACCTCTTTTCAGGGTAATATTAGTGTTCGCGGTGGTAGTAATTCTGGAAATGGCGGCTTTGTTGAAGTTTCAGGAAAAGAGTCTCTAGATTTCCAAGGACAAGTAGATGCAACTTCACCGAATGGTGAGACTGGTACACTGCTACTAGATCCTACAAACATCGAAATTGTTGGTGCTGGTTATGACACAGGATTTTTAGGTGATGTAGACGAATTTTTAGACCCTAATCTCAGTCCTGATGGTACAAGCTTAAATGTAGATGAGATTAACTTGGCCTCTGCTGATGTAACGTTGCAAGCAACTAATGATATTACTTTCAATGCGGAGGTAGATCTAAATACAGAGGCACCAGGAGATCCTATCAGTCTAACTGCTCAAGCTGGCAATAATATTACCGTTAATTTTCCCATTAATACCAATGGTGGCGATCTTAACCTCATTGCAAATGATCCTACCAGTGGCACAGCAACAGGTATAGGTGCAGTTGATATCAACGCTGATATTATTACTAATGGCGGTAACTTCAACAGTAATAGTGCTAGTTTCGATAGCGTTGGTTCTTTAATTGATACAAGTAATAGTTTTTCTGGAGTTGGTGCTGTATTTGATTCCAATGACGGTGGCAACATTACAATTACAGCAACCAATGGTGATATTAATGCAGGCGATCTAAATTCTTTATCCTCTGTATTATCAGATTTTTCCGGTACTGACAGCACAATTAATTCTAGTAATGGTGGTATCATCAACCTCAATGCAAGCGACAATATCATCACAGGTAGTTTAGATTCCTCTTCTAGTGCTTTTGGTAATGGTGATACTGTCACCGTAAATGCAGGTGACGGTGGTGCAATTACCCTGAATGCTGGTGGTGATATTGCTGTTTCTGGAAATGTAAATTCTTCTTCTTCTGCTTCAGCTATAGATAGTTTTAGTACAATACCATCTGACGAATCTGAAGAACCTATAGTACCTGAAGAACCTATAGTACCTGAAGGTACTGCAATCGCTAATTCTGGTACAGGTGGAGATGTTAATATTACCGCTGGTGGTAGTGTTGCAGTTGTTGGCGATCCTGATTTAGAAGTAGAAGGCACTATAGATACCTCCTCTCAAGCTACAGCTACCGATGGAGTGGGAGAATTAGCTAATGCAACTTCGGGAACTGGTGGTGCGATTATTTTACAGGGAACAGATGTTACTATCGGTGATGCAATCTCTGTTTCCAATGCTGAAGCAGTTTCTGAGGTTGAGGACGGTACTTCTATTGGTCCAGCTACAGCAACTTCAGGTACTGGTGGTTTAATAGATCTAGATGCTACCAATAATCTTATTACAGGCGATCTAGATGCCTCAAGTACAGCAATAGCAACGATTGATGGTACTCTAGCAACATCAATTCCTGGTTTTGGAGGAGAGATTAACTTAGCTGCTGCAAATATTAACCCTGGTAATCTCACCACTAACAGTAACAACATCAACCTCGATGGTGCGCTGAATCTAACTAATGATCTCACTTTCACCACTGATGTTGAGACAGGAGATATTACCTTCAACGCCACCATTGACGGTGCAAATAGCCTGACTCTAGTAGCAGGCACAGGTGATGTTAATTTTAATCAGGTAGTGGGTGGTATAACTCCCATCGGTAATTTATCTGTTAATAGCGCAGCGCAGGTACAAATAGGCGATAACATTACTACTGCTGACAGCGATTTATTTTTCAATAGTCTGGTTAATGTTACTGGCGATGCAGAATTAAATGTTGGTACTGCATCAATTACTTTCTTCGATGATGTAACCGTCAATAACAATATTCTGACGCTGAGTGCAGATGCTCAGATTAATTTACCATTTTCTATAGGCGTAATTTCCAGTACAGGTGGCGAATTAATACTGCAACCCGATGAACCAACAAGAGATATTGTACTTGGTTCTGATGAGAATCAAGGTGCTGACAGCCTATTTATAGAAAACGTAGAATCAATAGATGGTTTTAGCGAAATTACAGTAGGTAGAGAAGATAGTAGTGGTGAGATTAGCCTTACTGAAAATACTACTTTTAATGATCCAGTAACTTTGCAATCTCCTGTTGGTGATGGTTCTATCAATACCACAGGATTTACCTTAACAGGTGTGGATGATGCGACAATTAACCTGCTAGCGAATCAGGATGTGGTTACTAGCGACATTATTAATCAAGGTTTCTTCAATGAAGCTTTTGCTACTCCTGGTAGAGATATCACAATTACTAGCATCAATGGCAATATAGATACTACCACAGGAATTATAAATGCATCGGGAGGTGTTGATTTCTCTGGTGTTAGCGCTGCTGGAGGAGAAATCACCTTCAACACTCCTGGTGCTGGTACGATTAGCCTAGCTACTGTAACCACCAACGACAACAACATTAACGTAAATGGTGCACTTAACCTCACAACTACTGCAAACTTAACCAGCAATGGTACAGGAGATATTACTTTCAATGACACCATTGATGGTAATAGCAGTCTCACTATTGCTGCTGATACAGGTAATGTTAACTTCAATGCTGAAATTGGTGGTATTACTCCCATTGGTAACTTATCTGTTAATAGCGCAGCGTTAGTACAAATAGGCGATAACATTACTACTGCTGATAGCGATTTATTTTTCAACAGTCCGGTTAATATTACTGGCGATGCAGAATTTAATGTTGGTATTGCGTCAATTACTTTCCTCGATGACGTAACGGTAAACGGAAATAACTTAACGCTGAGTGCAGATGCTCAGATTAATTTACCATTTTCTATAGGCGTAATTTCCAGTACAGGTGGCGAATTAATACTGCAACCCGATGAACCAACAAGAGATATTGTACTTGGTTCTGATGAGAATCAAGGTGCTGACAGCCTATTTATAGAAAACGTAGAATCAATAGATGGTTTTAGCGAAATTACAGTAGGTAGAGAAGATAGTAGTGGTGAGATTAGCCTTACTGAAAATACTACTTTTAATGATCCAGTAACTTTGCAATCTCCTGTTGGTGATGGTTCTATCAATACCACAGGATTTACCTTAACAGGTGTGGATGATGCGACAATTAACCTGCTAGCGAATCAGGATGTGGTTACTAGCGACATTATTAATCAAGGTTTCTTCAATGAAGCTTTTGCTACTCCTGGTAGAGATATCACAATTACTAGCATCAATGGCAATATAGATACTACCACAGGAATTATAAATGCATCGGGAGGTGTTGATTTCTCTGGTGTTAGCGCTGCTGGAGGAGAAATCACCTTCAACACTCCTGGTGCTGGTACGATTAGCCTAGCTACTGTAACCACCAACGACAACAACATTAACGTAAATGGTGCACTTAACCTCACAACTACTGCAAACTTAACCAGCAATGGTACAGGAGATATTACTTTCAATGACACCATTGATGGTAATAGCAGTCTCACTATTGCTGCTGATACAGGTAATGTTAACTTCAATGCTGAAATTGGTGGTATTACTCCCATTGGTAACTTATCTGTTAATAGCGCAGCGTTAGTACAAATAGGCGATAACATTACTACTGCTGATAGCGATTTATTTTTCAACAGTCCGGTTAATATTACTGGCGATGCAGAATTTAATGTTGGTATTGCGTCAATTACTTTCCTCGATGACGTAACGGTAAACGGAAATAACTTAACGCTGAGTGCAGATAATCAGATTACATTACCAGCAACTGATGGTGGAATTTCCAGTATAGGTGGCGAATTAATATTGCAACCTGATGAACCAACACGAGATATTGTACTTGGTTCTGATAGTAATCAAGATGCTGATAGCCTATTTATAGAAAACGTAGAGTCAGCAGATGGTTTTAGTGAAATTACAGTAGGTAGAGAAGATAGTAGTGGTGAGATTAGCCTCAATGAAGATACCACTTTCAATGATCCGGTAACCTTAAAATCGCCTGTTGGTGATGGTTCTATAAATACCACGGGATTTACCTTAACAGGTGCGGATAATGCAACACTTGAACTCTTAGCGAATCAGGATATTGTTACTGGAAATATTACTAATCCTGGAAGAAACATTACCATAACTAGCACTAGCGGCAATATTAATACTACCGCAGGTAATCTTGATACTAGCTCAGTTACAGAAACTGGAGGCGCAATAACACTCTCTGCTGCAACAATAATTAGCACAGGTGCAGTTAATGCCAATGGTACACCCACAGGTGGCAATCTCAGTTTTAGCGCTCCTGAAATAGATTTTACTGGTGCGATTAGCAGCAACGATACTGATTTACTACTACAAACCTTCGATTCCACTCAAAATATTGCTCTTGGCGGCGACAATAATGCAAGTGCAGCTTTAGATTTAACTACCAGCGATATTGCTAACTTAAGCGATGGTTTTAACAATATTATTATTGGTTCAGAAACAGCGACTGGAGATATTAATATTCTCGGTGAGGTGGAATTTTTAGATCCTGTTACTCTGGAAACTTCTAGTGCGATTAGCAGTACTGGTAGTATATCTGGTTTAGATAATAGTTCTGTTACTCTCAACGCTAACACAATTAATCCTGGCACAATTACCACTGAAAATAACGATATAAATATCAACGGCATAGTTAATCTTCTTAATCCTGCTAACCTCAATACAGATACAGGAGAAGGTGATATAAATTTCAGCGATACCGTTGATGGAAATCAGACGCTAACTTTAGAAGCAGGAACTGGCAATATAAACTTAGAAGGTGAAGTTGGCAATACAACACCTTTAGCTAGCTTAGATATTCTTAGTGCAGAAGTAACAGCAGTTAATAATAACATCACCACTGAAGGCAATATTACTGTTAATAGTCCCCTTGAACTCACAAATCCAGTAATCATAGAATCGCAATTAGATTCAATCGCGATTAATGAAACAATTAACAGCGATAGTAGTGTAAATATCAATGCTGAAAAT
>CAZWGS010000044.1:0-22654 GCA_964633315.1 uncultured bacterium | reverse complement strand
GATATAAATGCTAACGCTTTAGAATCGCAATCAGATTCAATTACAGTCGAAGGTGCGATTAACAGTGATGATTCTGTAACTCTCAATGCTGAAAATACTATCTCTACACAAGATATAAATGCTAGTGGTGTAGAGTTAGAATCAAATTCAATTACAGTCGAAGGTGCGATTAACAGCGATGGTATAGTCACTCTCAATGCTGAAAATACCATCGCTACCCAGGATATTACCACCAACGGTCAAAATATTACCCTAGATACCCAAGAAAACATTACCACAGGCGATCTTACCGCTAACGAAGCAAATATAACCCTCAACAGTACTAACGCCGATATCATCACTGGAAACCTTGATACATCAGGAAGTACAGGCGGTGATATTACCGTGCAAGCATCCACCGCGATTACCACTGGCACAATTAATTCTAGCGGCAATCTGGGTGATGGTGGTGATGTATTACTAGATCCCAGTGGCGATATTGAAGTTGGTAGCATTAACGCGCAAGGTGGCGCAGAAGGTAGCGGCGGTGATGTAGATATTACCACCGGACAATTTTTCCGTGCTACAGATACCTTTGTTGACCAAAATGGTGAAATTGCGAGTATTTCTACTGCTGGTGGTGAAGAAGGCGGTAGCATTACCATTCGTCATGGCGGTAACGGCGAAATTCCCTTTGTTATTGGTGATGGCGCGGAAGTTAACGGAACAACAGGCGCAGTTACCAGCGGTGATTTTGAGATTCCCCCAGATTCCTATCCTTTCACAGAACAACAGGGTAATGTAGCAGTAATTTCTGTTCCTGCGCCAGAAATACCCGAAACACCTGAAACACCTGAAACACCTGAAACACCCGAAACACCCGAAACACCTGAAACACCCGAAACACCTGAAATACCTGAAATACCTGAAATACCTGAAATACCTGAAACACCTGAAATACCACCTGAGGAAACAAGCGAAGAGGAAACAACTCCAGAGGAAGAACTCTTAGTACAAATAATAGAAGAAAATACAGATCCTGCGGAAGTACAACGCACACCATCAACTCAAACTACTCCTACTCTTCCCCAACAATCGCCTTTAGTCCTCAAAAGTCTCGATGAGGCGCAGGAAATCTTGCAAACGATTGAAGAGAATACTGGAATTAAACCAGCGATTATCTACGTTAGTTTCACTCCCTCAAACCTCTCCTCAGCCAACTATCAACAGCGAGAAGCAAATAATTCCGAAGCATTCGCTCAATATTTAAAAATACCATCTACAGCAAAAGCTGATGACCTGCCTATTTCCCCTTCTCCCACAGACGAGGTAGACTTGCTACTGGTAACCTCCGAAGGTGCACCAACAAGAATTTCAGTTCCTGGTGCTACACGCGCGGAGGTAACCAAAGCCGCATTGCGATTCTACAGCCTTGTTTCCAATCGACGCAGTCGCTATCTTGGTTTAGCACAACAGTTGCATCAATGGTTAGTTACTCCCCTAGAAGCAGAATTAGAAGCTAAAGAAGTAAACAACCTTTTATTTATTATGGATGAAGGCTTGCGTCTACTACCTGTAGCTGCACTTCACGACGGTGAACAATTCTTAGCACAAAAGTATAGTTCCGGCTTTTCTCCCAGTCTCAGCCTCACTGATACCCGCTACCAGAATATCAGAGACGAGCAAGTACTGGTAATGGGAGCATCTGAATTTCCTGAGGAACAACAACAAAACCCCTTACCAGCAGCAGCAGTAGAAGTAGAAACAATTGCCAATGAACTATGGCGTGGCAAATCCTTCCTCAATGAAGATTTTACCTTCCAACGCCTCCAAAATGCTCCACCCTTTGGTATTATTCATCTTGCTACCCACGCAGACTTTAAACCAGGAGATTTATCCCAAAGTTATATTCAATTATTTGATCGCAGACTTGGTTTAGATGAACTGCGACAATTTGGTTGGAACGATCCTGCTGTAGAATTATTAGTACTCTCTGCCTGTCGTTCTGCTTTTGGTGATGTGGATTCAGAATTGGGTTTTGCTGGATTAGCTGTACAAGCAGGCGTCAAATCAGCCTTAGCAAGCCTCTGGTATGTGGGAGATACAGGTACCCTAGCATTAATGACAGAATTTTACCGAGAACTAAATACATTTCCTACTAAAGCTCAAGCGATCCAACAAGCACAAGTTGATATGATTGAAGGCAGAGTAGTCAAAGAAGAAGGTGAGATTGTCAGCACCAGAGGTAGTATTAGCATTCCCTTACCACCAGAATCTGCATTCAGAGATGAAAATTTGGCTCATCCCTACTACTGGGCGGCTTTTACCTTAGTTGGAAATCCTTGGTAGTTTGTTGTTTGTTGTTCGTTGTTTGTTGTTCGTCGTTTGTGAATTGTGAATTGCTGATGGTTGATTAATTTTATCCCCTGCTCCTTACTTATTACTTATTACTTATTACTTATTACTTATTACTTAATCTCAAACCTTGTCCCCTTCCTAGCTCTGTGGTCTACTGTAAAAGTAAATTATCACTGCTGCACCTAGAAGCAGCCCCATAGCTGAAATCCGAGTGTCAAACCTTTACTGGTTGGAGCAAATCCAACAAAACGATTATCCTTTAGTTGGAGGACAAGCCTTTGCCTTAAGTCAGCTTTTACAAGACGGGTATCCAGTTGTTCCTGGTTTTGTCATTGCAACTAATATACTTGAAGAATTTCTAGAAACGCTGGGTGAATTAGAGCCTCTACTGATAGATTTAGCCAATTCCCATATCTATGTCAATGTCGATGATTCTGAGGCTTTGCAGTTGTTGGCGCAGCAAATTTGTCAGGCGATTACCGCCGCCAGTATACCCCCTGAGTGGCTATCTAGCTGGATGAGTGCGGCTCAAGTTTGGCAAGCGGATGCTTTGATTTTGCGTCCTTGTGTGCATTGTCTCAATCATAGTAGCCAAGATTTTGTTGGTTGGTGGGAATCTCAAGTTTGTTTTGATCACGATGATAGTTTAGAATCTGCTCTCAAACAAACCTGGAGTGAGCTATTTCGCGCATCTAGCCTATTTTACTTTCAAAGACAAGGCATCGCCCTCGAAGACCTCAAAATGGCAATTTTAGTCCAGCCTTTGCATGACACCATCGCCTCTGGTAATGTGAGCATTTATCAGCAACAAGCACAAATTCAAGCTACTTGGGGTTTGGAGAAGAGTTTAACTACAGCTGAAGTTATGCCAGACTCTTATCGAGTACAGCTTGAGAGTGGTACAGTGCAAAGACAGTCTTTAGGTCAGAAAATTTCTGGTTATCGCCTCAATTTGGCTGCTAATCCACAATTTCTAGAACGCTATTTACTTAGCGAAACTCAGCAAAATCAGTATGTACTAGAGCAAGAGAGTATTACGCAATTAACCTCAATGGCTCAATCCCTAAGCCAACAAGTTAGTCCTGTTTCTTCTTGGCAATGGACTTTAAGCAAAGCCCAAGAAGAATCTACACCAAAATTACAAATTACTCAAGTAGATTCTACTACCACCGAATCATCACAGGAACTGTCGTGGCAAGGTTTAGCAGCCTCACCAGGGATTGCAATTGCCCCAGTACAAGTTATCTTAAATCCAGAGGAAAAGCAAAAGCAAATTCCTCCTCATCAAATTCTTGTCACTAATCATCTCACTCCAGATTGGTTACCTCTACTTAAACAAGCTGCAGGTATAATTACTGAACAAGGTAGCCTAACCAGCCATGCTGCGATTCTGGCTAGAGAATTAGGTATTCCTGCTGTTGTAAGTATTCCAGATATTACTCAATTATTAACTACAGGAGAATTAGTGCGTCTGGATGGTGAACGTGGAGAGGTGATGCGTGCTATGACACAAGAGGTAGAATCGACACTAACTCTCAAAGAATCTCCTCAAGCAGCAGCACTACCCTTGGCTACTCGATTAATGCTCAATATTAGCCAGCCTAGCTCTCTGGCTACTGCTACTAGTTTACCTGTAGATGGGATTGGTTTACTACGTTCTGAGCTAATGATGCTCAATTTACTTGAAAATCAAACCCTCGATTGGTGGTTACAACCACAGCAAAAAAACATATTTCAAGAAAATTTGACCCAACTGATACAACAATTTGTTAGTGCTTTTGCGCCCAGACCTATATTTTATCGCTCCTGCGATTGGTATCATCAACGGTCAAGTCTTGTGGGTAAAGGGGGAACCCTAAACTATTATCAAGATTCAACTTTGTTTGATGCTGAGTTGGCAGCTTTAGTGCAGCTACAACGTCAAGGTGCTAATCTCAAGCTGATTTTGCCCTTTGTGCGGAGTGTGGCAGAATTTCGCTTCTGCTATCATCGCATAGAACAGGCTGGTTTGCTTTCATTTCCTCGCTTTGAAGTCTGGATTATGGCGGAAGTACCATCTGTTTTGTGGTTATTACCAGAATACGCGCAAGCTGGAGTCCAGGGAATCGCTATTGGTAGCAATGATTTAACTCAATTACTCCTGGGAACTAATCGCGAAGAAGTAGAAATAGCTAGCGGGTTAAATGAAAGCCATCCAGTAGTTTTGCAAGCGATAGAGAAGCTAATTACAATGGCGAAGACAGCAGGTATTTCCTGCTCTATTTGTGGTCAAGCACCAGTACAATATCCTGAAATCATAGATGATTTGGTGCGTTGGGGAATTGATGCTATTTCTGTGGAACCAGAAGCAGTGGAGGCTACCTACAATTATATAGCTCGTGCTGAGAAACGCTTACTCCTAGAGGCTGCTAGACAAAGCTTGCACGTCAAACAAGCCCGTGACGAGGATTGAACTCGTGACCTCACCCTTACCAAGGGTGTGCTCTACCACTGAGCTACACGGGCGCTAACCATAAACCCAGATTGAGTTTGTGGTGGGCCGAGCTGGATTCGAACCAGCGTAGGCATAGCCAGCGGATTTACAGTCCGCCCCCATTAACCACTCGGGCACCGACCCATTTACGCCACGGTTACTAATCATAACACAGGTTCTTGCAAAAAAAAAGTCTTTTTTTTACTGATTGTTGTGCTTGCCATTGTTCCTGGTGAAACAGGAGCATTTAGTAGCTAGAACCGCGACTTAAAAATATTAACACTAAAGTCAGACTAATTAATCTTTTCCACGTTACCAGCTTTGACCCAACCCTTTTGTCCACTGCTAGGAATACGCACTCTTTGCCACTTACCATCGCGACTTTCCTCAATAATAACGATTTCCCAGTTAAAGCCAACACCACCGATACGCTCAGCATCAGCACTAGCAGAGTCTCGCAGAATTAGTCCACGAGGCCAAGTTACGCGCGCTTTGTAGGCTCCTGGCTCTAGGTCTGGTTCTGGTTGTGAGGTAAAATTATCTGTGGCTGCTGGCTCACTAGCACTGCTTTGCACAGGACTAGGATTTTCCGTCGCTGCTGTTTCTTCTTGGGGTAACTCCTCAGCAAAAATTGGTCTGGCGGGAGTTCCTGACATTTTTGAGAAGAGATAGAAACCCAAAAAGGCGCTACCTCCAGCTAAAATTGCTACTCCGACAACAAAACCAAAGATAAATTGTACTGCATTTATCAAACCCACACGTAAATTCATAGCAATCTCATCACCTTATATTGATTGTAGTTAATCTCACCTGGTAATTTGGTGTTGGGTCGTTATGGTAGTTGACCCTGGATACGCTGATTAAAGCGATTATCTCGTGAAGCCAAACGAGCTTTTCCTGCTGCAGCCCAATTTTGGAGGAATTGAATTTGCTCTTGGGCAGTACGTGCTAGGGGTATAATTTGGCTGGCGGCTTCTAGGATATCATCGGTGTTAAAATCGCGATTTTGACTGAAACCGATATGCATCGCTTCAACTATAGTTTGTTCGATTTCCGCACCAGAAAAGTCAGGTGTTTCGTAAGCTAATCTGTCTGTATCATAATTTCCTAAATTGTGGGGACGTAATCGGGATAAATGTAGCTTAAAAATGGAAGTGCGTTCCTCTTGATTGGGTAATCCAACAAAAAAGATTTCGTCAAAACGCCCTTTGCGCAGCATCTCCGGTGGTAATTTTTGAATATTATTGGCTGTCGCCACCACAAACACGGGAGAATTTTTTTCTGCTAACCAGTTAATAAAAGTACCAAAAACACGACTTGTAGTACCAGCATCTCCCTTTCCTTCAATACCAGAGAAAGCTTTGTCAATCTCATCAATCCAAAGGATACAGGGAGCTAGGGCTTCTGCCAAGTTAATCATTTGACGGGTTCGTGATTCTGATTCTCCCACTAAACCACCAAATAAGCGTCCCACATCTAAACGTAGCAGGGGTAAGTGCCAATGATGGGCGATTGCTTTGGCTGTGAGGGATTTTCCTGTTCCCTGAATGCCCACTAAAAGTAAGCCACGGGGGTGGGGTAAGCCATAGATTCTAGCGCGCTCGCTAAAAGCCCCACCACGACGAAGTAGCCAGTCTTTGAGGTTATCTAAACCACCAATATCAGAAATTTTTTCGGTGGCGGGATAAAAGTCTAGAATTTGAGTTTGTCGAATTGATTGACGCTTTTCCGCTAATACTAGTTCCACATCTTCGGGTTGGATTTCTCCGTGACTGGCGATAGCGAGGGTGAGAGTGCGGCGAATCCTTTCCAGGGACAAGCCTTGAGCCGAACGCACTAATTCATCGAGGAGTTTTTGGGGGATAGATTTACCGGAATTAGCAAAGAGGCGTTGCACTTCCGTTTTGATTTCCTCGGCGGTGGGTAAGGGAAAATCGACTACGGTTATTACTTCTGTCAACTCCGGGGGAATCGCCACTTCTGGAGCCAAAATAACGATATTTTTGGGCTGAGATTTGAGAGTGCGAGCCAAATTGCGCAATTTGCGTGAAATTGCAATATCCTCGAGAAAGCGATGGAAATCTCGCAGGATGAAAACACCTGGTGCTTGTGGGGGTAACTTTTCCACCAATTCCAAAGCCTGTAGGGGATTGCGGCGACCAAAACCTGCATGGTTGGGATTGTCTTGGTAGCCATCGACAAAATCCCATGTATAGAGATTACGATTGCCAAGGCGCGTTGCACAATTGGCAATGGCGGCTTCTACTCGCTCCTCTTCTGTGGTGGGAATATAAATTAAGGGATAGCAGGCGCGTAGCAGTAGTTCAAACTCTTCACTAAAGCTCATGTTTGGTTAAATGGCGTTCAAATTATGCTTTTTTCTTTCCTCCCATATTCTCACGCCTGATTCGTTATTGGTCATTGATTAATGGTCAATAAATTACAAGCATCTGAGGGAGAAAAACGAGCCAACTAAAATTAAAACGGATAAGATGGCTACATAAAACACTATTTAGACAACAAGGATTTTATCGTGGGCGAATCTATAATTGACTTACTTGATGAACTGCCAACTAACAACATTACAGTGAAAGCTCTCCAGGCGCTAGATTTTGTGGTTCCTGGAGAGTGGGAAAACGTAGTGGGTGCTGACAATATGATTACAGCAGTCACCGGAGAAACTGATGCGGATACGGTGATGGCAATTCGCAATAAGGCAATTGAATTGTACAATGACCCGTCTAACGGCTATCAGGGAGCGATCAATATTTACACTTTAGTGGATAAAGCTGATTCTGCTCTAGCTGCAGCAGCGATGGCGAATAAAATAAGTGAAAAAATTGGTCTGTTGAGCTTTTTAAATAAACTAACGCCTAAAGCAGATACAATTCAGTCAGTTGACCTGTGTTTGAAACTTGTTGGCGAGTTAATCGCCTACTCCAAACTCAATGGAATCGAACTTAACCCCACACAGTTTGTGTCTGAGTTAGTAGATAATTACCAAGGTGCTTCTCTGATGCGGATGGCAAGTTTGGTTTGCATCGATGGTATAGTTCCCTTAGGTCCTGATTTCTTGCAAAAAGTGCAGGAGCATCTCGAAAACGATGGAGAGAGTGCTTTTACAAGTAATCCAGTTTTTGCATCACTAAGTAACTTCATTCCCGGTGATGATAAATTTGGCTTTATTACTAACACCTTTGGTGCAGCTCAAGATTGGATGGGTAATTTAGTTAGTTCTACAGGATTAACCCAGGAAAGTGTTTTTGAACACCTTGGCGGCTTTGTAGAGTTTTCCGATGATAGCTTGGATTTTGTAGCAGCATTTTTAGACCAAACAACTAATTACTACAAACATACAGGTATCCAAACTGTTGCTCAGAGTTTGATTATACGTGCAGCAGAAGAAGTGTAGTCTGAAATAGAACATAAGGACAGAGGACAGGGAATAGTTATCGTTTTTTAGTTTCAGATACTAGCAATTTTTAAGTGATATAAATTTGCTAATATCTCGATTGACATTGGAACAAGACTTTCCTTGAACTCTCCTTAATTGAAAAAATATAATTACTTGCATTGGTAACATCTATATAAACCATACCAATGCTTTTTTTATCCCTCGGCTAAAGCATGAGAAATTTCGTGTTTTTTGTTAAATAACAAAGGTTTGGGTGGCTATCGGTCTCATCTTTGAAAATAGGCTAACCGAAGTTTGCGATCATACTATCAACAGTCTCTTTTTTGATTGTAGAAGACATAATAAAAAAATAAAAAAGATATTTCTTTATTGCATAAGGTCAAATTTATTATCTTCCAGCAATCTGATAATTTCATAATTTACTTGTTCATAAGTCGATATTTCTCCATATTTTTTGTAAATTGCTGCTGCTGTTTGATAATCCAGTATTGCCCTTTTTGTCTCTCCCATTAATTCGTACTCTTGTCCTCGTTGAAAATAAGCAGATGCTGCACGAACTAAAGTACTTGGTTTTCTTGACCTTACTTTGATCGCTTGTGTGAAATCAGATATTGCTCCTCGATGATATCCATATTGGCTACGGACAGTACCTCTATTATAAAAAGCCATAATATCGTTAGGATTTCTGACTATTTTCCAGCTCAGCTCTAAACTACTAATATAGTAATGACCATTTATGAGTAAGTTCATTGTAAATTTAAGCAATAAAAATATTACTAATATAATCCTAATAAGATAGGAAATAAATTCAGATATCTTAATATTGTCTAAAAAAAATGTCAATTTATATATGTAATAAGAATGGACAAAAATTAAGCGAAATAAAATATTAAATCATCGTCTACTCAAAAATCTTTATCCTTAACTTGAGACTTGCGACGACGACAACGCTCAGAGCAATATTTAACATCTTCCCAACAAGTAGCCCATTTTTTGCGCCAAGTAAAAGGGCGATCGCATACTGGGCAAATTTTAGTAGGTAAATCAGATTTAGAAGTTTGTCGTGCCATTATATTAAGTAAAAAGTAACAAGTAAAAAGTAATAAGGAATAAGTAACAAGTAGAATTTTACTAATGCGGATTATGATTATCCTTGAACAAAGCTAAAATTTGTTGTTTTTCAAACTACTCGTTCTTGCTAACTTGAATCAAAGACAATAAAAATAATTTTAGCGAACAACGAACAACAAACAACAAACAACCAAACTCAATGAATATAAAAATTATTTTGGTCGAACCAGCAGGCGCACTCAATGTGGGCTCTGTGGCGAGGATAATGAAGAATATGGGATTGCAACAATTGGTTTTAGTCAATCCCCATTGTGACCCATTATCAGCTCAGGCACAGCAAATGGCAGTTCACGCCCAGGATATCTTGGTAGGGGCGCAGCAGGTAGATAATTTAGCCGCAGCTTTAGTCGGTTGTAAAAGAGCAATCGCCACCACAGCGCGCCAGCGCAGCGCCTCTGTACCCCTGGAAACACCACGTCAGGCTTTACCTTGGTTAGTAGGAGAAAATCTCACCTCAGCTTTAATTTTTGGCCCTGAAGATCGCGGCTTGAGCAATAGTGAACTTAATTACGCCCAGAGATTTGTTTGCATTCCTTCCCACCCTGACTATCTATCCCTAAATCTTGCCCAAGCGGTAGCAGTTTGTGCCTATGAGCTATATTTAATCTCTTTAGGTCAAAATGAAAGCGAAGCAGAAATCAAACCCTCTGTGGAGGAAGAAAGTGTACCCTTGGAACTATTAAATAGTTACTACCAGCACCTAGAATCGCTTCTACTCGAAATTGGCTATCTCTACCCCCACACAGCAAAAGCGCGGATGGAAAAATTTCGTCGTTTGTTTAATCGTGCTAGTCTAAGTCGAGAAGAGGTGGCGATGCTGAGGGGCATCTTACGACAAATTGAGTGGGCAACAACACAAACTTCCCGACAATCGAAGGATTGATAACTATATCTCTTAGCGATCTTTCGATAAGATGAGATAGCTGCAAATTGTAGTGAAGATTTTCACCTCTTCAGTAAAGGTGTATTGGGCTTAGAAATGTCAGTAGATAAGTCATTTGGTAAACGAAAAACTCAGCCAGGAAAAGACCAGAAAATAAGCCATCTGCGGCGCAAAAATCCCGAATCTCGTCAGCGTCGCCCGACAAATTCTCGCCTCTACACTACCTCAAATGGTAAACACTCATCTTCTGATGCTTCCAGAAATAATGCTTCAGGTGAGAGTAAATCAAAAAACAAAAAAAGTAAGCTCTCCATCTTACCCTTTTTCAATCGTCAAAATCAGCAGAAATCGGAACGTCGCGATTCCCCAGCGCGGGAAACAAATAAACGTCGCCAACGCTATCCAGTATCTTCTACAGCAGGAGAAAATCCTCTGTCAAGCAGAAGCAGCGCTAATCTAGAACTAGAAACAAAGCGTCGTCAACGTCGCTCTTCTAAGCTAGTTAACCCACTAATTATCTATGGAATTCGCCTCTTAATTATTGGTGTTGGTTTAGGGGTAATTGTGGGGACAACCCTATCTGTTTTTAACTCTGGTAATTCTTCTGGTGAACAGCAAGTTGCAGAAGCAGCAGATTCGCCAAGCAAAAAAGAGGTTACTCTACCCAGTTTACCCTTCAAAGCAGAAATTTTACCTCTGCGCAACCAAGTTCAAGCTTTAGTAGATACTAACCAGGATTTAAAACCAGGAGTTCTCATTTTTGATTTAGATACTGGTGCTTATTTAAATTGGGATGGGGCGGGAGTCTTTGCGGCAGCAAGTACAATTAAAGTACCAATTTTGATCGCCTTTTTTCAAGATGTGGATGCAGGTAAAATTCGCCTTGATGAAATGCTGACAATGGATGAATCTGTAGTAGCTGAAGGTTCTGGTGGTATGCAATATCAGAAACTAGGTAGCCGTTACACAGCCCTAGAAACAGCAACTCAGATGATTGTCACCAGTGATAACACCGCCACTAATATGATTATCAAGCGTTTGGGAGGCATAGAAGCTGTTAATCAAAAATTTCAACAATGGGGGTTAAAGGTAACGTTATTGCGTAACCCTCTACCCGATATACCAGGAACTAATACTACTAATCCCCAAGAGTTAGCAACCCTAATGGTAATGGTGAGTCAAGGGAAATTAGTCTCCATGAGATCGCGAGATCGTATTCTAGGAATTATGGAAAGAACCCAAAACCGTAGTCTCATCCCTCGTGGCTTAGGTGAAGGTGCGATTATTGCTAACAAAACAGGTAATATAGGCTCTTTACTTGCTGATGTAGGCTTAATCGATATGCCTAGTGGTAAACGCTACGTTGCCGCCATTATGGTACAACGCCCCCGCAACGATGCTAGAGCAAAAGCTTTAATTCGTGAACTATCTCGCTCTTCCTATAAATACTTTTCCCAGCCTCCCATTACCCCAGAAGCAAGTGCAACTTCTGAAGGAGTAACTCCCTAGAATTGGGAATTGGGGAGTTGGGGAGTTGGGGAGTTGGGGAGTTGGGGAAGTTGGGGAAGTAAGGGAGGTGTAGACAGTAATGTATTACCCATCCGTTGTCATTACAATCAATTAGGCTGTAGCACCATCAATCATCCATTTCCACAAATAACAATCAACAATCAGCAATCAACAATCAACAAATAACAAATGCTCAGCCAAATCAAAGAACTAGCTGAAACCCTTGCTCCCAGGCTAATTGAAATTCGCCGCCATATTCACTCTCATCCAGAGTTGAGTGGACAGGAATACCAAACAGCAGCATATGTTGCAGGTGTACTTTCTTCGTGTGGGCTTCAGGTTAAAGAAGCAGTGGGTAACACTGGTGTTGTTGGTGAATTGAAGGGTAAAGGTACAGATACGCGCACCTTGGCTATTCGTACTGATATGGATGCACTACCGATTCAGGAACGCACTAATCTAGATTTTGCTTCTTGTACACCAGGAATTATGCACGCTTGTGGACATGATCTCCACTCTACCTTAGGATTAGGTACAGCAATGGTGCTATCACAGCTACCAGAAGCCACAGCAGGAAATGTGCGTTTCCTTTTTCAGCCAGCTGAAGAAATCGCTCAAGGTGCTAGCTGGATGGTGCGAGATGGCGCAATGCGTGATGTTAATGCTATTTTTGGGGTTCATGTTTACCCTTCAATTCCGGCTCGTTGTGTGGGTATTCGCTATGGTGCGTTAACAGCAGCAGCAGATGATTTGGAAATCTTTATCCAGGGAGAATCGGGACATGGTGCGCGCCCTCACGAGGCGGTAGATGCGATTTGGATTGCTTCCCAGGTAATTACTAGTTTGCAGCAAGCGATTAGTCGCACCCAAAATCCTTTGCGTCCGGTGGTGTTAACAATTGGTAAGATTAGTGGTGGTCGAGCGCCCAATGTAATCGCAGATCAGGTACATTTAGCAGGTACTGTACGCTCACTACACCCAGAAACCCACGCCAATTTACCACAGTGGATTGAGGGTATTGTGTCCCATGTCTGCAAAACCTACGGTGCAAGTTATGAAGTTAGCTACCGTCGCGGAGTACCTTCGGTGCAAAATAATTCTAAAATGAATCAAATTCTGGAAACAGCAGCGAAGGAAGCTTGGGGTAATGATTGTGTACAATTGATTGCAGAACCCTCTATGGGTGCAGAAGATTTTTCTGTATATTTAGAGGAAGCACCAGGAAGTATGTTTCGTCTTGGTGTTGGTTGGCGAGAGAAACCCAACTATCCTTTGCATCACCCTCAATTTGATTTAGATGAAGCCGCAATTGTCACAGGTGTTGTTACCCTTGCTTATTCTGCTTACAAGTATTGGGAAAGTTAGGATTTGTAGGAGAGTCGCTTCTCTGCTATGCAAGCACAAGCAAAAACTAAGCTAGTCTTTGTTTAAAATTGCACATTGGTTGCAGCAGAGGGAGTAGGGAGTGGGGAAAGTTGGGGAATTTGGGGAGGCTGGGGAAGCAGAGGGAGTCAGGAGAAAGAAGCAATATTAAGTTCGGATAATCGCTTACGATATCGCTTTAATAAGTACTTTTGACGAAAGTAGAAATTGAGGTTTGGTGCATGACTAATCTTGTCGTAACTAGTTAGACTGACATGGTATAAGGAGCTGGGTATAGAATTAATCAACCGTCAGCAATCAACTAACAACCAACAACAAACAACAAACAATAAATGACTGAATACGAACTAGAAAATCCAAAATGGTGGGTGCAACGCTGGAACGATTTACTCAATTCCTATCGCTTTAAAAAGCGTCTGGAAAGAGGAAGAAAGTATGCTAAAGAAGGTAATATTTTAAGCCTAGATTTTGCTGGTTCTAGGGTTTTAGCGAAAGTCCAAGGGACAGCACCTGAACCTTATGAACTCTCTATTTCTATTGATCCTTTTAGTAATGAGGATTGGAATTATGTTACCGAAAGTATGGCAGAAAAAGCTGTATATTCGGCTCAACTTTTGGCGGGAGGAATGCCAGATAATATTGAGGAAGTATTTACAGCTAATGGCTTAAGTTTGTTCCCTTTTACCCTCACTGATGTTCATTCTCGTTGCAGTTGTCCTGACCCCAAAAATCCTTGCAAACATATTGCCGCAGTCTATTATCAATTAAGTGACCGTTTTAGTGAAGACCCCTTTGTTTTGTTTCAATTGCGGGGACGTACTAAAACCCAAATCCTTGAATCTTTGCGCCAAAAGCGTAGTCAAAAAGCAGCACAAAAAGCTAAACAAGCGAGTAGAATTTCTCCAGAATCAGAATCTTTTTCCGCGAAAGCTAAAGTATCAAAAGCTAGTTCTAAATCTTCTTCGTCTTCTAATATTCCCCTGGATATTGAAAACTTTTGGAAATATAGCGAACCCCTAGACTCTTCTTTGGTAGTAATTACACCACCTCCAGATAGTCGTACACTTCTCGATGTTTTGGGTAGTTTTCCTCTGACGGAGACTGAAGATCAAGCCTTGAAACAATATTTAAAAAGTGTTTATCAAACAGCTTCTCAACAAGCAGTTATGTCGGCTTTAAACCGAGATTCTTAGATTGTAATTATTGCTCTAAGTAAAGTAATAATTACAATAATCGCTCGATGAAAAGTTGACCCTAGAAAGTATTTTTCAAGAAGTCTATTTTTTGTCTTCTATTGAGTCGTAATTTATCTCATCCAATGTAACTTCAGTGACATCGGAAACCAAGGGAAAATTTATCACCACTGAACCCTTAAATAAAGAGGGAGAAATAGGTGAAAAAATTGTTTGGGAAGCACTTAAGGAAGCATTTAAGCACAGAGAATGTCTTGCTTACTGGCGCTATCCTATTTTCTCCCAAATTGGTCACTCACGCCAAGAACCAGATATCTTGATCGCTGACCGAGAGTTAGGTTTAATCGTAATAGAAGTGAAAAGCATTGCCATTGAGCAAATTGTGGCAATTTCAGGTCATTATTGGCAATATCAAAACTTTTATCTCCCTCAAGGAAATCCCTACCAACAGGCGGAGAATCAGCTTTTTGCTCTTCTAGAATACTGTCGGCGCGAGCCTATTTTACACCGCCAAATTAGTGCCAGGGCAATGGTGGCACTACCCAAAATTACCTCACAACAATGGCAAAAACGAGGTTTCCATCAACTTCCCTCTTCCCCACCTATTCTCTTCCCTCACCATCTCGCCTCAGTTAGCAAGATTATCGAGAAAATTAAACAAACACCAAGCTTAATTGGCGCTAAAACCCTTAATTCACAACAATGGCAACTTCTACTAGCAATTTTGGCGGGAACTCCCCTATTTTGCAAACCTTCACACCGCGTCCTTGCCCCCGACCAAAGTCGAGGTAAAATTTTAAATCAGATAAATATATCCCACCTCGATTGGCAACAAGAACAAATCGCCAAGCAAATTCCCCCTGGATTGCAGCGTATTTGCGGTATTGCAGGTTCAGGAAAAACGGTTCTCCTGTGTCAAAAAGCCGCCCATATGCACCTCAAACATCCCCAGTGGCGCATTGCTCTTGTTTTCTCCTCCCGTAGCCTCTATCAGCCCATTATCGAGCAAATTGACCTTTGGTTGCGTCGCTTCAGTAATAATGAGCAAGGATACGAGTCAAAAAATTTTAACCTAGGTGTCTGCCATGCTTGGGGAGCAAAAAATCAACCTGGACTCTACAGCATCCTCTGTCGCCATGCTGGAGTTAATCGCCTCACCCTCAAAGATACTACCAGCAAAAAACCCCACCAAGCCCTAGCACAAGTATGCAGCCAACTGCTCAAAACTGCCGCTATTCCCCAAATATTTGATGCCATACTCATAGACGAAGGACAAGATTTTTTAGTCGATGACAGCTTCAAATATGGCGACAAGCAACCTTTCTATTGGTTAGCTTATCAAGCCCTACGCCCCGTAAATTCAATTCAACCAGAACAAAGAAGGTTAATTTGGGCTGATGATAGCATCCAAAGCCTGGAAAATCTCAAAATAGCTAGCGCGAAGGAATTATTTGGCGAAACTTTAGCCCATTTAGTCACGGGTACTCACAATGATGGTATCCCAAAAACAGCGATTATCCATCGCTCCTATCGCACTCCCCACCCTATTCTCTGCGCTGCCCATGCCCTTGGTATGGGTTGGTTACGACCTGGTGGTATGCTAACGGGGATGACGCGATCAGAAGATTGGCAAGCACTGGGCTATAAAATTACTAAAAAGGCTCCCTCTTCACCCCGAATAAGTCTACAACGCCCCTTCAATAATTCTCCCAACCCTTTACCCCAATTGTGGCAGGATGAGTTAATTGAGTGGCAAGTTTACCATTCTCGTCAGGAGGAATTAAGCGCCCTCGCCAACAATATTCTCCACAATATGAGAAACGATGGTTTGCGCCCAAGTCGTGAGATTTTGGTATTAATTGTGGGTGGTGTTTACGAAGCCAAAAAGCTGGAAACCACAGCAGCAGAGTTTTTGAGAAATCAAGGTATTGATATTTACATTCCTGCTACTGGTAACCACAATCTACTCCAAGCCCACCGAGACATCTACAATCCTAACCAGTTTTGGTGCGAGGGTGCGGTGACTATCTCTCGTTTGCATCGCGCAAAGGGACATGAGGCGAATTTTGTTTATGTACTAGGTTTAGACTTAGTGGCGCAGGATGAGAGTAACCTGTATCTACGTCATCAACTCTACGTTGCCCTAACTAGAACCAGAGGTTGGCTATATCTGAGTGGTATTGGTAACTACCCATTTTATGATGAGGTGCAGCGCGTTATCAAAAGTCGCGATTATTTTTCCTTTCCCTACCGTTTTCCCAAGCGGGAAATTAGCGTTAGTAATGTGGGAGATTTGTTACAACGCTATCAAGCAGGAAGTAGAAATTTTCAGTACCTCAATTTACATCAAGCACAGCTAGTCGGTATTGATTTACGCCATGCTAATCTCATGGGTGCGAATCTCCAAGCTGCTAATTTACACAAGACTCGCTTAGATTCTGCAAAGCTAATCATTGCTGATTTGAGTTACGCTAATTTAGCCAATGCGAATCTGCAACAAGCTAAATTAATGGGGGCAAATTTAAGCTATTGCAACTTAAACGGTGCTAACCTGCAACGCGCCGATTTAAGTAATGCTAATTTAACCCAAACTCACCTGCAAGGAGCAGATTTAACTGGAGCAATTTTATCTGAAAGTTGCGAGTAAATTCTACCAATACTAAATCCTGTTCACAGAGTAATCATTAACGCAAAACTTCAAATCCTTTCCCAACTCCCCATTTCCCCAATTCCCTACAAGGGAAAAAGCTACTTTGACAACCGGACTTAGTATAAATCATTGATAGCCGCCTAATCCTTAGTTATTTGTTTATTTGTTATTTTACAAACAACCAACAACCAACAACCAACAACCAACAACAAAAAATACCTCAGCTAAAGCACGAGGGATGAGTTAAAAACTCGTACTTTGGGGAATCTCAATCACAAATTTAGCACCCTTTCCAGGTTCTGAATCACACCACAGCTTACCACCATGCCTTTGTGTAACAATCTGATAGCTAATCGATAAACCTAATCCTGTTCCTTTACCCACAGGTTTCGTAGTAAAAAACGGATCAAACAGTTTAGAGCGAACTTTTTCACTCATACCAAGTCCATTATCAGCAATTTTAATCGCGATCCAATTACTTTCTTTGACCTCAGTATGAATCCAAATAGTACTGCTATTGAGTTTAATTTCTTCTTTTGTTTGCTGTTGATTGTATTCCTGTAGAGCATCAATCGCATTACTAAGGATATTCATAAATACTTGATTTAGTTGTCCAGCATAGCAATTAACTAAAGGTAACTTTCCATAGTCTTTAATCACCTCAATAGGTGGATAATTTTCTTGCGATTTGAGACGATGTTTGAGAATCACTAGAGTGCTATCAATACCTTCATGTAAATCAACCTCTTTGACTTCGGCTTCATCAAGGCGAGAAAAAGTACGCAAAGATTTTACAATATCCCGTATACGTTCAGTTCCCAGAGTCATCGATTGTAGTAACTTTGGTAAATCCTTGAGTAAAAAATCTAGATCAACATCTTCAATTTGCTCCTCAATTATGGCTGTAGGATTAGAGTATTCTTGCCTATAAAGTTCAATCAAACCTAATAAATCTTGAGCGTAGGTTTGAACATGATGCAAATTACCATGAATAAAATTCACAGGATTATTAATTTCATGGGCAATTCCAGCTACCATCTGTCCCAAGCTAGACATTTTCTCACTTTGAATCATCTGGACTTGGGCATGTTGAAGCTCTTGAAATGCTTGCTCTAGTAATTGATTAGTTTGAGTTAGTTCTTCTTGTGCTTGTCGACGCTGTTGAATTTCTTGGGATAACTGGTCAATTTTTTGATTTAACAGGAGAAAATTACTATTAGCATCACTTTGTTCCTGTAGACGCAACAATAATATAGCAGGAGATTGTTCACTCCAAGGACGAATCACAGCTCCTTGAGTACGACAGCTTAAAGCTACACCATTTTGTGGATAGAAACTGAATGAACCCAAAACAAGACTCCGACTTTGGGAACAAGTTTGTAGATAATTGCTGATTTTTTCTCTTGACTCTTGAATTAACTCAAAGAGAATTTTTCCCCTAAGTTCTCGACTGCGATATCCCAGCATTTTTGCTACTATTTTATTAGTCGCAATAATTTCGCCTTCTCCACTCAACAACAAAGTTGGCTCTGGTAAAACTCTAATCAGTTCCCCATACTCTGAATATGTCATACTTTTTTAACCACATCCAATGGTAAGTGATGTGGAAACTCAAAGACTAAACCAGATCACCTACCACAAATTTCTATTCCCTTTACCCTTGAGAAGCTCTAAAATACTCTCTACCTTCAGCATCTTCAGCATCTTCAGTTGGTTGTAAATAGACTACAACCTGACAACCAGATGCACCTTGAGCAATAGTTTCTTGCAACTCTACTTTCGCATAACCCAAATTGTCCGCTGCAATTGAACCAAAGACATTAGATGTCATCATACACATTGAAGGACGATTGAGTACTTTATCACCAAAGGGACAAGTGCGATTACCAAATACAAGCTTTTCTTCGCTAGCTTCAATAAGGTAAAAATCTCCTTGAATTCGTTTTTTCAAATCCACTAAAACCTCAGCAATTTGCTGACGGGAAAGATGATTAACCTGGAGAGCAGATTTATATTCTTGGTCAATTTGTTTACCAATCTTTTGACCAACTACGCTAATAAATCCGGATGCTTCCTCCAAACCTACTACATCCTGTAGAGTACCTGATAGTTCTCTGATTAAGTTACGCAGAAATAGATCACGATTCAAAGATACATGGGAACTGTGTACGGGAATTTGAGTTTCAGTAGACTGATTCATCGTCAAGTTTGCACTACGGCTAGAAGTATCTAATTCGTAGTATTCCCTACACTCTCCTCAAAATATCAAATACCTAATCATGATGCTGACGAGAGCGAGGCTGATCCCAAAAAGTCGCGATTAACAAAAAGACAATACCAATATTAATAAAAATATCTGCCAGATTAAAAACTGGAAAATTAATGAGGCGAAAATCAAGGAAATCTACCACATACTCGTAAGCAAAACGACAGATTCCATTACCTAAAGCACCAGCAAGAATAAAACCATAGCCTAGCTGCTCATTTATTCTCATTGGTGCAACCCAAGCTAAAATAACTAAAGCAATACTCACAATTAAAGATAGCCAACGCAGCCAACTAACTCCATTCGCAAACAGACTAAAAGCTGCACCATCATTAGTAACATAGGTGAGGTGAAATACACCTTCCCATAAAGGAATTGTTTCACCAACTTGAGAAAAATTTTGTATCACCAAATTCTTGGTTATCTGGTCTAAAATTAAACCTACAGTGGCAACAATCCAGAAAAAACGATTTTTTATCACTTGATTTAACTAATAAAACATAATCTGCCGCAGGATAAAAGCGATCAGAGAAACAGCACAAATAATTATCATTTGTCCTGGTAATAAACTAATAGAATATTGCCAGACAGAATTAAAAAATCCCATAACTCCGTTGTTAGGGGAATGGAAAAATTGTAGTCCAATCAAATAAGCTAAACCACAAAAATGAATTGTCAGCAAACCAGACAAACAACTAAAAGCAAGGGATTCTAAACGTGCTTTAGACTTAAAAGCAAGGTAACCACATAACCAAGCACCAGGAATAAAACCTAAAAGATAACCAAAGCTAGGTTTATTTAAATACTCAATACCGCCACCATCAAAAAATACAGACAACCCTGTTAAACCCATCACTATATAAGCAATCTGAGATAAAGCACCTGCATTTTTACCGCCCAGACAACCCACAAGCAGCACTGCGCCTATTTGACAGGAAACTTTTAGTTCATAGACTTGAATACCTTGATCTGCCCACTCCCAGGGCATATTAACAACAAAAGCACGTACTAGTGTACCGCCAATTGTAAGCAGCAAACCAACTATAGCCCAGAGAAGTTCATTATGAGCAGACACAAGTTGAGGTATTGATAATGTTCGATTTGAGAGCAAATCACTGTCTCCCAGTTGTCTACTCTTTTCGGATAAATTAATACTCACCAGGAAGGAAGAAAGTAATCAGATTAAAATTCTGAAGCACTCAAGTATAGTATCTAATTTCCAGAGCCTAGATTTTAAAGTTGAGCTCAGAATTTTTTTCAGCCATTCTACGGAGGAAAACGACTGTAATTTTATCACCTGTAGTGTCCCAGCTCAAATTGAAATGGCGTTACTGAGACTTTTCTCACTGTAACTACAGTATTTTTTTACTTTGATATGTGTAATTTTACTCAATAAAACATTATCAATATACGAATAATTACATAGCGATTTCATTATTTATTTAATACAATAGACTTAAGTTATGGCAGTTCTCAAATTTACAAAGCAAAATTTAAAATAGTGTTTTGTTCCATGATTAATGGTTCAGAGAACAGCACCTCACTAATATGAGACAAAATATAGCATCTAATTCAAGTTTCTTTGAACTTAAAACAGCAGCTCCTATTATGGAAGAATTACCGAAAGAAGTTGCTGAATGGGCAGAAAAATTGCCAACAAAAGAACGAAGTTATGTCTTATCTTTATGCCATTTTCTCTGTGCAGCAACTCCAGAAATTCAAGCAGAATTCCTTGATGGCTATACCGCAGACGGTTTAATTTTTAAAACTCTGCAAAATCGAGATGCTCAAGAGCAAGTTCACCGGTATCTCAAGAGCTTCCATATCAGCACGGAAATTAACGTTTCTGTGCTAAGAACATATATTAGGCAATTTTATATTCATTCAGCTCAAGATATCCGCTATCAATCAGAAGTTTATTTAGAATCAGCAGTTCGCTTATTTTTTGATACAGAAGAACAGAATCATATTCTTAGTTATATTCTTGGTTTTGAGATTATTAAAATTATTTTTGGCATGAGTTGGCAGCAACATGAAAGATTATATCGACTGCAAATTCATCAGGATGATTTTTTCAATAGTTATATTAAACCAGTTCAAAAATCTCACCGTATCAACGGAATTATTACACCTAGAAACGAAAATTTATTTTTTGCCAAACGCGATTATTTTATTAAAAAACCTCAAATAAAAGAGAAAAAGATGATTGAGTTAGCCATGGCAACTTTTAACACAGAAGCAGTATGTCGCTTAGGATTTGAGATTATTCGCAATGCCAATTATGTCGCCTTTGATTATGATTATATTTTTCAATCAGACTCTGAGGAAATGTCTTTGTAGTCAAATCCTATGGTCATATGCACACAATTAATTGACGATATAGTGTTACAGGAAAACATTAGGAAATTTATCTTTTCTCTATTCCCTATTCGCCGTTCCTTATTCCCTGTTATAGCGCTACCAACATAAGTTAGGACAAGCTCAAGTCTTGAAATCTTCTGACACTATACTTCTGCCACCTGCCTTGCGTGTAGTGCCATATCATACCAGATCCGGTTGTGATAGTAGCTTTTTCACTTGTAGGGAGATGGGGTGATGGGGAGTTGGGGGGAGGGTTTGAGGCGAAAGCGTATAGGGCTACTCACAGAACAGGGTTTAGTATCACATACTATAAAAACTAAAAAAGGTGGGTAGACCCACCTCAAATTCTAATTAATTTTAACTATATCTACTCAGCGTTCTGACGATACCACTCAATAGTTTGTTTTAAGCCCTCTCTAAAGTCTGTTTGGGCAGTAAAGTCAAACTCTTCCTTTGCCCTAGTTGTATCCAAACAACGACGAGGTTGACCATTTGGTTTATCTGTTTGCCAAACAATTTCCCCTTCAAAGTCCATCAATTCACAGATTAATTCAACCAAATCCTTAATCGCAACTTCGTGATTCGTGCCCAAATTGATAGGCTCTGGTTTATTGTATAGCTGAGTACCCATAACAATTCCCCGCGCCGCATCAGTAGAGTAAAGAAACTCACGTGTTGGGCTGCCATCACCCCAAACAGGTAAGTGCTTATCTCCCCTCTGTTGTGCCTCATGCACCTTGCGAATTAAAGCTGGAATAACATGAGAACTAAGGGGATCAAAGTTATCTTCTGGTCCGTATAGATTTACTGGTAATAAGTAAACACCATTAAACCCATACTGCAATCGATAGGATTCGAGTTGGACTAACAAAGCTTTTTTGGCAACTCCATAGGGGGCATTAGTTTCCTCTGGATAGCCATTCCACAAATCTTCTTCTTTAAACGGTACAGGAGTAAATTTTGGATAGGCACAGATAGTACCGACACAAGTAAACTTCTCTACGCCTGCTTCATAGGCAGCATGGATTAGCTGCACTCCCATAATCAAGTTGT
>CAZWGS010000043.1:30428-38522 GCA_964633315.1 uncultured bacterium | reverse complement strand
GCTTCCTAATGTAGAGAGCGTAATTCCAAACACTTTTACAAACATCAAGATTATGGTCGATGATATCTATTTGTTTAGCTGTTGGTTGTAACTTGTAAGTGTAAGTTAAATTAAGCATTACGACCCAATTGCTTAGTTGATTATTATTAGTCTAGTACATAGTTTACAAAACAAAGATACTATTTGTAAAATACTCAGGGTTGAGTTCAATTCATGAGGGGCTGTGTGCTGAATTTAGGAGGTCGCGTCGTTGGAGGAAATTTCCAACGTTTAAGACGATCGTTTGAGCAATTTAAATGCCCTGTCCTTTCGTTAAAACCGAGGGTCTTCTTTCACAAATAGATAAAAAGTTGCAAGCTGATCTCAAGGAGACAGCAAGACCATGATAATGATTGGTCATGGACAACTATAGTTTCCCTGCCTGATCCCATGTCCCAAGATCGCACTTCTTTTCACCTTTGGCTACCAGATATCTTTGAGTTTAAAGGAGGCATTCAGGTTTACTCTGCCTTTCTACTCGAAGCTTTGCAGGCAATTGCGCCCCAGTCAAGTTATCGCGTTTTTCTCAAACATGATACTGACTATCAAAGGGGTTTTCCTTTTTTGTCATCAACTCAATATCACTTTGCAGGCAAATTCCCTCTGTATTTAAGAACAGCAGTTTTTGCGGCTCAATTACTAGGTTATGGAGTTGCGCAACCACCAGATCTTGTTATTGCCAGCCATATTAATTTTACCCCCGCAGCCCACTGGCTGAAACGCCTACGAGGAGTACCCTACTGGGCAGTTGCCCACGGTTTAGAAGCTTGGAATATTAATTCCTTGAGCCTTAAAAGCGCTTTAGCTAAGGCTAATTTAATTTTGGCAGTAAGTAACTATACCCGTGATCGCTTGATCAGAGAACAAAACCTAGATCCTGCCCTGGTTACTCTCTTACCCAATACTTTTGATGCCAATACCTTCGCCATTGCACCTAAACCACAGTATCTATTAGAGCGCTACGGTTTAACAGCTTCCCAACCTATTATTCTCACTGTTGCTAGATTAGACCATAGTGATCGCTACAAAGGCTATGACCAGATTTTACAAGCCATGCCCGAAATTCGCCGTCACTTGCCCAATGTTCACTACCTCATAGTAGGTCAAGGTAGCGATCTTTCACGTATCGAAAATCTGATTCAAAGTCTCAATTTATCTAGTTGTGTTACCTTAACTGGTTTTGTTAGTGATGCTGAGTTGGGTGCACACTATAATCTGTGCGATGTCTTTGCTATGCCCAGCAAAGGAGAAGGATTTGGCATCGTTTACCTTGAAGCCCTTGCCTGTGGTAAAGCTACCCTGGGAGGTAATCAGGATGGAGCCATTGATGCCCTGTGTTATGGGGAATTAGGAGTCTTAGTAGATCCCGATGATGTGGCAAAAATTGCCCAGAGTTTAGTGCAGATTCTCCAAGGCACTTATCCCAATCCTATCCTCTATCAGCCAGAGGCATTAAGAGAGAAAGTAATTTATAATTTTGGCTTTACCCGCTTTCAGACTACCCTAGAGCGGTTGATTACAGGCATAATTTAGCTTGTTCGTGGCAAACACCACCCTGGATCTTATTGATTTAGTGTCGGTAGATGTCACAGTTGAGGAGTGCAGGAGGTTGGATTCATTGATCAAAGTTTTACATGTCATTCCCAGTCTCTCTAAGGAAAAAGGTGGACCCACACAAATTACCCTGGAAATGATCCAAGCCTTACGCCAGCAAGGAGTGGAGGCAGAAATTGTTACTACCAATGACAATGGCAAAGGGGTGTTGGATATACCACTATACCAACGCGTGGAGTATGAACAAGTTCCAGTCTGGTTTGTACCTCGCTTTGCCTTACCCTTAAAAGACTTTATTTTTTCTGCCGCTTTGACTCGTTGGCTGTGGCAACATATGGGGCACTATGACTTAGTACATACCCATTATCTTTTCTCCTACGCTCCCACCTGTGCTGCCATCATTGCACGTTGGCACAAAATCCCCTACATTGTCACTCCCTATGGCATGCTGACACCTTGGGCGCTTAACCATCAACGTCGCAAAAAGCAAGTTTATGCTCCCATTGAACGTCAAAATCTGCGTCATGCGATTGCAGCCCATTGTTCTACCAAAGATGAATGTCAGGATGTAGCCAACTTTCGCGTCAACACACCTACATTTATGGTTCCCTATGGCGTGAAAGTTCCCCCTACCCAAATCAAAGCATCACATCAACTTCGTAGCCGATATAATATTGCTCCGGAAACACCTGTAGTTTTGTTTCTCTCGCGCTTCCACAGTAAAAAGCGTCCCGATTTACTGATTCAGGCATTAGGTAAGCTATTAGCGCAAAATCAGCCGTTTCATCTCCTGTTGGCGGGTTCAGGAACACCAGAATATGAGAGTTATTTGCACAATTTAATCCACTCCCTGGGTTTGGATAGTTGCACTTCCTTTACTGGTTTTGTCACAGGTACAGAAAAACAAATTCTACTCCAAGGTGCAGATGTATTTGTTTTACCTTCCTTTTCCGAAAACTTTGGTATTGCCGTGGTGGAGGCGATGTTAGCACGCTTGCCAGTAATTATCACTCCTGAGATCTACATTGCCACAGATATTGCGGCGGCCCAAGCAGGTATTGTAGTTGAGGGTGAAGTGGAGAAATTAGTTGAGGCAATTACAAAAGTACTCAGAGATTCTCAACTGCGGCAGCAACTGGGTAATCTAGGTTTCCAGCTTGCCCAACAACGCTACAGTTGGCGTGCGATTGCCAGTCAACTCAGTGACATCTATAGTAAACTTCTTTCTTCTCCCTTACCATGACTGGTTTCACGGCTATGAGTTATTACTCGCCTCCCTTAGTTTTATTGTTGGGAATGGCGACATTAATCGGTGTTTTAGGTATTGGCATAGCTGGTCAAAAATTACTGCAACTATCCTTACCAAGTCCTTGGCAACAAGTAATTGGCGTGTTGCTAGGAATCCAAGTTTTGAGTTTAGCGGTGCAATTGGTGGCGATGGTAGGTTTTGCCTCCAGAGTTATTTTAATTTCCCTGTGGCTAATTGTGGTTATTGGGGGCACTTTTGCTTGCTGGCGTTGGCTTGGACCTCTCAAACCAGACAATTACAAACTACCCCAGGGCTTGGCTTTACTACCCCTGAGTATAGCGATCATCAGCTTAGGAATTAACCTTTTAGTTGCCCTAGCCCCAGCCACAAAAATTGATGAGTTGCACTACCATTTGCTACTACCAAGCCGTATTGTTTCTGATGGAGCCTTGCAATTTTACCGTCAACCCTGGGAAGGTGCCGTCTATCCCCAGATGTTGTTCCAGATTGCCACAACTCCTCTCCATGCCCTCAACTTCCCTGATGCTGGTAATATATTTAGTTGGGGTCTGAGCCTGGTGCTAGTCTGGTTTGCCTGGTATTTAATCATTCCCCATGCCCGCACCTCTGCATGGGCGTATATTTGGCTAGCAACGCTAGTTATTGGCATGTATCCTGTTGTCTGGCACGTTACCTCTGGTGCCCATGCCTTTGGAGATTTAGGCACAGGTGCAGCAATTATTGCTTTATTGAGACGTAAACAGTTAGCACAACAAAATCAATTATCTGCCATTGCCTTTATTTTCTCTCTTGGGATTTTATCTTCTGTCGCCTCAAAAGTCTCTTTTTTGCCTCTAGGAATTGTTTTGCTATCCTGGAGCATTTTCTTTATTCTCCAGCAAGCTTTAAATTGGCGTTCATTTTGTCAGTCTCTGCTGTATTTATTAATACCTTGGCTGATTTTTTATCTACCAATTTTAATCTGGACCTGGTGGCAATCGGGCTCTGCTTTTGGTCCCATGCTCAGTGGTACTATGGGGGCTTCAATTTATGATCTTAAAACAATTAAAGAACAATTATACTGGAGCCGTCTTGCGAATAGATATCCACTGCAAGAGGTAATAAAAACTACATTAGTCCGTTACTCTCCACTTCTTTTTTGGGGCATTATTAGTAGCTTTAGCAGCAAATCGCTGCCGAAAATTGATCGTTATTTTATAATTGCTTTATTACTTTTGCAAAGTTTGCTAATTGTACAACTTTTGCCATATGACGTTAGATTTTTAGGGGGCATCATACCAGGTTTGGCAATTTTATGGGCTATGAGTTGCCCTCCACAAGTTCAAAAAAAGTATACGAACTCTCAAGGCAAAATTTTCCTAATTGTAATTGTTTTGCTTTTGCCTTGGTTAGGGTTACAGCTCTACTACGGTGGTCAGTTTGTCCCTGTTACTTTAGGGCTAAAAAACACAGAAGATTTTTACACTAAGTACGTTGCTTTCTATCAAGATTATCAACAACTCAATCAGCTACTTCCTAATGAGGCAGCGATCTTGCCCCAGGGAGTAAGAATTAATTCTGTTTATGCTCCCAGAGACATTTATTTAAATCACGAAGATATTCCACCACAATTACCAGTATTCTTATTCCAAGTTAATCAGGAATTGAGCAATGTACCTCAAGGATACGAACTGGGAACACTGGTTTATGAAAATAAGCAAGCTGTAGTTAATACCTATAGGACTCCCGGCAGTACACCTCAAGTTGGTACACTGCAAGTTGCACAATTAATACATCAGAGCAACTCTCCTTTGCAACCTCACTTTAGGGGGAAACAGGGAGACTGATTAAATTGAGCAGTTTATATAAGTATTTACACAGTTTTTTAGAACATTGATTCAGTTTAATTCTAAATACAGGGAAAGTTACAAAAAAAATGTATAATCGCTGGTTTTTGTTGATTCAAGACTTTTAAGAAAAACGAGATACGACTACTGATTACACCCACTAATAAACAAGAGTTCTGCCAGGTTGTGAATGCAAAACCAATATATACAAAATTCCCCCATCGGGAAAATTAAAGCTTCAGAAGGGCGCAATGATAACAAGAGCAAACTGCAAAAAACTCTAAGTCTCTTAATTATCAATCAATTTTATCCCCCTGACTATGCTGCTACTGGACAGCTATTATCGGAGTTAGCTAATCATTTAAGATATCTGGGTATCAAAGTCAAAATTTTTACTGGACAACCAGGCTATGCTTTTGATAGAGACTGTGCACCAAGAACTGAGAATGTAGACGGAGTAAGGATTAGACGCTCACGTACCTCTCGCATTTGGCCTAGTCGAATTCGTGGTCGTGTTCTCAATAGCCTGATATTCTGTTTACGTGCAGGAATGCATTTGCTGAAAAAGACTAACCGAGGGGATCTTTTACTCATCACCACTGAACCCCCTTACCTGCCAGTTTTGGGCTATCTGGCTTACTTATTATTGCGCATTCCCTACGTTTGTTTGCTCTATGATCTCTATCCAGACGTAGCTGTGGAGTTAAAGGTTGTTCAACGCCATCACTGGTTAGTACGCTTCTGGAATTGGCTTAACTGCCAAGTTTGGCGACATTCCCAAGGCGTAATTGTCCTCAGTTCAACCATGAAGGATCATGTGGTTGCCAAATGCCCACAGGTTAAGGATAAGATTACGGTGATTCACAGTTGGTCAAATCCTGATTGGATTAAACCAATCCGCAAAAGCGACAACTGGTTTGCCCACAAGTTTGATTTGGTGGAGAATTTTACTGTCCTCTACTCTGGCAATATGGGACGCTGCCACGATATTGACACTATTTTGGCAGCAGCAGCAGAACTACAAAATGAACCAATTCAATTTGTTTTTATTGGTAGTGGTGCTAAACACAGAGAATCCATTACCAAAGTTGCCAACTTAGGTCTAGATAATTGCAAATTCCTGCCCTATCAAGACAAATCTGTACTACCCTATTCCCTAACAGCTTGTGACCTTTCTCTAGTTAGTATTAGTGCAGGGATGGAGGGTTTAATTGCTCCTAGCAAACTATACGGTATCCTAGCTGCGGGGCGTTCTGTTGCCGTCATTTGCGAAGCCCACTCCTACTTACGTAAGCTGGTCAAGGATGCTAAGTGTGGCAAGGCTTTTGACAATGGAGATAGCGCTGGTTTGGCACAATTTATTCTCCACTTAGCTAGTAATTCCAACCTTGCCCGTGCTCAAGGTTTAGCTGGCCGTCGTTACCTTAAAGCTAAGTTTACCCCAGAAATCATTGCTCAGCAGTACCTCAAGATTTTATATCAAGCTAAGTTTAATGAGGATGTAGAGCAGGGATTCTTGTCTTAGAATGAGTTCAGGAAAACTAAAATGCTTAAAGCGAGGCGCTAGCGCAAACACCCGGACATTAATCAATGGTATTGGGCAGTAAAAACCACTGGCTAGCGGTTCTACATTGAGGCATCAAGCAACAGTTTAAGCCAAAGAGCAATAGCTATGTTCGATATTATCAGTTCCAATCCTTTGCGCATCAAAATTCCCTTTGTACTTGATGTTGTCATGGTTTCTGAGCCAGAGCAAATCAGACAAATAGAAGCTTCAGGGGATGTGGATCGCTTGCACGTTTATGATACCCAATCTCTACCTTGGTGGGTCAAATCCTATTTTCGAGCCACCAAATTCCATGATGCAGCTAGGGATTTGTGGTTTTGTCCCTTTGAATCTAGTTCCAATCCCACCTATCAACCTCGTCTCAATTATCTCAAATCCAAATTAGAGAGCGGTTACACACAAGCAGATGTGAAAACTATTGCCCAGCTTTTACAGCAGGATGCAGATGATGAAAGTCTTTCCCAGGCAATGGTTCAGGTTGTTAATCGCCGCTTCTTTGACCAAGAAATTCCCCTCTCGATTACCCAAAGTGCTAAGCATACAGTGCAGGAAATCACTGAGGCAATACAGCCTTGGCAGTATAGCAAAGGTGAAAAAGCTCAGAAGCAGATTATGAACTATTGCGAGCAAAATCTGCCTCCAGATGTACATATTTTAGATGTGGGACACAACATTGGTGAGGTAGTGCAGGCAACTACTGGGGCGTTGAGGAAGTTAAAAGCAAACCTAGACAAATCAGTGGAGGAAATTTTTACCACTCATCCTCCCACACCCCAATCACCACGCATTGCTGTGGAAAAATCCACTTTTAATGGTTTACTCTCATCACCAACAACTCCAGGAACCACAGTGGTAATTTATAAAGTTGGTTCTGCAGCCACCAAAAGCCAAGATATTTTGTTTACCTTTGGCGCTGGTAGCGAGGAGCGAGTTTGCGTATTTAAGGAATTTTTCTTGCAATTTATGAGGGATTTGCAACGGGAACTAAGCCAAAATTAGCCTAAACTCTAATCTAAGACAAGCGGAAGCCCTAGAACCTGATTCAAGTAAAATCCTCTACCTGGCGCCCAGAATTATATCTGGTGAAAAAACTTGATTCAGGTGATGTTTAGGGATAATGTTGACGGAATATGGGCAGATCAGTCCATAGCGCTCCAGAGATGCAAAAGCTTACCCAAGCTTTAGTTTCTGATCACAAAGGGAAAGTTAATGGCAATTGGCAATTTTAGTACTAGAATGCAGCCAAAGTTCAATTAAATAAAAAAAATTACTAGGGGATAATAAATTATGGCGGATTCAAACCGTGTACCAGTGGGTATTATTGGTGCCTCCGGTTATGGTGGTGTGCAATTAGTGCGTCTGTTATTGGAACATCCAGAAGTAGAAATTGTTTACTTAGGAGGAGATAGCAGTGCTGGCAAAGATTTTTCTGAACTCTATCCCCACATTGGTCATCGTTTTAACTTAACTGTTGAAGCTATTGATCTCGATGTCGTCGCGCAACGATGTCAAATAGTTTTTCTGGGTTTACCCAATGGTCTTGCCTGTACAATGGCACCAACTCTAACTGCTAAAGGTTGCAAAGTCCTCGACTTATCTGCCGATTATCGCTTTCAGAACCTGGAAACCTACAGCGCTTGGTATAAAAAGAAACGTGATGATTCCAGTGTGGCAGCCACTGCTGTCTACGGCTTGCCAGAATTGTATCGTGATGAAATCCAAGAAGCTCAATTGGTGGGCTGTCCCGGTTGCTATCCCACTGCCAGTTTACTAGCTCTAGCACCACTGCTCAAACAGGGCTTAATTGTCCCAGAAACAGCGATTATTGATGCTAAATC
>CAZWGS010000043.1:24800-30328 GCA_964633315.1 uncultured bacterium | reverse complement strand
CTAATTAAGGGTCAAGCTGGTCAAGCTGTCCAATGCATGAATTTAATGATGGGTTGGTCAGAAACTTTAGGTTTACCCCAGTTGGGTTTCTATCCCTAAGCAGCCAAGAACAACTTAAGCTTAAATCTAGCTCATGAGTAGAAATATACTCTCTGTGATTCTCGGATTGATGGTAGTATTTAGTGCTGTTAGCTTACCTGCAATGGGTCAAACAGCATCGCCTCTAAACCGCCCTACTCTGAGAATTGGTAGCGAAGGTGTGGCTGTCTCAGAACTCCAGGCGGCACTTAAATTACTTGGTTACTACTCCGGTGCAGTGGATGGTATTTACTCAGAAGCTACGGTAATTGCTGTATCTCGCTTCCAGCAAGCAGCAGGCTTGAATCCTGATGGTATCGTTAGTAGTGCCACTTGGGAACGTCTCTTTCCTCATAATTCACCAACAACAGAGACAAAACCAGAGGCTAACAGTAGTGATAATAATACCTCAGGTAACAATGCCAATGCTTCTACTAATGCTAGTTTACCAACTTTGAAACAAGGAATGCGGGGTGAAGTGGTAGTTCGCCTTCAGGAGAGATTACGGGCTTTAGGTTTCTTGCGTGGACGCGCCGATGGTATTTTTGGAGAGCGAACCCTGGAGGCTGTCAAAGCTGTCCAAGCAAGGTTTAATTTGCGCCAGGATGGTATTGTTGGTTCTGACACCTGGAGAGTATTGTTGCGTTAATCTCCTCTCACTCTAAAGTTTCAGAGTTTAACTTTCTGCGATTGCTCTTTTGTAGCAACTTGAGTACATAGTCACTGATTTGTTCTGGGGACAAATCCTGAGTTAGTAAAGGACATTTAATTTGGCGGTGAGGAGTAGATTTAATCTTAACTTCCACTTTACCCTGGCCTAAAACCAAACGAGCAATTTGTTCCCCTGTGGTAAACCAAACACCGGAGTGCATTCGCATATAGTCAATCAACTTCTCTAGGAGCAAAAGTTGGGCTGGTCTACCAATAATTTCCGGGTGTAGCCTGAGAACAAATACACCACCATAGTGATAAATTCCTGCAAATTCTTCTTGCCACAATTGCAAAACTTGCTGACAAGTTTTAGTAATTGCACCACAGCCGTTGCTTTGCTCGACTTGTGTGCCAAAATGCTGCCAGTCATTATTCGTCCAAGATAGGGGAATTTCCGCTAAATTACCAGCAGCAGTGGGTAAAATATAGGGTCGGTCATCATCCATGAGTGAAGAGTCATACAATAACTGGTGGCGCGCTATCAGAGCAGGTGTATCCAAATTCATGCTACAACTGGGAGCACGGTAACCAAGGACTTTACGTCCTGTCAGCTTTTCAACCATCTCGATGGTACTAACCAAAGCTGCTTCTTGTTGTTCTAACTCTGATGCACTCAAGTCGCGATTGAGATAACCATGCACCCCAATTTCATGACCCTCACTACTAATGCATTTAACCAGTTGGGGATAGAGTTGCGCACTGTGACAAGAAACAAAAAAACTTGCCCGCACTTGCTTTGCCCTCAAAAGGTCAAGAATGCGAGGTAAGCCAACCTTCGTACCATAACGCGCCCAGGACAAAAGGCACAAATTTTCTGCATTTTGAGGATTCGCTTGCACTATTCCTGCTTCTCCATCAAGATCAAAACTGAGGATGGCAGCACAGCGAATACCATCAGGCCAAATAAACTTCATAGCAATCGAGTCTCCTGCAATTTAAATTTGGCGTGAGCAACACCGATTCTGCTCTTGTAAGGCTTAGTTCTAGACGAAAACTGAAATTTACACATCTGTTCTAGGGTATATTTACCGATTATGAGAAATTACTCTTGCTCACTACACCCTGCTTGAGCTCACACCAAAAGAGCACAATCTCAGTAAGCCCAAATTTGGGACAGAACAGAACAAAATTTAAACAATAGACAGAAGTTAATTAATTATAGAATCCACAAGAGTGACAACAGTTTAAAGGGCTATTATATGAGTTCTTAAAGTTAATGGTTGTCCTGCTCACTTTGCTCTTGAGGATATGGGAGTTGGGCAAGCACTCTAAAATAGAGACAGAATTGGGTCTGGTGTATGAGTGAGGAACATGATGGGGAATTGCCTTCAGCTAAGGGTAAAGGTAGTTCTTGGAAAAATAGCCTAAAAAATACTTGGCGCAAAAATAGCCAACGTGTGCGTCAATTCTTGCCAGTGGAGCAAGTTGTCAATCGAAGCATTAAGTGGTTTGCTGTTAGCGAAGGGGAAGTAGCGGAGATTTTGGAGCAAGTACGCTCACAATTACCTACCACCGAAGCTTTGTTAATTGGGAAACCTCAAGCAGGCAAAAGTTCGATTGTACGGGGATTGACTGGTATTTCGGCAGAGATTGTGGGTCAAGGATTTCGTCCCCACACTCAACATACTGAACGCTATGCCTATCCTTCTGGTGAAGTGCCACTGCTGATTTTTACTGATACTGTAGGTTTGGGTGATGTTAATCAGGAAACTGAGGAGGTTATTCAAGAACTCGTTCAGGATTTGCAACAATCGAGTCATCGTGCTCGCATTTTGCTGCTTACAGTTAAAGTAAATGATTTTGCCACTGATACCTTGCGGCAAATTACCCAGCAATTACGTCAAGACTATCCAGATATTCCCTGTTTACTGGTAATTACTTGCTTGCACGAGCTTTATCCTCCCGATATCATAGATCATCCTGATTATCCACCAGAATACGAAGGGATCAATCGGGCGCAAGAGGCGATAGAGGAAGCATTTGCTCCTTTGTGTGACCGCACAGTTTTAATTGACTTTACCCTAGAGGAAGATGGCTACCAACCTATTTTCTATGGTTTAGAAGCTCTACGAGACGCTTTGGCAGATTTGCTCCCCGCAGCCGAATCTCAAGCGATTTATCAGTTGTTGGATGAACAAGCTTCTGAGAAATTGGGCAATCTCTATCGTGATACGGCACGTCGCTACATTTTACCCTTTGCCATCACAGCAGCGACTCTAGCAGCTGTACCTCTACCCTTTGCCACCATGCCAGTACTAACAGCTTTGCAAGTTTCTTTAGTGAGTCTATTGGGAAAATTATATGGTCAGAAGTTGAGTGCATCCCAAGCAGGAGGAGTTGTAAGTGCGATTGCAGGTGGCTTTGTGGCTCAGGCGGTGGGACGAGAATTAATTAAGTTTATACCTGGTTTCGGTAGTGCGATTGCCGCATCTTGGGCTGCTGCTTATACCTGGGCTTTAGGTGAAGGAGCCTGCGTTTACTTTGGTGATTTAATAGGAGGAAGGAAGCCAGAACCGCAAAAAATTCAGTTGGCAATGGAAGAAGCATTTAAGAGTGCTAGAGAGCGCTTTGGCAGCATTAATAACAAAAAAAAATAGACCCAGTTCTCAAATTTGACTAGGTCCGGTTGAATTTCGAGAAAAAGGGTTAACCCTACTCTGGTCAACCCATAAGTTTGGGAACGCGCATTAAAAACTATTTTTGCACCACCAACTTAACGTTGGCATTCTGCAAGCCGCGTTGCTTATTAACCTCTGCTAAGGTTTTGTTAACTGCATACTTCTGGTTGATGGAGTTGATTAGCTCAGTCTGGTTGTGCTTTTTAGCAACACCCCAAAGGTCAGCAATTAAATCAAAGCTACCATCACTGTTGCGAGACCAACCTAGATCGTACTCACCATCAAGGACGGCAACGATGTCTGAACGAACGCGTTGGCCATTGTAACCACGTACATCAGCGTCAACTTTAGTGCTGATACCGAGATCGCGTAGGGAAGCTTTGAGAATTTCAGCGTCAGTAATTTTGGTGCGCAGAGTGCTAAAGTGAGACATGGTGGATTTCCTCCAGAGAAAAGTAAACGACAACTTTGTGTTATGAATTCCGCGTTAGTTAAGAAGCGGATTTTTTGGGAACTGCTAGCAATTTGCTAGCCTTCACTCCTGCAAAGTGCAGGAGAAAGCTTTTTAGAACTCCATACGCTGGTATTCAGCGACAGAGGATGCAGCAGGCCTTGCTCGCTGTCTCGCCCAGTCTCTTAGGGCTGTAACCTGCTCAGTCATTGTCCTTGACAGAGGTAGAGTTGCTTTGATCGCAGCAATAATATCGAGCTGGGTAAACTCCCTATCTTGAGCGAAAGCCTCGTACATAGCAGCAATAAGGGCTTGCTCTATCTCTGCACCGGAAAAACCATCGGAAACCTTAGCTAATTGCTCAATATCAAAGCGAGATATGTCTTCGCGTCGCTTAGTAAGGTGAATTCTAAAGATATCTTGGCGCTCTTCCTGATTTGGTAAATCAACGAAGAAAATTTCGTCAAAGCGTCCCTTACGCAGAAATTCTCCTGGTAAACGCTCGATGCGATTTGCTGTCGCCATGACAAACACTGGGGATGTCTTTTCTTGCATCCAGGTGAGGAAGGAACCAAAGATACGGCTAGATGTACCACCGTCTGAATCTGAGGAGCCTGCACCACCGGAAAAAGACTTGTCTAACTCGTCAATAAAGAGAATCGCTGGTGAGATGGATTCTGCTGTTTTGAGAGCGTTGCGTAAATTTGCTTCTGAGCGTCCTACCATGGAACCATCATATACTCGACCCATATCTAAACGTAGTAGGGGTAAGCCCCACAGTCGAGCGGTGGTTTTGGCAATTAGGGATTTACCACATCCTGGTACACCCAAAATCAACATTCCTTTGGGTTGAGGTAAACCGTACTCCCTTGCTCTTTCACTAAAAGCATTAGAGCGCTGTTTGAGCCACTTTTTCAATTCCTCCAAACCACCTACTGAGTTGATGGTTTCATCTTCTTCTATATACTCCAGGATACCGTTGCGACGAATCAGCTGCTTTTTCTCAGAGAGGATAATATCCACTTCCTCTTCCGTCAAACGATTCGCCTTTACATGAGCCTTGCGATAGACTTTCTCCGCTTCATCACGAGTTAAACCTAGAGCCGCCTTTAACAGCTTTTCCCTTACCTGTGTAGTGGTACGGCGCATTTTCGGCTTCTCCAGTTTCTCCAACTGCTGATCTAGCACCTGGTTCAACTCCGCCATAGTTGGTAGGGGGTAGTCAAGAACTACTACCTCTTTCTCCAGTTCAATAGGAACCTGCTGGACTGGAGACATTAGGATAATAATCTTTTCTGTACCTTTAAAACTAGCGATCGCATCGCGCAACCAACGAGTTGTAGCTGGAGAATCAATAAAAGGATGTAAATCTTTAAATATAAAAATACCAGGCTCCCTCTGCCGCACAACCCACTCTATTGCTGCTTCGGGTGAAACAGTGTTGTGCTGGGTAGTTTGGCGGGGTTGACCATACTCAACAATACCGTGGGTGACCGTCCAAACAAAGACGCGTCGATGCTGAGTCCTATCTTTAGCAATATCATTTATTGCCTGCTCTGCTCGCTCCTCTTCTGAGGTAATGAGATAGATAAGGGGGTATTGAGCTTGTACAAGTATATTGAGCTCTTCTTGCATGACCATCGACCTTAATTAATACGGTTCATCCACTT
>CAZWGS010000043.1:17204-24700 GCA_964633315.1 uncultured bacterium | reverse complement strand
TTTTGCTTATCTGGCATATCACTCTTATTTGTTCTACCCGGGTATGTTGTAACAGCTTACAGGGTTGCTATTTTTTCTGTCAAGCTGTTAAGACTCTATGCCGTCATATTGTTACATTGCTTAATATATTTCCGGTTAGAACTAAATTTTTTGAGGAGAGATGTAGTAGGTAAAGGCTATAGGGTGAGCCAAATTCCAGGAACAAGAGCATGAATCATCAGTGGTCAAAGATAGTTATGGGGGTAGCTTTGCTAGTAACCTTAGTAAGCTGCCAAGACACTCGTTTGTCTATGAGTTCTTGGAAAACTTACCAAAACCCCCGCTATGGCTTTGAGTTTCCCTATCCCAGTGACTGGATTGCTCAACCTATTCCTTCTAATTTGAATGGACAAGCTTTTCTGGGGACAGATCAATCTCGTCTACAATTGAGGGGATGGGCAGAGGAAAATTTAAATGCAGCCCGTCTATTATCTTCGAAGCTAGAAAAGCCAGTATCGCAGCAGAACTTTACCACTAAACAAGGGATAACAGGCAGGCTAAAAGTAGAAATTGGCTCTCAGCTAAGCTCAATTGAATTAGTAATTGATGATGGTGCTTTAGAGTATCATTTGCAAGGTCAAGCAACTAGCGATCAATTTGCTGATTACTATCGCTTTTTTCACTATGTTGCCAGTCACTATCGCATTCGGGAAGAAGTAACAGTAAATCAAGAGTAATTCAGTGATAGATTAATCAAGCTGATTGAGCAAGTTTTTTTCTTGTTTTTTCACCGCCTCTAAAAGCGCTGCATTTTGTAGAATTACTCCTACCTGATTGTTGAAAATCTGCATCGATTTTTGATCGCTTTGATCAAAACTAGTTTGAAAACATTCTGGTACAGGTTGACCATAAACTGGAACTAGATTGGTATCGAGTAGATTATGTTGCTTCTTTTTATTAACTAATTGAGTAACACCAATTAGCTCGCGATCTGGATTCAAAACTGGCAGACACAGTAAACTACAAGTGCGATAACCTGTTTTTCTATCAGTTTGTTGAGCTGTTTCTGAATCTGGATAGTTATAAAGATCAAAGGGTATGTTTAGAGGTTGCTCAGTTTGAGCCACTTTACCAGCAACACCTTCTCCAACTCTAAGTTCTAGCCTTTGTAGGGAGCCATCACTGTGAGGAATTTTTGTCCATAACTGATTCTTTTCTCGGTCTAGTAGCCAAAGAGTGCTACGATCAGCTTTCATTAGTTCTTTGGCTGCATCCATAATGGGCTGGAGTATGGCATCTTGGTTTTGTAGGTTACTTTGATTAACACAACGTACAGCAGCCATCAGAGCCGCTGCAACCCTTTGTCCCCTAGCAGTAGTGTGATAAGACTGAAAGCTTTCTAGAATAACGCGGATCATAGGAGAGTTTTCTGCGAAAAGAGCCTCATCTGCTGTTGTGAAACCTTGGAGATCGATTCTATCTTTAAGTTCTGCTTCTGGGTTGCACTGAGGCTTCAGTTTGTTGAGAAAATGGATCACAGCAACTAGGTTTCCCTGTGCACTAAGTAAGGGAATTGCAAGTATAGTGTAGGTGCGATAGTTATTAATTTGATCTTGCTCTTTTGCTGTCATAGAATGAGGATCGTCGTAGAAATCATAGGGAATATTCACTGTTTTTTTGGCAGCAGCAACTAGTCCGACAATTCCTTTATCTGAAGGAACGCTAATAGTTAAAGGGCGCTCACTTTCTGTTTGTGCAACCACAGACCAAAATTCATTTTTCTCTTGATCCAGTAAAAAAATTGTGGTTCTATCTGCCAAGAGTAATTGACTCATTTTGAGAGTAATAGAGCGCAAAGTGGCATCCAGAATATCATCAAAACCTTGACCATCCATCACTTTATTTAACATGGCAAGAGTCTGACTAACAAAGTTTTGTGGTTGATTTTCTTGTTGTAGTTTTAGGGCTTGGTAACGTCTAGCATTTTCTAATGCTACTCCTACTTGAGAGTTAAAAATCTCCATATGTTTTTGGCTATTAAGATTAAAACTCTCATAACAAGATGCGGATAATTGTAGTAAATTAGATTTTTTTTTGAGTGCAATTCCTCCCTGTTTACGTCGATTAAGTAGTTGAGTAACACCTAATAATCTACCTTCAGGACTTCTAACAGGTAAGCAGAGTAAACTGTAGGTACGATAGCAAGTTTTTTGGTCTATTTTTTTTGCTATTTTGGCATCAGGATGGTCGTAGGCATCAAAGGGAATATTGATCGCAACTCCTGTCTGGGCAACCTGTCCCACAAATCCTTCACCTATTTTGAGTTTGTAGTGCTTTTTTTCGCCATCATTACATTTAATTTGCGTCCATAATTCATTAGTTTTTTCATCTAAAATCCATAAACTGCCGTGGTCAGCATTCATTAGTTTTTTCGCAGCTACAATCACTCGGTCAATAATTTCTTTGATATCTAAACTACTTTGACCAACAGAGCGAGTTGCTTCTGTCAATGCTTCAGAAGCTTTAAGTTTTTGATTTAGTTGATAATAGGGATAGTAAGATTGAAATATTTGTAAAATTCTTTTGAGTTCTGGGATATGAGCAACTAATCTATTCGAGTAATTATTGGTGCTTTTTTCTTTGATTACTGCTTCAGAAAATACAAGTTCTTGCTCAGTAATACTTGATTGATTATTGAACAAATTAATAATTGCTAATATTTTTTCTTGATCGTCTAATATTTCCTGACTAAAATAATTTTTATTGTCTTCATCTTGCCAGTTTTTAGTCAAAAACAATTTATTATATGTAAGACTGCTATTATTTAATCGCTTAACCAAGTATTTTTTTTCTATGTCTTTGCTATAAATATGTTTAAGCTTAGGATGTTTCCCACTTTCATTACGAATATCAATCAGCCAAACATCATCACTTTCTTGAGCAAGAAAGAAGAGAATATAAATTGAATCTACCTTCAATACTTCTCTCAACTTATTGAGCACATTACCTAAAATATCTGAGAGAATATCAGTGAAATCTCTGCCTTTTGTCTCCTGGAGTAAAGACATAAGTTTTTTCTCTTGTCTAGCCACAAATTGTCGAAAACTAGGCTGTAGTTTAGCCAGGGTTTTTTCTAGCCAGTAATGATTAAAAACACAGCTATATATCTGGTTATAAACTCTTAGTTGCTGTTCCTGCTTCACCACAATTCCCGATAGCCTAAGGGCAAGGTATTCAGGTTTATCTTCTGCTGGGATAGCTAGATTCGGTGGTAGTAATTGCTGATAGAGTTGAAGCAGGGCAGTGGGATTTTGATTAGTGAGAAGGAGGCGATCACGAATACTTCTCAAGTGAGGTGGTTCATCTTTGGCTTCCCAATTACTAATAATATGGGTTTGTACCAAATCGGCGATCCAATCCACAGTTGCTGTTTCAGAGCTGGGTAAACTAGAAGTAGTTTCTGTCTCGCTTGTTTGGCAGATCAAGTGACAGAGTTTTTGGGTAAGAAAAGGTTGTCCTCCAGTCCAGTCTAAAATAGCTTGTATTGCAGTTTCTGGGTAATTTATTTTGTCAATTAAACCTGATATTAGTGGTCGTGCTTCTTCCCTTTGAAAGCCGCTTAATTCTATGGGACAGCCTAGATTAAAAGGAGTCTTAGTCTTATCTTGGATCAGGTCAAATGGAGTTGCAACTCCTAAAAGAGCAAAAGTAAGTTGAGGATATTGATCGCAAGCACGAATAAAGCCAAAAAAATCATCGTTGGGAAATTTGAGGCTGAGAATACTATCAATTTCATCGATGAAAATGACTATGGGTTGCTGAATATGATTTAAAAGTACATTTTCAATCAACTCAGTGAGACAATCAATAGGACATAGCATTTCGCGCTCACGCAGCCAAGATTGTAAACTAATAGGTAGACGAAAGTTTTGCACCAATCGCCTCATAATTCCGGCATACCACTGAGCTGCACTAATATCCTGGGAACCAATTTGGGTAAGATCTATAGCAGCACAAGCAATACCTTCGCTTTGTAGTCTATGCATAGTACGTACCCACAGACTAGTTTTTCCCATTTGTCGAGAATTGAGTACATAACAAAATTCTCCAGCTTTCAAGGCTTTGTAAAGTTGATGATCAGCTTGTCGAGTAACGTAGCTGGGAGCATTAAGCTTTAAGTGTCCCCCAACTTTGTATTGAAATAGGGGGTTTGACTGGTAATTCATAGGGTGCATCTCCCTGGAAATTAGGGTTGTATAGCAACAGAAGTAGCTCAGAACCTCTGTTCAGATAGATTTTGATTGGAGTTTGCCAAAATCGCCCCTAGTACCCTTAGGAACAATTTCTCAGGTGATGGCAAAAATACTGACGATATAACTCAAAACGGGGTGTTACCTGATTTCCCTGTAGATGCACCAGTCCCATACTGTGTAGTTTAAATGCTAAGGTGGATTCTAGCTCTAATGGCTGATTAGCATTGACGACTTCAGCAAAAGCTGAAGCTAATTCTGGGTGTTGACGAAAGCTCCATATGTGTTTGCGTAGATGATCTCCGTAGATACCTGACTCAGTTGGTGCTGTATCTAACAATTGTCCCAAGTTAAGCTGCTTTTGTGCAAGATGGTAGAGAGCTAATCGCACGAGATAGGGGTGTCCACCAACAATTTGCATTAATTGTTCTACCTGAATTTTTTGCCAATCTAGGGCGTGTTTGTGGGCTAACTCAAGGACTTGCTCTGGAGTAAATTCTGTTAGTTCAATGGGTAAACCGACGTTGAAGGGTGATTGATTAATATCTAGGGGTACGTAGACTTCTGTAGAGTGAACAACCACTAATCTCAATTTAGACCACAAGTTGCTATTCCCACAACCGTATCCTGCTTCTTCATACCATGCTCGCAATAAGCCAAAAAAGTCGTCTGCAATGGCAGGATATTTAAAGACACGATCAACTTCATCTAAACCCAATACTAATGGTTGCTCTAATGCCGATAACAGATAATCTTCAAAGTAGGTTGTACAGTTATCTTTGCTACCAAAGGTATTACACCAAGAATCTTCTAGAGAGCAGTTGAGGTGCAATTTGCGGGTAATATGATGACAAAACCAACGCAGCAAGGTATTCAAGTTGTGAAATACTTCAGCATCTGCATACTGAAAGTTTAAGGGCACGCTGTGATAGCCTTGTTTTTGAGCAAATGTTAAAGTTTTTGCCATCAAAGAGGTTTTACCCATCTGCCTAGGTGCTTTAATCCGAATTAAATTCCCTGGTTGTAAAATGCCTTGGTAACATCGACGTTCCCAGGGTATTCTCTCTACATAAAAGGGAGAGTCTGGAGGAATTCTTCCATTAGGTAATTCTGGCTCTGCTATGGGTAAAGGAGGCAGAATTTGGTCAATTTGAGGGCAGACTTTTGTTTGAATAGGAGAGTATTTCAGTACTGAGGGTGTAATGGTTTGGTTGTTACCCCAAAGATAGCTGAGGACTGTTTCTACTAGTATGTTTAAATCGGTTTGAGGTTGCCATTTAATTTTTGGTGTATGCTGTAGGTAATTAACCAAGCAATGGTTAAGAAGGGCATCATTGTAGCTTGAATCTTGAATCTGAATTGTCAAGATTTGGGGTTTGTTAAACAAACCAGAGGTGGATAAATCTTTGGCTCGCCTTAGTACTTCAATTAGAATTTCGCTAACTGCTGCTTGAGTAGATAGAATGAGAATAAAATAGTCACATTGCTTTAATTGAGACTCTATTTGGCTACACCAATCTTCTCCAGATAAGTTGCGATTGTAGTTACTAAAATCCACATCTGTACAGAAAACTCTATGCCCTGTATCTGCAATTTTCTGGTATAGACTAGCGGCTAAACTACGGTCTGTATCTTGATCGCGATAAAGAATAAATACATTTTTAATTGCTTTCTCTATTGCCCTATGAAACTTTTTTTTATTTACTTTCTCTCCCAGTAGATTAGATATTTTTTTCCAAAGCTTGTAGCCAACATCTTTTTCTACATAATCTGGATTGAGGGGATGAATTTTCTCGTAGGTAAGGTTATCCCAAGAACCTAGAAATATTTTACGCTCCAGATCGCTTAGATGTTTCTTTGTCTTCTGATAGACTAGATTCTCGATAAAATTTAGTGCCTCTGTTTTATCCATAGGTCACTTTCCACATTCTAGATTGTGTGAGGAAAATAAATAATTGTTCATTGCTACTATGACTATGGACAAAAAAATTGCCATAGCCTGGTAAGTTCGAAACCAGATATTAGTATGTAAAATCTGGGAAAGATGTGATGGCAATCACAAATAATCCAGATTAACTTAGGTGTAATTATACAGAAAAACAGCTCTTTAACATCTCAGTCAAAAAAAATATCTTGTTACTTTTGTATTTACTCTTAATTTTTAAAAAATTTAGTATTTTGTGTTTGTTTCAATGCCAACTGAAATATCCTGAGTTTTCATGAGGTTTGACTTGAAGATTTTTTTAGTAATCCAGAGAATGCAATTAACACAAGTGAGACCAAACAATAATCTAATGCTTGATATGTGGTTATTATTAGAGGTTAAATTAGTTTCTATTTCCCTCTACTAGAATTGCTTATTGCTGGTGCAAGCAAAAATAAATGTCCTGAAGTTTTCTGGTTGTCAAGATAGGTAAAATTCGTAACACTAAGCATACAAAAAAATAAGTTTGAGAACATAAAAGCATTAAAATGTCCCTATCAATTCCAGTGCAAATTTACAACTTCAGCCAAAATCTGCAACAGACTTACTGTCTAACCTATAATCAATCCAAATCAGATGCAGGTAAATTTCTCGCTCTAGTTGCTCAGACACTACTACAAAAAATTCTGGAGAGCGATACACCATTTCATAATTGGGAACATACTATCCTTGTTACCCTAACTGGACAGGCAATTTTACAAGGTAAGCAAATCGAGGAAGGTAATGTCTCCAGTCAAGATTGGCTGCATCTAATTTTCTCATTGCTATGCCACGATATTGGTTATGTTAAGGGCATTTGTCAGCAAGATAAACCGGAGTCATATATTTATGCTACAGGCAAAGAAAACTCACGGATTTTACTCTCTTCCTATAGTACTGGTGCAAGCCTAAATCCCTATCATGTAGACCGAGGTAAACTATTTGTGGAAGACTATTTTCAGCACTATAAATGTATTGATATTAATACTGTTCAGCAACACATTGAACGAACCCGCTTTCCTGCACCAGTCAGCGATAATTATTCTCAAACTACTGATTATCCTGGTTTAGCTAGAGCTGCTGATTTAATTGGTCAACTAAGCGATCCTCAATACCTTAGCAAATTACCTGCTCTCTTTAGTGAGTTTACTGAAGCAGGTATAAATCAAATTCTTGGTTATTACCACTACCAAGAACTACGACAAAATCTACCCCAATATTACCAGAAACTGATATTACGCCATATTCAACCAGCGCTACATTATCTGGAATTAACAACTGTGGGACAGAAAATACTCAAGCAT
>CAZWGS010000043.1:0-17104 GCA_964633315.1 uncultured bacterium | reverse complement strand
ATCCCGACTCCCAACTCTAATGCTTGAGAAACTGGCTTTCTGGATTGATAATTAACTAGTTATCTGTTCAAAGCAAGGCAAATGCAAAAATCGCTATCTCTGGAGGAACATCTTAAGCATTTCTTCGGCTATGATAATTTTCGTCCGGGACAGCGCGAAATTGTAGCTGCAGCCTTGCAAAACCAGGATTTATTGGTAATTATGCCTACAGGAGGCGGAAAATCTCTGTGTTTCCAACTACCTGCTTTGCTCAAACCTGGTTTGACAATTGTGGTTTCACCTTTAATTGCTCTGATGCAAGATCAGGTGGATGCGTTGCGAGATAATGGTATTGGGGCAACATTTCTCAACAGTAGTTTAAGTGCTGCCGAGATTAGAGCGCGAGAAACTGCTATTTGGGAAGGTAAAATTAAGCTACTCTATGTAGCACCAGAACGTTTATTAGCAGAGAGATTTTTGCCCTTTCTGGACTTAGTAGAGCAGCGTTTGAGTATTTCTGCGATTGCTGTGGATGAGGCGCACTGTGTCTCGGAATGGGGACACGATTTTCGTCCAGAATATCGACAATTAAAACTATTGCGCCATCGCTATCCTCATATACCTGTCATCGCTCTTACCGCTACAGCAACAGGAAGAGTACGCGAAGACATTATCCAACAATTGGAGTTAAAAAAACCTAAAATTCATGTTGCCAGTTTTAATCGTCCCAATCTGTACTATTTAGTACAAAGCAAAGAGCGTCGCAGTTACAATCAACTGTTGAAGTACCTCAATAGTGTCAAAGGTTCCGGTATCATCTACTGTCTGAGTCGTCGTCAAGTAGAAGAAATTGCCTTTCGTTTGCAACAAGATGGTATTTCAGCTCTACCTTACCATGCCGGGTTGAGTGACCAGATACGCACCAGTAACCAAAATCGTTTCATTCGCGATGATGTACAAGTAATGGTGGCTACTGTTGCTTTTGGGATGGGGATTAATAAACCTGATGTGCGTTTTGTGGTTCACTACGAAATTCCCAGCAACCTAGAAAGATACTATCAGGAATCGGGTAGAGCAGGTCGAGATGGTGAACCAGCACAGTGTATCCTTTTTTTTAGTCCAGGAGATCTTCGCCGCATTGACTACTTTATTGAGCAAAAAAGTACACCTACAGAGCAAAGAGTAGCACGTCAGCAGTTGCGTCAGATAGTTGATTATGCTGAGGGCAGCGACTGTCGTCGTACGATTTTGTTAGGATATTTTGGGGAGCGATTTGGAGGTAACTGTGATGGTTGTGATAATTGCCGTAATCCCAAACCAATTGAGGATTGGACGATTGAAGCACAAAAATTTCTCTCCTGTGTAGCCCGTTGTCGGGAGCGTTTCGGCACTAGTTATATTGTAGATGTACTACGTGGTTCCCGCAAAAAGAAAATTGAACAGTATGGACATCACTTACTTTCTACCTATGGTATCGGCAAAGATCGCACTGTCCAGGAGTGGAAAATGCTGTCAAGATCACTTCTACATCAAGGATTAGTCAATGAAACTACTGATGGTTTCCGTATCCTGAAGCTGAATAAGCGTAGTTGGGAAATCTTACGTCAGCAGCGCAGTGTAGAAATTGCTGTTACCCAAACACCAGTGGCTCAAGCAAAAGCAGAAACAAATCCCAGATTAATGGAAGTTACCATGCTTTTTGAGAAGCTGCGCCAATTACGTAAGCGACTAGCCGATGCACAATCGGTTGCTCCCTACGTAATTTTTGCTGACTCTAGTCTACGACTGATGGCACAGCTTAAACCCCAGAGTTTGTCTGATTTTGCCGCTATTTCTGGTGTCACAGATTATAAATTGAGTCAATATGGCGAGATTTTTGTCTCAGAAATACGTTCTTTTTGTGCCCAGCAAGAATTACCTGTTGCTCTACCTTCTTCCAGTCAAATGCAGACACTGCAATTATATCTACAAGGTTTGAGTGTGGCAGAAATTGCCGAACGGCGCAACTTTACCTCGAGAACTATTATTAACCATTTGAGTGAATTAATTGAGCTACAGCAGCCAATTGAAATCAATAACTTGGTAGCACCAGAAAACCAAAAACCAATTATTCAAGCAATTGAAAATGTTGGCGGGACTTCTCTGAAAACTATCCGTGAGTATTTGCAAGAGCAATATAGTTATGAAGATATTCAGCTAGTTAGAGCTTGGTGGCGGCGGCAAACATAAATAATACATTCAGATAGATAAATATCTGTAATTTTTTATGTTATTTAGTCTTACGTTACTATTTTTTACTCCTAGGTTCTTGACTAATACAGCTATCTATTTCTAAAGAAGTAGATCAGATCGACCTAATTATTAATAAAATAATTATTATTCAGGATATCGGTATGTTAATGCAGAAATTCAAGACTTGATCGCTAGTAATTCAGCTAGAACTAATAGCGTTGCATCTACCTAACTGACTAAAACAATCCGATTTTTTTGTGAGCGGAAACTACTTTATTTCAGGGTACAGTCATGGTGATTGCGCATACATACGTTAACTTATTTAGCCATTTATCTAAGTACAGAAAAGAGCAATTTACTGGTTACTTACAAATTCGTGCTTCTTCTGGTTTGCAATGGTATATTTACTTTTGTTTGGGTAGAATTGTTTGGGCAAGAAGCTCTTATACTCTCAGGAGATTGCGACGTTATCTTGCTTACTACTGTCCTCAGATACATTTCAAAAATTTAGTTTTAGTTACTGGGGATAGAAATAGTAATTGCTGGGATTACGATTTACTCAATTTTTTATTGAGGTGTAAGCAACTAACTAAAGAACAGGTAGGGAAAATTATTGAAAAGACAATATCAGAAGTACTTTTTGATCTTCTACAGCAAGGAGACAGGGAATCTTTAACCTATGATCTTTATCCCCAAGATCTTTTGGGTGTTCTTAAAGTACTACTTTTGCCCAGAATAGAAATAATTTTGCCACAAGTTTATAAAAAGTATGAAGCTTGGGTCAGAGCTGGTTTATCCTGTATTTATCCCGACAGTGCACCAATAATTAGAGATCCTCAAAATCTTCAAACCAAGATTTCACCTAAAACTTACAAAAAGCTGCTGAAAATTGCTAATGGTAAATATACTTTGCGGGAGCTATCTTGTTTACTTAAACGCCAAGAACTACGTTTATCTCGCTCATTATTTCCCTATATTTATCAAGGTTTTATTCAGCTTATAACTGTAAGCGATATACATCACCCCAGTTTTGGGAGCAAAACTTTTTCCCCTTATCAATCTCGTAAATATCCCAAATCCACAATTGCTTGTGTCGATGACAATGTGAAAACTTGCAGTTTAATGAGACAAATTTTATCGTCAGCAGGCTATAACTTTACGGCAATTGTGGATCCTATCTATGCGATTGTGAAACTTCTTGAAGCGAAGCCAGATTTAATTTTTTTAGACTTAGTAATGCCAGTGGCAAATGGCTATGAAATTTGTAGTCAACTGCGGAGAACTCAAGCTTTTTCAAAAACGCCGATTGTAATTTTAACAGGTAATGACGGTGTCATAGATAGAATGCGAGCCAAAGTAGTAGGTGCTTCCAATTTTCTGACTAAACCCATTGAAAAGTGCAAAATATTGGAACTAACAAGGCAAATTCTTGAGCCAGCAACTTCTTAATTTAATTTATCTGTTTGGGGTCAGAGCCTTCATCTGTTTGTAGACCTACAAGTATAGAATGATAAACATAGTAAGCTTGAGCTAATATTGTTTTCTCTCGTATCCCTAATTTCTCCATGGAAGCACAGGAGTTAAAGAATCGCTATCAACAGGGAGAAAGAGACTTTTCCCATGCCCAATTAAGTGGTATAAATCTTTGTGGAGCAGATTTACGAGATGTTAATTTAATTGGAGCTAATTTAACTGAAGCTAATTTGGCTTGGGCAAAATTAGATAATGCTCAACTAGAAGGAGTCTGTTTGTATCAGGCTAAGTGCAACCATGCAAGTTTAACTCGCACTAATCTACGTCAAGCTCAGTTAAGTCGTACTCAATTAATTAAGGTTGATTTACGCTTCGCTAACCTTGAGAGAGGAAATCTTGACTGGGCGATACTCCAAAATGCTAATTTAACTAGTGCGAATTTGCCCAGTGCTAGTCTTAAGCAGGCAAATCTTGAAACTGCTAAGCTTGAGGGTGCTGAACTGATGGGTGTAAGCTTAGTAGGGGCGAATTTAGCTAGGGCTAGTTTGATTGGTGCTAACTTATCCTGGGCAAATCTACACGAAGCCCGTTTGGAAGGTGCGAATTTACGCCAAGCGGTTTTAGTAGGTGCTAATTTAACGGAAGCCAATCTTAATTTTAGTTCTTTACGCAGAGCTAATTTAACGGAAGCAGACTTACACCAAGCATTTGCTGCTAATGCAGATTTGAGTGAAGCCAATCTCAATGGTGCAGATTTAAGTCGAGCCAATTTTTCCGGTGCTTATTTACTCAAGGCCAGTTTACACCAAGCTCATTTATTTCGAGCAACACTTCAAGATGTCTACTGCTTACACGCTAATCTTAGCGATGCTAATCTACGTGGAGCAAATTTGCGGCGAGGAGATTTTAGTGGCTCCTATTTCAAGGATACTATCTTAGCGGAAGCAAATCTAACCAGTGCTTCTTTATTGAAAAGTCATTTAATTCGGACTAATCTAGATGGTACTCACTTAACAGGCTGTTGTATCGCTAATTGGCATCTGGAAGATGTAGATTTATCTAAGGTGGTTTGTCGCTACATTTTTACTGACTTTAACTACCATAATAAACGCCCTATAGAACGTTATCCCATAGAACGAGATTTGCAACCAGGGGAGTTAGCACTACAACCAACTAAGCAATCTCAATTAATCTTCACCATTAACTTTAGCCAGAAACTCAACTGGGAGGCTTTAGTTTTTACCATAGCTCAATTGGAGGAAAAAGATCCCACACTAGAATTAACAATTATAGCCTACAAAGCAGATGCAGAGGGAGGGCGAGTGCAACTAAAAGTTAATTACTCTGTCAACACTCAACTGTTGAGCAAAAAGATCCTAGCACTCTATGTGCAAATGGAGAAGCAAGTGGCTAGCCAACGAAATTTGGTTTTGCAACTATTAGAAATTAATCAGCAGCAGGATGTGGATTTAGGTTTAAAACCAGCCTCCCCTAAAGTTACATCCCCAATCATGTCAGATGATGAACGCGAACAGAAAATTTATCAACAGGTTAGTAACCAGATTCAACATATCATTAAATTCAAACCATTCAATCAAGTATTAGAAGGAGTTGAAAGACTACTATTTTTTCTACAACAACAAGGCTTCTCCACCCAAAATATTCGAAACCAAGTTTTAGCCAGAGCCCTATGGCAACGCTCTCAAGCTGATGTTATCTTTAGACGGCAATTGTGGCAATGGTATTACCAGAATCAGGAAGTGGGAGGGGTGTCTTCGTTGCAAGGAGTGGTACACTCGGTTATTACTGAGCAGGGAGTTTAGTGTTTTGCTAATGCACCATTGTAGATTTTTTCGTTAGTTTTTACCGATTGCCATAAATCTACCACAGGTCGGGGATAGTCTACGCCGAGGCGAACATCATAACGCTTTTGCTCTTCTGATGTTAGTTTATAGGGTTCGTGGACTTTGGCGGCGGGAATTTTTTTTAATTCTGGTAACCAATGCTTGGCATATTTACCCTTAGCGTCGTAATCTCTAGCTTGCTTGGGAATATTAAAATAGCGAAAACCCCTTGCATCGTTACCCACACCAGCAGTGTAATTCCAGTTACCCCAATTACTGCAAACATCGTAGTCAATTAAGAGGGATTCAAACCATTCTGCACCCATTTGCCAATTAATACCAAGATTTTTGGTGAGGAAGCTAGCCACATTTTGTCTTCCCCGATTTGACATAAAACCTGTTGCTGCAAGTTCACGCATATTAGCATCTACGAGGGGAAAACCGGTATTACCTGCACACCATAATTCAAAACGCTTCCAATCTTCTTTCCAGGGAATCGCGACACCTTGCAAACCTGATAAATGGAAAATTTTGTTCCCGTGTTTAGCGCCAATAAAGCGGAAATAGTCTCGCCATAGTAGCTCAAAGATGAGCCAGTAGGTAGAATTATTCTCTACTCTCTCTTCTTCGTAGCGTTCAACTTCTGCTTCAATATATCTGGGAGAGAGACAACCGAGGGCTAGCCAAGGGGAGAATTTAGAGGAGTAATCTGCACCCAACATTCCATTACGCGTTTCTTTATACTCCTTGAGACAATCACGCTGCCAAAAATATTGTCGCACACGTTCTTTCCCTGCTCTTTCGCCTCCACAAAAGCGCATTACTCCCCTGGAGTCAAATTCCGGCGTGGTTAAGCCTAAATCTTCTAAACTTGGTATCTCTCCCGTTTCCACTTCTGGAGGTAAAGATGGTAATTGCTGAGGAGTGGGGAAAAGGTAAGCGATGCTGCTGCTTTTTTCTACACGTTTACGAAATTGGGTAAAAACTTCGGGAATTTCGTTTATACCAAAAGGTAAATCCTCTGGATGGTAAAGGGTAGTACCCCAAAAACGTTTTAATTTAACTTGGAGTGGAGTCAATGCTGCTTCCACTGCAAAATCACATTTTGTTTCCTCTGAGGTTACTTCTTCGTTAAGGTAAACTGCACTAATTCCAAGCTGTTTTACTAATTGGGGAATTACTATTTCTGGTTTTCCGTAGCGCACAATTAAATCGCTACCCAAATCTTGCAATCCTCGCCGCAAATCAGCAACACTTTCTCGCAGAAATTGTCCGCGAAAGTTCCCAGTTTTCGGGAAACCAAAGCTAGTTTTCCCAAATTGTCTGGGGTCAAAACAATACAGGGGAATAGGTTGGCTTCTAGCTTCAAGACAACGATAGAGAGGCTCATGATCGTGTAGTCTAAGATCGTTGCGATACCAGATTAGAGTGCGTTTTTGAGTCACGGTAATTTGTTGGTTTGTCCGTTTCTCATTATCCTATGGGAATGTAATCGATGCTCAGACTTATAGATCTTATTTCCTGTCATAAGAATACATATAAACCAGAAAAAACAGGAAAAATGACATCCAGTAAACCAAAGATATTTTGCCGTATTTCAGTAATTAGAAAACGTGCATATAGTTCTAAATCATTGGTGCAAACCACACCATTCAAACAGGAAATAGTAATAGGCTACTGATACTAAAAACAATTATTTATCGTTGTTGCATGACTCTACTTTTAGCAATTTTCAATAGATAACTGAAGAATAAACTTCCTGTAATAGGAAAAGCTATAGACCAAAGAGAGTCATCAATTGATCGCAATCAGAATCTTCCTTGAATTTACCAAATTATAATGAAGTAAACAAAGAGAACAATCAAAAGTGTCCATTGATTGATAAATCGTGATAGTAATCGCTCCATTCAATTTCATCTAAATCCCAAGAAAAAATAGTTTGATTATCTCTATTTTTTGCTTTTGCATTAATTTTATTCTAAAACTTTTAGGCTTATCCTAGAGCGGAAAATTGTTCAATTGACTCACGTAAATTATCAAAAAAAATCAAGCTTTTACCTGAGTAAGATAATCCCACAGATGAGGTGCAGTAAAATCAGCAATAGTTTGTTTTGCTCCCAACTGCAACAAAGTTTCTGGTGTATGGGTTGTCGTGACACCAATAGTATAAATTCCTGCACTCACCGCACTACGCACTCCTGTAGGAGAATCTTCAAACACCAAAACTGATTCTGGAGTAACTTCTAACAACTCCATTGCTAATTGATAGGGTGCAGGGTGAGGTTTTCCTTCCTTTGCATCCTCTGCTAAAACAACCACAGGAAAAGTGTCTGTTAATCCCAATGCTGAGAGCATAAAATGAGCATTAGCCTTAGGTGCATTGGTAACTACCGCACGCTTAATTTTCAGCGATTCTGTCCACTCCAGAATGCGGGTTAAACCTGCTAGAGGTTGGAGTTGTGCGCCTCGTTGACGAAATAGTGTCTCCTTTGCTTCCGCTACCTCTAAACCTGCGGCTAAAGAAATTTGAGGTAAAATATCCTGGACAATTTCTGAGTTTATACGTCCACTAATATAGGTTTGATAAAACTCCAAATCTATCTCCAGATTCCACTGACGTAGCATCTCCTGCCATGTGGCAAAATGGATAGGATCTGTGTTAACTAAAGTTCCGTCTAAGTCAAAGAGAATTGCCGAGATCATAAAAAAAGTTAAGTTTAACCGCCTTAATTATTTAACACAAAATATTACCTTTTTGTCTTCAAAAATCAAATTGCGATTCTATAAGTAAGTATGTCAAATTAAATATCAAACCTCTCCCCGTCTAACACCACACCTCTTCTGGAAGAAGAGAGGATGGGGGTGAGGTTTGATAGTATAGCGCTACGCATATAAGTTAGGACAGGATAGATCGGTTAAAAGTAAACAATAACAAGAAAATAGGGAACAGATAAATGTTCTAATGTTGTCCCGTAGCGCTATATATTTAGTATGTCTAGCTACTTACTCACAGAAGGAAGACCAAAATCCAATTAATTTGTCTGTTCAATTAGCTTCAAATCCTGCAACGCTTTTTCCAACGCCGCAGTTTCCACATCAACTTTCAGAGCATTGTGTAAGTTTGGAGTTACCGTAATATCATCAATAGTATACACATTAACAAAACCGAATTGTACAGCTTTCACATCTGCCTTTCTCGGTATTACTTCCACATACTTTTTGAGATAACCAGCACTCAAATTTAAATCAACATCAATACGATGGTAATTACCCACATTCACAAAGCCAAACATTTTAATATCAACCGCCGATTCTTCTTGAGTAATCGCTTGCTGAAGACTGAGAGTACTGGTATCAATTAAATCTTCTATTTGATTAGGATCTGCTAAATTTGCTTTAAATCTTTCCAGTAATTTTCCTAAGGTTTCCTGGTCCTTATCTTTGAGTATTACCTCCAAATCAACCCCTAACTTCTCAGCGTGAGTTGCCTTTTTCAAAAAAGTAATCGCCGCACTTTGTAGTCTATTACTAGTCTTACTTTCTTCCCGTGCAGGCAAATCTTCCCTTGTGTCACCCTCAATGATGCCAAATTTAACCAGCAGTTGGTCTAAATTCAAAATTCGCTTGCGTACAGCTAGCATCAGCAAAGAACGTAAATTAGACCGAAATTCACCAATGGGATTAATTAACCACCATAACTTACGAGTAGGTGACTTTTCAGGTAAATGTTCACCTTTTTGCCACCGCTTTTTTATTTCCTTATATTTGAGCTTGCGAGAGAGGAAACTAATTTGCCAGTAGGGAATTTGAATTAATAGTTTACCCGCTTCAAATACCAATTGATACTGATAACAGTCATCAACTTTTAATTCAACCTCATAAATTTGAAAAATGCTAGAACGCTGTCCTAAAACACCAATTTGGAAGTCACGCAAAAAACTACTCACAGCTTCAATGTGAGGGATAAGTAACTTTTTAAGTGGTCTGAGGGGAATATTATTTCCTGTTCTCAGAACAATTTGATAAGCTTCTTCTAATTGTCTAACTTGTTGTGTGGGAATTTGTCTGCGATTGAGAGCTGCAATAATTTCTGAATTATGTTGACTCAGACTATCTCTAGCATATTCTTGCAAAAAAACAATCAGTTCTTCATTACTCTTATTTTTAGATAAATTTGTAGACATAGGTATTTTCCCCACAAGCAACGAAGTTATTCTTCTTTAATTAAAACAATAACTAGACTTTAATAACATCAAAAATTTTAATGCTGACCCATTATTTTAAGGATAAATAGTTTTCCCTGTAGCTCCATCAAAGAAGAAAATTTGATCCAGGTCAAGCTGTACACTAAGACAATCACCTTTTTTCCCTTGCCAGGTAGGACGAGCATTGAGGGTTATAGTCACGTTAGAATCAATTAAAGTTCCCCTAAGTAGCATTTCACGCCCCAAGGGTTCAATCACTTCCACCTTCATTAGTAATTGAGCAAAATTATCCTTAGCTTCTTCTGCATTAACGGCAAAAGTGCGAGAAGCAATAGTAATATACTCAGGGCGAATACCAAGTTCAAAAGCCTTTCCTTCACTTGGTTGCAGAGCTTTCTCTAACTTCTGACTCAGGGTTAAATATTGTTTCCCCAGCCACAGTTTACCCTGGCTATAGATAACAGGAAACAAATTCATCGCTGGACTACCGATAAAAGTTGCTACCATGCGATTAGCAGGTTGTGCATAAATGGTTTGGGGAGAAGCAATTTGTTGGATACAACCGCGATTGAGGACAACAATTTGATCCGCCAAAGTCATCGCTTCTGTCTGATCATGTGTAACATAGATAGTAGTGATACCCAATCTCTCATGAAGTTGCTTTAACTGTGCTCTTGTCTCATCTCGCAACTGCGCATCTAAATTAGAGAGGGGTTCATCGAGAAGAAAAACTTTAGGTTCCCTAACAATTACTCTTCCTAAGGCTACTCGCTGCTGTTGTCCCCCTGAAAGTTGCTTAGGTTTACGTTGCAAAAGATGGGACAAATCCAAAATTTGCGCTACCTCTGGAATGCGTTGCGCAATAGTCACCTTATCCACCCCACGCATCTTCAAACCAAATGCTAGGTTTTCTGCTACGCTCATATGAGGATAAAGAGCATAGTTTTGGAATACCATCGCCACATCCCTTTGCCTGGCTGGGATTTGGTTCACTAGGGTATCCCCAATGTAGAGTTGACCCTCACTCATCGCCTCTAAACCAGCAATTATCCGCAAAATTGTCGATTTTCCGCAACCAGAAGGACCAACTAATACCCAAAAAGCACCATCAGGAACTTCAAAACTAATATCTTCAATTGCTGTTGCACTCTCAAAACGACGGGTTATTTCCTGGAGCTTGACTTTTGCCATATTCCTTCTTTGTGACTAGTAAAGCGGATTATTCCAGGTTTATTTAATCTAGATTCTAAATTTTAACCCTATCCCTCACTGTGTTGCTTTGCTTCCTAACTCAAAACCCAAAGCTTTTTTCTTCATCATTTGAAAGATATTATAGAAGCCATTAGCACGCGAAGGTGTCAGACTCATTTTCAAACCCGTCTCTTCGATAAAATCTGGTGTTACCTGCAAAACTTCCTCTGGAGACAAACCATTAAGTCCGGTAATCAGAAGCGCAACCAAACCTTTAACCAATTGAGCATCGGAATCTCCCTGATAATATATTTTGCCATCATCTAAGCTGGCAGTGATATAAACCTGAGACACACAACCAGACACCTTATTTTCCGCTACCTTGTCTTCCTCTGGCATTGGTTCCAATTTTTTAGCATACCAGAGCAATTGCTGGTAGCGTTGCTTGGGGTCTGGGCGGCGCTTAAAACGCTCTACAATGCGACTGAGGTTAGGTGGTAAAGGTGTTGAGGAGGATGACATAGGGCTTTGCTTTTGCTCGCAGATAGGGTCAATTTCATCCTAGCAAGAAGAGGTAATACAGTTTCCAGAAAATTTCCAGAGCTAAACTAACAATTACTCAAAGCAAAATCCAAGACTTGAGTAATAAAATCTGCATCAGAGTTTGTAATACAAAGTTGTGGTTTAATACGCATAAGGTTACGAGGCGAATAACCTTTACCAATACGCAATACTGAATCTTTAGAAACCTCATGAATTTGGGCCGCAACTTCAGAATCTGGCTCCTTAGTTTGACGATTTTTAACTAAATCAACGCCAATCATTAATTCAGAACCACGAACATCACCAATAGATTCGTGTTTGTCTTGTAATCTCTGAAGATTTTTGAGGAAATAATCTTCCCACTAAACAACATTTTTTTTGATGTTTTTCCTCTCAATTGTTTCTAAAAAAGCTTTCCCTGCTGTACAGGTAACAGGGTTACCAGCAAATGTATTGAAATTTTTTTTTGAGTAAAAGCTTGTGCGATTTCGGATGTTGTCACAACAGCAGCAAGAGGTACTCCATTACCAATAATCTGAGGAAGTTCAGTAGCAATTCCAGAATGGTTTCTGTTCTTCTGAAAAAAAAGCATAAAATTTTGCAAGTTTTTGATATGGCTCAATCATGTTTTTTTATTAGTTGTATTGCTTATTTAAACTAGCTCAAATTAGTTCCTTGGTCCATCTATTTGATTTATCTGGAGTAGGAGTATGAATATAACCATATTTTTTGGGATAAAAATTTGGCTCCTGTTTCTGTTCCCATTTCTATAATTATTCTTGAAAAGCCAGCATTTTTAGTTATCTTATGAACTTTTTTCAACAATGGCATTCAAAACCTCATAGGGGAATCTGGGGTATAACTCAATAGTGAACATCCACCCTAAATCGCAATTGTCTTTCCCTTCTGGTTTATAAGCGGTAATAACAAAAAATGCTCCTAGGATGTTGTCATCTAAATCTATTGCAATAACCTTTACTAAACCTTCCTGATAGGGTTGATTAATATTTTTTCAAGTGTGTTCTGCTGGACTAGTTATTAAAAAGTTATCATTAAATTTTGAACTGCCAAATACTATCTATAGTATCGCTTCAATCTCTTGCCAGCGATTTAAAATAAATTCACTATCTACAACTTTTATTTCATAGTCTCTTTTGGCTTTGTTAATTTTAATTTTGTTATGATTCTTTGAGTTCATAAATAATCAACTAATTCAACGTAACATTTAACTATTTTTTTACTAAATAAAATTTAAATTGATTGCTGTGGAAAATAATAGTTAATTATTAGCAAGCTAATTAAATAAAAATATAATTTGCGATGCCAATCTAGAATACTAACGAAAAACGCATAATACTAAACAAATAAAAAAAGGGCAAAAAAATTGCCCTCACATCCTAATCTTCGTATTATTTATCCTCAAGAAACTTCGCCACAGTTTGCACATCCTTATCGCCTCTTCCCGAACAATTAATCACAATTCGGGGACTACCTTCTAACTGTGGACATAAGGTTTCCAAATAGGCTAAAGCATGGGAGGTTTCCAGTGCAGGAATAATACCTTCTAACTCAGAAACACGCACAAAGGCAGCTACAGCTTCCTTATCAGTTACACTGTAATATTCTGCACGCTCATTTTCTTTCAAAAAGCTATGTTCTGGACCAACACCGGGATAATCTAAACCAGCACTAATCGAATGTGCTTCCACTACCTGACCTTGATTATCCTGCAATAAGTAGCTCATTGCTCCATGCAAAACACCAGGATGACCTTTAGTTAGAGTAGCAGCGTGTTTACCTGTGTCTGTACCTGAGCCAGCAGCTTCTACACCAATGATACGCACCGATGTATCTTTGATAAACTCATAAAATAAGCCCATCGCATTAGAACCACCACCAACACAAGCAAGGAGAAGATCTGGCAAACCACCCCACTTTTCTTGACATTGTTGGCGAGTCTCCTGTCCAATAATAGCGTGGAAATCGCGTACCATCATTGGGTAAGGATGGGGTCCAGCAACAGAACCAAGGATATAGTGAGTCGTTTCCACATTGGTAACCCAATCGCGAATCGCTTCTGAAGTCGCATCTTTGAGGGTTCCAGTTCCCGCCTCAACAGGCTGTACAGTGGCTCCCAAAAGCTTCATACGAAAGACATTCAAGGATTGTCGTTCCATATCCTGAACACCCATATAGATGACGCATTCAAAGCCAAATCTGGCGCAAACGGTGGCGGTAGCTACCCCATGTTGTCCAGCACCAGTTTCAGCGATAATACGCTTTTTACCCATACGCTTAGCCAGTAATACCTGAGCTAGGGCATTATTAATTTTATGAGCCCCTGTATGGTTCAAATCTTCCCGCTTCAGATAAATTTGCGCTCCTGTACCATCGGCCTTAGCATAGTGAGCAGTGAGACGTTCGGCAAAATATAAAGGACTAGGTCTACCAACATAATCCTTCAAAAGTTGCTGCAGTTCTTGCTGAAAATCTGGGTCTTGGCGATACTTATGGTAGGCTGCCTCTAGTGCACTTAGAGCAGGCATCAAAGTTTCTGGTACGTATTTACCTCCAAAACGTCCAAAACGTCCTAAAGTGTCGGGTTGTTGGTATGTTGCAGAGGAAGGGGAAATGGGAGTTTGAGTCACGGTCAATTATTTAGCTATCTGTTAGTTTAATTATCAATCTATTAGCGAATTATGTCTGGCAAACGTAAATCTTCTGCTGCTAAGCGCACTGTTTATCAAGAATTTGGTGCTAGCGAAAATCCTGAGGCTACCGAAAGAGCGATTCGGGAACTACCACCACAGCAACAAAATATTAGGATACAGGCAACCAGATCTGGACGTAAAGGTAAAACGGTAACGGTGATTAGTGGATTTCAGTGCCAACCAGAAACCTTAACCAAGTTACTCAAACAGCTTAAGGCTCAATGTGGCAGTGGCGGCACCTTAAAAGATAATACCTTGGAAATTCAAGGCGAACACAAGCAGAAGTTACTGGCGATTCTGACTCAATTGGGTTACAAGGCTAAAATTAGCGGCGGTTAGAAATTTGAATTAAAATTTTGTCATCTTTTCTTCGGCGTGGAAACCCTAGGTTTTACCTATGGGAGGATGTCAATCTCTGAGAAATCATCTCTCAGACATTTGGGATAAAATATCTGAATTTTTTTTACCCATTGTAGGGACGTAAAATTTTACGTCCTTTCCATCATAAGTTTGTGTAACCTAAATTTAGATTCTATTCTCAGAAATATTCCCAACTAAAGCTTGTGATCAGGAGTCAAGACAATGAAGCTTTCTAAGGAACTAATACCACAGAAAACGGAGCAAATTTACGATGCTATCGTAATTGGTGGTGGTGTCGGAGGATTGTCAGCCGGAATTTATTTAAAGCGTTATCTACTCTCTTCCCTGATTATTGATAAGGGGAAAGCACGCTCTTTTTGGATGCAAGAATTACATAATTATTTGGGATTACCACCAGACACCACAGGGCGCACTTTGCTCAAAACAGGAAAAGAGCATTATCTGTCTTTGGATGGAGATTTCTTAAATGGCTTTGTGGAAGAAGTTGTGGATGAGGGAGAAACTTTCGCCATTCGTGTAAAATTCGGTCGCCAAAAAAGTATTTATCCGGTATTTCGAGCCAAGTATTTGATTGCTGCTAGCGGTATTATTGACTATCTGCCTGAATTAGAAAATATGCAGAATGTCTATGAGTTTGCTGGACATAATTTGCACGTTTGTCTAATTTGTGATGGCTATGAAATGATGGATCAAGTGGTTGGTGTCTTTGTCGCCAGTGATGAAGCAATTGCTGTAGCCTACAGTGTGGGTTGGTTTACTCCTTATGTTAAGGTCTTTACTCACGGTCTTTTTGAAGTCAGTCCCCAAACTCGTCAAAAACTTCAAGAACACGGTTATCCTTTGTTTGAATCGCCCGTCAAGCAATTCCTGGGTGAAAATCATCAGATGGATGGAGTGGAATTGGAAGATGGTTCAGTGGTTGAGTTGCAATCAGGTGTTGTGTCCATGGGTTCGAAATACCACGACAAATATCTAGAAAACTTTGAACTAGAGTATCAAGGGAAAAATTTGGTTACCGACAAAATGGCTCGTACTTCCCACCCGCGTATTTTCGCCATTGGGGACTTAAAAGTAGGTCTCAACCAGGTGATAATTGCAGCAGCAGATGGAGCGTTAGCAGCGACCCAAATTTGGCGAGAAATACGTCGTGAAAAGGGAGCTAAGCGACGGAAATAGAGTTTGAATTATGTCTAGGGAAGACAACAGGAAATAGGCAAAGTTGGTATTCCCAGATCAAGGAAAATGCTAGTGTTTGCGAATAGCAATAAACTTGCTAGCAGGTAGATTAGCTCAATTGTGTCAAAAAAGGAGTAAAAATCATGGGACTTCTAATTGACGGTGTCTGGCATGACCAATGGTACGATACCGAAACCACAGGTGGACGCTTTGTGCGAAAAGCTTCACAATTTCGCAACTGGATTACCCCCAATGGAGAGCCAGGATCTAGCGGTAGGGGAGGCTTCAAAGCTGAGTCGGGACGATACCACCTTTACGTTTCCTATGCTTGTCCCTGGGCGCATCGTACCCTAATCTTTCGCAAGTTGAAAGGTTTAGAAGAGATGATTTCCCTTTCTGTGGTTCACTGGTTGATGGTAGATAAGGGATGGACTTTTGAGCCAGGAGAAGGAGTTATTCCAGACCCAATTAACCAGGCTAACTATTTACATCAGGTTTATACTAAGGTTGACCCAAAGTACACTGGGCGAGTTACAGTTCCAGTGCTGTGGGATAAGGAAACCAGCACTATCGTCAATAACGAATCTTCTGAAATTATCCGTATGTTTAATAGCGCCTTTGATCGCATTGGTGCTAAGTCTGGAGATTATTATCCCCAAGAATTACGCTCAGAAATTGATGCACTTAATGATCGCATCTACACCACGGTTAATAATGGGGTTTACAAGTCTGGTTTTGCGACAACTCAATCAGCCTATGAGGAAGGAGTTAAACCCCTATTTGAAACCCTTGATTGGCTCGAAGAAAGGCTTTCCAAACAGCGCTTCTTGACAGGGAACCAGATTACCGAAGCCGACTGGCGATTATTCACTACCTTAGTGCGCTTCGATCCAGTTTATGTTGGTCATTTCAAATGCAATATTAAGCGCATTGCTGACTACACCAATTTGTGGGGTTACCTGCGAGATCTCTACCAAACTCCAGGGATTGCTGATACCGTGAACATGATGCATATCAAAGGACATTACTACCAAAGTCATGCTTCAATTAATCCCACTGGTATTGTTCCTGTGGGACCTGAAATCGATTTTATGGCTCCTCACGAGCGATCGCTGGTAGGATCTTGAATCTAAAGGATCTTTTTTCAGGTAACTCAGACCAAGACTATCTGTTACCTCACTGCTTTGGCAATTGCGGGCAAAGATTTACACAGTATTTCCTAAAATTAACTATCAACAAACAACAAACAACAAACAACAAACAACTATTCCCCCAATGTCCACCAAGCTAAACCATAAGCTTGAGTTGCTTCGTTTACCTGCTGACGATAATGGACACGAATTTTATAACGTCCAGTTTCGGGAACCTT
>CAZWGS010000042.1:26954-39138 GCA_964633315.1 uncultured bacterium | reverse complement strand
TACGAGGCAATCTGTTGGGTAAGAAGCCTACGGTTTCACCGTAGGTAGTTCACTATCACAATCAACCATTAACCATCAACCATTAACCATCAACCATTAACAAAAATCAGTTCAATCACTACACAAAATCAAAATAATCGCCTGTTAAACTCAAATTATCCACACCTGCAATTAAAGCGATTCCCTCGTATTTCTGTGGTGTTTCCAGTAAAATTGCTGTACCAGAAGCTAAGGAATGCAAGCGATAGTTATCTGCACTACCATGAAGTTGAATCCTATCTCCAAAGATATTAAAGTCTTCAATTAGTGCATAATCGCTTGTACCTAAATTGCTATCGTTACCATCGTTGTAATAAGCTTGGTTGGCATCTCCCAAGACAAAAATATCGTTTCCTACACCACCAGTGAGATAGTCAACTTCACCTTGTCCTGCTAAAGTACTTTCGGGGTCAACACCGATTAAGGTATCATTACCAAAGCGACCATCCAACTGATCACTACCCCTCAAACCAATGATGGTATCCTCGCCAAAATTGCCCCTTAAACTAGTATCATTGCCTTGGGTGCCATAAAGGGAAAAATCGTTATTTTCTATCGTACCTATAGCTTGAGCATCAGTAATGGTAGCATTTTGAGCATTGCTTAAATTGACAGAAAAAGTTTCATCACCCTCCACGATGGTATCGCCGTAAATCGGTACAGTAATAATCGCAACTGTTTGTCCAGGCGTAAAAGATACACTATTACTAACGGCGGTATAATCATCCCCTGCGATGGCAGAAATGTTGCTGGTATTATAATTTAGTTGAATAGTTTGGCTGCTAGAGTGACTCAGTTGCAGGGTGAAAACAGCATTGGTAGTACCACTGTTACCTTCACTGATACTAGAATCAGCAATGGAAATAGTAGGTAGTGAAATGGTAGTATAACTAATCGCCACGCGATCATAGTCTTTTAAATTAGCAGTACTAGAATTATTACTTTCACTGCTTTCAATCACCGCATTATCCCCATCCACAATCATCCCGATGTGGTAGTTTCCATCTCCGTTCCAAATAGAATTTCCTCCTTCTGGTAAAATCAGGTCGGTGCTAATGAGACCACTATTACTATTACCTGCTAAACCATTGAAAGTATAGCTACCGAGAAAATAGTCGGAGCTGGTAATATTAGAGTCATCAGAAAGGTAGAAGTCAACACTAAAAGCACCAGCATTATCTACGCCACTATTCTCCACCTGAAATTGCACATTAAACTCTTCTCCAGCTAGCAAGGGTTCAGGATTAACGTTAAAATAGGCACCAGCAAGATCTACATCGGTTTCTTGCTCAACGGGAGTGGTATTTGCTAGAGGATTAATCTCACCACTGACATAGTAATTACCAACTCTCCCATACTCACCAGTACTTTTAACATACAGGTAATAGGTTCCAGCAGCTACCGAAGTGTTGATACTAGCACTAAGTTGATTAGAAGGACTGCTACTAGCGATTAGAGTACCACTGCTGTTGCGTAATTCGGCAACTGCATCCAAATTAGCACCAAATTCAGCTACATCAACTTGGAAACTAATTGCGCCAGCATCTGTGCTAAAAGAGAAGACATCGGCATCGCTGCTGCTACCGATAATACCAGAAGCAGTTACATTCGCACCTCCACCAAGGGCAGTTGCTGTGCTTCTACTATTACCATGATCGTCGTCTCGGTAACCAAAACCATTGTTTGCCGCCGCAATAATCGCGATATCATCCTGGTAAACACCATTTTGGTTAGTTCCATTATGCCAGGTGGTGAGTTCACTCTCAAAACCCAGTCCCATAATTGGTGCCCAGTTACCGTCACCAGTGTTGTATTCTTCAGTCAGTATACCTTGGCTATTAAATACGCTTTGATGCTGTAAACCTAGGGCATGTCCAATTTCATGGGAAATCGCCTCTGCTGTGTATTTAGCATCACCATTATTGGTATTATCTTCAAAGACAAATACTGGGGTATCACTATTCCAACGCCAAGAACCAGTGTAAGCTACTCCCCCTGCAGAATTACCATACCAATCATCCCATGAACCGCCCACCGCAACGCGAATTCCTTCAGTAGCGGAGAAATTACCTGGATCTACAGTCGTTACGTCAACATTGAAAGGTGCAAAGTCTTCTGCTACTCGCGACCAAATTTCTGTAATCGCATCTAATTCTTCGCTGCTAAAGGTAGTGGTGTCGTTGTCGATGCTAAAGGCGGGAGTATCAATGTTAAAGCCGTTATTGTAGTTATGATTCCAAATAGTATTGGAAGTAATACCACCACTAAAGTCGAGATAAATTTTAGCTGTAGCATCGGGATTGCTACTCAAAAGTGGTAGTGAAGAGAGGGAGTAGGTAGGACCAAATGTTGATGTGGAAGCAGTTTGTCCGCTATTTTGTATATTACTAGCAACCAAACCACAGCAAGCAGCACAGTTGCAGATTGTGGGTAAAGCAGCGACTTCTGTTTCTCCTAGCCAACCAAAATTTTCTGTTAATAAATTGGTGCTAGAAGTCGCGTTTGGTGTAGAGGTATTTGCTGCAAGTAAATCATTGCTAGCAAGATCTTCATTTTCTCGCTGATCTAACCTATTTTCCTCAAAAGAGGTATTTAACGACGATAATTCAAGAGCAGATAAAGACTCTGTTTCGAGTTTTATTGAGTTTGTAGGGATTGCCGTATTATTTTCTATTCCTTGCTCTTGATTAAAGTTGAGATTAATTTTATTGCTGAAATCAACCTCCTCATTGATGCTAATTACATCACTTGAAGTCCCAAGTCCCTGATAAGTCATTTTGTAATCTAGTCAGATTTTCTGCTTGCCATTTTTCTGTTTTAAACAGCAGACAAAATAGCTCTAAGGCCTTTATAGCCTCGATATTAGAGCTTTACTAAAAGTTTATATTGGGACTTTTATTGCTTCTTGATTCAGTTATTTTTATCTAAATATTTATGCAGAAAAAAGCATTTGCTGCCTCATTAATGCCCTTACTGGTAAACACGCATTTATACAACCAAACTCTTGAACATCAATGATTTTGCACTCTTGTTATCTTTTCTTTACTTTTAACAAAAAAGTAAGATTGTGCGTTATTTAATTAAGTGTCTTCTAGCCAGACAGGAAATTTAGTAATACTGCTTATTTAAGTATGCAAACAAACACAGATCAAATTTATTTTTTTTACAAAGTTTTGAATAAAAAATATGTGAAATATCTTAGGTATGGCCCGAAACTTCAACCATCTAAAGTAGCTCGAAGCCACTTACTGTAAAACTTTGAGAGTGATAATCTTGTAGCGTTAACAACTATATCCGATTGCAAAGTAAAGCGATTAATTATGAACTTAAGTAAGCAAATATATTAAATATCAAACCTATTCCTGTTACCAGCAGCTAGCAGAATCAACGAATTGGCTTTTGTGAGTAGGGAGAGATTATTGAGAGCAACAAAGTATTCCAAGAAATAAAGATAAAATAGTAGGGACGCACAATGATACGTCCCCACAACATTATCTAGAGATGAAACACCTCTAGGAATAAGGGCTTGCTCAATTTAGACTTAATCTACTACTTTACCGTTGCCCCAAAACTTTCAACTAATATATCCTGCATCACCGCAGGTAAATCATCACAGGGAACAGCCTTACGAACACAACTACCTAGTTCAGCGTCCTTGCCTACTTTACCACCCATATAGATATCAACTGCTTCCACAGATTTACCATCCTTGCGGGTTTTAGTTCCCATTAAACCAATATCTGCAACCTGGGGTTGACCACAGGAATTAGGACAACCTGTCCAGTGAATCCTAACTCGTTGAGGTATATCCAGCTTAGCATCCAAATCCCTGGCAATGTTTAAGGCGCGATTTTTAGTTTCCACCAAAGCAAAGTTGCAGAATTGTGCACCAGTACAAGATACTAAAGATCGCTCCAGGTTAGCCGGAGCAAGGGTAAATTTTTGCAATAGGGGTTCTGCTAGCAACGCTTCTAGGGAAGCATCGGGAATACCTGTAATAATGACATTTTGTTCTACTGTGAGGCGAATTTCACCCTCACCGTAAACTTCCGCTAAACGGACTAAGTCAAACATATCCTCAGCATACAGTCTACCTACGGGGACATGCATACCAACATAATTTAGCCCGTCTTGCTTTTGGGGATGAACACCTAGATGATCTAATTTATCCCACTCAATCTCATCTTCTGGTGCAGCAGGAACTAAATCTTGACCTAACTCCTTAGCCACTTCCTCGCGAAACTTCTCCATACCCCACTCGTCAATCAGCCACATGAGACGACATTTCTGACGAGGACCACGAGAACCATTATCTCGATAAACAGTTAAAATAGCACGGGATAAATCTACTATCTCCTGATTGGGATTGACCCAAGCATTTAAAGGAATAGCAGCTTCGCAGCGTTTAGCAGAGAAAAAGCCACCTACAAGGACATTAAAGCCTAATACTCCGTCTTTATAGGCAGGTACAAAGGCAATATCGTTAATTTCTGCGTGAACCGAATTATCTCGACTCCCTTCTATGGCAATATTAAATTTGCGTGGTAGGTTGGTAAAGGCGTAGTTACCTTCACCACTGTTGGTGATCATATCCTGTACCTGTTTCACCAACTCTCTGGTATCGATTAATTCATCTGCGCCAATACCTGCTAAGGGTGAACCTGTGACATTACGCACATTGTCCATTCCCGATTGCATTGTGGTAAGATTGTTGTCCTCGAAACTTTGGAAAATCTCCGGTATATCTTCGAGACGTACTCCCCTCAATTGTAGGTTTTGCCTAGTAGTAATATCTGCACTACCATCCTCACCATAGCGCTGAACAATTTCAGCTAAAACTCGCATCTGAGTACTACTGAGGATACCATTGGGAGTACGCATCCGTAACATGAATTTACCAGGGGTTACGGGACGATAAAAAACACCTACCCATTTGAGTCGGTGTTGCAAATCATCTGCATCTACGGCTTCCCAGCCAATTTTGGCAAAATGTTCTAATTCATCTTTTATTGCTAATCCATCTTTTGCAGCCTTAACTTTTTCAAACTTATTTAGTTTGGCTTTAGGGTTGACTGTACTAGTCATAGGCTTCTCTCCTGAGAATAGGGCTTCTAACTAACCTGGTTTTTCTCATTATTCAATGAAGGCTCAAGCACTGAGACAACATGAAGCTGACTTGAGTAAATACTTCAAGTTACCGACATTATGTTGCTAAGTTATGGGACATGAGTCAAGGTAAATAGTATATTTGGATACAAAATATTCCTGGCCAAGCGTTATATGCATGGTTATAATCCGATAAACGCATCTAAGAAACCTTTCTTAGATTTAGCCTTAACCCAGAGACAAAACTAGTGACTAAGAATTTAGGGCAGTAAAATTTTACCCATTGTAGGGGCGTAAGATTTCAGATATTGTCATAATCTGGTTAGACTATGATTGAGAGAACTTTTCTTCGCCTGTGGGTTCTTGGTAATTTAATCCTTGTTGGCGATGACGGTATTGGGCAACGATAGGATAAACTAAGGCACGCAAGCGATTTAGCGCACCTACAGGACGATGTAAGGTTAAGCCATTCCAAGGTGCAAAGCGCAAATTCTCACAAAAGTCACACTGTTCACTAAAGTTTATTTCTTGATGTTGCACTCGTAAACGACCTACCTTGAAAAAGGGTGCTTTTGCTTCTTCCCAAACAATTGTGGCATCATCAATCGACATTTTTGGAGTAGTTTGGAATTGAATTTCTAAGTCCCAACAATAGTCTGCGTCGGGTTTGGCTAGGGCTGCAATTAATTCTTCCCGATAGTAATTATCTTCTGTTTTTGAGGCTTTGGCTTGCTCAATTTGCGATTCGTCTCTTTGTTGGAAAGGAAGTCGTTGGTGGGGTGGTTGACTGGCAGAGGGAGTAAAGGCGTATTTTATCACCGCTGGATAGGTGACGGGCACTTTTCCTGGCTCCTCAGGGTTAAAATTATCAGGAAGCCCTAAAGCAGAGGCGGAACCACTCCAATAGCGTTCGGTAAGTAAACTTTTGGGACTACGGCTAGTGATAGTTTGTAGGGCGTTTTTTTGCTTAGGGTGAAGTAGCAACCATAGTATGGGGAATTTACCCGACCTTACCACTGCACTGAAGAAGCCGTAGTAGTATTTAATACTTTTAATAAAAAAGATTTCGGCGTTCTGGGTAATAATATCCTGGGTGTGAGATTCGTGACTTTGGGGTAATCTATCCCCTGTAACTCCCATTATTTTTACTGACAAAGAACGGGTATCGGGTTCGTAGTCATTAGCAACTTTAGTGCGTCCGTTGGCAAAGCGCAACCACACGGGATATTGTTTTGGTGTGGCAAATAATCCCTGCTTAATGGAAATAGCATTGAGTTGTGCTTCAGTTAGGGAAGTACGTTGTTTTAGTTCTCTTTTAATCGCAGCTTCATCGAAGTCAAATATTTCTAACGTTCCCTGAACACAAGCATGGGTTTTTGCATGGGTATCTCGCAATGCGCGTTCTGCATTTTTATAGAGTTTATCCATATTCTTTTTTGTTTTTTGTGCCACCAAATCGTAGTATTGTTGCTCGTTTGCTTCAGGATACTCTGTAAATAATTTCACTTTTTTTTAAATACCTTTGGTTCTGAGAATTAAAAGCTTGGTTAACTAAAAAAATCTTTGCAATGTGATGCGAAAGTAGGTTGGATTAGCCTAGGTTCAACAAAGGAAAAATTTACTATTTTTTGGTCTCTTTACTTCAAAAAATATACTAGATATATATCTAAAAAATTGGTTTATGACTAGTAGTATTATCTGAAGATAAGGTTAATTTATTCTCTTTACCTAACCCAATCTATTAGTGCGTTTAATCTAATTTTTGGGGCTACGAATGATTGAATGATTTAAATCATAGTAAAAATCTTCTCTATCTGTCTTGGTTCGCATTCCCTTGCGCCTTCGGGCGACGCGGGTTCTCGGCGCAACCCAACCTACGTAAATTTAAATGTCAAATGTTACCTTGTATTTTCTATCTCCTGCTGGAACGTTGCGATTCACTAAATCAGAAACAGTTTTGGTACTATTAATAATCTCCCAACCCACAGGAGAAAAAGTTTCTTCCTTAAAGATGTTGTAATTGAGCAAAGGGTTAGTTAGAGCCTGGGAAAAGGCATCAATCCCAATTAACCTAGCAACTAAAGGAGCAATGGTAGAATTTTCCCGGATATCCTCTGCATATAGTCCTACAAAAAATTCTATTTTATCCACATGACCATAGAGTTCTTTTAGCTTTTTCTGGGCATATTCATCACCTGTAATTTGATTGAATTTAGTTACCCGAGGAAAGCCACACATTTCCCGATAATCATTGTAGCTGGCTAGTTGGGCAGTTCTACCTAACTTAATAGTTGCAAGTTCTGTCGCATCAATAAATGTTTCTACTCCTGTTTCTGTTTTCTTAACGGGGAAATCAGGTGTATTAAATAAACCAATTCTTGTGCCAGGTTGAGAGCAAGTTTCTTCCATTAATGCTCCTAATCCTTGGTCAATTAACATCTGATTGTTCCACAAAGATTGAGCCATTGGAGTGTCTTTACCATCATATTTAAAAATTTCAGGTAAAGCACTATGCCAGCGATAGACAAAACTAAATTCAATCGCCATCCAGTTTTCACGATACCAACTTTCGTGGGTAAAAGATTCGGGGTCAGCAAAGAAGTTAAAGTTATAAGGAGTAATGTGGAAAATATACTCTTCCATGATGATATTGAGAACAATCACCATGACAATATTTCTCGCTGTTTGAAATAGTCTTTCATCATCCCAGCTAGGATAATTCTTAGCCAGAATATCACAAATACGGTTGTGTTCTCGAATGCAGAGAGTATTGAGCATAACGTAACCAATTTGCACATTAGCTCGCTCCACACCCATAGCAAAAATTTTGGCTTTAAGTTGAGGTGGTAGTCTTTGCTCTTCGTTCAAAGGTTTGTGAAGACCTTCAAATTGAGGGTCAATAATGCCCTGCTCTGGATCTGAGTAATAAAATAGAGGATACTCTTCTTCCACACCATCTTTACGCTGCAATTTTTGGGTTTTAAATTTACCTCCTGTAAAGGAACGAAGTAAGTTAGTTTCCTTTCTAGTTAAGCCGTAAACATTACATAAATCAATGTGATGGTTGGAGGTATTTTGAAAGCGATTTTCTCTGTCTATACGCAGGAAACTATCCGTAAACCACTGAACCCAATAGGGAAATAGGAGTGTGGATTTATCTGAATATCTGGTTTTGTTATCTATTTTTTGGAAAAGAACTTTTAAGTCCTCCACTGGAGGTAGATTACCTTCTCGATTCAACTCAGGATCTGGTGGTAAATGTCTGCCTGTGTAGGTGCGATCTGTTAGAGAATCCCAAGAAGTATAGGCATCTGTTTTTTTTGGTTTGTCTGTCCCCGGAATTTGGGGATCTAGGGTCATTAAACTATAGGGATAGGGACGAGTGGGAACTTTGTAGATTAGGCTATTAACTAAGAATTTATTAACCTTACAGTTCAAAAATTTATTACTTTGAATCAATTCCCAAACTGGTTTAAAGTTGCTCAAAGCATAGTTTAAAAGCTTGTTATCTAATCCGTCTCTGGATGTATCTCTTTTGTTTGCCATTTTTTTATTCCCTGTATTTAATCTATAGCACTAAGTATTTAGGTTAGATTATTAGTACAGGCAAAATTTTGTCTAGTCAATTTTTTGCCTGCTGCCTGTTGTCTATATACCTGAATATAGTGCCACACTATTCAATTCTATTGCACCGGAACAGAGAAAGCAAAATAAAACAAAACGGACTTAAAACATTAATAATAATTATCAAGTTATGCATTAATTATTATGATTTTAATAAGATTCAATGGCATTTTTTCAAACATAAAGTAGCTATATATAGCGTTTCTCAAACTCATGAATTACACTAAAACTGCCTCTTGTATTTTAATCAAAAAAACTTTTACCTGACTAGTATCATAATTATCATCGACATGATAAGTTTTTCCTTGGTAAATTCTACCTATATAGCGCTACGTATTAACGTATTTGTCAAGTTAAAGTCCTGAAACCTTGCGTGAGTATACTTCTGCCTCCTGCCTTGCGCGTAGCGCTATAAATGATTTATTTTCAACAAATAAACACCATCGCTTGGATTAATCTGCCCCATACGGTATCGTAACTGGCACTATAAAAACCAATTGAAGATAAATTACTGTGTCAGATAATTGGTGTTGACTAGTGCAGACAAGAGAATAAATATTTGCACCAGTTATATTATTTTAAAATAATCGCCTTTGAAAAAAAGATAAGAGTAAACAACTAACCTGATAATAAGTTTGTTTGCTGCTTCATTTATACTTTCTATTCTCCATTCCCTGACGTAACCTCTCCCAATCAGCAACGTACATCGCGTGTTGGTCAGGAATAATTTGAGAACCGTATTCTCTAGCATAAACTTGGGTAAATTCTGCACCAAAAAAGAGAATTTGAGCAGAATAATAAACCCAAGCTAAAAGAACAACTAATGAACCAGCAGCACCATAGGTCGAACCAAAACTGCCTCTGCCAAGATATAACCCCAAAGCAAATTTGCCAATAGTAAATAGTAAGGCAGTAATTATTGCACCAGTCCAAACATCACTCCATTTAATTTTCACATCAGGCAAAAATTTATACATCAAAGCAAAGAGCAAGGTAACAAGACTAAAAGAAACAGCTATATTGAGTATTTCCCAAAGGAAATGAGCGCCAGGTATCAGATGTTCCATATATTTGTTTAAAGCTGATAACGCCGCACTAATTACCAAAGATACTAATAAGAGAAAGCCAATTCCTAAAACAGCAGAAAATGAAAGAATTCGCTTATGAATAAAATTAAGTACTCCCTGTTTAGGTTTGACTTTAACATTCCAAATGGTATTGAGAGCATCTTGTAATTGGGCAAATACTCCAGAAGCACCAAATAATAAAACACCAACACTAATTAATGAAGCCATATTACTAATTCTGGGCTGATTAGCATTTTTAATCGCTGTTTCTATTACTGTGGCTCCTTCGGTACCAACTAATTCTTGAATTTGCCCAACAATTTCTCCTTTAGCAGCTTCTTCACCAAAAATACTGCCGGCAATTGCTATTGCCATGATTAGTAAAGGTGCTAAGGAAAAAATTGTATAGTAAGCTAAGGCAGCAGCTAAACGAGAGGCTTTATCTGCTTGCCATTCTTGGAATGTTTCTTTGAGTAGTCTAAATAGAACTTTTGCCTTCATAGATGAGAATTAAGTTAGGTTAGTAACTTGGAAAGTATAGAACTAATTTGAGATATTTTGAACCAGTAGCTAATTTTTTAAGCATCAGTTCGAGTAATGTGGCGCTACGCATATAATTTCGGACAGTATAAATTGGTGAAAAGTAAGTAATAACAAGGAAGTAGGGAACAGATAAATCTCCTCATGTTGTCCCGTAGCGCTACATAAGTTAATATCACCGTCTAGAAAATTATTGCTGCTTACAAGTTATGTATTGAATGAGTAGGTCAAATTAAATATATAGCAGTTCTTATATTAGTGAGGTACAAAGCTTTTGTCTTGAGGCAGAGAGCAGAGGTTAGGAAGCAGGTGTTAGGTGTATTTCACTAATCAGAGAAATGCTATAAAACTTTGCCTTTAAGGAAAGGGAATGAGAGTTAGGTTTAATAGTAAATTTAATTATACCTAGTCACTTATTTGCCAGGTGAATTAAACATTATTCTGGCTAACTTTTGGCAAACTTGGATATAGTTGCAGCAAATTTTGCGCCCGATAGACGTAAAAAGTATCAGTAACTGCACCTCCTCGCCGCAAGGGAATAGTATTAATTACCTCAAATTTCTGAAAATAGTTGCTAAAGTCAGCCGAAATACCTGGCATTTCATGAAAACGCTCTAAAGTAATATATAGTCCATCTTCTCCTAGCCAATTTTGTGGTTGAAACCAAAAAGCAAAAGCACGAGTATCATTACTAAAACAAGTAATTGGTACAGAAACCACAGGTTGCAAAGCCATACCCAGATAACCACTGAGATAATAAGAGTTAGTAAAAATGAAGCGAGAATTTTCTAAGGCTTCCATTAACATAGGTGATTGAGTAAAACTATCTCGCAATTGTTTAACATCAATTAATTCCCTAGAAGGGTCATTCTTTGGACTGACAAAACCACCAAATAATGAATAATCGCTAGGTTTTTGCAACACTCCCACACTCATATGCAACAGCACAAACAACAGTAGAGTAGAGAGAAAGAAAGCCGTCCCTTTGAGCCCAGCATACACTCTGCGTTGTGACCAAGTTGTTGCTCTCTCGCCCAACAGCAAAGTTAAACCCCAAAATCCCGGCATTGCCCAAGTAGGTAAAATAGCTTCTTTACCCCCTAAAATCGTAAATCCTAACGTCAGGGGTAAAGAAACCGCCAAAATTAACCAATACTTTTCTGAAAGAATAGTTTTTTCCCGATTACCCCAAGGTAACCTCAGCCACATTTGCTCCCACAATCCCCGTAAACTCACCCACCACAAAGGAAAACCCAGCGTGGGAAATAGGTAACCAATACCCGAAGCAAAAGCAACAAGCACACCAACAAGTTTAAAGCTAGTATCCTTAATCTCTCCAGGATAGGGTTCAAAACGCCCTCCCAATTGGAAGCGAAAAGAAATCCACTCATGGTTTAAATTCCAAAACCAAATCGGAAAAATGGTAACAAGAAACAAAGCTAATCCTAACGCTGTCCAGGGCGAAACCAAAGCGCGGCGATGACGGCGACTCGTTAGACAAAAAAATACCAAACCTAAGCCTAAAACAAAGCCGTGATACTTACCCAAACAAGCGCCACCAATAAGAATTCCCAGAATGGAAAGACGGTAGGTGGGAGAGTAGCTTCCCTGGGTATAGGGTAATTTGCTTGATGATGGATTATTAATTGGTTGATTCACCAACTCCTCCACTTCCCCAACTTCCCCTGCTTCCCCTGCTTCCCCTGCTTCCCCCGCATCCCCTGCTACCCCTGCTTCTTCTCTCCCTACTGAGGGAAAAAACTCACTAGCAGCGCAATATAAACTAGCACTCCAGAAGAAAATCAGAG
>CAZWGS010000042.1:0-26854 GCA_964633315.1 uncultured bacterium | reverse complement strand
GGAAAAAACTCACTAGCAGCGCAATATAAACTAGCACTCCAGAAGAAAATCAGAGGTGCATCTGGTAAAGTCAGGGTACCAAAAGCCACCTGGAAAATAGGAATCGTAGAGGCGATTGCTAAAGTTAATCTCGCGGCGGTAGGTGAAAATAACCTGACACCAGTTGCATACAGCAAAATCAAGCTACCTGTATGCACAATTAAGGCTCCCCAACGAATAGTAAACTGGGATACTTCCCCCGTAAGCCAAGTCCCCAAACCCGTAATCAGCGCCACTAACACGGGATGGTCAAAATAACTCCAGTCTAAATGTTGAGCGTACAGATAGTAATAGGCCTCGTCAAAGCCTGGTAGCAGCCAAAATGCGACCACAGTGCGAAATAACAAGCCGACACCTAGAATCCACAAAACTGAACGGTTTGACCTGTTAGACAGCCATTTTTGGGCGGCTGAGATGATATTTTTTCTGCTCTTGAGTGCAAACAAATTGAATTCCCTGTCCAGCTTTCTTAGTCCAAATTTACTTTGTTGAGTAATTTAGACTAATTTTAGGGAAGCCTAATCAATATTCGTAGAGTCTTGTTCAATTTTGTCTTGTTTTATACCCTTGAGCGTCAATATCAATGATCAATTTTCGCTTCTACCAGTTGAATAAAAAACAGTTACAGATATATTCGTGTCTTACTGATTCTCCCCTCTCCCCATCAGCTATCTGTAGTTAATTTCAATGAAAACGGTATTACGCCCTCCCCTGACAAACAGCCTCTCGCCACCACTACGTATATTGAGAGGTAAATCTGATTGTCCACCAAAGCAACTTTTTACTTAACATTGTGCGTCTGCAAGCGATAGAGTTTTCAAGGATAGCCAAAAGATGGCAATGAAACTAGGCAAAAATTTTCCCCTGTACTCGCTGGTGCGTAGTCTTCCCATTATGGATCGCTATATCACCACCGAGTTAATTCCTCCCTTTCTCTTTGGTGTTGTCGCCTTCTCTGCTATTGGCGTTTCCTTGGGTTCCCTCCTCGACTTACTCAGCAAAGTCTCCGAGTCAGAAATTCCCCTCAAAGCAGCAATTCAAATTCTCTTGCTCAAAATTCCCGAATTTGCCTCCTATTCTCTGCCTGTTTCCATACTTCTAGCAACACTTCTGACTTACAATCGCCTCAGCAGTGATAGTGAGTTAATCGCGATGCGCAGTTGTGGAATTAGTCTCTTGCGACTAGTTACCCCTGCCCTTATCCTAGGCTTACTTGTCACCAGTCTCAGCTTCGCCTTCAATGAATTAGTTTTACCCACAGCTAATTACCAAGCCAATCTCATCCTCCAACAAGCACTCCGTCAAGAAAAACGTGCCTTTGAAGCTAACCATATACTCTACCCAGAATACGAAGAAATAATCCAACCCAATGGCAAAAAAGACCAAAAACTAAAACGTCTTGTCTATGCCAATAGCTTTGAGGGCAAGCGATTGAGAGGTTTAACCATCCTCGATGAATCCCAAGAAGGAGTCAAGCAAGTAATCACCTGTGAATCTGCGGTGTGGAATTCCCAGCAAAATAGTTGGGACTTTTTCAATGGCACAATTTATTTTTATTCTCCCGATGCTTCCCAACGCAGTATCCTACGCTTCGATCAACAAAAACTCCAACTACCCCAACTAGGTTTAAGTTTAGCCAGTGAGCGTAGCGATCCCTTTGAAATGAATATTGTCCAAGCCCTAAAATTTCAAGAAATCCTACGCTTTAGTAGTAATCGCGCCCGCTTTATGATGTTTCGAGTGCGCATTCAACAAAAGATCGCATTTCCCTTCGTTTGTATTATCTTTAGTTTACTAGGTGCAGCCCTAGGAACTCGTCCTCGTAACAGCAGTAGGGCTACTAGTTTTGGTCTTTGCGTCTTCGTTGCCTTTGGTTACTATTTAATGATGTTTATGCTCGGAGGCTTTGGTATTGCAGGTATTATTTCACCCTTAATGGCTGCTTGGATACCTAATTTATTAGGCTTAGGATTAGGAGGTTGGTTATTAGCTAAGAGTCAATAGTTATTGGTTGTTTGTTGTTTGTTGTTTGTTGTTTGTTGCTTGTTCTACTCCCTACCTCTGGAGAGTATGTTCTTAAGCAAGCGGTCATTTCTCAATCCAATGAGAGGGAAAAAACAAGCGTTGCTTCCCCAAATCCTCAACTCCCTAACTCCCTAATCTCTCACCGCATTCTGAACAAAAAAAATGTACTCAGATCAATACTCAGATCAAGAAGAATTACCCGAATCTCGCTATCCCAGAGCCCCTGTAGAACGTCGAATTTACGCCTTTTTGATTGATTTTGTCGCCGTTTGGCTTACTAGTATTATTGCTGGTACAGGAGTAATTCGCTGGCTCATTTTTATCCTTGCCTGGTATGGTCTAAGAGTATTTCTAGTTGTCAATAATCAAGGTCAAAGTTTAGGGCGCTGGGCAATGGATCTCAAAGTAATTGCTCCCCGTTTCCGCAAAACTCCCGACATGATTACCCTGACAAAACGGGAAGGTATACTTGGTTTTTGTGCACTTCTTGCCATGATTGGCTTGAATATTAACCTCAGAAATGGTTTTTCGATGCTGCTTTTAGTTTCACCCTTGCTAGCAGATTGCGGTGTCGCCTTTGCAGATGAGGATTTCAGCCAAGCATTCCATGATCGCATCACCGAAACCCTAATGATTCCAAGCAATCGCGGTTTTTCCCTAGATCTAAGAGCCAGGAAGCTACTTGCACAGCTCAAACGCAACATGAGAAGATAGAGGCTTGTGTCTAAATTTTGACTAAGTTGGAAACCTATTTGCTATGGCAGCTAAGAAAGGTGTACGCATTATTATTACCTTAGAATGCACCGAATGTCGCACCAATATTGACAAGCGCTCTAATGGCGTATCTCGCTACACAACCACCAAGAATCGCCGTAATACCACTGGGCGCATGGAACTGAAAAAGTTCTGTACTCACTGTAATCGGCACACGGTTCACAAGGAAACAAAATAACTTTTAATTCCCAATCACAATTACAAAATTAGTACCATGGCTTATTACCGTAAACGTCTCTCCCCAATTAAACCCGATGATCCCATTGACTACAAAGATGTAGAACTGCTGCGTAAATTCATCACCGAACGTGGCAAAATTTTACCTCGCAGAATCACTGGTTTGACTTCGCAACAGCAAAAGGCTTTAACTAGAGCAGTAAAACGTGCTCGTTTGCTAGCATTGTTGCCCTTTATTAATAAAGAAGGCTAAAGTTCTGATTCATCAGCTTTTTTTCTTAACCACGAATCCTTTGTCTCTAGGGAGAAAGGATTTTTTGTTTTTGCTCACTAAGGGATTATACATAGAAGAACTCTCACGCCAAGAGGCTACACTGGATAAAGTAAGCAATTAGACAAACATAAAACTGGGAAGCACAAAATCAGGTGGAGAAGGGAACGCTAATTGAATTCAGGCTACAAGGGGAGCGTCGTCTTGCTGTTGCTGAGCGTCCAGAGGGAAAGAAGGATTGGATTTTTGTTGATGCGAAAGGTCAATCCCATAAGCTGCGTCCGCAACGCATAGAATATAAAGTTTCTGGTGGTTCCTATAAACCAGATGACATACCCCAATTTATTCAACAAGCACACAAATATCAGGACCCTTCCAGCCTGGAAATTGCCTGGGAATTATTGGTAGAAGATAGTGCAAGTGTAACGGCGGCGGAAATGGCACAGTTGCTTTTTTCTGAAGATAGTGCGCCTGTGTGCTATGCTGCTCATACTCTCCTTGCAGAAGACAAAATCTACTTTAAAAAGAAGGGGGATGCCTACGAACCCCGTACGGCAGCTCAAGTAGAAGAGATTAAACATCAATTAGAGGTACAACAGAAGCGAGAGCAAGAAAAACAAGAATTTTTATCCAGGGTGCAGCAAACCTTAGCTGGGGAAACAACTGAGTGGCAAGAGAGTGATCAAACTCGCCTCGAAGCCCTAGAAAAGTTCATTTTGCGACCAGAACAAACTGCCCGTCTTGCTCAAGAAATTCTGGAAACCTTAGGCTATAATCCAACTCCAGAATCAGCTTTTGAGTTACTAATTAAATTAGGCAGGTGGAGTACACACGAAAACCTATTTCTGCGTCGCAGCTCATATCCTATCCAATTTTCAAAGAAGGTACTCGAAGTGGCGCACTCATGCTTGGCTTCTCCTATCTCAGATCCTGACCAAGAACGTTTAGACTTAACCCATCTCAAGGTATATACCATCGATGATGAGAGTACTCGAGAGATTGATGATGGTTTGAGTCTAGAAGAGGATAGCACAGGAAAGCAGCGTCTCTGGATTCATATTGCTGACCCCACCAGATTAGTCTCTCCAGGAGACGAATTGGATTTGGAAGCACGCCGTCGTAGTACTAGTATGTATTTACCCACGGGGACAATTTCCATGTTCCCCACGGAATTGGCTACGGGACCAATGAGTTTAGTGCAAGGTCAAGTCTGCCCAGCCTTGAGTTTTGCGGTGGTTTTAGAGGAAGATGGAGCTGTTAAGGAGTATAGTATCCACGCCAGCTTGATTAAACCCACCTATCGCCTCACCTACGATGATGTGGATCAAATGCTGGAGTTGGGAATTACAGCAGAACCAGAAATTGCTCAATTAGCATATTGGGCAAAACAACGTCAGCAATGGCGCAAGTCCCAAGGTTCAATTAATATTCAAATGCCTGAGGCTTCAATTAAGGTTAAGGGCGATGATGAAATTACCATTGAATTGTTGGATAATTCCCAATCTCGGCAGCTAGTGGCAGAGATGATGATTTTGACTGGGGAAGTGGCAGGGCGTTATGGGCAAGAGCATGGTATACCCCTACCATTTAGAGGGCAACCACAGCCAGAATTGCCCCCTCAGGAGGAGTTAATTCAACTACCTGCAGGTCCAGTGCGTTTTTGCGCTTTGCGTCGCTGTATGCCACGCTCAGAGATGAGTATCATGCCCATTCGTCACGCTGGTTTGGCTTTGAATACCTATACCCAAGCAACCTCGCCGATTCGCCGCTACACTGACTTGTTAACTCATTTTCAAATTAAGGCTCATTTGCGAGGGGATGAGTTACCTTTTCCAGCTGAAGATTTGAAAGGGATTATGTATAGTGTTACTGCTTCTGCTCAAGAAGCAAGTTTAGTGGAAAGGCAGACGAATCGCTACTGGAGTTTGGAATATCTGCGTCGCCACATTGGAGAAGTTTGGCAAGTTATGTTGTTGCGTTGGCTGCGCGAAGATGAGGATTTGGGCTTAATTTTACTGGAAGAATTAGGTTTGGAGTTACCGCACCGTTTTCGTCGTACAGTGGCTTTAGGTGACCGTTTAGAGGTACAAGTAAGTCGTGTTGATCCTCGTCAAGATGTGATTATCTTCCGCGAAATGTTGGATCAAACAGTGGGATCAGCAAGTGCTTGATTCAGCTAATCCAAAAGATCTAAGATATTCTCATTACTTCTCAAGTGCCAATTGAGGTGATATCTCACTTGTTAGAAAAACTATACTATCAATTTCATTGGAGTACACACTCTCTTGATAAACGTATCAGAGAAAAAAATATTTCAGGATTAGAAATATTCTTAATCAAGAGAATCTTCCAACCTTTTTGTCAGCTTTCACTATCATTAGCTGTCAAAACAGGTAGTTATCAAAATTTGTATCAAAGATTGTGTGATATTCTCCCTGAATTGAATGTTGAATTATCTGAATTTGACTATAACAAATCCGTAAAAAATCAAGAAAGAATTTGTCATGTTTGCCAATGCGAAATTTTTCTAAAATTTATAGATTTACTAACTGATCAAGAAAAAATCAATGTAGTTGATATTGGAGATAACTCAGGGAAACAAATTACTTACTTTAAAAACCTAGTTACTGGGAAAGATATAAATGGCTTAAGTGTTAATCTAGATCCTCATGTAGTTAAGGCAATGAAACAAAAGGGTTTTGAGGCTATTTTATGTCGTGCGGAAGACTTGGATCTAGAAGATAGAAAAATAGATACTTTTTGTACCTTCAGCATGATTGAACACTTGCATGATCCAGTTGGTTTTCTATATAAATTAGCTACAAAAGGAAACTCAGAGTATCTGATAATTGGTACTCCCTACTATAGAAATAGTAGAGTTGGTTTGTGGGATGTTAAACATCGAAAGAATAAAATTAGAAAGGCAGAAACTACTCATATTTTTGAGTTATCCCCAACAGATTGGGCACTTTTGTTTCAACACTCAGGTTGGCAAGTTATACACGAAAATATCACTTACTATTATCCTTTTAGAAAAACGCCGATTGGCTGTCTTTTTGCTGCCATTTGGAGATTCTTAGATACAGAAGGATACTATTGTGTTTTACTAAAACGCAATACAGAAATTATGGATACTTATTTAGATTGGGCTTACTAACTGTTGCATTTGCATTTTTGCCAAGGAATTTTCAAGGTAACCACTCCAGCAAAATCCCCACACGATTTTCCTTATCTTCCCTAGAATTGTGTCGTTCTAAATCAGCAGCAATGCGAATATTAGAAGTAATCGCATAACCGACAGCAAGGGAGGTAATTCCTACCTCATCATCGCTACCAGGAGAGACAAAACTTTGGGTTAAGCTAATATCAGCAGCGCCATCGCGAGAGAGGGCGAATAGCAAACGCCCACCCACATTTAAACCCTCGGTATCAAAATCTTCTACTTCAATGTTGCGATAACCCACCACAGGCGCAAAATTAATATAGCTACCTAAGGGCAATACGTAATATTGTAAATCAGCTCCCCAGGTTCTACGGTCACCATCAAAGGTTCCCTGATAACTACCACTGACTGTTAAACCTGTCTTTCCTAAAAATACGTCTTCCACACCTACCTTAAAGCCAGCCTCGTCATCTAGCTCAGAGTAGCCAAAACGAATACGAGTGCGAAAACTAGGATCGCGATGGATATCATCCCACACATTTGGTATTTCTTCCAACCAGCGTTGCAAGACGGGGCTATTTTCGATAATCTCAGGACTAATATCCAACCCTTCAAATTCTGGTACTTCCTGGGTTTGGGAGAGTAAGCTGTCGACACTAAAAGTAACTGGAGGCTGGGTTTGAGCTTGTAGGGGGCGAGCTAGAAATACTAAACTAGCACCTATAATTCCTACTGAAAGCCGATTTAGGACTTTGAAAGCTTGCATCTATTGCGAAGAAGTAGCAGAACTCTCCTATTTTCCATCCTTTTCTGCAATAGCTGCAAAAACTATCTACTGTAGCGGTTATCATTTGCTGATTTTTGTTGATTAGGGAAACAGATGTGGAAATGGATGATGAATAGTACTACAGCATAATCAATACTAATCACAACAGATGATTAATCCATTATCTCCGACTTCTACTCTCCCTACCTCCCCAATTCTCTTTCCTCAAAGGAGAATGGAGAATTAAAAGTTAAAACGGTTTAAATTCTTCCCCTGCATCCCCTGCTACCCCTGCTTCTCTTACTCTCCCTACCTCCCCAATTCTTTTTCCTCAAAGGAGAATGGAGAATTAAAAGTTAAAACGGTTTAAATTCTTCCCCTGCATCCCCTGCATCCCCTGCTACCCCTGCTTCTCTCACTCTCCCTGCTCCCTGCTTATCTTACTCGCCTTTTGCTTCTTTTAGTAACTCTAGAAGGTCGATTCCTGTAATACAAGCTACCACCAGCCAAGTTACTGCTAAACCAATAACTTCTCCTAAGAAAAGATTAGTCATCAGACGCACAAAACCACCCACAGTCCAGCCTAAAGCCAATGCTAACGCCCAGCAAATAGTACTGATGCGAATCCAGCGCCCTGAGGTAGGTATTTGGGTGCGCAAGACTAACAACCATTGTCCCAAACCTAAACAGACTCCAGCAATCGCACCGAAAATACCGCCATAGATAAATCGAATTCCCAATAATTCTGTTCTCGGTGTCACCCAACCAATTGCGCCTACACCCATCGCAGTGAGACAGCCCCAACTCAAAACGCAGGCGAGAATCCACCACCAAAAATGATTGATGTGTTGTTTGAGGACAAAGGATTGGGCGCAACCAATTACCACAGCGCCAGTAACAGCATGTAGGGGGTCAATATCTGGTCTTTCGCCTACCTCTAACCAGATTAAACTGACTCCAAAAGCCAGACAAGTCGCTAGTACCCATCGTAGCCAAAAATTAGTTCGTTTTTGCTTGTTTCTCATCTCTCATTTGCCCAGAAAACAGCGTCTCAAAGCCCCGACGACGTTTCTGGGGCGATTCAGGAGTAATATAACCCCATAAGCTTTCCCAATAGAAAAAAGATACACCAGAAAAGCCATTCTCGCGTGTTTTTTCTACCTGTTGCTGAATTATTTCTATGGGTACTGGATTACGCCAGGTTCCCGACGAAATACCGACACTCACGGGAACATAGCTACGGGCAAAGTCTACAGCCCGATGGGATAATTCTCCTTGGAAACTGTCTAAATTTCTTCGATATACCTGCAATACCAATTCATCGACAAAACCGCGTCGCACCCAGGTTTCCCAATCTTGGAGGTATTTGCGATAGGAAAATTCTTTGGGATTGGGAGAGAGGGAGATTTTTACCTGAGGTTTCACCTCTTTGACTGCGGCGCTAATCTCTGCCATAAATTTGGTAATTTGGTAAGCGCGCCAACGCATCCATTTGGGATCATAGGGATCGCTTGGTGGACTTTTACCACCGTGTTCTTGCTGGTAAAGTTTTATGGTGAAGGAATCGTAGCCTAATTCCACAGGCATTCCAAAGTGGTCATCTAGTTGAATCCCATCCACATCATAGTTGGTTACTACTTCTAGAATTAGGTCTTTGATAAACTGCTGTACTTCCGGATGACAAGGATTAAGCCAAATATGGCGTACTGTGACGCGATTACGCACAGATTCGATAAATTGGGATAATTGAGATGTTTTTTTGGCTTCGGAGGCTTCTAGCTTAGACTCCACATTATCCTTCGATAAAATCAGTCTCCCGTCTTGAGTGTGGGTTAGCCAATCGGGATGCAATTGCGCCAGCTTGGAATTTGCAGGGGTAATTAAGCCATATTCAAACCAGGGAATAACTCTTAAATTTCTTTGGTGCGCTTGAGTAATAATTTCATCTAAAACATCTGAACCAAGCCGGGCGATTTTTAGCAAGGGTTCCTGTCTTCTTCCCGTTGCTATTTGCGTCACGGTACTAGGATAGAATGTGTGTCCGCGATTCCAAACCACCGGATAGAGGGTATTAAAATCTAGTTGCGCGAGTTGTTTAATGGCTCGATTTAACCCCCAAGGTGCAAAGAAAACAGCACTGGATACATTGGTTAGCCAGACTCCTCGCAACTCTGTAGCCGCCTGAGTTGATGCAGCTACAGGATTGACAGTGGTCAGATTTCCCGAACGCAGGGAAAATAAAATCAGGCTCATTGCCAGTCCGAGGGACAGGAGATAGATGAAAAAATTACGCGCTTTCTTACTCATTAGTGATTGAACATCTCCTGAATCTGAAGCTACTTGAGAGATTGAAGTAGCAAGGATAACATGGGCAGGGTTAAAACACCTGGATGGAAAAAGAAGTGAGTGAACAGAAGATGCACAGTGAATTGAAATCTGCTAAATAGGATACAATCTAATTCGCATCCGGCATAGGTATAATTTTTTTTTCAGAACCCAATATCAAACCATCACGCCAACTGCTGAGTATTGGATTCTTGCTATTATTGGGCTCAAAAGCCGCTGAAAACTTTCTCTAACAGCCCTTGATTTTGGGCAGTGAAACAGTCAGTGTGATACCAAATCGGAAATGAACATGGTATAACCTGTCACAAAAGGCATCCATAATTATTCTCCATGAGCATTCTCCAACGCAGCCGACGCTTTATAATCTGGCTATTATTCGGTTTCTTGCTTAGTTGGTTGGTTAGCTGCAATCCCAATCCCTCCAACTCCAATACTCAGGAATTGGAGTTTTGGACAATGCAACTCAAACCCCAGTTTACAGAGTACTTTAATCAGTTAATTACCGACTTTGAGCAAGAAAATCCAGATCTTAAAGTGCGCTGGGTAGATGTACCTTGGTCAGCGATGGAGAGTAAAATTCTCACTGCTGTCTCTGCTAAAACAGCCCCAGATGTGGTTAATCTCAACCCTAATTTTGCCTCCCAGTTAGCCACACGCAACGCTTGGTTAGATTTAGGTACTTTAGTATCTCAGGAAGAAAAAGAGCAATATTTACCCAAAATTTGGCAAGCTAGCACCATTGAAGAGCAAAGTTTTGGTTTACCTTGGTATCTCACCACCAGGATTACTATCTACAATCAGGATTTACTCACCCAAGCAGGTGTGGCGCAACCCCCCACAACCTTTACCCAGTTAGCACAGGTGGCGCAAGCAGTGAAGGAAAAAACAGGGAAATATGCTTTCTTTGTTTCCTTTATACCTGGCGATTCGGGAGAAGTTTTAGAATCGCTGGTGCAAATGGGAGTGCAACTGGTAGATTCCCAAGGTAAAGCAGCTTTTAATACACCAGAAGGAATTCAAGCTTTTCAGTATTGGGTGGATTTATATAACAAGAAACTCTTACCGCCAGAAGCATTGACACAGGGACATCGCTACGCTATTGAATTGTACCAAGGAGGAGAAGTGGCGATCCTCTCCTCTGGTGCAGAATTTATCAACAATATTGCCAAAAATGCACCTTCCATCGCCGAAGTATCCACCACCTCTACCCAAATTACTGGCGCAACACAGAAAAAGAGTGTAGCGGTGATGAATTTAGTCATTCCTCGCGATAGTAAACAGCCTCGGAAAGCACTCAAATTTGCCCTCTATGTTACCAATAGCGCCAATCAGCTCAATTTTGCCAAAACTGCTAATGTACTCCCCTCAACTTCCCAAGCAGTGACAGAATATATTCAGGGAATTGAAGACAATAGCCAAGCTTCCGTGATCGCACAAGCGCGCAAAGTTAGTGCCGTGCAACTTACAGACGCAGAAGTTTTAGTTCCCGCCAAGAAAAATCTTAACTTGTTGCAAAAGGCAATTTATGAAAACTTGCAAGCAGCAATGTTAGGGGAAAAAACCGTCACCGCAGCAGTTGCAGATGCAGCGCGAGAATGGGATACAGTGAGTGGAGTAGGAGAGTAAGGGAAGCAGGGGATGCAGAGAGAGTAAGGGTAGCAGGGGTAGCAGGGGTAGCAGGGGTAGTAGGGGGAGAATTTAAACCGTTTTAACTGTTAATTCTCGATTCTCCTTTGAGGAAAGGGAATTGGGGAGATGAGAGGAGTCGGATTTGCTAGCTATGCATTACCTATCCGTTGTCATTAGTATCAATTAGGCTGTAGTAATATCAATCATCCGTTTCCAGATCCATTGTCATTACTATCAATTACGTTGTAGCACTACCCATCATCCGTTTCCACATCCGTTTCCCCAATCAACCATCAACAAACAACAAACAACAAATATCAAACAAACCCTTGCAATGGTACGTAGTTTTTGTTAACTTAGTTAAGCACTGAAAAATACAGTGTTCAGCCAGGATAGCTCAGTCGGTAGAGCAGAGGACTGAAAATCCTCGTGTCGGCGGTTCAATTCCGCCTCCCGGCACTTCTAATTAAATCCTTAACGCCCAATTTGTCGTCGTGCTTGTTGCCGCAAATCATTTGCGTTAGCATGATCTGGATCTATATCTAGAGCCTTATCCATTGATTTAATCCCCTCATCGAAGCGCTTCAGTGCCCACAAAGCAGCACCTCTATTTGCCCAAGCATCAGCTGAATCCGGTGCTAATTCTATCGCCCTTTCATAGGCAGCTAGAGATGCTTTATATCTTGCCAAATCGTGGAGTACAGTTCCCTTATTAATCCAAGCTTCAGTCAAATCTGGTTTTAATGCCAAAGCGCGATTGTAAGATACAAGAGCAGCCTCTAAATTTTGTTGCTGTTTGAGAGCAACACCTTGACTGGAAAAAGCTTCTGCATATTCAGGATTAATTTCTAGTGCTTGGTTGCACGCCACCAGTGCCTGTTGATACTCTGATAGCTGATTGTAGCTGTAACAACTCCCCCAATGGGCAGAGGCTAGATTGGGCTGCAATTCAATCACCATTTGGTAGTTTTCCACCGCTTGGCGATAATCTTGTGCAACTCGCAACTCTTCTGCTTCCTCTAACAAAATTTCTGCTTGCTGCTGAGGATTAACAGGAGGTGGATTGGGAGTGTTAATCTCTTGCTGAGTGATTATTTCTGGAAATTCATCTGCTTGCTGAGTTATTTGTGGTTGGGGAAATAATTTAAACGCACCGAAAGTCAAACCAATTGCACCGATTGCACCGACTGCTGCAACTATTTGAGGCTGCAATAATTTTTGCGGCACCAGACTTTGTTTTTTTGTGGCAAGATTAACTGGTGCTGGATCGCGATTGATCGCTACTGTAGGTGCGCTGTAACTAGGAATTTCCTGTGGTGGTTTTGGTGGTTTCGGTGATTTTGCAGCTAGAGGTACAGTTTGATCTGTAGCTGTAATTACGTCAGGAGGCGCTGAAGTAGCATCTTGTATTACATTATTCCGGATCGCAGTATCTTGAGTGTATTCACTACCTTCTACCAATGAATTCAAAGCTTCTAAGGCTTCCCTTGCTGTGGGGTAGCGACTGCGGAAATCGTAGCTTACCATCGTGTCAATGATATCAGCTAACTTTTCACTAACTTGGGATGCACGAGAACGCCAGATAATTTCCCCGGTTTTAGCATCTTCACGTAAATGTCGCGGATGCACTCCCACTAGGGTTTGAATACCCAAAATTCCCACCGCATAAACATCACTACTGAAGCGTGGATGCCCTCCCAATTGTTCTTTGGGAACATAACCTTGAGTACCAATGGAAATAGTTAAATCCATGATCCCAGTATCAGATTTGGCAAATTGAGTACTGACTTGCTTAACTGCACCAAAATCAATTAAGACAATTTTCCCATCACGACGACGAATTAAATTAGGCGGTTTGATATCGCGATGAATTACATTTTCCTCATGGACAAAGCTGAGTACTTGTAGAATATCGCGCAATAGAGCAATAACTCTAGTTTCAGGCCAAGGTTCATCAGCAATCAACTCTTTGGTAAGAGGTTGTCCTTCAATCAATTCCTGGGCTAAATAAAAATCCTGATTACACTCAAAGTGCGCCAATAGTTGGGGAATCTGGTTGTGGGTACCCAACTTGTAGAGTACTCTTGCTTCCGTATCAAACAAACGCCTCGCCGTTTCTAGAAGCTGGGGGTTACTAAATTGAGGTTTGAGCTGTTTTATGACACACTGGGGATGATCTGGTAGATGGGTATCCCGGGCAAGGAAAGTTCGACCAAAACCTCCTGCCCCCAACTGATTCAGCAACTTGTAGCGTCCCCCCAGAAGTTCATCTGGATTTTGTTGTTGAAACAAACCAAGAAAATTATTTAATGCCATAATCTGCTTGTTATTCTAGGGCGATCGCAATTATACTTAGTTTTGTTTTCACCTTGAGGTGTTAAACTCCACCAATCCCATCATAATAGCGAGCACAAAGTAGGTTGCTTTAGATCAGCAGAGGAAGTAAGGGAAGATTCAAAAATCCACAATCAACCATTAACTATCAGCAATCAACCATCAACGAATCACAAACAACCAACAACAAACAACCAGAAACATAAAGTTTGTGTCACACTCAACGTAATTAAGCTTTCGGGACTTGTATTTGGGAACTATAGTTTACAACAACCAAGGACAAATTTGAGTCTTGGGGAAGAACTGTAATGACCGATAGCATGCTTAAAATATGTGATGTCGCTATCAGGGTCTACCTAAATTTCTCTGTAAATTAAAGGGAGTCTACATAAGGATTAAATAGATGCCATATTTAATCGAAAATCCAGAGGAACCAAATGTCAAAATTCATCAATTGCAAGTAGGGATAAACAGCATCGGTAGAGAAGGCGACAACAGCATTCAAGTGATGGATAAAAGTGTCTCTCGCTACCATGCCCAGATTATGTTGACACCAGAAAAAGTTATGCTGCGAGATTTAGAAAGCCTCAATCAGACTTTTATCAATGGTATTCCGATTAAGCAACAACAACTTCAGCATGGAGATTGGATCTGTTGTGGCAACCTGGTTTTTAAATATACTCTATCCCTTGAGAGTGAAGATAGACTTCCCCATGGAGAAACTCCTCAATTAACTATTTTCAGTCGCCTTTTGCCAGAACAAACTCAAATTGATCTCGAAGATTTAATCAGCCAAGACAATTACGAGACCCAGGGTTCTGTATTAAAGTTGCGCCACCAGGATGATGTGGGGCGATCTGTAGATAAGTTAAAAATACTCTTGGCTGTGAGTAAGCAGCTATCTTCTCTAGAAGAACCAGAAAAATTATTGGGTAGACTCCTGGACTTACTGCTGGAAATAATGAGTGTGGATCGAGCAGTTGTCTTGATGGTCAATCCTACCACGGGCAAGCTGGAGCAAAAAGCTGTTAAGTATCGTGAACATATTCCCACTGAAGAGCAATTCTACAGCAGTACAATTACTCGATTTGTTCGGGAAAACGGCGTTGCGATTCTCAGTTCCGATGCTTTTAGTGATCAGCGCTTTAGCGATGCAGCTTCGGTAATGAGTCAAGAGATACGCGCCTCCATGTGTGTCCCTCTCAAACCGCAAGCGTCGGTAATAGGAGTATTATATGCAGATAATCTTTCACGCACTAATGTCTATTCCCAAGAGGATTTGGAGTTTTTGACGGGTTTGGTTAATCAGGCTGCGATCGCCATTGAAAATGCCCGTCTTAATCAGCAAATTCAAGCGGAAGTTAGGCTGCGCAGTAAATTAGAAAATTTCTTTCCCGAAACTGTTACCAGAAAACTTAAAGAAGAAGGCAAACTGGAAACCGTTGATGCTGAAGCAACGATTCTTTTTGCTGATATCTCTGGTTTTACCCAAATGTCTTCTCGTCGTGAACCACGCACTTTAATTGAAACTCTCAATGAATACTTCACCATGATGGTGGAGGAGATTGTTTTTCCCTATGGCGGTACTCTTGATAAGTATATGGGAGATGGACTTTTGGCAATGTGGGGTGCCCCCTATAACCATGCTGATGATGCCCAGAAAGCAGTTCAAGCAGCCATTGCGATGCAACAGGGAGTGCGTCGCCTCAATGCAAGATGGCAAAAACAGGGTAAAGAACCGATCCAAATTCACATTGGTTTGAATACAGGAAAAGTGGCTGCTGGTAATATTGGTTCTCAAAAGCTGATTCAGTACACTGCTATTGGAGATACTGTTAATGTTGCCAGTCGGGTGTGTAGTGTTGCCCAAGCTGATGAAATTTTAATCTCCCAAAGTACTTTTTCTCAATTAATTAGTTGTCCAGTTCCCCTCTTGAAAATGCCCCCAGTTAGGGTAAAAGGTAAAGAGGAACCCCTGGAACTTTATCGTTTGCTGTGGAATCGCCAATTAACCACAGACAAGTCAATTTTAAAGCCTCAACCCAGACCACCCAAGCCGGGAAAATTTACACTGAAAATGAGCCAAAATATCTAAATTAGAGATTAATTTCTGGCTGCAAGTCCCAACAGCGTACACGCCAACTTTTCCCTGCCACCGCTAATGCTCCAATATAGTCGGTGTCCGGTATAAACTGGAACAAAGACCAACCTGTAACTTTTGTTAGTATTGGTAACTCTCCCTCTCGCAACTCAATTTCTACCCCCTCTAAGCCTCCTATACCCTCACCAATTCCTTTCAGATAGGCTTCCTTGCAAGTCCAGAAACGGAAAAAGCACTCTAGTTGTTGCTGTTGGGGCAATGAATTTAATTTGGCATATTCACGTGCTGAAAAAAAGCGTTGGGCGATTTGCTTAATGTCATTTAATGCACGCACTAACTCGAGATCAACTCCTATCTGGTGAGTCAAACTGATGGCATAGATAGCTAAATTCTGGGAGTGGGAGAGATTAAAATGAATGGGATCTTTGTTGGCAAGAATTGGTTTACCGTAGGGATTATAGTTAAAACGTAGCTCCTTTGCTTCTAATTTGAGGTAACTTGCTAGAAGCTTCCGTAGTAAATAACGACCAACCAAAAAGCGTTTCCTGTCCTGTTCTCGGTAAAATCTAGCACCTCTTTCTTGCTCATCAGGAGAAAGGGTTGCAGCTATCTGAGTGGGCTGCACTTTTCTTAAGTCGAGATTAGCACGCCAAAGATGAATCTCGTTGGCGGCTAAATTTAAGTTAACAGGTGGCGCACTCCAGAGCAATATGGTTCACTTCTAAGGTGTTTTCTGCTTGTCGGGTCGTTCCTCTGGTAAAATTGCCTTCTCCACAGGACAGACTGTCGCACAAATGCCACAGTCGATACAGGTATCAAAATCAATCCAGTACCAATCAGTACCCTTGACATTTTTGCCAGGACCTGGGTGAATACAAGCTACTGGACAAGCATCCATACAATCAGCAACTCCCTCACAAACATCCGTCACAATTGTATGTGGCACAGTTTTTACTCTCCAGAAGTTATTTGGCTATTAATAGCCTACCAAGATTGTAATTTTAGTCGAATTTGTCGCTCTAATCACCTTGAATTGATCGGATTTCACCGCAAACTAGCAGTTTAGAGAGCAACAAAGATCTTGGTTTTATGATCTTTCTCTAAAGAGGCGGGAAGCCTATTTTTTCCGAAGAAACAATAAATGTTTAGGCTTAGGAGGGATAGCCCGCCAAACCATAGCTATTCGTTATTTTTTTGACAAACAACAAATAACTAACAATAAACAACACTCTCATCACCCGTACTTTAGCCGAGGGATGAGTTAATTGTTAAAGTCACCTTGATGGATTTCTGGGAGTACGAGGTTTGGCTTTATTCACCTTCAATGTACGACCCATCCACTCTGCATCTTTGAGGGATTCAATTGCAGTAGCTTCTTCATCTTCTGTCTCCATTTCCACAAAACCAAAACCACGCATTCTTCCTGATTCGTGGTCTGTAGGTAGAGTGACACGTTTGACAGTGCCATACTCAGCAAACACGTCTTTTACATCTTCCTCACTAACTTCGTAGGGTAAGTTGCCAATATAAATTGACATGGATCTACTCCAAGCTCTTCTCTTAACTGCAATACTTTGAAATTGGGATCCATTTTGTACTGACTTGGTGCTTACTAATTTAACCCCCCAAGCCCTATTAGGCTGAAGCTTCTTACCCACTTGGAGTAGTAGAGGAAGTCAGTGGTATGCCACCCAAATCAAACAAATGTACTCACCAAACCTAAAGTCTAGCAGCAAGCATAGCATAAACTAATAGTGCTTGCACATAGTAATGCTTAGAAGAGTAGTCGCCAGAAAAGACAAAATGGCACAATGATAAGTAATTCTTACAGCTAAATTTCAGTAAATCTCTCAACGCCAAAAAAAAATCATGCCTTACTCACCCCAGTATCTTAGCGGTAGCGAAATTCGGCAGCAATTCCTCGATTTTTACGCACAAAGACAACATCAAATTCTTCCCAGTGCATCCTTAGTCCCGGAAGATCCCACAGTACTGCTGACTATTGCTGGGATGTTACCATTTAAACCAATTTTTCTGGGACAAAAAACGCCAGAATATCAAAGGGCTACAACTTCCCAAAAGTGTATTCGCACCAATGATATTGAGAATGTGGGACGCACGAAACGTCACCATACTTTCTTTGAGATGTTGGGGAATTTTAGCTTTGGCGATTATTTTAAGGAACAGGCGATTAAATGGGCGTGGGAACTTTCTACAGAGGTGTTTAGTTTACCTCCCGAAAGGCTGGTTCCTAGTGTTTTCAGGGAAGATGACGAAGCCTTTGCGATTTGGCGTGATGTAATTGGTGTTCCCGAAAATCGCATTCAGCGCATGGGTGAGGAGGATAATTTTTGGAAAGCGGGTCCCACTGGTCCCTGTGGTCCTTGTTCGGAGATTTACTACGATTTCCATCCGGAATTGGGGGATGAAAATATTGACCTGGAAGATGACACGAGATTTATTGAGTTTTATAATCTGGTGTTCATGCAATACAACCGCGATAGTCAGGGAAATCTCACTCCTTTAGCGAACAAAAATATTGATACGGGTATGGGTTTGGAGAGGATGGCGCAAATCCTACAATCTGTACCCAATAACTACGAAACGGATTTAATTTTCCCCATTATTAAAACGGCGGCGGAAATTGCTGGAATTGACTATACCAAGGCTGATGAGAAGACTAAGGTGTCTCTTAAGGTAATAGGCGATCATGTGCGTTCTGTAATACATATGATCGCTGATGGTATTAGTGCTTCCAATATTGGTCGTGGTTATATCTTGCGTCGCCTAATACGGCGGGTGGTACGTCATGGTAGATTGATTGGTATTGAGGGCAATTTTATCAATCAGGTTACGGAGGCGGCGATTCAGGTTTCCGAGTCTGCTTACCCTCAAGTGCGTAAACTAGAGCAAACTATTAAGGCGGAACTAGAAAATGAAGAGACTCGCTTCCTCAAAACCCTAGAGAGAGGTGAGAAGTTATTGCAAGAAGTGATTGATAGGGTTCAGCAACAGAAACTGGCGCAAATACCTGGAAAAGAAGCCTTTAAACTCTACGATACCTATGGTTTTCCTCCAGAATTGACCCAAGAAATTGCTGAAGAACAGGGCTTAACCGTTGATATGGAAGGCTTTGAGAAGGCAATGCAAGAACAGATAGAAGGTTCCCAAGAAGCCCATGAAGCCATCGATTTAACGGTTCAAGGCAGTTTGGACCAGTTAGCAGAACATATCCACCCCACTAAGTTTTTGGGCTACAGTGAACCAAAATCCACTGTTAAGGTGGAAGCTGTCTTGGTTGAGGGCAAAACGGTAGAAACAGCCGAGGCGGGGCAAGAAGTGCAAATTGTGCTGGATACAACCCCCTTCTATGCAGAATCGGGAGGTCAAATTGGAGATCGCGGTTTTCTCTCTGGTGATAACCTGTTAGTACGCATCACAGATGTGCAGAAAGAGTCGGGAATTTTCGTCCATATCGGGCAGGTAGAAAGGGGCAAAATCACCACAGGAGATACAATTTCCGCCCAAATTGACCGTGCTTGTCGTCGTCGCGTCCAAGCTAATCATACCGCGACTCACTTGTTGCAAGCGGCTTTGAAAAAAACTATTGGCGATTCAGTGTCCCAAGCTGGTTCCCTGGTTTCTTTTGACCGTTTGCGCTTCGACTTCAATTGTCCTCGTCCCCTCACCGCTGAGGAATTAGAACAAATCGAGACGCAAATTAATACTTGGATTGCAGAAGCCCACGATACTCAAACTGATGTTATGCCCCTAGAGGACGCAAAAGCCAAGGGTGCGATTGCCATGTTTGGCGAGAAATATGGTGCTGAAGTACGAGTGATGGATGTTCCCGGTGTCTCGATGGAATTGTGTGGCGGGACTCATGTGAATAATACGGCTGAGATTGGTCTGTTTAAGATTATTGCGGAAACAGGCATTTCTGCAGGAGTGCGCCGTATTGAGGCGGTGGCAGGTCCAGCGGTACTAGAATATCTTAATGTGCGAGATCGCATTGTCCGAGATTTGAGTGACCGTTTTAAGGTTAAACCAGAAGCGATTGTTGAACGTGTCAGCAACCTACAGGGGGAATTAAAGGCAACTCAAAAGCAGCTAGAAAATGTGAAACAGGAACTTGCCCTAGCACAATCAACTCAGTTATTGTCTCAAGCTGAATCTGTAGGCGAGTTTAAGGTATTAGTCGCCCCAATGGAGGGTATAGATGCAGAGGGACTAAAAACCGCAGCCGAAAGATTGCAGCAGAAACTCGGTGAGAGTGCAGTGGTTCTCGGTTCTATCCCCAGTGAGGGTAAAGTTAGTCTAGTGGCAGCTTTTAGCAAGGGAGTGAATCAGAAAGGGCTACAAGCAGGCAAATTTGTCGGTGCGATCGCCAAAATCTGTGGCGGTGGCGGCGGTGGAAGACCGAATTTAGCCCAAGCAGGTGGAAGGGATGCGAGTAAGCTACCGGAAGCATTAAAACAGGCGCAGAGTCAACTACTCGAAGGTTTAGCTTAGGATATGGGGACGTAATAGACTTCTTGCAGAAGTCAAGTAATAAGTAATAAGTAATAAGTAATAAGTAACGGAATCGGTAGAAAATTGGATGACAAATACACTTCTTGGTGCGCATCCGATAGAAAGCAAGAAGTCTAACCTATTACATCCTTTAGCCTAGGATACGGGGACGTAGAATTCTACGTCCCTACCAAGATTATGGAGCCAAATTTACCATAGCGCCCGTACAGGACGTGGTTGAGTTAACGCCAAGACACGAGTGCGTAATTCCCGTGTCAGCAAAATGCGATTGACTTTATGGATTACGCCATTACTAGCTTTCACATTGGCTGTGGTGACGTTAGCATCATTGACAATCACCTTATCCCCATCAACACGCACAGCCAAACCACCACCAAGGGTTTGTACACTACCAGTACTGAGTTGATCAGAAGTATTTTTTCCTTCCACCACATGATAAGCAAGGACTTCCCTTAGCAAGGGCTGATTTTCTGGCTTTTTCAACTCATTTAAAGTACCTGCGGGTAAACTTTCAAAGGCTTCGTTAGTAGGTGCAAAGACGGTATAGGAATCATTCTCATTGGCTAAGGAATCTGTGAGTTCCGCCTCTTCTACCGCTGCTGCAAAAGTACTCAATTCTTCATCTTCTTGTGCTACTTCCACTAAGTTTCCCACTTGGTCAACTTGGGCTAGTTTATCTGTTGTCTCTGTCGCGATTCCAGAACGAGGATTGAGGGTGAATTGAGACTCTGCTTGAGCAAGAGTTTGATAACCTAAAGCAATTAATCCAGTGAAAGTAAATAGTTTGAGAACAATGGGCAAAAAATTGTTTTTCATGATGATTGGGAATTTTGTGAACCGTTTGAAATTAAAGGTTTACAGCAACTTTGTGTGGGGTAGACTCCAAAAATTAGATCCGGTCAAGATAATATTTGGAACTAGTACCCACACAGTGGTCAATTCAGGTCAGGTTAAGCGCCGCAGTTCGACGGGGCTTGCCTAACCGTTGGTGAAAATTGCTGTAATTCTTAATTCGAGAGTGCTATCTCTTAATCAGGGAATCCCCGTTTGGCTGTTGTGACGCTAGTGTAGGTTAATGGTTCCCTAAGATGGCTTACTTAGATATTTTTTGGGTTTAAAAAACTATTTCAATTGGCAATAGTTAAATTAGTAAGTTTTACTTCTTTGCTATTTGTTGTTTGTTGTTTGTTGTTTGTCAAATAACACTCTCCTCATTCGTGCTTTAGCTAGGGGATGAATAGATTTATATTTGAAGAATTTTTATCCCACGAAGAGGACAAATTTGTTAATATTATTTTTTAAGGTTTAAAAAAATCAAAAAAATTATGTATTGCCTAGATTTACAAGATACTTTCACTATTCAGAGACTCACTGTATCTGATGATTTATTGGTGGGTTGTGCGGCCAAAATATATTCAGAGGAAATAGGTGATTATCATCCAAAGAAAAATCTGATTCAAAGAATTTCTGATCAGCAAGCATTTCTGCTCTTAGCCCTTGGGAAAAATCAAGAACCTCTCGGTGCAGTTACAGGCTGGATATTACAAGATGAAGATACTATCAAAGAAAAATTTAACCTCAAATCTGCTGAAGTTTCTGTTGGCTATATTCAGTCTTTAGCAGTTAGCAACTCTTACCAGAAAAGAGGATTAGGTCGTGCTTTAGTGAAAAATATCCTCCAGTGTTTTTCCTCTCTAGGATGTGAGCAAGCTATTACTGTTGCATGGGAAAGATCATTCACTTTTTTTAACAAACAAGGATTTCGTCTTCAAAAAGAAATTCCATATTATTGGAAATCTGAATCTCTCAATACACCAGATTTCTGTGTTAAGTGTGGTAGTCCTTGTGAATGTGATGCATTTCTAATGAGCACCAAGCTAGAGCCTACAATTTATGAAAATCTCGCAATAGCAAATACAAATGCAAAACTTTAACTCATCCCCCAGCTAAAGTATGAGGGATTTCGTGTTGTTAGTTGTTAGTTGTTAGTTGTTTGTCCAATAACAAAGGGCCCTTGCAGCTATCCCTCCTACCTATGAATATCCGTTGGCTTCTTTGAAAAAATGGGCTTCGGGGCCCTTTCGGTGAATGTGATATAGCGCTATGCATTTAGGCTAGGACATTTTAAAATCTTGAAACCCTGTCACCACAATCTGCTATTGCCTGTTGCCTATTCCCTAGCGCATAGCGCTATAACGACTGCAATTAATTCTGTTTGAGGGATACTTAGTTTTAAAAATATAAGTATCCCGAAGTCTAGGCTAATTCCTACCAATATTTAAACCCAAAAAAAGAGCCGCTACAGTTCCCGCCACACTAATTTCTCCGGTTTTAATTTTGCCCATTACCTCTGCAATTGGAACTAAAACCACTTCTATTTCTTCAGTCATATCCAGTACTTGTTTACCCGTAACTGTGGCATTTTCTGCGAGGAAAACATGAATTTTATTATTGTCTTTTACTGGATTGTCATATAAGGTAGCAATCTTAATAAATTTGGGTGCACTATAGCCTGTTTCTTCTGCTAATTCTCTCGTTGCGGCGGAAAGGCTATCTTCTTTTTTAGGGTCAAAGGCTCCTGCAGGAAGTTCAAGTAATATTTCCTCAACTCCGTGGCGATATTGGCGCACAAAAACAACTTTTTTATCTGTTGTAATTGGCAAAACCATCGCAATATCTGGTCTGAGATTAACAAAATAATCATCAATTACTGTGCCATCAGGTAATTTAACTTTATCTTGTTTAACTCGACACCAAATATTATTGAGCACTAGCTTTGAGCTAATTATGCGCCATTTTTTTAAATTAGTCATTAGAGACTGTTTGTGAATAAAACATTAAGTAACTTGAGTTTGACTGTTGCTTAGCCTTTTCAAAATTAGATGAGCCATTGTAATGTAAATCAATGATTCGCCTGTTTATTTTAAAAATACTTAATCTGAGTTTAATTTTATATTGATTTTATTTTTATAACTTGAGCATTAATTGTCGCGACCTTCTTTATTTTATTTTTACAAAAAATATTTTAGATGCATAGTACTATGATTTATCGCAGGCCATATTGGAGCATGCAACCCAGCAACTATAGGTCTTTTAGCGCCTAAATAGCCATTGGTTTCGAGGTGAATCAAAGGTTTAGGTCTTGTTTTCAAGTGGTCTTATACCGCCTTTCAGACCTTCCCAAAAGATTTCGATTCAGCCACTGTCTTTGGTTGTTAACTGCTTCTCAAACTGTTTTCATATCATTCAGTTTGAGAGTGGAGTTTGGGTAAAAATATCAGGTAAAAATGAGTACAAAGATGACAGAAACTACCGGAAGTTATACTAAAGAACAAAAGATTTACACTATTTCATGTGTTATTAATTCTGCTTCCAGGATTCAATTCTCTGCAATTGAAAGTATGCAGAATTTTATTTCCAAAGTGACTGACGATTTTCTGGCTAATGAAACTATCAAAGGATGTATTGGAAGCGATTGGGAAAGAGTTTGGGGACCTATCATATACTGCGAAAATCCAACATCAGTTCCAGTACATGCTGACAACACCATGGGAGTTTTTTATAGCGATTCACAAAAACTTTTTGTGGTTGCCATTGCTGGTACCAATCGCCTTTCAATGTTTGACTGGTCAGAAGAAAATTTGGCAGTTGGAGAACTAGTTCCCTGGAAGCATGTGACCGATAAAAAACTCCCTATTTTGGGGAGTATCTCTAAGGGAACCCATACTGGCCTTACCACTCTATTAGGGCTAAAGGATGAAAATCAAGATTTGATGTTCGATAGCTTAAAGTCCTATATTGAGGAGAAAGAAATCTCAGAAGCAGAAGTAGCCGTAACAGGTGCTAGTTTAGGAGGTGCATTAGCACCTGCTCTAGCACTCTACATGTTAGAAAAACGCTCTGAGTGGGATACAACTGGTAGTATATCAGTTTCGACTTATGCGCTTGCTGGACCTACTTGTGGCGGTGACAAGTTTGCCGAGTACTACGAATCAAAGATTCAGAAAGGAGAAATAACTTATGTTAGTAAATACAACTCGTTAGATGTTGTGCCTAAAGCATGGAATAAGGAAACCTTAGGAACTATTCCAACAATATATGCAAGCCACATTAAATCTCCAGATGATGCCAATCCTCAAGAAACCGTAATGGGTACCTTGGTTACAGGGCTAGCATTAAAGGCTTTGCCAATCAAACTTGCAGGAATTCCCTGGAAAAATCCCTATAGACATATAGAGCCACGAGATGAATTAACAGGGACATTTGATACAGAAACAGATGACAATGTAAAGAAAAAGCTTGAACAGATCCATAGGGTACTGCCCGAGTCCTTGAAGGGTTATAGCAACTACTTTATCAATCTTGTGCGATTTGTAGCGCAGGTAGGTAGCCAGCACGGCCTCCAATACGTTAATTTATTGGGGATTAAAGATGCTTTGTTGAAATATAAAGAGATAGTTGATGAGAATAAGCCTGAGGATGTAATCATACACGAAGAGATCGATTTAGCCGTGAAAGAAGTTACTGGAATTGATTTGAGTACTATAGATCCAGAGGCTATGGCAAAAGCAGGCGATTCAGCCAGCGATTAAAGGTTTCTTCTCTTTAGTGAACTAACAATTGAGTGCAGCGGACCAACGGGCGATGGTTTTAACCTTCCCGAAAGATTCGCGCCCGCCGCTGACCTCATATGAATAGACGAAAAACTAATAACTATTAGCCTAATTGTTCCCAAGCTTCATCCCAAGGAGAACCACCAACTTCTAAACCGCAAACTTGGCTATCGGCTTGAACAATAATATTGCCTCGTCTATCTTGCAATTTTAAAGTGATATTCCCCTGCATGGTATCGCGACAGCAAAAGATTAAACCCTCTTCTGTTGGCGCGCGCAAGGGTGTTCCTGAAGCATTAGTACTCCCGGTTAATTCCACAGTAAATTCCTGATTTACGGCTTGCATTTGCCATTCTCCCCAAGGCTGAATTTGCCAACTAACCTGGGAATTCCAAGGGACAAATTCATAAAATTCTCCCTGGTAGTGCAAACAAATCATCGCTACCGATTCTAGCCACCAAAGCACCTTTCTTCTGCCACCACCAGCCGTTAGCGCTAAATCAGTTGCATTGCTGAAACTATTGCAATTAAGCCAAAACCATTTTTCGGGAAAAGAACGACCCCAGTTTTTTTCGCTGTAGGCAGGGGCATGGTTAAATGTGTAAAGCTGACCATTCCAGTCAATCCAACCAGTAGCTAAACCATGAGCCATTAAAATTTGCCAACCTGGTTCAAAGATAGGTAGAAAAGATAGCCAACCCGCAGTGGATTGCTGTTTCTGTTGAGGATTTCCCCAGCCATAAAGAGGTTGAGTTTCGTAGTACCAACGACAAAAGCGACCAGAGCCAGGATCTTGGATGTAGCCTTGGTTTAAAGTGGTAGTGACTTGGTAGCCTTCTTGAACTTGGTTGCTGAATTCAGTAGGTTGTAGAAATTGTGGTTTAATTCCTAAATTTGTCCTGCGCCAATGTCCCAAACCCAGAAAATCTTTTGCCCCCCAAAAATGTTTAACATTGGGAAAAGTACGCCACAGATAGCTATCATCAATACCTAAAATTTGTGCTGCGCCACCGCTATGGGTTTTACTACCACTAGGGTCTTCAATAGAGTACATAAAGGCAAAGGTTTGCCGAATTTCTGGGAGGGTGACACGGAAGTACCAACCTTCAAAAAAACGTTCGCTACTACCATTCCAGTGATAGCCACTATGGGGCGTTTGGAGATGAGTGTGAGGGCTTTCCTGTTTCATGGATTAATACCACTGACTTTGAGAATATCAGCTACAGTGGCACAGTAGGGTTGACGCTCGAAGCTAGCGGCGTGAGTTGGATTTTGGTAAGTAAAGTGACGATAATTAATACAAAAGCGATCCCATGATGCCACTTGAATGCGGAATAGGGCAATGAAAAAGTTGGCAAGCCAGAGGGAAAGGGGAAGACGGAAGTAGATATTTTTGCCTAAATAACCACAGATTTCATCAATCGCTTGATTCACTGTGACTGGAGGGTTACCTAAAACTACTTTGTCTATTGATTGTCTCTCCTCCAAAGTTAATTTGGGTGCAGGAGGCTTTTCTACTAGACAACATACCACTTGGGCAATATCTCGTCCGTGAATGAAGTGAAAACTACCATCGGCTTTGAACCAGCGAATTAAATTCATCCATTTAATAACTTCTGGTAAGCCGGAAGTCAGATGAGAGTAAGGCTTATTATCATCACCTCCCACAACCAGGGTGGGAAAAACGGCGGTAATTTTGGGTGCGATGGCTAATCTGTTGAGTTGGCTAAAACATTCATATTTCGAGCGAATGTAGTCTGTACCCAACTCTCTGGCTTCTTTTAGGAGTTGATTTTCGCGATTGAGAATGCTGGCGGTGGAAAAATAAATTACCTGTTCACAGATTTCTGGCTTGAGTAGGTTCATCAAGCGAATGGTTTTCACCACATTGATATCAAAACATTCCGACTGTCCACCCCAGGAGGTAGCCACCAGAATCGCCACATCAATAGTCTTGAGTAGTTTGGCAAAGCGCTCAATTTCGCGCAAGTCAGCTTGTAAAATATTGACCCCGGAACGGGCTTCGTAGTTGAAGCGCAGCTTATCGGGGTCTCTTACTAATAAAAACAGTTCGTGGTCTGTT
>CAZWGS010000041.1:20518-39710 GCA_964633315.1 uncultured bacterium | reverse complement strand
CTCCCACAATTAGGAAGCCGCCAATCCAGACATGGTGGGTAAATAGCGATAGTACTGTGCCATAGTCCGTTGCCAGGTAAGGATACGGAGGCATGGCATACATATGGTGAGCCACGATGATGCTCAAGGAACCCACTAAAGCAAGGTTAATCGCTAATTGAGCGTGCCAAGAGGTGGTTAGAATCTCGTAGAGTCCTTTGTGTCCTTCACCAGTGAAGGGACCCTTGTGAGCTTCTAGAATTTCCTTCATGCTGTGACCAATACCGAAGTTAGTCCGGTACATATGTCCAGCAATGATGAACAGCACTGCAATGGCAAGGTGGTGGTGAGCAATATCTGATAACCATAAACCACCTGTAGTTGGGTTAAGACCGCCTTTGAAGGTTAGGAAATCAGAATAAACACCCCAGTTCAAGGTAAAGAATGGCTTGATGCCTTCAGCAAAACTAGGGTATAGTTCTGCCATTTTGCTAGCATCAAAGAACTCATGGGGTAAAGGAATATCCTTTGGTGCTACCCCAGCATCCAATAACTTGTTGACTGGTAGAGAAACGTGGATTAGGTGACCAGTCCAACCAAGAGAACCACAACCGAGCAATACTGCTAGGTGATGATTCATCATGGATTCCACGTTCTGGAACCACTCCAGCTTGGGTGCTTTTTTGTGGTAATGGAACCAACCAGCAAATAGCATCAAACCAGCCATGACTAAGCCGCCAATAGCTGTGCAGTAGAGCTGATAGCTGTTGGTAAATCCAGAAGCACGCCACAGTTGGAAGAAACCAGAAGTAATTTGGATGCCGTGGAAACCACCGCCGACATCTCCGTTCAAAATTCCTTGACCGACTACGGGCCAAACAACTTGAGCGCTTGGTTTAATGTTTGTGGGGTCGCTTAACCAGGCTTCGTAGTTGGAGAAGCGAGCGCCGTGGAAATACATCCCGCTCAACCAAACAAAGACTACAGCTAGGTGACCGAAGTGAGCGCTGAAGATTTTCCGGGAAATATCTTCAAGATCGCTGGTGTGACTATCAAAGTCGTGAGCATTGGCGTGGAGATTCCAAATCCAAGTTGTAGTTTTAGGACCTCTTGCCAAAGTGCGGTCGAAGTGACCAGGTTTGCCCCATTTTTCAAATGAGGTGGGTACTGGATCTATATCTACCGCAACTTTCGCCTCTTTTTCCGGAGGACTTACTGTCATTAAGGTTCTCCTCCCTAGACATCTATTGAAATATTCCCCAGAGGGAATAGATTTTGTCAGACAAATAAGTAAGCTAAGTGAGAATCACTTAACCTAAGTTAACTGTTAAGTTGCAAGATGTTCTTTTTAAAACAAGCTTAAGGGAACACCTTATCTGTAGATAATAGAGCCTTAGGAAAGTTCTATGTTGGACTCATTAACAATACTTAAAGTAAGCTCAAGACTTGATCTATCTGGGTTAGGAGCGTATATGTATAGCTTAAAGTCTATGCTTTCTCTCGTTGAGCTTAACATAAGGAAACAATAGCTGAGGTATTTGGCTAATTTTCTACTCAACTAAGCCTTAATTTCAACAAGATTAGGAGTTCGCAGAAGTGCTAATGCCCAAAAGCGACCATTCAAATTAAGTTGTTATCTTTTCTATCTGATTGGTTGGCGTAATTTTAGTTGGCACATTTACTTAACAAACTCATACGATTGTCTCATACAAGTCTCAATCTAGTGTTGTAATCAAGAGCTTGTTACTAAATTTAACTAAGGGGGTTTGGGGGTGAATAAGTCTCACACCATAAAGCAAGGCAGATTTAAGCAAATCTTTGATTTGACCTGCCAATGTGTTGGTGTTGGGATACAGCCACCCCAAGTCAATTGAGGGTTTAGAGGCCCTGAAAATTGGCAATCAAATCAAGTTTCTAACCAAGCTACAAATTCTTTTAGAATATCTTTAATTTCATGTCGTCATGCCTCGCGATGTGGCTAGTGGAAAAATCATAGTCAATCGAGGTATTGCAGCCGCCCATGGTCTAGCGGTCAAGTCACCGCGAGGAACAATCCTAGGATTGCCAATGAAACACCAAGTTCTCAATGTGAGTTGAGAAGCCCACGCTATAATCAAAGGCTTAGCGTTGGGAGTACGTCACGAAACTAGATCGCTGCAAATTCAGCTATATTGCCAATGGACAGTTTTGCTGTAACTGGTTGAGCTAAGTTAATTGAGGAGGTAAGCGAGTGTTCCAAGGTAATTATCGGTGGATTAATCAAGCTATGCTGTCACTGTTAGTCCTACTGTTTTGTAGTTGGGGACTAGTGGGCTGTGGTGAAGGCATTACTGAGACAAGTTTACCTCCAGAGCCTGAGCCTGAGGAGATTTTGGTAGAAGTAGCTCCTCCTTTCTTAATTCAACAGTTAAGCTCTAATCTAGATTTATACCAACCGCAAGTAGCTATTCTCAATCCCCAGATAGATCAGGTAGTTACAGATACGAAGGTAGAGGTAAAACTTGAGGTTAGGGATCTACCTATTTTTCAAAATGAAGAGTGGGGACTGGGACCTCATCTCAATGTTTTGTTGGATAATCAACCTTATACAAGAGTATACGATTTAGAAGAGCCTTTAATTCTCGAAGATTTAGCGCCAGGAACCCATACTCTGCGTGTTTTTGCATCTCTTCCTTGGGATGAAAGCTTTAAAAATGAGGGAGCTTACGCTCAAACTAGTTTCCATGTTTTTACCAAAACTCAGAGCAATAACCCGGATCTACTTCAGCCTCTGTTAACCTATGGTACTCCTCAAGGTAGTTATGGTGCTGAGCCAATTATGGTGGATTTTTACCTCAATAATGCTCCTCTACATTTGGTAGCACAGGGAGATTCGGTGGATGAGATTAGCGATTGGCTAGTACGCACTACCATTAATGGTCAAAGTTTTCTGCTAGATAGTTTACAACCTGTCTATCTTGAGGGTTTTGAGCCAGGAATAAACTGGATTAGGGTAGAACTTCTAGATGAGATGGGTAATCTAATTGACAATGAGTTTAATGATATAGCAAGGGTGATTACCTACGAACCAGGGGGACAAGATTCTCTCTCTAAAATTGTGCGTGGTGAGCTTGTGCTGGCTCAGGTGCAAGGTATTGTAGACTCAGATTATATCTACGAAGAGGAAGTCACTACACCAGAAACACCAACTGTGCTTCCTGAAGAGGAGGAGGTGATAGAACTAGATATTTCTGAGGAAACGGAAAAATCTCAGGAAGAAGAAATAGTTTCTGAACAGACAGAACAAGAAGAAGAAATAATAGAAGATTCTGAAGCAATCGAAAGTACTGTAGAAGAGGAAGTCATTACCTCTGAGGAAATAGATGTTTCTTCTGAGGATGAGGTAATTGAAAGCATTTTAGAAGAGGAAACAGGCATTTCTTTTGAGGACGAGGAAATCGAGAGTGCTTTGGAAGATAAAGCAGACGTTTCTTTTGAGAATGAGGAAATAGAAAGCATTTTAGAAGAAGAAGTAATTCCCTCTGAGGAAATAGATGCTTCTCCTGAGGATGAGGAAATCGAAAGTACTTTGGAAGAGGAAGCAGACGTTTCTTTTGAGGATGAGGAAATAATCACCCCACAGGAAATAGATGTTTTTCCTGAAGATAACAATATTGAAACTTTTGTAGAGGAAGAAGTAGAAGCCTCTGAAGATAACAATATTGAAGACATTTTGAGCGAGGATGATAAAGTAACTAACTCTCAGGAAATGGATGTTTCTGAGGATGAGGAAAGCGATGTTCCTGAATCAGAATTGCTGAAATTAGAAGCAACTGAATTAACTACTGATTTGGAAGCTGAAAGCTGATGGTAGCTATAAAGTGAATTCAGCAAAGTCACTATTAATTTTTACGGCTTTGTTGTCTTGCTTTGAGTTCTGGGATAATTCTGATTGTTGAAGTAATTGAGTTAAAGTAATTTGTGGATTTTGCTGCAGAATATTGAGGATAGTAATAAAGTCCCTGATTACTTCTCTCGGTGTAGATAGTTTTTCGGCTCCAAGGCGATTATTTATCTCTTGTTTAAACTCTTTTATTTGACTGGAATTTAAGAGTTTTTTAGACTTATTGTGCTTGGCATGAATTTCTGTCAAACGTTGCAGTAGTTGGGATAATTCTTCTGTGGTTAAAGGTTCGAGGCTAATTACTGGTGCAGAATTATCTTGCAATCCTTGACGTAGAAAACGGCTTGTTGCTAGTCTAGTGCGCCAAGCTTCATCACTGTATAATCCACGGTGTTTATCTTCTACAAATTGTGGTGTTCCTCCGACTATAATGCCGATATTTTCTGTTTTTCCTTGCATGGTGTCGTTAAACATAGCCAGCAACTTATCGTAATTGCTTTGACGAGAGCGGCTGTGAGTAATTTTGTATAAATAAACTGCTTCATCAAGAAAAATAATTAAGCCTCGATAGCCTATTTCAGCTACGAAGCGAGCCCAAAGTTTAAGGTAGTCATACCAAGTATTATCGTCGATAATAATACTAATTTTTAAAGGAGAGTTTTTTGCTTCGGTTTTATTATTAAATTCTCCCCTTAACCAACGCAAAGCGGCTTGTTTTTTTTCTTGATTATCTTCTCGGTAACCACGCCAATAGGTGATAATTACATTGGCAAAATCAAAACCATGAACTAAACCTTCTAAATTATCAACAACTTCGCGGATTTTTATTTCCACTCGTTGGTCAAATAAATCATCTCCAGGACGTTTATTTGTAGCTTGAGCAACTTTATTTAAAATACTACTGAGCCATTTTTCTAAAATTAAGGCCATTGCACCACCATTAGGATTAGTTTTTGTGGCTATATTTTTCATTAGTTCTCGATAGGTTGCTAAGGCTTGATTTTTCGTTCCTGAAAGGCGATGTTCTGTGGATAAATCAGCATCAGCAACAACAAAGCCTTGCTCCATTGCTTGGTTACGAATTAGTTGCAGCAGAAAGCTTTTCCCTGAACCATAGCGTCCGGAAATTATTCGAAAACTAGCGCCACCTATGCCAATGTTTTCTAAGTCTTGATGAAGAGCTTTGATTTCTTTTTCTCTACCAATGGCGATATGTTCTAAGCCAATCCTAGGTACAACTCCTGCTGCTAAAGATTTCAACAAGGATCCGGAAATTCTAGGGGATATTTTTGGCATTATTTACTATCCTGATGTTTTAATAAGTCTTGAAGATAAATAATAATCTTTTGGTTTAATATTGCAGCATACTCTTGATGTATTTCAGGGATTATTGAATGATTACTACCTGTAAAAATAGTATCACCCAAGTTTTCTAAAGCAAGTTCATTTAAAGAATCGATTAATACCTCAGGCATAGTTGCTTGCTGATCTGCAATTTCTTTGAGTGCTATCTCGTCTTGTTCTAAAAGTATTTTAAATATTTTTTTTTGTTCTAGCTCAAGGCATTCAATAAAATCTAACCACTCTTGACATTCTTCCGGTAAATCTAGTTGGTTAGTCTCTTGGTTATCTGTCTCTGTTTCAGCAACATATTCTTCTAGATCAATAATTTTAAACTGCCGATCAAATGTTTCTATTTGAGTTTTTTTTGCGGCAATTTCTGTCTGCAATTTCTGCTGCTCACTCTTGAGTTTCAATACTGTTCGCTGGAGTGTTTCTTGTTGCCGTTGTAAAAGGAGATTACCTAGCTCTAGCTCCTGGCAATTTCTAGATAGATGTACTAGTTTTTGTTGTATTTCTCGCTCTTGTTGACGATAGCGCCGAACTTGACTATTTAATTGAAGAGACTCTGATTTGAGTAGATTTAAACGAGTTTCTTCTTCAACAATTTTCTTGGATAAATCTCGATTATTTTGAGTGCCTTTAGTAGTATCTGACTTAGCTTGCCTTTTCTCAAATAATTGAGCAACATCTCGACGTAACTCATTTCTTTGTATATGGAGCTCAGAAACTCTATCTAATAAAGTTTTTCGCTCATATTCTAAGGCCTGAATTTGAGATTGAGCCTGTCGTTGTGTCGCAATCGCGACAGAAATATCTTGATATATTTCTTCCTGTTGCGCTTCCAATTCTTGGATTTGTAAGTGTAGAGAATGCCTTAATCTTCTTTCTTTTTGAATACGCCTTCGCTCGGCAATGGTAGCACCTAAATAACCAGCGATCATAGCAATAGTCGCACTTAGTAACGTTGCTGATAAAGGTTGCCCGAATAGCGATCCTAGTCCTAAGCTAACGAAGAAAGCAACAAGAATGATAGTAAATAAATTCACAAAGTTTGCAGATCCCGAAGTGGCTGCCGAAGGGCAGATTGCATCTTAGCGCCTGCCAGCCCAGAAGCAAATGAGGCATGAAATGACACTTTAGAACAATATTTGCAGCCAATGACTGATAATTAATAATTGATTGATCAGATCCACCTAGAGGATAATGCAAAAATTTCACGCCCGTATCTACGTTACATTACGCCCTTCAGTACTAGATCCTGCTGGTAGTGCGATCCAATCAGGACTTCATCAGCTAGGCTATGAGGGAGTAGAACAAGTCAGAATTGGTAAGTATATCGAAGTTACTCTCACTGCACAAGATCGGGAGCAAGCAGAACTAAACTTGGATCAAATGTGTGATCGCTTGTTAGCAAATACAGTGATTGAAAATTACTGTTTTGAACTGGAAACATTAGCGGTTGCCGGTGGAGTGTAATTATGAAGTGTGGAGTAATAGTTTTTCCTGGTTCCAATTGCGATCGCGATGTCGCCTTCGTTACAGACAAATTATTAGAACAACCAACGCGGATGATTTGGCATCAGGAAACAGAAGTTGGTGATTTAGACTTAGTTATAATACCTGGTGGTTTTAGCTACGGAGACTACCTGCGTTGTGGCGCAATTGCACGTTTTTCACCAATTATGAGCAGTATTCTTGCCCATGCTCAAGCTGGTAAACTTGTCCTGGGAATTTGCAATGGTTTTCAAATCTTGACTGAAGTAGGATTATTACCAGGAGCATTAGTTCGTAATCGCGATTTGCATTTTATTTGCGAGCGTGTTCCCCTCAAAGTTGAACGCAATGATTTACCCTGGACACAAGCTTACTCTCCCCAGCAAATTATTAATCTTCCCATTGCCCACGGAGAAGGACGCTACTATGCTGATGAAGACACCTTAAAATCTCTCGAAGACCAGGGACAAATCCTTTTCCGTTACTGTAGTGAAACAGGTGTCAGTGATGCCAGTAGTAATCCCAACGGTTCCCTCAATAATATCGCTGGAATCACCAACCAAAAGGGAAATGTCCTGGGAATGATGCCTCACCCAGAAAGGGCTGCTGACCCCATGTTAGGCGCAACCGACGGTAAACTTTTATTTGAAGGGATTTTAGGCGCTTTGCAGGCTCAAAAACTAGCCACTCAGGTTTAATTAAATTGGTAATGGTGTCTGTTGCTTGTATCGCCATTCTCGTATTTATGGGGTAAATCTCAATCAACCATGAATCATCAACAATCAACCATCAACAATCAACCATTAACAATCAACAAAAATCACGATTGAACCTGTAGTTTATCTCAGTGAAAACCGCTATATTTCAGAAAAATAAACTCTAAACTCTGAACTGTTTAAGCCCTGTGGTATAAAAAAATAAAGTTTTATTAAGCAAGGGATAATAGATGTACATAGTACAAATTGCTTCTGAATGTGCCCCCGTAATTAAAGCTGGAGGTTTAGGTGATGTAGTCTATGGACTCAGCAGGGAACTAGAAAATCGTGGCAATACGGTAGAGCTAATTCTGCCCATGTACGATTGTATGCGCTACGACCACATTTGGGGACTCCACGATGCCTATAAAAACTTGTATGTGCCCTGGTACGATGGTGCTGTTCACTGCTCAGTTTACTGCGGTTGGGTACATGGACGACTTTGCTTTTTTATTGAACCCCACTCACAAGATAACTTTTTCCATCGCGGTCGTTACTACGGCTGTGATGATGATAATATGCGTTTTGCTTTCTTCTGCAAAGCAGCAATGGAGTTTTTACTAAAAAGTAACAAACGTCCCGATGTTATCCACTGTCACGATTGGCAAACAGGTCTAGTTCCAGTACTACTTTACGAAATTTACCGCTACCATGGAATGCCAGACCAAAGAGTTTGCTACACTATCCACAACTTCAAGCATCAGGGTGCAGGTGGTAGCGATATTCTCTACGCCACTGGTTTAAATCGACCAGAACGTTATTTCCATTATGATCAATTGCGAGATAACTTTAATCCCTTTGCGATCAACTTCATGAAAGGTGGCATTGTCTACTCCAATTATGTCACCACCGTCTCTCCCCATCACGCCTGGGAAGCCCAAGCTACAGAAATCGGTTACGGTTTAGGTCACACTCTCCATACCTACCAAGATAAATTCCAAGGTGTACTTAATGGCATTGACTACAATCTTTGGAATCCTGAGGTTGATACCTACATTCCTCAAAATTACAACCTAGACAAATTTGCAGACAAGAAGAAGAATACCCAAGCATTGCGGGAACGTTTACTGATGCGTGAAGTAGACAAACCCCTAATTGCTTTTATTGGTCGTCTCGATGCTCAAAAAGGTGTACATTTAGTCCACCATGCCATGTATTATGCTCTACAGAAGGAAGCACAATTTGTACTCTTAGGTTCCGCCACTGAAGCAGGAATTAACGACCATTTCTGGCATGAAAAGAACTATTTAAATGATAATCCCGACTGCCACTTAGAACTTGGTTTTAATGAAGAATTATCCCACTTAATTTATGCTGGGGCAGATATGATTGTAGTTCCCAGTAACTATGAACCATGCGGACTAACCCAAATAATTAGCTTAAAATACGGTACAGTCCCAATTGTGCGCGGAGTTGGTGGCTTGGTAAATACCGTATTTGATCGCGATTATGACCAAGATCATATTCCAGAACAACGTAACGGTTATGTATTCTACCAAAGTGATTATAATGCCCTAGAGTCAGCTATGGAAAGGGCGATTGGACTGTGGTATGAATATCCCAAAGAGTTCCGCGAACTAGCTTTACAGGGAATGGATTACGATTATTCTTGGAATTATCCTGGTAAGAACTACCTAGAAATTTACGAGTATATTCGGAACTAGTAAAACTCTAGAGGCGTGTTACGGCACGTCTCTACTCTACGCACAACCTTCAATGTAGCGTACCTCAGGCATCTTACCAGAGCGAAACCGAATGACACGATTGTTAGCATCGGTTTCAAAAATAACTCGATATTGACTATCCACCGTCTCCTGAGGAACTAGGGTCAAATAATGTCCTCCTGGTAAATACTGGTGGGGTGTCGCTTCAATTTTCCCCGGATACAGCGACTCAATACGACTGCGACTATCGCCTATTTTCCCGCCACTGAGGGTAGTAATTGTCCTCGAATCCACATCAATTCGGGAAATCTTACCATCGGTAACCATAAAAGCAAGATCATCAATACCTTCTGGTTCAAAATATAAACAGCCGTATTCTTCACCACCACTACCAACTTGTACAAACTTTACCTTGCCAACCTTTGCCGCTTCATCTAATGTCATACCGACAAATATGGGACCAATACCGTTAATAGACAGTTGAGATTGGGATGTTAGTCTTGGGGAATTTTGCTGCTTAGTTCCCAAACACCGATTTTCGCCACTCAAATCGCCTAAACAATTCCCTTCCTTGTCAAGAATTACCACAGATTTAACCGTGGAAAATTGCTTTAATGTTTCTTCTAGCGCACTTTGCGCTTTTACATCATCCCCCACACCAGCAGAAACAACGGAACGACAAAACTTTAGTTTTGCGACTTCTTTGCTGATGGAAATGCTAAAATCTCTACCACAATTAGATCTACCTTTGAGGCGTAAAGCTTCTTCTAAACCCAGTTTCTGTTCCTGCTCTGTTGGTCCTATAATTAATTGTTCAATGGCGAATTTAGCTACACCTTGGCTATCGGTAGTACGCCATACTGGTTCTACATAAGCGAGATTAGCTTCACTTTGAGATGGATGTGGAAAATATACTTTGAGGCGATTCTTCTTGGCTGGAGGGTTTTTAGTCTCTAATTTGGGAGATGTATTATCGGTGGGGTTATCGACAATCGAATCCACAACTCCACTAGAAGTATCTTCTGGAGTCTGAGTCTGATTTACTTCGGTGCAAGCGCTGATTCCCAGAGTTGTGAGGAGTAAAATTAGAGCAAAATTAGTTTTTCTAGCCATTATCTTCTCCAAACCTCATTCATAACTTCTAGCTTAGAGACTTTTCTGTGCTTCTTTCACTCCAGTATGTGTCAATTTTTGAAGTTATACTCTATTTGCCACTAAATATGCTCGTCAAACAATTGCTGTTAAAGCGCACTACACGAGTCAAATTTGCCCTTGTTGTCAGATTAAAGTCAAAAGAACTTTAAGTACTCGAACACATATTTGTCAATGTGGCTGCAATCTTCACAGAGATACAGCAGCAATTGTCTAGCGCTACCGGACAGCATGAGGACATTTATCTGTTTCCTATTTCCTTGTTATTGTTAACTTTTAACCGATCTATTCTGTCCTAACTTATATGCGTAGCCCTATAACTACAATAAACTGAGAATCCCCGTGACTTTTAGCCCGGGGAATGTCAACTTAGAGTGAGAAATCTAAACTAGGTTTAGGGTAACCAAGACCATAATTCAATATGGAGGAAGCGTAGCAGAGGACGTGTCAACAATACAATTAAGCGCTTTTCTCCCACATATACCTTGCCATAACCGGACATACCAGGTTTAAGGTTTTTCTGTGTTTGGGGTATTTCTACTAATACTTTGAATACTAGTCCATACAACTCTTCGCTAGTAGCAGGTTCAACCGCCAACACCTTACCCACAATTTTCTCATTAGGATAGGCTAAAAGTTTAACCTGTGCCTCAGCACCGACGGGAATTTCTCCCGCATCGTATTCGGGAACTTCTATTTCGACTAAAGTTCCGCTATTATTTTGTACCGCAGCGAAGGTGTCACCTTGATTAAGGAAAATACCCACCCTTTGATTGAGATGGGAATCGACTAAATAGCCATCAAAAGGCATCACTAGTTTAGTGCCTTCTTGCCTTTGTTGGGCATACTTTAACTGTTGCTGATATTTTCTCAGTTCGGCGGTGGCGGCTGCAACTTCTTGACGCGCCGCTTCAATTTCTTGTGAGGAAGCACCACTAGCTACTAAATTAAAATTAGCCTGAGCTTGTGCTAAATCCTTCTGCCTTGCGGATAAACTTTGTTGAGTTTCCTCCAAGCTTTTCTGTCTTGCTGCTAAATTACTACGCATCTGTGCAATAGCAATGCGGTCAGTTTCTGCCTCTTTCCTGGCATCTTCTGCCCTTTGTAAGGCAAAAGCGCCCTGTTGGTACAAACCTTCGAGTCTTTCTGCCTCTTGGGCGCTGTAGCGAGCGCTGACTTTCGCAGACTCCAATTTTTGACTAGCCGCTTCCACTTCCTGTTGCGCCACTTCCACCCTTTTCCTGACAATTTCCACCTCTTCTGTAGCCACTGCGATTTGCGCCTGCGCCACAGCTACAGCTTCAGATTTAGGTCCAGCGAGGAGTAAATTAAGATTAGCTTGCTCTTTTTCTTGCTGAGCTTTTTGTTCTTTAATTTGCTCTTTTAGAGTTAAGATTTCATTTTCAATATCTCCAGAAACCATTTGGGAAATTACAGTTCCTTGCTTAATTAATTTCCCATCTCCTCCATTAAAAAATACACGCTTAACTTGACCAGAAATTGGTGCTTGAATTAGTTGTTCTTGAGGAGGTAAAAGTTGAATTTCTCCTCCAGGAGAGTAGGGAAAAGGTAAAGCTAAAATGAAGAGTAGAATGAAGATAATTAATACTTTGAGATTTAATAATCTTTGCCACCAAGCAGTATATTTTGGCTGCAAAATTGGCACACCATCTTCATTAATAACTAGCTTCAAGTTATCCTGAGTATAATTATTCTCGGATGCTATGGTATCTTCCTCTACCTGAGCTTTCTTTTTGCCTTTTTTTCGCTTGGAGAGAGTATTAGAAAACTTACTCCTTAGAGAGGTAAATAGCACCAGTAGCAGTAGAGAAACAATTACGTAGGGTGTTGCTCGCCCCATCAAATCGGGAATTGAACTGCTTAAACCAACCGCCAAACGCAGCACAAGTCTGGTAATAACTAGGGCGAAAACAGCAGCGATTAACAAACCAACTAGCAGGAAAGTAATTTCACTGCGAGACAAGGCTGAACCTTGGGAAGGATTGCGAACCATTGTAGCTACTGATTTTACGGTCCGCTTTAGTAACTTTTTGGGATAATTAGGCGGCTTATCTAAGCAAATACACAATAATCTAGAGCCTGGTGCATTGGGGCGAATGGGTAAAGCAGCGTGGAGAAAACTGAGTAATCCCAGGTTCGCAAAAATAATACCCCAAATAGTTAGGCTATTAGAACTACCACTGTTCAAGTACCACAAAAATGTGCCAAAAACAAAGAGATAAAGTCGAAAAATTAGAGGTGAACCATAAACCCATAAAAGCTGTTTACGGTTAAGTTGAGTGAGCCCTAAAGTTCTAGTATAGAAGCGAGGCATAATGCCCCATCTGAGAAATAAACCCCAATCTTTAACCTTGGCTCCATAAACGGTGGCGATGACACCTCGTGCAATTTTGGTGAAGAGATTAACAATGAATAAGTGCAGGCATAATGACCCAATAAAAGAAAGAGGTTGTGTCATTAACGCTAGGTTTTGTTGGATGATAAATTGGTTTTTCATCCAGGTGAAACAAGCGATTACAAATAAAGGGATTAATGCCCAAAGGAATACACTTGAGAATTTCTTTAGGGGTTGCAAGAAAGAAGCTAAAGAATTGAAGAGAGGCTCCGGATTAAAGAAAGAAATACCACCATGTTTACCAGGTGTGTCATCATCATCATCATCTAATTCTTCAGAAGGTGGTAATGGTGCTGTGGTATTTTCAACCTTATCTAATGCTTCAGGGGTTGGTACTGGTGCTGTGGTAATTTCAACCTTGGAGGATGTTAAATCTGGTGTTGCAAGGATTTCTGGTTCCTCTGGAGTAACTGTTAAGATTTCTGGTTCTCGATAATCTTCTAGTAACCCTAAGTCTTCAATTTGAGCCAGGAAATTATCAAAATCTTCTTGAGTGATGGAAAAACCAAAGTGTTTGTGAAAGCGATCAATAATCTGCTCTGGCTCCAACTTACCATCTAGTGATTGGCAAAGAAAAAACTCTTCTGATCCAAACTCAAATTGTTCTCCAGAAGTTTTGTCTTTAATTAAATAAGATTCCCCTTCATCACCCTTATTTTTTATCTTTTTGACCAGTAGATCTTGGCGAAAGCGAGCTTTTTCTTTTATATACATTGATTTTTATCACCAGCCTGATTTGAGAGCAACTTTAGCTGTAAATATAATGAGAACCTTCAATTGCTAGTAGACAAATCCCAGAACATACAGTGACATGGTACCCATATTTTTTGCGAAAGTAACATAATGTGGTAGCTTAAGTGGGTATAGGATAGCCAAAATAATGGCAACTAAGCGATTCTGCTACCAAGAGGTACATCGCGATCTGGTTGGATAAGTACCACAGAATTTTCACCGCAAACAACTCCCAGTACTAAAACCTCAGACATAAAATTAGCAATTTGTCTGGGAGGGAAATTGGTAACTGCTAAAATCGCTTTATCTGTAAGTTCTTCTCGATGGTAGAGATGGGTAATTTGAGCGCTGGACTTTTTAATCCCCAACTCACCAAAATCAATCCATAGCTTGTAGGCTGGTTTTCGTGCTTCGGGGAATTCTTCTGTACGAATAATTTTACCAACTCGAATCTCGAGTTTCTGGAAGTCTTCGTAGCTAATTTGTGCCATGGACTAGGAGATACTGGATTTATTGCCACAGTAACAAAAGTGCCTGTAAGACACCAATAGATACACCCAAGATTCCTCCCAAATTAACAATTGCTTGCAATTCACTACGAACAATTCCTTGAATAGCTAGTTCCAAATCTCTAGGAGAAGTAGCTTTGACGCGGTTGATAATTACCTGATCTAGAGAGAGAATGGGGATAACTTGAGCCACAAGATTTTCTAAATCTTTCTCCAGATAGCGTTCAAGCACCAAAGCGAGTTCCTCACTGACAATTTCTAGGGAACTATTGACGGCTGTGGAAGTGCGCAATCGGCTAATTAAGAGAATAGATATTTTGTCCCAATCTGTAGAATTACTCAACCCCTGTAGGAAACCAGCACCATTTTCTTGCACGTAGCTGCGTACTGTTTCACGAAACGTTTTACGTAACTGTTTTACTGTAGAGACAGGAAGATTTTGGAGAGAGAGACTTTGTAGCCAAAATTGAATGCGATCTCTAATTTCTAGAGATAAGATTAATTCCTCAAGTCGAGCATTGGCAATTTCTTTCTCATCCAGACAAAATGCCCGCAATCGAGTTAAAGTATTACGCAAGCCAAATAAATTGGCAACAACCCAATAGGTACCACTGGATTTTTCCCGAAATCCTTCATCAATAACTTGAATATTGCGATCAGTTAAAAAATCAATAATCGCTTGACGCAATAAATCTGGGGGTAAAACCACCTTCAGCAGCCAATCGGAAAACTGACGCGCCTGTTGTTCACTCAGTTGGAATTCTAGGAGGAATTGATCAAAAATTTGGTTAATCTGATCTTCGAGAAAATCCTCACGACGAGCCATTGCTTTGATTAAGCGTGGCAAAGATTCTCCCACCACATCCCGCATGATTGCAGCTGCGATTCTAGCAGTTGTTTGCTCCCTATCTACCTTAACCTGGTCAAGTGCCAGTTGGAGTATCCAAAAAATTCCTGCTTGAACACGTTCCGGTTGCAATAAGCGTCGTGCTAAATTTTGTAATTCCTGGGGTGTAAACAAAGACCCCATAATTGTATCAGCAATGCGCTGAGCCAGACGCTCTTGATTGCTGGGGATTAAACCCGGTGTAAAGGGTACCTTGCGTTTACCAAGATAAATTGCTTTATAGGGACGAAATAACATTTTGATGGCTAAATCATTGGTGAAGTAGCCAATAATTCCCCCAGCGACGGGAGGGATGAATAATAACCAGAGATTAGCGAGATCCAAGATAATACTTTTACAGCAAATGAAGGGAATAGGGGAAGCGATGGAAACACAGCAGGCAACACAAATGTGTTTGTTTGTGACTCATCAACATAGCCTTGAAAGTCCTACTCCATAACATGCGCCTGGTGCAATAACTTTCAACTTCTTTGTTCTTTAACTATTTTATGCCTCTTTTTCCAGAACAAGAACACCCATAGTACCAGCAGCAATGGGATAGTGAGTTGCTGCGGCGAATCCTGCTTGGCGAGCGAGATTTACTTGCTCTGTGCCAGAGGGAAAACGGTCTAAACTAGGGGCAATATAGGCATATTCTGACTCTAAGCCCAGGTTTTTGGCTGCGGGTACCACTAAATTTTGTAGATACCACTCCTGAAATTTTTGCACTAGGGGAAGGCTTGGATGATGAAAATCGAGAATCGCTGCTTTTGCTCCCGGTTTGAGGACACGATGTAATTCCTGTAGAGAAGAGGGAATATCGATCACATTACGCAAGCCGTAACCCATAGTAGCACAGTTAAAGAAGCAATCTTCGAAGGGTAAATCCAGAGCATCGGCTTCTACCCAACTCACGGATAAATGAGGTATCTCATCAGTAGCACGTTGCTGGGCTGTTGCTAGCTGAGCGGGGGAAAAATCCACTCCTATAACCTTACCAGTAACTCCCACTTTTTTCCCTAGGAGCAAGGCTAAATCACCACTACCACAACAGAGATCCAACGCCACATCACCTGGTTTTGGTACTGCCCATTTTACCGCCATCAGTTTCCAGATACGATGTTGACCAAGACTTAAATTTTGATTTAGTTGGTCGTAAACTGGAGCGATGCGATCAAAGAGAGTTTTAATATCTGATGCTGTGGGTAAGGAGCGATTGCTCATAGAAGATCCCAGATTGGTTTGAGTAGTTACGATCTTAGTTAACAACTTTTCCCTCTGCTCTGATTGTGTTTTAACTAAGATGCACCTCTAATGCTAGCAAGGGCGAGGGCAACTTGCTGAGCGCACAAATCAATTAAGATTAGTTCATCTTCCTGGATTTTTTTCCCTTGAGTCCATACCAAAGAGAGAACAGCTAGTAATTCTTGGCGGAATACCAGAGGTATGACTAAATGGACTTTAATTTCTTTAGTGGTGTAAATTTCTGCTTCAGGATGCTCATCATTACTAGAGGAGTTGAGCCAGACTTTAGTTTCCCCAGAAGCGATTGCTTGAGCTACCAAAGAAAGAGAATCTAGATTGGAGAGGACACCATAACCACCAGTTTCCCCAGTTAAATCATTTTCCTTCATTAACTGTAGACTACAGCCCTGGGCGGCAAAATTATCCCCCATAACCTGAGCAATGGGTTGGAGAAAAGCACCTCTAGAATCTGCTTTTTGAGCTACCTGAGTAATCGTTGCCAGTATATTAGTCTGTGCTTGAGCTCTTTCTAATTCCTCGGTACGTTGCTTAAGAATTTTGTAGGTTTCTGCAGCGCGATCTACTACTACTTTAAGTTCTTTTGGTTCCCAAGGCTTGGTGATATATTTATAAACTTGCCCTGAATTAATCGCATCGACAAGATCTTCCACATCCGTAAATCCAGTGAGGATAATACGTACAGTATTGGGAAAATCAGGAACTGTTTTGCTCAAAAACTCAGTACCCTTCATTTCTGGCATTCTTTGATCAGAAATGATTACAGCAACTTCTCCCTCACTAGCTAAAACTTCCAAAGCATTGGCTCCGCTCTCAGCTTTAAAAACGCGGAAATCACGCCTAAAGGTACGATAGAGCAAGTCTAGATTATCAGGCTCATCATCCACCACCAACATCTTGGGTTTCTTGCGCTTTTCCATACTTTCCAACTGATGAATAAGATCTGTGATACCGGGAAACTTATTGTCCATGAGTGAATAAAAAAACTAGCCAATGATTTCTGGTTAACTCGCAATTCAGCTCTTGGAATAATCCTAATCTATTCCTATCCCAAGTTAGCGGCAACAGAGGATACTCTCAAATCCACTTCCTATTCCAAGGCAATCCCTAGGTTAGATCTGATATATCTAAGCACAAGGTAAACTAACTAGAGACCTTTTTGGCAGGATAATCAACAAACAAAGTGCAGCTTTTTGTCTATCACACACCAGAATTAACTCCCACTGAACAATTACCCGATTGTGCTGTGGTAATCGATGTTTTACGAGCAACAACTACTATCGCCACGGCTTTAAATGCTGGTGCGGAAGCAGTTCAAGCTTTCAGTGATATTGATAAACTTATGGCAATCAGCGACAACTGGTTACCTCAAAAACGACTACGTGCAGGGGAAAGAGGCGGAAAGAAGGTTGAAGGCTTTGATTTGGGGAATTCTCCCCTAGATTGTACTCCATCCACTGTTAATGGCAAGCGTCTATTTCTCACTACTACTAATGGTACTCGTGCTTTGCAACGCGTCGCTCAGGCTCCAGTTGTGATTACAGCGGCGATGATTAATTGTCAGTCGGTAGTAAACTATTTGGAGCAGCAACAGCCAGAAACAGTGTGGTTAGTGGGTTCTGGTTGGCAAGGTACCTATTCCCTAGAGGATACAGCCTGTGCTGGCGCAGTGGCACAATATCTTTTACGAGGTGGTAAATCTTTAGACAAAATAGCAGGCAATGATGATTTAGTTGCTGCTGTTGCTCTGTATAATCAGTGGCAAGATAATCTCCTAGCTATGTTTCACCATGCTAGTCATGGTCAGCGATTAGTAAGGCTAAATTGTCATGAGGATTTAGAATACTGTTCCCAAAGCGATATTGTTGAGATTGTGCCCATTCAACAGGAGCCGGGAGTATTAGTAAAAGGTTAGTTTATCGTCATCGCTCATGACAAACAACATACTTTTAGCTTTCCAATTTCAGTCTCCAGGACCAATTGTTTTTGAATTTGGTCCCTTTGTCGTACGCTGGTATGGCTTACTGATTGCAGCAGCAGTGCTAATTGGTGTGAGTCTCTCCCAATATCTAGCGAAACGTCGTCAGGTAAATCCCGATTTATTGGGAGATTTGTCAATTTGGCTAGTAATCGCAGCAATTCCCTGTGCCAGAATCTATTATGTTCTGTTTCAATGGCAACAATACGCTGCTAATCCTGGGGAAATCATTGCTATTTGGAGAGGTGGAATTGCGATTCATGGAGCGATCATAGGTGGTATTATTGCCACCATTATTTTTGCTCGTCTCAACAAAATATCATTTTGGCAACTAGCTGACTTAGTTGCACCAGCGGCCATTTTGGGTCAAGCTATAGGACGCTGGGGTAACTTTTTCAATTCCGAAGCCTTTGGTAGTCCCACTAGCTTACCCTGGAAGCTATACATTCCCTTTGCCAATCGCCCACCACAAGTCCGTAGTTACGAATATTTTCATCCTACTTTTCTTTACGAATCTCTCTGGAATCTGATGGTTTTTACCTTGTTGTTAGGGCTCTTTTTTTGGGGGCTAAAACACCGTCAAAGCTTGAAGCTAGGTACTTTAACTCTGGTATACTTAATAGCCTACAGTAGTGGTCGAGTTTGGATTGAAGGCTTGCGTATGGATAGCTTAATGCTAGGTTCGTGGCGTATGGCTCAAATTATTAGCTTAGTTGCCATTGCTGTGGGAGTTTTGGGTTTAATTTGGCTCTATTTACTCAAACGCTCTCTTCCCGATGTTATTGTCGAGCCAGAAAAAATTTAGTTACTAGCTTGTCAGGAAAACTAGTCAAAAAAGTCTCAAAGATGTTAGTATTTTAAGCAAGCCAGGATGTAGCTGCCCTTTACCTGGATGGGTGCTGCACTACCAAGACACCCAAAGACATTTACCAAATCGAAAAGCTGAGCTGTGGTTGAAAAAAGCTCTAGAGGGTGAACTCTAGAGCCAAAACCAGGGTGCATCTACCATTTCCTTTCTTCTGTGCTTGACAGCTTAATCCGGGCAAAAATGTGAAAATATGAATTTAAGTGTTGATGCAATAAAAAAAGCTCTAGAGGGTGAACTCTAGAGCCAAAACCAGGGTGCATCTACCATTT
>CAZWGS010000041.1:0-20418 GCA_964633315.1 uncultured bacterium | reverse complement strand
CCTTTCTTCTGTGCTTGACAGCTTAATCCGGGCAAATTTAGCTCAAATTAGTCTACTTTGCCAGATGTGCACCATACTTCAATACTAAATTTGTTGAGTAAATTAGCAATTGATACTAAATCTGGTTCTATGAGTAACCTGATTTGCAACATTAAGAAAGCTTACCCCAAGTCCCTCCTAGCAAAAAAGCTATTTTTATAATCGGATTTGGTATGACCAATAACTGTTAGACTTATTTTTTGCTATAGCTGGGTAAATTCTGCATATGTCTCAACCTGTTTCCTCCACTCTCAGAGCAGCAGTATACATCATTGGTGCTGGACCTGGAGATCCGGAATTATTGACGGTTAAAGCTGCTAAAATTATTAGCCAAGCAGATGTGATCGTTTTTGCTAACTCCTTAGTACCGAAACAGATTTTGCATCATGTTCGTCCCGAAGCAGAATTAATTCCCACAGGTAATAAAACCCTAGAAGAAATCATCCCCCTTATGGTTGAGAGGGTAAAAGCAGGTTTGTCGGTAGTGCGTTTGCACTCTGGGGATTTAACTCTCTACAGCGCCATCACCGAACAAATGCAAGCTCTAGCAGCAGAAAAAATTCCTTTTGAGTTAATTCCTGGTATTAGTGCTTTTCAAGCCGCAGCAGCTAAATTAAGCACAGAACTGACGATTCCTGAAGTAGTCCAGACAATCATTTTAACCCGTATTAGTGGTCGTGCTTCTGGGGTTCCAGAGACGGAAGAATTGGCGAGTTTAGCAGCGCATCAAGCTAGTCTATGTCTTTACTTAGCAGCTCGTCATGTGGAAGTTGCTCAAGAAAAACTACTCCAACATTATCCTCCAGAAACCCCAGTCGCAATTTGTTTCCGCGTTGGCTGGTCAGATGAGAAAATATGGCTAGTACCCTTAGAACAGATGAGTGCAGTTACGCAACGGGAAAATTTGGTGCGAACTACACTTTATCTAATTAGTCCTGCTTTGAAGTTTCTGGAGCAGAAGGAAAATACTACAGTGACCCGTTCTCAACTGTACCATCCCCAACACTCTCACCTGTTTCGACCAGTACCCCATGAAACCCAGAAAATGTCCTAAGTGCAGTGGAAGTTTAAAACCCGTTAATTACGCTCAAATTGAAGTAGATCGTTGTGTTAAATGTCAGGGAATTTGGTTTGATTCCCTAGAAGCAGAAACCCTCAAGGAAATTGAAGGTTCTGAGATTTTAGATACGGGTAACCCTGAAGCTGGGAATAAATTGGATCGTCTCGATGGAGATATTTGTTGTCCTCGATGTGGTAAAAAAATGATGCGGATGCTGGACATTGACCAACATAGTATTTGGTATGAGAAATGTCTGAATTGTCACGGTGTCTGGTTAGATGCTGGTGAATTTAGAAAATTCAAAGATAATTTCCAAGGTAAAGGTTTGGTGAATCGCGTTAAAGGAATGTTTCGTCGGTAAAACGAAAATTAAGTTATTAGGAATAAGAGAGTAATGTCTTCTGGTAAAAATGTCCTTGGTGAAAATTTGGAGTTGTGCTGCACTTCTCCTTTGACTGGATTTTATCGAGATGGATTTTGTCGCACAGGTGCAGAGGATGTGGGAACTCATATTGTTTGTGCACAAATGACTCAGGATTTTCTCGAATTTTCGCGTTCTCAAGGTAATGATTTAATTACTCCTAATCCGAGGTTTAGATTTCCAGGTTTAAAACCAGGCGATTGTTGGTGTTTGTGTGTGCTACGTTGGCAAGAAGCACTAGATGCTGGTGTTGCTCCTCCTGTGATTCTTGCTGCAACTCATATATTAGCTTTGGAGTACGTGACTTTAGAGCAGTTAAAGGCTCATGCTGTGGATGTTTGAGATTTGAGTTAATAGGTTTTGTTTTTATATATTAGCTAATAGCAATTTTATGGAGGAAGTAAATTATTTGTATTAGCTTATATTGAAGAGATAAAAATTATGTTTTAAACTCAGGCAATAGGTAATTTTTTATCATGAAAATATTTTCTATTGCTGCTAATTTTATCACTCAAATATATAGTTCCATGTCTAAGTGAGTGCTGTTTTTATTTATAATTATTTTAAATAGTTTAATTCTCAAAAACAGACCACAAACATGGCGGACATTGTCGATATTGCAGTTAGTGCCGATTCTTTTCAAACTCTCGTCGCAGCAGTTAAAGCAGCTAATTTAGTAGATACTTTAAAAAGCCCCGGTCCTTTTACAGTTTTTGCGCCTAATGATGAGGCTTTTGCAAAATTACCACCGGGAACCATACAAACCTTATTACAAAATATTCCCCAATTAAGTCGAATTCTTACCTATCATGTAGTTCCAGGTAAGTTATTGAAGGCGGATTTACAGCAGGTTAATTCTGTAATTTCTGTAGAAGGTTCACCAATTACTATTAATTGTCAGGATACTTTTGAAGTTAAAAACGCTACAGTTTTAGCTGCTGATATTGAAGCAGATAATGGTGTAATTCACGTTATCGATAATGTGATTTTAATGGGATAAAAGTGGGGTGTTATACCAAATCCGACTCTTTTAGATACTTTATTCTCAAATGCTCAAGCAACCTCTGTATGTGTATTTTGTCGCATTTTTATCTCTGTCAAAAGAGCACTCTATAAAGCGGATTTGGTATTATCACTGAAAGCGGCGGTAAGCCTATCCTGAGAAAGAAGAGGAGAGATAGTTACTCGCCGCCTAATTGTTGGTTATTTATATAGCATTTATCTAACCAGTGAAATACACCTAAAACCTGTCTTAAGACAAAAGTTTTGTACCTCACTAATATAAGAACTGCGATATTTCAAACAACCAACAACCAACAACCAACGACAAACAACAAATTAACGATAATCTTGATTTTGAATATCTCGTAAACGAGCTTCTGGACGAATAAAGCGATCCATTTGTGTTTCAAAAAACTGGCGATTTGCCATTAAATGTTGAGGATTGGAATCATCTAAGGGGTAAAGTAGTGCTTGTCTTAAAGCTTGAATTACTGCGGAGGTAACGTTATACATTGATCGCTGGAAGGTGATACCTAATTGAATTAAAATATCATCTTTTCCTCGGCAATGTTTCTGGTAGTATTCAAGAAGATAATCGGGCAAAAAATGATACATATCATCCATGAGTAATGTGGGTGGAATACCCGCAGTTCCTACTGGAAAAACATCTGCATATAAAATGCCGTAATGGAAGTCTTTTTGCGATTCAGGAACTTGATTCGCCTGAGCATTATAGGATTTTGTACCCCTAAATGGTGCAGTGCGATAAAAAATAGCTTCTACATAGGGCAAAGCTGCTTCGTAAAGCCACATAAATCCTTTAGATTTAGGAATGATTTCGTAACACTTACCCTTAATATAAACATGATGGTAAATGGGACGACCAGCAATAGCGAAAATACCATTTACCAGGAAGTTCATGGCATCAGGAACACTTTTAAATCCTCCTTCATCGTAAATATCCGACATCTCGAAGAAAACTGGAGCCATTACTTCCCAAAATAATCCTAGATTGGAGTAGTAAGAAAGTTGCCTAACCTGTTCTAAAAACATTTCTGGGAACAACTTATAAAGCGCCAACATAGCAGGATTACCTTGGAAATAGGCTTTAATTGCTACATCTGCATTGGCTTTGTATTCTTCGCTATCGAGATAGGAATCAAATTTACCCCAACCCATATCTCTACCATGCCAAAGCATTGAACGCATACAAGCTTCGGCAAATTCCATATTAATGCGATCGTGCCAGAGATGGTGGAATAATTTAGATGCTTTAAAGGTGTTCCCCTTCTGCATGAATTCTATCAGTTCGGGATGAGCTTCTGCTCGACCACGCCAAATTCTTAAGTCTGCCTCATCGCCAGCATAATGGTTTTTTAAGTCTAAATATTCTTGAGATAAAAAGTATTTGAAAAAAGGGAGTGGCTCTAGGAAAACTTGCTCGGCAATGTAGAGTAAATTACGCCAATAAAAATCCATTGGTACAGCATAGGCTTTATAAATACCAATGATTTGCATCAGGTTTTCTGGTGTGTCTGGTAACATGGAGCCACCAGCTTCTAGGCGATGAATTACTTCAGCAAATTCGTGTTGAGAAGGAGGTAATTTCGTTGGTGTTTCCAGAGTTGTTTCTACCATATTCAGTCTTGATTTGAGATGCTAGAGTGATGATTTGTTGCTTGATTAAGTAACTATTTAGTTGCAGACAAATCAAATAATTCAGATGCTGAACTGAGTTGCATACTAACAGCAGAATTTTCTTCTATTACGGGTATTGTTACCACCATAGAGTTAGTAGTTGGTTCAATCCAGCGTACCAACCAGTTAGGCTGAATTCCTAGTAATAGAATAATCAAAGTTAAAGCGAATGCAGGAATAGTTTCTGATCGCAAAACTTTGGGGTAGTATGCTAATTTGTTATCTAATTTGCCAAAGCAGGTGCGATTGAGGAGAATTACGAAGTAAACAGCAGTTAAACCTGAAGCAATAATGCAAAGCAGAGTAGGGATGGGGAAAGTAGCAAAACTGCCCTGAAAAACAATGAATTCCGCCGCAAATCCTACTAATCCAGGAATTCCTGCACTTGCCATTCCCGCAGTAATTAGGAGGGCGCTAGTTAGGGGTAAACCACGAATGGGATTCATTAAACCATTGAGGACATCCAAATCGCGAGTTCCCGCCTTGCGTTCCACAATGCCCACCAAATGGAACAAAAGGGCTAAAATTAAGCCATGACTTACCATTTGGGCGACAGCGCCAAGGATGCTGAGTTGAGTACCAGCGGCGGCTGCAACTAAAATATAGCCCATATGACCGATGGAACTGTAGGCAACCATTCGTTTAATATCTTTTTGGGCAATCGCACTTAAAGCACCGTACATCACACTTATGGTGCCAATTATCGCCAATCCAGGACCAACAATTGACCAAGCTTCAGGGAATAATTGTAGTCCAAAACGAACTAAACCATAGGTTCCTAATTTAGCAAGAATTCCCCCTAAAAGAATAGTTGTTGCGGGAGAAGCTTCGGTGTAAGCATCGGGTAACCAAGTGTGTAGAGGAACTAGGGGAACTTTGATACCAAAACCGACTAAAAGTAGGGTTAGTAGGATAAGTCTGGTATTAAGGTCAAGTCCTTCCAGGTTAATTGATTGATAATCAAAGCTAGAGGATGCACTCAATAAATTCATCCCCAAAAAGGCAGCTAAAACTAAAACTCCAGAAACAGCTGTGTAGAGGAGGAATTTGATGGAAGCATAGCCTCTTTTTTCCCCGCCCCAAATCGCGATCATTAAATAGAAGGGAATTAATTCCAGTTCGTAAAAAATGATAAATAGCAGTAGATTTGATGCCATTAATGCCCCAGCAATTCCCGCATTAATCAGCAAAATTAGGGAATAGTAAAAGCGAGGGCGTTCTGGTTTTTCTCCAATACTGTAAATAGCGATGAGGGTAAGCAGGCTATTTAAAACCAACAGAGGTAAAGATAAACCATCTATTCCCAAACTGTAACTTAAGCCAATGGGTTCAGCCCAGGGTAAATATTCCTGAAACTGGAAGCTAGGTTCAGTGAGATTAAATTGAGTTAAGAGCCAAATTGTAATAGCAAGAGTGGCTAAGGTAAATAAACTAGCGATTTGTCTTGGTTGTGTTGCCGTTAATTTACCAGGAAGAAAGCCAATAGCTGCGGCTCCAACAATTGGTAGCCAAAGCAAAGTACTAAGCATATTTATGTTGTATCTTTTTTGTCCTTAAAATTAAACTCAATTTAGCCTAAATTGAGTGTGTAAATTTGGTAGAGAAAAGGGAAGCTGAAAATTAATCCAAATACGGCAATAGTCAAGAGTATGGTGATGAAATAGAACTGGGTTTGCCCTGAAACGTTATACTTCAAACTCTGTCCACTAAAAACAGTAAAGAAACCGACTAAATTTACCATCCCATCAACAATATAGCGGTCAAACCACGAAATAATTTGTGATACTAAACCAACTACCAAGACAATGGTAATGCGATAGAGTTCCGCTGTATATAAATCGTAGGCAAAAAAGTCTTGCAGTGCCTTTGGTTTTAATTGAATTGGCTTCGCAATGCTATTTCCTAGATAAATAAAAGTGGATAAACTAGCGCCAACAATTGTCGAAGCAACCAGTAAACCAGCCACTGTTAAATTTATATTGGCCCAGCTAGGTAATAGCTGTCCTTGCCATAATAGTAAAGGTACATGCAGCGCAAATCCTACTACTACCATCATTGGCAAAATTAGCGCCCATAAACCTTCAGGAGAACGAATAGTCATGGGTTTAGGTCTACCACCAAAAATGAGACAGAATTCGCGAGTCACACTAAAAGTAGTTAAACCATTAACAATTAGTAAAACGCCGAATAGAAGAGGATAATCTTGCCAGAGACGATTTCCCATTTGGCTTAACGCCCAAAAACCTCCTAAAGGCGGCATAGCAACCAGAGAAGCAGCGCCTACTAGGTAAGAAATACCAGAAATGGGACGACGCGACCAAAGACCGCCATATTGAGTTAAATCTTGAGTAATATTATTGAGGATAACGCCACCAACACTCATAATCAACAGTGACATGGCGATTGCATAGATAAAAAGTAAAATTAGTGCTGTTTGCTCTTGCCCTGTACCCACTGCAATGAAAACCAAACCCATATAGGCACTGACAGAGTAAGATAGAGAACGCTTAACATCAATTTGTGCCATTGCGATTAAAGAAGCGCCAATCGCAGTTACCGAACCAATCCAAATTGTGACACTCGAAGCCACCGGAGACAAGGCTAATACTGGTTGCAACTTAATCAACACCCATGCTCCTGTTGCTACCACCAAAGAGTTGCGTATAATAGTCGCAGGCATAGGTCCTTCCATCGCCTCATCTAACCAAAGATGGAGAGGAAATTGAGCACATTTGGCTAAAGGTCCAGCAATTAAGGCTAAACACAACAAAGTTGCTACCTGAGGATTCAGCTGGGCTGTTGCTGCCCAGGTAGATAATTCTGTATAATTCCAGGTTCCAGCTAAAGGTAAAAGTGCAACAACTCCCATCAGCAGGATTAAATCGCCCACCCGTTTAGTTAAAAAAGCATCCCTCGCCCCCGTAACCACCAAAGATTGGTTAAACCAGAAACCAACCAAAAGGTAAGTACCCAGGGTGAGAATTTCCAACACCACATAGCTGAAAAACAGGGAATTGCACAATACCAGAGTACACATTCCCCCCTCAAATAATGCCATGAGGGAATAAAAACGTGCCCAACCCCAATCTGTCTCCAAATAACCAATGGCGTAGATTTGGGCGGCTAAATTTAAACCTGTGATTAATAATAACGCCGCTATAGTAACCGTAGATACTTCCAAATCGAAGGTAATATTTAAATCTGCAGCCTGAAGCCAATTAAAGGATAAGAATTGAGGTGGCTGCTTCCAGGTTGCTAAGAATGCAACTAGGGCGTGGCTAAATGCCACCAAAGTCATCAAAATATTAATGTATCCTGATGGTCTTGGTCCTGTCTTTTGAATTATCCCTGGTGACCAGGGTATCGCTAATAGTACCCCCATCAAAGCATAACAAGGTACCAACCAGATACTCTGGCTGAGTGCGTCTACCATACTCAATCCTCAAAAATTAGTAACTATAAGTTCCCTAAATCCCTTGCCGACAGAGTGAATTCAAGTTGCTTTAGATTGTCTTTATTATAGACTAACGTGAATGTTTTTTAATTTGAAATTGAATTATGTCAATGATAAATTGAGATTGGATTTTGTAGCAGGGAGAATTAAAAGCGATTAGCCATTTAATTATAAAAAGCGACAAAGAACTAATAACGACTAACATTCAAAGCTCTAGTTGAATTTTAAATCGTGATTAATGCCGCACTAACATCATTAAAAATAGCTTCCCACATCGTTGCCAAACCTACAATGCCCAAAGCAATAAATAAACCCTTTACCTTATTGGTAAAAGTAATATTTTTCCAGACAATAGGGTGAGTTTGACAGGCAACTTTAATCGCCTCTACAACCTTAGTTGGTGCATCTATCATTAGTACCACATCTGCCCTTGCTAACACAGGCTCATCGTTACTACCATCTCCTACAAAAGTAACTTTACCAGAGTCTTGCGTTTCAGTAGTTTGTCTAGACCACTTACCTTATATTTCCCCAAAAGTGCTGCTTCCTAGCTATCGAGATGTAACTTACAATGTAAATTTTGTGTTTTAGTATATCTGGAATTGAGCAGCTCTTTAAACTATGAAATATTGGCGTGAAACCATCGCAGTTTGCCAACGTATTTTAACTGAACTATGGCGAAGAAAACGCAGCCTAGTTTTCTGGACAGTATTTCCTATCTCAATCTTATTTCTCAACGGTTATATTGTCGCTGAACGCACCCAATTATCCTTAGGACAAGCAATGGAATCAGCAGCACCTTCTAGTTTAGTGGGTGCAGCACTCTTTTTTAGCTGTTTAGGAGGTAGCGTCGCCACCGTAGTCGTAGAAAGAGAACAACTTACAATTAAGCGATTGTTTATTTCTCCTTTAAGTGGCACATCCTATTTTCTCGGTATTTTCCTTGCCCATAGCTGTATTGGTATTGTCCAGGCTTTAATAGTTTACGTCATTGCCACTAGTTTAGGTGCTAAGTTTGCAGGTTCTTTACTTCTCGGATTCTTAATTATTTTGCTCAGTATTATTAGCTATGTGGGTGTGGGTTTTATCCTGGGAACTCAACTAGCAAGACGTACAGAAGATGTGAATGCTTTAGTTGCAGCTTTTGGTGTGCCCTTGTTAATCTTAGGAGGTGCCTTCTTACCTACATCCCTATTTCCCGATACTCTGTTGCGAATTGCTAGATTTAACCCTATTTATCACATGAACGAATGCTTACTCGCTGTGTGGGCACAAGGAGATAACATAAAGGAACTAGGAACTCACCTTCACTTTTTGGCTAGCTTTGCAGGAACAATGATTGTCGCTGGTTGGCTAGCCTATCAAAGAATGCTACGGGTAGAAAGAACACTATAGTCTGAAAACATCTTCACAAAATCTTGCACAAAATATTCACATTTGTTTTCTAATCTAAGGTTATGAAATAAGCATTATTTCCCACAGTGAGTTTAACTACCTTGAACCCCTTGCTTTCTCAAAAGTTGCAAATCCCAATGTGGTGTCAAAAAAAGCGCATTTTGGTCATCGAACAGGAAGATGACCTTAGAGAAATCTTTAAGCTCAGTTTAGAATTAGTTACAAACTGGCAAATTCTCACTGCTAGTTCTAATGCGGAGGCTTTGACACTTACCGGAAATCAGCCACCTTTAGCAATTGTTATTAGTACTTCTACCAATAATCTCAGTGATTGGCAAGTTGATGAGCAAATTCACCATTATGCTTCCACCCATAATATCCCGTTAATTTTGATGATTGACCGGGTGAGGCTAGCTGATCAATACCAATGTAGCCAACAAGGTGCCGCTGCAGTGGTAACAACCCCTTCAGACCCAGTGGATTTTGCGATGAATATTAGTAGAATTGTGCAAAGATTTGATTGGAAACTATCTAGTTAAATGTAAATTGAAAATTTTGGAACACAGTACCTTTTTTATAGTGATTTAAGGAAAGAATAAGATACTTTTTCCCTACTCAAATCATATCTATAAACTAAGCTAAGCTATATTTTTTGTGTAGTGTACTACTCCTCATTTCATAAATCATTTTTATCCTGCTTCTACTAAATCCTATTTTCAGATTAGCCTTATACGCTTTCGTCTCAAAGCTTCCCCCATTTCCCTACAAGTCAAAAAGCTACTACTATCACAACTTGATTTGATACTATACCTAATTTTTTTAGTTCTTGCTCCATTTTGCTAGTAAACTCAAAACTAAATAAACTATTCATTTATTGCTGCATACGCTTCATTTTCTTTCAGCAGTCTGTAATAGTTAATGGAGACATCTTCAGAAAGAGCAATAAATTGTATGTCTGAGAAACATAATTCTTTGGCCAAGTAGTCGTATCTAGAATAAAATAGCAAAAATTATAGATGTAAATTAGAGAAAAATGTAGCCTAATTTTTTTGCTAATATCATCCATCTACTGAGTTACTAAAAAAGTCAGTTTTTACTTAGTGTGAATCTTCTTCAGGTTTCTTTGATTCCCTCTAAAACTAGTGAAGACAAAGCTAGTAAATATAATCGAAAACTCTTACGTAAAACACTTTAAGCAAGCAATCACTGGTTATTACATAAAAAAATTAACTTCTACTGTCTATCCGCGATTCTAGAAATCAAGCAAATTGAGGATTAAGCTGAATAACTGCTAATCTATCCATAGCAGTAGTTAAAGCATAGTATGAGTAAGCAGCGAGTTCTCTCCTTAGTCCAACCCACAGGAAATTTACATTTAGGTAACTATTTAGGAGCAATTCGTAACTGGGTTGAAGGTCAAAATCAGTACGATAACTTCTTCGGTGTAGCAGATTTACACGCTATTACTGTACCCCATGATCCGAAAAGTCTCGCTGAGAATACCTACAAAATCGCCGCCCTTTACCTCGCTTGTGGTATTGATACTAAACATACAACTATCTTTGTTCAATCCCATATTCCCGCCCATAGCGAACTCACCTGGTTACTTAACTGTATTACCCCCCTAAACTGGTTAGAGAGAATGATCCAGTTTAAAGAAAAGGCGATTAAACAGGGAGAAAATGTGAGTACAGGCTTACTCGATTATCCCGTACTAATGGCAGCAGATATTCTACTTTACGATGCGGATTTAGTACCTGTTGGTGAAGATCAAAAGCAACATTTGGAACTGACACGTGATATTGCGATTCGCATCAATGATAAATTTGGTAGCAAGGATGAAACTGTCCTCAAACTTCCCCAACCAATGATTCGTAAAGAAGGAGCGAGGGTAATGAGTTTGACTGACGGTAAGAGTAAGATGTCTAAATCAGATCCTTCGGAGATGAGTCGTCTGAATTTATTAGACACACCAGAAGTAATCACAAAGAAGATTAAACGCTGCAAAACAGATCCTATTAAGGGACTGACTTTTGATGATCCTGAACGTCCAGAATGCCACAATTTGCTAACTTTATATACTTTGCTTTCTGGTAAAACTAAAGCTGAAGTTGCAACCGAATGTGAAAATATGGGTTGGGGACAGTTTAAGCCTTTACTAGCGGAAACGGCGATAGCTGCTCTCAAGCCTATTCAAGATAAATATCATGAGATAATGAGTGAGCGTAGTTATCTCGAATCGGTATTAAAAGAAGGTCGAGAGCAAGCAGAAACAGTGGCGAAAACAACTCTAGGAAGGGTAAAAGCGGCTTTGGGTTATTCTGTACCAGTTTAATTTTTAATGGTGAATTGTTGATGGTGAATTGTTGATGGTTAATGGTTCATGGGGATGTATTTTTAGAACTTGGATCAAGAATTTAAGTACTCTGTAAACTAAGTTTTACGTCATATAAGTTTGCCGAAAAGCCTGATATCATGCTGATATAATTCTGCGGTGTCGCAGGATTTAATTTACAGAGTACTTATTACTCATTACTCTTGTGGAAACTAGAAATGATTACAGGATGTCTGAATACTTTGATCTGACTAGTTTCTAACTTTCTTTTTCGGCTATTCATCAATTTTTAATTTTTAATTCACCGTTAGGCGCATATTACTTGTCTTGGTTCGCGGGCGCTATTACTTATTACTTAATCTAACGAGCCACTCATCAATATCTTGTAGTACTTGGGAGGGTATTTCCCAGGGAAATAGATGAGCAGTTTCTGGGTAGCAACGCCATTGACAATTGGATAATTTTTGCGCTGTTTCTAGGCTCGATTGAGCAGTAATATGGCGGTCTTCTGCTCCTGCTAGTAATAAACAGGGTACTTGAATTTGGGATAAATCTTCAAGGCGATTGTAACCTGATTTGAGAGCCAGATTGAGGGCTGCTTCTGCTTGACGAGAGGTTTGCAGGTAAGCAGTTGTGCCTTCTGTGGCAAGGTAGTTATAGGCGAGGGGAGTATGCTGCTGGATTATGTATCGGAATAGGGAACGCTTGCCGAAGGTGTCAATATTCCATTGCCATCCTGGTTTGAGATAGTTTATTATCCCTGCTATTGCACTATAAAATAAATCAAGTTTTGTAATCGCTGGATGACTGCTACGGGGACGAGCCGCACTAGCTACTAAAACCAGTCCCTGAAAGCGTTCCGGCTGCCTTAAAATTAATTCTAAAGCTAAAATTCCTCCTAAAGACCATCCCAGAAGCAAGCAGGATTCAAGTTTATATAGTTCTATAAGTTTTTCTAGATCTTCAAGATGTTCACTCATCTGAAATTGTTTTGCAGTGCGACTTTTTCCATAGCCACGCAAATCGGGAGCAATAGTTTGCCATTTTTGGGAAAGATGATTGGTAAAAACGGATAAACAGCGATTATTACCAGGATGACCATGTAAACAGAGAATAGGCACACCTTTGCCTTTAATTTCAACACTTAAGTCCATCTTTTAGCTAACCCGAAATGTTTCTGTAGTGTTTTCCCAACCTCCGATTTTAGACCAAGTTTGCATAATAGTTGGTATAGTTATCCCAAACTTAAACCGAGATCGGGTGATTTCTGCCATTAACCATCAAGCAATTGATTCAGCAAGTTTATCAGAGGAGGCTAAGGAATCTTGAAATCTTCTAAATCTGCTTTTTCGGGCACTAAAATCCCTGCTTATCTATTAACATTAGTTCTGGGAGCTTTCCTCGCGGTTGGTGTACAGGAGTTTGCACCTTGGCAAAGAAAACCAGAATCGGAATCGGTGGCTATTCCTAATACTCAGGACACCACAGCACTAGCGCCACCGACAACTACCAACAGTAATAGCAACCAGAATTTTGTCACCCAAGCAGTCGCCAAAGTTGGTCCGGCGGTGGTGCGTATCGACACACAACGCGCTGTTTCTAGTCGCCCCAGTCCCTTTTTTGATGATCCTTCCTTTGGTCGTTTTTTCGGTGAAGAATTGCCACGTAGATTACCGAGGGAAGGTTTGCAACGGGGTCAAGGCTCCGGCTTAATTATAGACAGTGATGGCACCATTATTACCAACGCCCACGTGGTGAGTGAGGTGGATGTGGTGACAGTAAAACTCAAAGATGGACGCACCTTGATTGGAGAAGTGCGAGGTATCGATGAGGTGACAGATTTGGCGATTATTAAAATTGATTCTCCAGAAAGTCCCTTACCTACAGCACCTTTGGGAGATTCGGAACAACTACAAGTGGGAGATTGGGCAATTGCTTTGGGTAATCCCCTAGGCTTAGATAATACAGTTACCCTAGGTATTATCAGTACCATTGGACGCTCCAGTACTCAAGCCGGACTTTCGGATAAACGTCTTGATTTTATCCAAACTGATGCAGCGATTAATCCTGGTAATTCTGGAGGTCCTTTGTTGAATGACCAAGGAGAAGTAATTGGTATTAATACGGCGATTCGTGCCGATGCGAGGGGAATTGGCTTTGCGATTCCCATAAATCAGGTCAAAGAAGTTAAAGATGTCCTAATTCGTGGGGAAACAGTACCTCATCCTTTCATTGGTATTCAAATGCTGACCCTAACTTCCGAGAGCATTGAGCAACACAACTCTCAATCCAATGCGCCTTTTATCCTACCAGAAACAGAAGGTGTCTTAGTAATTGAGGTACTGCCCAATACTCCAGCCCAACTGGGAGGAATACGCAGTGGAGATGTTATCGTTGCTCTAGAAGGGCAAACTATTACGCAAGCAGATCAACTGCAAGATTTAGTTCAAGACTCCCAAGTAGGTGATATCTTACAGTTGCAGGTACAGCGAGGCGATCAAATACTAGATTTAAATGTACGCACTGCACAACTGCGAGAAAATAATTAACGTCAGTTCAGGTTAAGGCTATTTTGCTGCTGATTCATGGAAGTAATGGGAGTTATAGCCAACGATAAAATCAGGGTTTTCCCTTATCCCCAACTCAGGTTAATTAGATCTTTCTCGGAAAAATTTAGGGATGTACAATTTTACGTCCCTAGCGACGCACACTGTTAATTTGCTCCTGGAAGTAGCTTTCCTGGTAACCTAAAGCTTGTGCAAGTTCTAAACCTTCCTCAAAAGCGGCTAAAGCTGCGGCATAATCGTTTTGCTGACGATAAATTTGCCCCATTTGATCATAGGTATGCATTTGACCATAAAAATCATAGGCATATTGTTCTACCTTTAATGACTCCTGATAAATTTGAATCGCATAGAGTAGTTCATCATAATTGCGGTAAAGTAGAGCTAATTGTTGCAAAGCCTCACGAGCGTAAGCAAATTGCTGTTGTGACCAAGCTAAATCAAACGCCTTTTGATAGTTTTGATTAGCTGACTCCGCCTCATCAATCGCAGCATAATCACTTCCAAGGTCAAGATAAAGTTGTGTCAGCTGCTGTAGCTGTTGCTTTTGGGTGTAATCATCTATTAGCTGTTCCCTAATTCTCGCTGCTTGCTCTGGCTGTGCTAACTTATCGTAAATATAAGCTAATTGCTCCAGGTAAAATGTTTCCTGGCTCTCCTCCAACTCCTGGCGAGCTAATTTTAGCAGTTGTTCGTAGGCTGTGGCAGCTTGGGGATAATTAAACCAATCTAAATGTAAACTTCCCAGAGTATTACCAATCGCGATCTCTGCCTCTCGGTCTTCTTTTTCCTGCGCATCAGCTAAAATTTTCTCATAAGCACGAATTGCTCTTTCTGGAACTCGCAATTTCTCGTAAGCACGACCTAAAGCTCCCCATAGCTCTAAATCTAGCTCCGTTGCACTGTTTGCTTCCTCCTCAACTTGCTGCAAACGCTTAGTAATAATTTGAGCATCACCTTTGCGATTTCCTCGCCAAGCAATATCTCCCACCCTAGCCAAAGCAGTAACTTCTGGTACTTTCCCCAATACTCGACGCAATCGCAATTCCCGATACCAAATCACGAATGCTTGATCCACATTCCCTGCTGAAAATTCAGCCCTAGCATCAGTATTAAGTTCGTCTAATTGTAGGGTTAAGCGCCTAATTTCTGAGGGTGTTAGCGCCCTATCTGAAGCATTTGCAGGTAGTAGAGGATCAGCTTGTATACTCTCGAGGGGATGGGAATTGTCTGACTGTACCTGTGCCCAGGTTACCTTACCCGCACCACCCAGCATCACCCCCATAACTGCGGTTGTTGCTACTACCTGCCAGAGAAAACTCCTTACCTCTCCCATATTAGTTAGCCCCCAAGACACTGAATCGCTATAAACAACTATTCTGACATCCTGGGATGGTAAAAATGTTTCTTGATTTGGCAAAGAAATTAGTACTTAGCCCTTTTGGGTTGTACTTACAGTAGCATCCTCAGCAGTATCTGGTTCTGGGGCAATTTTCTCATTTTTATTGCCTTCTAACTGGGCATTCATCTTCACTGCATCTTCTATCTGCTGCGCTTCCTTCTTAAACTCATCCTGAAACTCCTGGGAAGCATCCTTAAAGCCACGAATCGCCTTACCTAGACTACGACCAATTTCAGGCAACTTTTTCGGTCCAAAAACCAATAGCGCCACAATCATAATCACAGCCATTTCCGGTAAACCAATGCCAAAAACGTTCATAGAAATTTTCTGCCTTACTTCTCAATTAGTATAGAACCAAAAAAAAGCCCGGACTAGCCGGGTCAAGTTAATTTTTGGTGTCAATGTTTAGCCTTAGTAGCCAAGATCACCAATATCGATAATGAGTGAGGAATTGTAAATTTGCAGAATAATTAATAAGAAAACGAGGAACAGTACCATAAAAGTTCCCATAAGAAAAGTGGTTCCCCATCCGGGTGCAACCTTACCGTATTCAGAGTTTAAGGGTCTTAATATGTCTCCCAACCGAGTGCGCTGTGCCATAAGTCACCAGTAATCCTAAGTTATTTTTCGCAACTTTTCGTAATATTATAGAGGAAAAGACCTCATAATCTCTTAAGTATATGGAACCAGCAATAGTTCTTAGCATTGTCATCGCCATAGTAGTTCTTGCCGTCACGGGCTACTCTATCTATATGTCCTTTGGTCCTCCAGCAGCACAATTAAGCGATCCCTTTGAAGATCACGAAGACTAAGCGGGTAACCCTACGTGATTGAATCGGAGTTTATAGCGCTACGCACAAGGCAGGAGACAGAAGTATACTGTCAGAAGGTTTCATGACTTGAGCTTGTCCTAACATGAATAGGTAGCGCTATAACAGGGTAATTTTACTACCAAAGGTAAAGGAAAAGTAAGGTGCGGAGCTTTTCTTCGACTATCCTATTTCCTAGTCCCCATTAAGTATAAAATATGCTCAACCTAGTTCAACGCACAATTGGCTTAGGTGCAATTGCCCTTTTGCAAAGTAGTCTCTTCTCTATGATGCTGCCCAATCGCACTTTAGCCTTCTCCTTGGACGACCTTTTTCAAGGTGATAATACCAATCAATTTGATATTTGCGTCCGAGAACTGCTAAATCGAGAAATTTCCCCAGAAAAAGCCTCATTCGCCTGCGCAGAAGCCGTCAGACCAAAGGAATTATCTGAATGTGTGGTGCGAGTTTCCTTTGAAACAGCAGTAACCGCAGATGAAGCATTAGTGGCTTGTTTCCGCGTCAGACGACCAGTTGCTTTAGCCGATTGTGCCACAGAAATTAGCAAACACGCGATCACACCTTTTGTGGGAGTATCGGGTTCACAAGCATTGCAACCAACGGCTTTACTCGCCCTCAATAACTGTCGCCGCAGCCTCTTACCCCAGCGTTATTCCGAATGCGTAGTTGCAGCAACACGCCAAGGACAATTGTTACCACAAAGGGCGATGGAAAGCTGTATTAGTGCAGAAGATTTCCCTGAAGTACTATTTCCTTCTCTTTAGTGCCTTAATCTCTAAATCCCCTCTCTTTTCAACTCAAGCCCTCTCCTGAATAGTTAATCTTTAAAGCCCCTCTCCTCGTAGGAGAGGGGTTGGGGAGAGGTCTAATTTAAGTAATAACCGTAGGCTGATCTCTACCAGTTAGGCTACGAATTTGTGCCACTTCATCAGCAATTGTAATTAGAGAAGCTAGCGCCTGCTGAGGATCTTGATTGTGTTTACTCGCATCAGCTTCATAGCTTTCCAAGTAAACTCGTAATGTTGCACCTTGAGTTCCTGTACCAGAAAGACGGAAGACGACACGTGAACCATCACTAAAGCCCAAACGTACGCCCTGTTTATCACTCACGCTACCATCTACAGGGTCAGTGTAGCTAAAATCATCGCTATACTCTACTTGATATTGACCAAGCTGCTTACCAGGAAGAGTAGACAGTTGGGAACGCAAATTTGCCATCAGAGTATTGGCTTTATCTGTCTCTACACCTTCATAATCGTGACGCGAGTAGTAATTACGTCCGTAGGTTTGCCAATGTTCCTGGACAATCTGTGCCACAGACTGTTTTCTGACTGCTAGGATATTTAACCAGAATAGCACTGCCCACAGACCATCTTTTTCACGTACGTGATCTGAACCAGTACCAAAACTCTCTTCTCCACACAGAGTGGCTTTACCTGCATCGAGTAAATTACCGAAGAATTTCCAGCCTGTGGGAGTTTCATAGCAATCAATGCCCAGTTTTGCCGCCACTCTATCCACAGCTTGGGAAGTGGGCATAGAACGAGCAACTCCTGCTAAACCAGAACTATAACCAGGAACTAATGTAGCATTGGCAGCCAAAACCGCCAAACTATCGCTAGGAGTAACAAAAAAGTTATTACCCAAAATCATATTACGGTCGCCATCACCATCGGAAGCTGCGCCGAAATCTGGTGCATTATTGCCATACATGATTTCGACTAAATCATGGGCATAAACTAAATTAGGGTCAGGGTGACCACCACCAAAGTCTTCTAGGGGTGTACCATGAATTACAGTGCCTAGTGTTGCGCCTAAACGTTGCTCAAAAATATCTTTAGCGTAGGGTCCTGTTACTGCATGGAGAGAATCAATACAGATGCGGAATGCGCGCGCCAAATCGCCTTGGGGTTTGACTAACAGGTCATGAATGCGATCAAAATCAAACAGAGATTGCATCAGTTGTGCATAGTCAGCAACTTCATCAATCACTTCCACTGTGAGATTACCCAGTTGGGTTGTGCCCACGTGGTTGAGATCCACATCGTTGGCTTCTAGAATCTGGTAGCGATCAATTACTTGGCTGCGTTGATAAATCGCACTGGTCACCTTTTCTGGTGCAGGACCACCATTACTGATATTATATTTAACACCAAAATCTCCTTCAGGACCACCAGGATTGTGACTAGCGGAGAGAATAATGCCACCAAAGGCTTGATTTTTGCGGATAATACACGAAGCCGCTGGAGTCGATAAGATTCCTCCTCGACCGACTAAAACTCGACCAAAGCCATTAGCTGCAGCCATTTTCAGTATAATTTGGATCGCTTGACGATTATAGTAGCGACCATCACCACCTAAGACCAGGGTTTGACCTTGATATGCTTCTAAACTGTCGAAGATTGACTGGATGAAGTTTTCGAGGTAGTGGGGTTGTTGGAAAACGGGTACTTGTTTGCGTAAACCAGAAGTACCAGGTTTTTGGTCTGTGTAGGGTTTTGTAGATACCGTTTTTATTTTCATAGAAAAATCAACCAGAACACTCAGGCGCGCCGGGGAAAAGCGAGTATTCACTTTAAGTATGGTGAAGCTTGCTTGTCTCATAGCAGTATGAGGCGCTGTCTTCAGATTACCGTTGCTCAGGCACTTCTACAAAAATACTTTGCTCAATTTGCGTCTCTATCGTGAGCTTATCTGTGGTTTTCGCGTAAACAGTTTTGCGAGTTTAATTGTTAAATTAAATTTAATCTACTGGAAAATAACTAATATAAAAATCAAGAAAATACTTGAGATTAATAAACACTTCACAATTAGGATTGAAAAGATAGTTTACTGCAAGTTTATAAAGTTTTTGTGTATAGGAATAAAAATAAATCCCGTTCGATCCCAGACTTTTTAAGTATAAATACTGAAACAGTATCTAGGCAAACAGATAACTGTTGCGGGATTTATTTAAGATTATTACTGAGTAATAAATAACTTTTTGTCAGACGATGACAAGCTCAAATTGTCTGAAAATACAATTTTTTGATAGAATAGACATAGATTTGGTACACTTACGCAAATCCATTGCATCAAGGTCAGCATCTCCTACTCTAAGTTGCCTTCAGGGTAACAAATCCTTAATAAACTACACCTACTGCAATCTTCAAAGATCCCTTACTGGGTAATCGCAGAAACCTAGGTAAGCAGCATTATCAAGACATAGATTAGTCGGATGATAAATGTTGCCATAGCTAGAAATTCGAGAGTCAGCTTGTCTTCCAAGCTGGAGTTTTGAGTAAATCCCCACACTAGTTTAAAAACCACTATTAGCCGTGTACTTCTTCAACTTCTGGTTAAAACTTTAGCCAGATAAGTCGGGGTTGGTGGAAATAGAGTAGCCATTCTGAGAGGAAATTTGCTTTCAACTCAGTTTCAATGGCTTTGTTGGCTTACTTTATTTTGGAATTAAAGTTCAATGAAGCAAAAATCAATAGCCTAATGATTGCCAAAACCCGCAGCGTCTTTGATGCTGAAAAACTACTATTTACACCTGCATCTTCTAACACTGACGCAATTCCCACAATTTTTGCTTTCCCCAATGACTATAGCATTGGTATTACCAGCCTAGGTTATCAGATTGTCTGGGCAACTTTAGCTATACGTCCGGATTTACGCGTAAGTCGTCTGTTTACCGATATTCGAGAAGCAACTAGTAACTGCGATCCCGAATTGCTTGGTTTTTCTGTTTCTTGGGAGTTGGATTATGTAAATATTCTCAATCTCCTTGAATCTTTAGGTATTCCGATCCATTCTCAAAAGCGTAACCAAAATCATCCTTTAGTATTTGGTGGGGGATCTGTACTCACAGCTAATCCAGAACCCTTAGCGGACTTTTTCGATGTGGTATTGCTGGGGGATGGAGAGGAACTGCTAGATAATTTTATTGACGCATACAAGGAAGTTAGGGAAGCTGACCGGGAGACAAAATTACGTCATCTAGCCCAGGTTCCAGGGATTTACGTACCTAGCCTCTATCAAATAACTTACCACGGCTTAGAAGGCACGATTAAGGCAATTGAGCCAGTGGATAGTTCCATTCCCTCCCAAGTAAAAAAACAAACCTATCGTGGAAACACCCTTTCTGCTTCTGTGGTGGTGACAGAAAAAGCAGCCTGGGAAAATATTTACATGGTAGAAGTGGTACGTAGTTGTCCAGAAATGTGTCGTTTTTGT
>CAZWGS010000040.1:0-39928 GCA_964633315.1 uncultured bacterium | reverse complement strand
TATTATTGCAATTGAGGTTCAGTTAAAGGAAAAAGATAGTCAAAAATATCTTGATATCCTTTACTTGATGCTACGCAAAGAGAATAATTTACATTTTTTGGAACAAAGTTAACATTGGCATTTATTACTACTAATTGCTCGATAATTACGAGAGAACCACGAGCAATCGCTTTCCCTATATAGCTATTTCCATCAAGACCTTTTGAATAAGGATCTATAGCACTACGTACATAGGCTAGTACAGAATGCATCGGTTAAAAGTGAACAAGAAACTGTAAACAGGGAACAGGTAAATGTCTTACAGCAATTTTCAAATGAATGGACTACAGTATGTAACTAGCATAAATAATGATCAATATTAGCTGAGCCAATGTTGGTGTCTACTCAACTGAAAACTGCTGTAACTTAACCCCGTAGCACCATATCTCAATTTTTTGAAGTACAGACAAGAGAACCGAATCAAAATCATCAAGAAGAAATTCTTCAAAAACGCGATGATATAGCCAGGCGTGATTGCAGTCAATTAATATTTACTGAATTAGCTCTAAATTACCCTTTTCAATATCTGATTAAATTTTGTTGTCTGCTGTAAAAAATTATTTATATCTCATAAAAAAGAGATTATAGCGCTTCGCACTGGTGTAGTTACAGATTTCCAATCTATGCCTTAGTAAAACCTCTTTAGAGTGTTTGTACTGTAAATAGGCGAGCGCTACTTGCTATAGGTAATTGGAGTCAACTGTAACACTCAGCAATCAACAATTAACCATCAACCATTCACAATCAACAATTAACTATTAACTAAACAAAGAACCTAATTTATTTTGTATGTCTTGTAATCTACTTTGAATCGGTTTTTGAGACTGTAGAAATACTCTTGCACAATTGCGTCCTGGCATTCCGGAAATAGAACCTCCGGGATGGGTTCCTGCACCAGTTAAAAATAGCCCTTCAATAGGTGTTTTATAGTTAGCGATTTCTGGTAAAGGACGAAGGAAAATCATCTGTTCTAGGGTCATATCGAGGTGATAATAGTTACCTCTATAAGCGCCTAAACGTTCACCTAATTCTGCCGGACTTTCGACACGCCGCGCCATGATCGCTTGTTTAATATTAGGAGCATAGTCTGCTAATTTATCAATGACGCGATCTGCAACTCTATTTTTTACCTCATCTGTCCACCCAGTACCGTTAATTCCGTCTGTAGCGCCTTCAATTTGATAGGGGGCAAAAAACTCAATCCAGAGGGTATGCTTGCCTTCAGGAGCCATAGAAGGGTCAAGCATGGTAGGTACATCGAGATACATTGAGGGGTTTTCGTCGGGAATTTCCCCCATTGTTGCTAAAGCGTGGGATTTTTCCACATGTTTCATCGAATCGGCGATCAAAACTGTACCAATTAAATACTCGTCTTTGTGGTTAAAGGCTTCAAAGCGTGGTGCTTCGGACAAGGCGCAATCAATTTTGAGAATCGACTCGTTATTATTGATGGTTCTGCGTTCTAGACGAGAGCGTAAATTGGGGTCAGCATCACTTACTGTAGCTGGCTCTAGTAACTGCAAAAAGACGCGTCGTGCATCGATATTGGAAATTACGCCATCTTTTGCCAAATATTCTTTTCCTCCCGCCACGCGTACACCCACTGCATGACCATCTTCTACAATAATTTCTTTCACCATCTGTTCGGTGAGAATCACGCCGCCTTCTGCTTGCACTAATTTAACTAAAGCTTCGGTGAGTGCACCTGTACCACCACGAGGTCGCGCCATACCAGGATCATGACGCATTGCCATCATCATTGCACCTACAGCAATGCCTTTTTGGGAAGGAGGTGCACTTAATTCGGCTGCAAGTCTAGCTAGGGGTGCTTTAACAATTTCTGTATCAAACCATTCGTTGAGTAGATCTTCGGGAGAACTAATCATGGTGCGCACAAAATCCATCAACTTGTGGGTGGAACCCAAGGCTGTGTAAAGGTTTTTGATGTTTTCCCAGCTATAGTTACCAGCAATATCAATTAGCGATTGTGGTGGTGCATTAAAGATAGGAATGCCAGCGCTGATTAATCTTTGCCAAAATTGGGTAAATTCGGCGTATTTTTCGGCATCGCGTTCACTGTAACGAGCGATTTCGGCGCAGGTTTTTTCTACTGATTTATGACCCAAGAAATATTTGCCATCGGGATGAGGACAAAATACCACAGGATCGCATTGCAGGTATTCTAAACCATACTTATGTAGTTCTAATTCCTCAATTACAGGACCAAGGAAAATAAATTCATGGTCGATGGCGCAGAGGTTAAACTTAAAACCAGGAGCCTCTTGAGGCATAACTTCTTCCGTTGTTGCTGCACCACCGGGAACAGGTCTTTTTTCTAATAGTAGAACGCTATAACCAGCTTTGAGTAAGTAGGCGGCGCAGACTAAGCCATTGTGTCCTGCACCAATAATAATGACATCGTAGGTTTCCATCAAGTTAATTTCAAGTAAAATTTAGACTTCTTGAACAAGTATTTTTGTCATCAATTTTTTCTCAATTTTGCGGTGCGCTAATCTACACTGGGCAAATTCAACCAAAATGCTGAATAAAAATATCCCCATATCTAATTATTTCTGTAAATGCGTAAGTCCTAACTTATTACTTATTACTTATTACTTATTACTTGACTTCTGAAAGAAGTCTCAGCGACGACGGTATTCGTCTCCGCAGTCACCAATTAGCTGGTAGAGATCGCGTGATTTTTCTTCTACCGCCTGTAGCTGCTTATAATCTTCTTGGTCTAGCTCAAAATTAAAAACTCTGGCATTATCTGCCATATGCTCAGCAATGCTCAATCTGGCACCCACAATTACCCCAGCCACCGCAGGCTGTTCGAGGACATAGCGCACAGCCACATTAGCCATACTAACTTGGTATTTATCGGCAATTTGTTGCAAACAAGAGAGTAATTCTTGAAATAATTGCCAATTACCCCAGCCATCAATCATATTTTTATATTTACCCAGGCTAGCAGTGAGCAGTTGTCTTCTACCAGGTTCTGATTGTCCCAGGTATTTTTCACTCAGTAAACCACCACACAAACTACCATAGGCAAACAGTTTAATCCCATTTTCTTGGCAAAACTGTGCCATGTTAACTAGGGGACGACGGTCAACGAGAGAAAATTGTACTTGATTGGAAACAATTTTGATGCCAGCTTCGGTGATAATTTGTAGATGTTCAGTGTCAAAGTTAGTTAGGGCTAGATGCTTAATTTTCCCTGCTTCCTGAAGCTGCGCCATATACTTGAGGGCATCTAGGTAACCAGAATCGCGATACTCCCACCAGTGAAATTGCAGTAAATCGAGACTCTCAACTCCCATACGACGGCGAGAGATATCGATATTTCGTTCCACCAACTCTTTAGTCATACGAGTTGGTCTGGGTACCCACTTAGTAAAGGCTTGAATTTTACTGACAGCTTCCTCGCCACGGTTGGCTAAAACCTGCTTTCTAAACTCACCAATAAATTCCTCCGCAGGACCATAATGATCTGCTAAATCCCAGGTATTTAAACCCGCATCCAGATAAGCGAACATCTCCTGAATCGCCTTTTTAGGGTTAATTCTGCCATGTGCGCCAGAAACTTGCCACATACCATTGAGGAGGCGACAAATATTCAAATCAGAGGTAAATTGCAGACGGCTTGATGCAGGTAAGTTCATACTTAAAACTTATAGAACAAAAAAACCGGGTAACAGGCAATTACCTATTACCCACGCTCCATATCAAAAAATACTACAAACTTGCCATTACTTCCTCAGCAGCAGCTAAAGTTTTGTCGATTTCTTTGTCGGTATGCGCCAGGGAAGTAAAGCCAGCTTCAAACTGGGAAGGCGCTAGATAAATACCCCTCTCTAACATTCCGCGATGGTAGCGACTGAATTTAGCTAAATCAGATTTTTTGGCATCATCGTAGCTGTGGACAGTTTCTTTGGTAAAGAACATCCCAAACATGGCACTAATTTGACCACCAACCACTTCATGGCCAGCATCTTTGGCGATTTTCATCAAACCATCGGTCAATTTTTTGGTGATTTCGTCGAGTTTTTCGTAAGTTCCTGGTGATTGCAGCAACTCTAGGGTTTTAATCCCAGCTGTCATGGCTAAAGGATTGCCAGAAAGAGTTCCAGCTTGGTACATTGGGCCAGCAGGAGCCACCATAGACATGATATCTTTGCGTCCACCATAAGCTCCCACGGGTAAACCACCACCGATAACTTTACCCAAGGTAGTTAAATCGGGAGTGACACCAAACTTTTCTTGCGCGCCACCATAGGCGATGCGGAAACCAGTCATTACCTCATCAAATACGAGCAAAGCACCATTTTCTTGGGTCAAAACTCGCAAACCTTCGAGAAAACCAGCATCAGGCTTAATAAAGCCAGAATTACCGACTACGGGCTCCAAAATAATACCAGCAATTTCGCCAGGATTGTTCTCAAATAAAGCTTTAACCGCCTCCAAATCATTGTAGGGAGCAGTCAGAGTGCTAGCGGTGGTAGACTTGGGAACGCCAGGAGAATCCGGTAAACCCAAAGTAGCCACACCAGAACCAGCTTTCACTAGGAACATATCAGCGTGACCGTGGTAGCAACCTTCAAACTTGATAATTTTATCTCGTCCAGTAAAGGCTCGCATCAAGCGTAGCACCGACATACAAGCCTCGGTACCAGAATTAACAAAGCGCACCATTTCAATGCTGGGAACGGCTTCTATAACCATTTCAGCGAGGACATTTTCCAGATAGCAGGGAGCGCCAAAACTAGTCCCTTTCTCCAGCACATCATGGAGTGCAGCAATTACATCTGGATGGGCGTGACCACAAATTGCGGGTCCCCAAGTGCCCACATAGTCAACATACTCATTACCGTCCACATCCCAAACATAAGCACCTTTGACTCGGTCAAAAACAACGGGTTGTCCACCAACAGACTTAAATGCACGTACAGGGGAGCTTACACCACCCGGCATCAGTTTCTGGGCCGCTGTAAAAATTTCTTCTGATTTAGCAGTTGTAAACGAAGTGGAGCTAATCAACAGTTTCTCCTTAATTAAATCTTTAGGAATTTACTCTCGAAATTGGTTCATTTCTTTTGCTGTCCACAGATTTTACAAACTTTTGTCTATCTTTGAGCAACTTTTAAGGTAAATTTATGTCACTTCCTCGTACTCAAATCCCATTAGAGATTCTATTGACCTGGATTGGTGACAACAGATGCGATGCCATATCACAATAAAATTAACGGTTGTCATCGCAAGCTCCTGCAATTTCTAGTCACCTAGAGACATTCCCATGAAAGATAAACCCGAAATTAGCTCTTCTCTCCCCTTGGCAGTGCAGCGTGTTTCCGCCAATATGAAATGGGCAGGCAGAATCGGCTTTTGGATTCAGCTTGTTCTGGGGGTTATCTCCACAGTAACAGTCCTCTTTGCCAGTTCCAGCTTTATCAATAGCAGTAATGCAGGGAATACTCAAGGCACGGGATTTGGTATTTTTTGCGCTGTTTGCGGACTTATTTCTCTAGGAGCAGGTATTTTCTTCTCCTTCCGCTATGGAATGATTTCCAAACTACTACAAAGTTCTAATCCCAGTCAGCGCCCAAACAAGGTTGATACGATTCAAATAATTAGGCTGGGTTTAATAGTTAATTTAGCAGGAATGTTAATGACAATTATTGGTGCAGAAGCGATTGTGGGTGCAGTCTTGGCAAAATCTTTAGCCAATCCTCCCGGCGCTATCGCCAATTTGGACCCAACTAAACTAGTTAATTCCATCGATCTTCTGGTTATTCAAGCCAACACCAATACCATTGCGGCCCATTTTTCTGGTATTGTATCTTCTTTGTTGTTGCTCAACCGAATTACTCGCTAGGAAGTAGGAAAAGTAAGTAATGAGTAAGGATTTAACATATTACGTCCGTATAGAAGTAATAGGTTTATTTAGTGCTCATTTTCCTGAATTGTCCCCATTTTAGTTCTATGACCAAACTTGCTCTTTCTGCTTTCCTTCAACAATCAAAATATTAACGAAGAACAAACAACTAACAACTAAAAACCAACAACAAATTCAATGCTAGATATCAAGCAAATTCGAGAAAACCCGGACTTTGTTCAAGAGCAACTCCACCGCCGCAACGGAGAGTACAACATCAAACCAATATTAGAGCTAGACAAGCAACAAAGAGAACTAGAATCTACTCGCACTCAACTGCAAGCACGCAGCAATGAAATTGGTAAATTAATTGGGCAAAAAATAAAATCTGGAAGTGACCCCAAGGGAGCAGAAATTAAAGAATTAAAAGACGAGGGAAACCAGCTTAAAGCTAAGCTGAGTGAATTAGAACCAGCAGAAAAAGAACTCAAAAGCGAAATCGTAAATCTGCTTCTCCCTCTACCTAACTTACCCAGTGAATCCACACCTGTGGGTAAAAATGAAGACGAAAATGTCGAAATTAAGCGTTGGGGAGATGAATACCTTCCCCAAAATCCCGATATTCTACCCCACTGGGAAATTGGTGAAAAACTAGGCATTCTCGATTTCAAGCGTTCCGTTAAAGTCGCCCAAAGCCGCTTTGTGAGCCTTATAGGTGCGGGTGCAGCCTTAGAGCGAGCCCTAATTAATTTTATGCTCGAACAACAAATTGCGGCTGGCTATGTAGAAGTAATGCCACCTGTACTCGTTAATAGCCAAAGCTTAACAGGCACAGGACAATTGCCCAAGTTTGCCGAAGAAAGCTTTCAATGTCGCGAAGACGATTTATGGCTAACTCCTACGGCGGAAGTACCCTTGGTGAATCTCTACCGCGATGAAATTCTCGATGCTTCCCAACTACCCATCTACCACTGCGCCTATACTCCTTGTTTCCGTAGAGAAGCAGGTAGCTATGGTAAAGATACACGGGGATTAATTCGCCTGCACCAGTTTAACAAGGTAGAATTGGTCAAAATCGTTCATCCAAACACCTCAGAAGCAGAACACAAAAGTCTACTGCAAAATGCAGAAGCGATTCTGCAAGCACTCCAACTACCCTATCGTGTGATTGAACTTTGCACTGGAGATATTGGTTTTAGTGCTGCCAAAACCTATGATTTGGAAGTTTGGCTACCTTCCTCTGGTAAATATCGCGAAATTTCTAGCTGTTCTAATTGCACCGACTTTCAGCCACGACGTGCAGGTATTCGTTTCAAGGAAGGAAAGAAGAAGGGAACCCAATTTGTTCATGCCCTCAACGGTTCCGGTTTGGCTGTAGGACGCACGATGTCAGCGATTTTGGAAAATTACCAGCAGCCCAATGGTACAGTCAAGGTACCCCAGGTTTTGCAACCCTATTTGGGAAGGGAAGTTCTGTAATTAGTTATTGGTTGTTGGTTGTTAGTTGTTGGTAGAAGAAAGCTCCAAGGATTAGTTTTTGGTTATGAGGTGTGGTAACTTACCCGTTTCCCAAACTCCCTAATTCCTCACCATACCTTTGCGTGAAATAATGTAGGGACGTAAAATTTTACGTCCCTACAAAGGTTATAAATTCAAATATTTTAGTTTCCTCAAATCCCAATTCCCCTAAAAACCTAAGTCTTTACCCTTACCTGCATGAGCGAGAGCCAATTTTTCGTAGTGTAGGGCGTGTTCAATTAATCCCTCGGCTTCAGCATCACTAACTTCTCGTTTTTGTTTAGCAGGTACTCCCATCATTAATGAGTGTGGTGGTACATTTTTGGTGACAACGCAGCCTGCACCAATAATACTACCACTGCCAACACGCACACCATCGAGTACCACAGCACCAATGCCAATTAAACAACCCTTTTCAATATGGGCTGAGTGAATAACCGCACGATGCCCAACAGTCACATAGTCTTCTAAAATTGTTGGCTGACCAGGATCGCCATGTAAAATAGCTCCATCTTGAATATTAGTGTGGGCGCCAATGATAATACTTTCCACATCACCCCGCACCACGGCGCAGTACCACACGCTGGAACCCTTACCTAGCTCAACTTTCCCCATTACGGTGGCGTTAGGAGCAACAAATGCTGCAACAGATAAATCGGGAATTGAGAATTGGCTAGCGATACTTTTTTGATTGTCCATGCCCAATTTTGAACTGATGTGTCGTTAAATTGAAAGGTGATTGAGCTCTTCGAGAACTGCCTTTGCTGATTGATAGCGATCACGGAAATGATAGCGCACCATTTTCTCCAGAATAGCGGTTAATTGGGAGTCCACACCTAAAAATGAAATTTTTAATTGAATATTACCTGTGTTTTTGTCCCTTTCTAATTGATTGGGAGAGATACCCGTGAGCGCCTGAATGCCAATCATACCAAGAGCATAGAGGTCACTACTAAAGTTAGGCTGTCCAGCATATTGTTCTGGTGGTGTGTAACCTTTGGTACCAATCGCCACTGTTTTCTCAACTTCCTCTCCAGCTTGATCTTGGGGCTGAATTTGTTTGACTGCACCAAAATCAATTAGCACCAAACGACCATTTTGGGGAGAGCGAATCAGGTTATTGGGTTTAAGATCGCGATGAATAACTTGGTGTTGGTGAAGATAATCTAGAGTAGACAAAACATCTTTGATTAATTCCACCACTTCTTTCGGTTCTAGTTTTTGAGCTTGACGTAACTCTGAACTGAGTAAGTTACCAGCAATATACTCTTCTACCAGGTAAAATTCATCACCTTCTTCAAAGCTATCTAAAAGCTGGGGAATTTGGGGATGATGACCCAATCTACCCAAAATTTCCACTTCTGTATGAAATAGTCGTCGAGCAATTTGGATAAATTGTTCGTTATGACCAGCAGTTTGCAGTTGCTTAACCACACACATGAGAGTTTTGCTAGCTAGGGTATCTTTAGCCAGGTAAGTAGAAGCAAAGCCACCGGAACCAAGAGCCTCAGTAATTTCATAGCGTTTCCCTAGCTTGGTAAAGCCTTGTTTCCAAAGATGTTCTTCTGTGGCGATTACTGTTTCTGCTTCCACATCAGGAGGAATGGAGGTTTCCTCGTTTGTATGAGACCAAGCAACGGTGGTAGCCTCATGAATACTTTCTCCACGCCGGAAAAGGGCTTGGAGCATCTCTAAATCTTGATTTTGCTGCTCCACCAAGCGAGCCATTTCCTGACGCTCTCGGTTGCTTTGGTAGGCGCTATAGACAACGGCGGTGGTGCTACTACCGAGTAAAGCTAAAGTAGGAGCAACCACAGGAAACCAACCAGCTTGGAGAAAAGCAAACCAACAGATACCTAATAATGCTCCCAATGCTGCTCCTTCAACTAAAGCTAAGCGTAGGGGATGGCGGGCAAAAGAGGCGATTAAAGCACCAAAAATTGACCAAAAGACAATCCATAGTAATTCTCCCCACTCTGGTAGATACCAGAATAGAGGTTTTTCTCCCAATGCTGCACTGATAATCTGGCTAGTGAGTTGAGCATGAACAATCACTCCAGGCATTTTTTGGTTGTCTTGGAAACCAGCACTGTAGGGAGTGTAGAACAAGTCTTTACCACTTTCTGCTGTGACCCCAATCAGCACAATTTTCCCTTCCACCCAAGAAGGTTCAAATTGATTTTGCAGGATATCTTGGAGGGTAATATTTCTGACTCCTGCGCTGGAGGAGCGATAGTTAAGCAGAATTTGATAGCCTCGTGCATCAAGGTTTTGGTAGCCACCAGAGTTGGGACTTAGGGGTTTAAAGACGGCTTGACCAAGCTTAACTTTTTCTTCAGGAGTTTGTTCGGGTTCAATACCAAGGTTACGGAGGTAACGTCGTGCTAATTGAAAGCTGAGGGACGAGTTAGTTTGACATCGTGATTCTTCATCGGGACTAGCAAAGAGTAAACCTCGACGTACAATTCCTCCTGAATCAACCACAAGGTCAGCAAAGCCAACGCGTTCGCGTTGTTCAGTAATATCGGGAGGGGAGCCTATTCCCCGACTGAGACTATCACCTACTTTACACACCGGGACAATGCGAGAGTTCTGTTGTAAATATGCGGAAAACTCCTCGTGACCAGGTGGTTCAGGTATATCTCGGTAAATATCTAAACCAATAGCAATTGGTTGATGTTGGTTTAATTCTAGTAGTAATTTATGTATCGTCGCATCAGACAAAGGCCATTGCTGTTGTGCTTGGATATCTTCCTCTGTGACGCTCACAACCAGCAAACGCTCATCTCGCTCAGCTTCTGGTCGCCAGCGAAGCATCATACCAAAGGTCGCTAATTCCGAGGATTCGAGAGCACCTAATTGCTTTGCACCTACAGTGAGGAGACCAATTGCTAGGCCAATAAACACTAAAGGCTGTTTCCAGGAAATCTGCGGGCTCCCTGGCGAAGAGGACAAGCGTTGTGTCAAGTATTTCCAGAACTTGCCTTGTAACAACTGAATCAAGACCTCAAACTTACAAAATACTATGATACTCCGCCTGTTGTCATGAGGGGTGACACCCCTCATTTTTTACAAGGCTATCTACACAACAATTAATCACAGCTAAAAGCTACTTTGAAGTCAGAGTCCAAACACCGTCCCAATCTTGGGCTGGCGGATTGAGCATAAAGTGTTGACAACGATCAATGTGTAGTTTTGCTGCTTTGTCTTTGCTGTCTATTTCCATAATCATTGCAAAGTGAGTTATGGCTCGGTCAAATTCTCGCTTGAGATAATATTCGCGTCCTTGGTGGTATAGTTCGATAGTTTGTTGCTTGGCGAGGGGAATGGAGTCAGATTTATAACCCACTAGCTCATAAATAGAGACAGGGAAAGTCTTACCTTTCACCCTAGTTCGATCTAGCTCTCTGACGACAATTTTATCTTTACAGGGTGCATAAGTATTTTCGCTGATGATAATGTCACAGCCATACTGTTTGCTGGCACCTTCTAGGCGGGAACCCAAGTTAACGCCATCACCAATCGCCGTAAATTCCATGCGCTTACTGGAGCCGATGTTACCGCTAATTACTGAATCGGAGTGGATACCAATGCCTATTCTGATGGTTTCTTTACCTTGTGCTTGACGATTGAGGTTAAATTCCTCGAGGCGATAGCGCATATCCAAAGCAGTTTGCACAGCTTTCCATTCGTGATCCTCTAGGGGCAGAGGAGAGCCAAAAACAGCCATAATTGCATCACCTATGTATTTGTCGAGGGTTCCCTTATTACTAAAGATTGCCTCTACCATACTCTCAAAATACTCATTGAGCAGATTAACTACTTCTTCTGGCTTTAGCTTTTCTGTCAGGGTAGTGTAGCTGCGAATATCGGAAAAGAGTACAGAAACTTCTTTGCGATCACCGCCTAATTTCGCCTCACCAGTCTCTAGCAACTTTTCTGCCAATTCCTGAGTCATATAGCGATACATGGTACTCTTGAGTCGCTTTTCATCACTGATATCGTCCATCACTACCAAAGCTCCGTAGACATTGCTAGCATCATTGGTATCGATAATCGAGTTAATGGAAAGATTGACGCTGTGTTCGGCTTGTTGTTTTGCAGAAATTAGAGTCCTGTCAGGATAATATTGCTGACGATTTTTTTTGTCTGTTTCTGGTTGCAAAGCAGCTTGGAACCATTGGGAAAAACTGCCTTCTTTAATTGTTAGCAGTTGCGCCATTTCTTGACCCTCTAACGGCTCAGTTTCTCCCCATCCCAAAAGGTATTTGGCTCTTTCATTGGCAGCGATCACTTTACCTTTTTTATCAGTGGAAATTACGCCATTACTTAAACTGCGTAGCATATCTCGCTGCACTTGTTCTTGCTGTTTCACCTGTGCAAAAAGCTGGGCATTTTGCAGTGCAACTCCAGCTTGAATATTAAAGGCTGCCATGAATTCCTGATCGCAACGATTAAAACTTGCTTTCCAGCAATCAGGTGCTTCAGGCCAATTATCAGGGTTATAGGCAGGAAAATCGCCCTGTTTAATCTTATTTACCAGTTGAGTTACTCCAATCAACTTATGGTCGGAGTTAAAGACAGGCATACACAATAAACTACAGGTACGATAGCCAGTTTGCTGATCGAATTTTTTCGAGTTCCCCGAATCTTTGTTTCCGTATAAATCAAAGCCAATATTGAGGGCGACCCCTGTCTCGGCTACTGTGCCTGCATAGCCTACACCCATGGGGACTCGCATTTCCTTGAGGGAACCATCAGCTTGGACAATTTTGGTCCATAAATCATTTTTCTCGCGATCAATGAGCCAGAGGGTACTGCGATCAGCTTCCATCAACTGTTTTGCTGAATCCATAACAGTTTTGAGGGTTGCATCGAGATCCAAGTTTCCCTTACTGAGGGAATTGGTGGCTTCCATCAGAGCATTGGCTGCTCTTTGTCTTTGAGTTGCTTTGTAAAATGAGCGAGAGGATTGGAGTAGAAGGCGAATTGAGGGAGCAAATTCTTTAAATATCTGTAAATCCTCATCGGTAAAACCATCATGAGAGATTTTTTCCGCCAGGGAAGCATCGAGATTGTGAGGAGATTTGAGTTTATTAATTAATTGAAAAACTGCTACTAGTTCACCACTTTCGCTGGTCAGGGGCATGACTAACATATTGTAGGTACGATAGCCATTTCTTTTGTCGAATTCTTTGGCTGACGCAGAGCGTGGATTATCGTAGAAATCGTAGGGAATGTTGATTATCTGCTTAAATTGGGCCACTTCTCCCGCAATTCCTTGACCTACAGGTATGCGAAATTCTAGATTTTCTCCATTATCCCCTTTGGCAACGATAGATACGAGTTCGTCTTCATCGTCATCTAAAAGATAAATGGTGGTACGATCTGCACAAAGTAGCTCACCAGTTTTGTAAGAAATAGACTCGAGCATCTCCCGGAGGATTATATCAAAGCCACTGTCATTAACTTCTGTGAGCATAGACAGGGTTTGGTTTACAACCTCGAGTTTTGCTTCAACCCCAGTAACTACTTTTTTAAAAGAGTCTTTGTTGAGAGGAGCCAGAAAGTTAGAGAAAGTGCCTTGAGTTGTATCAGTGGAAACTATGGCATTGGCATAAGTAGAATTTCTCCCTTCAACTCTAGATGCAATGGTAATATCAAGGGTTTGACTGCGCTCAGAATGTACTGATGGAAAAGATGTCTGGTCAGCTTTCATAATCTGTTCTTAAAAAAACTCAGGTGAGCGTTTTCTCTATGCTCGGAGTATTTGATATACTTGTTCCTAAAGATAGTTGCTTTTTGTCAGTAAGCGGTCAATTCCAGTTTACTCTTGGGAAATGATTAATGGGGTATTGGTTGTTGCTTATGATTTAACACTCAAGAGTCAATCTGTTATTTCATTTGTACTTTGTACTTCCCTAAGTCCATATTTCCCAATTCTCCCTACAGATGAGCAACTCTCTTCTACTTTTGTGAATTCTACTTTCTAGTTCCTAGCTTGACGATGGGCTTGGGCTTGGCTTAATAGAGATTGGGCGAAAGATATTGCTTCGGTAGCTGATTTCCCTCCTGCTAGTTGGGCGATTTCTTGACAACGTAATTCCTTCTCTTCTAGTTTCTGAAGACGGACTACGGTGCGTGTTTGTGCTAGTTGTGCCACACTCGAAGTTTCGGATGAAATCTCATATTCAGCTAATTGATTAATAGTTTCTTTATCTACTCGAAAATGAACATCCGCCATAGCAGCAACTAGGGGTTGGTGAGTAACACACAATACCTGATTGCTATGACTGAGTTGGTTTAGTTTTTCGGCAATTGCTTGGGCTACTTTACCGGAAACACCCACATCAATTTCGTCAAATATTAAGGTTCGGGAACGTTTTTCGGTTTGGGAAAAGCAAGCTTTGAGGGCTAGTAGAAAGCGACTCATTTCGCCACCGGAAGCTGTTTGAGAGAGGGGTTGAATTTTTTCTCCGGGATTGGGGCTAAAGTAATAGTTAACCTGGTCTGCACCTGTGGCATTGGGAATGCAAGGAGTAAGACGACATTCAAATTGTACTTTGTCCATTGCCAGAGGTTTGAGTTCCCCAATTAAATTTTTCTCTAACTTTTGGGCTGCTTGGTGGCGCAATTGGCTCAGTTGCTGGCACTCTTGAATTAATTTTTGTTGTTGGATTTGATAATTTTGTTCTAATTCTTCGAGGGATTGGGAAGTGTTGGTGAGTTGGTCCAGTTCTGTGTACAGTTTTTGGTAGTGAGCGATAGCTTCAGGTAAAGTGGGACCATATTTGCGGCAAATTTGCTTGAGTAGGCTGATTCTAGCTTCTACTTCCCCTAGGCGTTGGGGATCAGATTCGAGATGATCGCCGTAGGTATTAATTTGTTGTCCCGCTTCTACCACCTGCATTAAAGCTATGCGTACCATCCCTAAAATGGCTTCTAGCTGCTGATCGTAGCCCACCATGTCTTCTAGTATGGCTTCCCCTTTACTGAGGAGGTCGTGGGCAGCTTTGACCTCGCTGGTATCATTTTGGTAGAGGGTTTGGTATGCTTGGTAGCTCAGTTGCTGCAGTTCGACGACATGGGAGAGGCGGTCTCGTTCTTGTTCAAGTTGTTCTAGTTCGTCTAATTCTACTAATTGTGCCTTTTCTAGCTCTTGGATTTGGTATTGTAGCCAATCTAGCCTTTGCAGGCGCTCTTGCTCTGATTGACGGCGTTTTTCGAGGGCTTTGTACGCTTCTTTTGATTCAATGTAGGCTAGGGCGAGGATTTCTCGCTGGTGCAACAAGGAGGTACCACCATATAAATCGAGCAATTCTCGCTGTTTGGCGGGAATCATTAAATTAATAGTTTGCCCTTGAGCGGTAATTTCTACAAGGCGCTCTCGCAGTTGCTCAACTAGCTTAAGATTGACTAGAGTACCATTGAGGCGGGATCGCGATCTGACACCACTTTTAGCGAGATTAATTTCCCTACTAATAACCACACTATCTTCGTCAAGGAGGTCAATTTCCTGTTCTTTGAGCCAAGCTAGCAGCGCCTCATCGCTACTGAAGGTGGCTTCTACCATCGCTCGACGATTTCCGGTGCGAATCAAGCGCTGATTTACTTTACCACCCAAGACGGTGTCAATGGCATCGAGAATAATCGATTTCCCTGCACCTGTTTCACCCGTTAAAACATTCAGACCATTACCTAATTCCAGTTCTAGCTGGTGGATTAGAGCAAAATTTTCGATCCGCAATGAGACAAGCATAGGACTAATTGGAAATTTCCGTACCTGATGGGGTTAAGAACAAATCGAACAATTGTTACAATAATTTACAAAAGATTAGGCGGGATCAATCTTCAATATTATGGGAAATAAAGTAACATCCTTAGCATCTTTGCAGCCAAGCCCAAAGATCGCAAGGGAAATATCAATTAAACCTAATTTGCCAACAATGGGAGAACCACCCACAGAGATATTAACTACTGTTTCTAGCTCTGAAACTAACAGCCCCAGTTTACGCTACGATCCTCAAGCTATTTACGAACACTATCGGAAACGTCCCTTACAAGTTATCCGCCGCTTGCTTCGGATTTTGACTCCTTTCCTCTTTTTCGCTTGGTGTTCGTGGTGGGATAAATTTACTAAAAAAGGTAGAAAAGGTGAGTTGTCACGTGCGCAGCAGCTCAAAGAAATTTTAACTTCTCTTGGTCCCGCCTATATTAAGATTGGACAGGCACTCTCAACACGACCAGATGTTGTTCCCCCAGCCTATCTTGAAGAATTGGCTAAACTGCAAGATCAATTGCCAGCTTTTCCCAACGAAATCGCCTATCGTTTTATTGAAGAAGAATTAGGTCAAAAACCAGAGGATATTTATGCGGAAATATCTTCCCAACCGATTGCGGCTGCGTCTTTAGGTCAAGTTTATAAGGGTAGACTGAAAACTGGTGAAGAGGTGGCGATTAAGGTACAACGCCCGGATTTGCAAGAGTCTATTACGATTGATATTTATATTTTGCGTCGCTTTGCCAGTTGGGCACAGAATAATATTAAGCAAATTCGCTCCAATCTAATCGCGATTACCGATGAGTTAGCAACGCGCATTTTTGAGGAGATGGATTACACTCAAGAAGGACGTAATGCGCAACTTTTTGGCGAACTCTACGGCTATATAGAAGAGATTTATGTACCGCAGATCTATTGGCAGTATACAGGTCGTCGTGTCCTGACAATGGAGTGGATTACGGGGACAAAACTGACTAATATCCATGCGATTCAGGCGCAGGGTATTGATGCTTCCCATTTGGTGGAAGTGGGCGTAGAATGCTCTTTGAGGCAGTTGTTGGAACATGGTTTTTTCCACGCGGATCCTCATCCTGGAAATCTATTGGCAATGCCCGATGGTCGCTTGGCATATCTGGATTTTGGTATGATGAGCCAGATTAAGCCCTATCAACGCTACGGTTTGATTGAGGCGGTGGTACATTTGGTAAATCGCGATTTTGAAGGCTTAGCGCAAGATTACGTCAAATTAGAGTTTCTCACTGAAGATACTGACCTCAGACCAATTATTCCTGCTTTGTCTAATGTCTTTGGTAATGCTTTAGGTGCTAGTGTAGCGGAGTTAAATTTTAAAAGCATCACTGACCAAATGTCGGCGATGATGTATGAGTTTCCTTTTCGTGTTCCTGCCTATTATGCGCTAATTATCCGTTCGATGGTGACTTTGGAGGGAATCGCGATTGGAATTGATCCGAATTTTAAGGTTCTTAGCAAAGCTTATCCCTACGTTGCTAAGCGTCTGTTAACGGATCCTTCTGTGGAATTGCGTACATCTTTGCGAGAGTTATTATTTAAAGAAGGTAGCTTCCGTTGGAATCGCCTGGAAAACTTACTGCGCAACGCCCGTGACAGTCAGGATTATGATTTGGATAGAGTGTTGAATCAAGGGGTAGATTTTCTCTTTTCTGTGCGAGGTGAGTTTATCCGCGAGCGATTGGTGGATGAGATGGTTAAGGTAATTGATAACCTAGGACAGAAAGCATGGTTTAATCTTTCTACTTCTGTACGGGAACAAGTGGGTGTCGCAGTGGCGGAAACTCCACCAGAAGTGAGAGGTAATGGTCAAAGTTGGCAACATATGCAGAATATTTGGGGCATTTTGCAAGATACTCCTGGTTTTGACCCTATGCGATTGTTACCTTTGATTCCGCAGATTCTAGCTAAGCAGGAAACTCAGCAAATGGGACAGAAAATTGCTGGACGTTTGGCGCAAAGGGTAGCAGCAAGAGCGATTCGCAATTTATTTTTGGATGAGAATAATACTAATAGTGCACAAGTAGATCAGTTTGTACTTCCACCAACGGTTTCTTAGTTTTAGTTATGGTGTGCCAATTTTAATTGTTGCTAGTCCGCCTGCGCGGACTTAGTAATTCGTGTTATTCGAGGACTTTGTAAATTAAGTTTTCTGTCATAGTAGTTTGCCAAAAAGCTTGATATAGTGCTACGGGACAACATTAGGACATTTATCTGTTCCCTATTTCCTTATTATTGTTCACTTTGAATCGATCTATCCTGTCCTAACTTATATGCCTAGCGCTATATAAGGCTGATATTTAATTATGCGGTGTTGCAGGATTTAATTTACGAGTATTCAGTCACTGGGTGTTAATATATCTAGTTGGATAAAGTTAGTAAGTACGAGAAGATAAAGTAGCTACATTCCAATATAATTAGGGTTTAAAATATCTATTTGAGACTAAGTTAAATAGGTTTGAGTACGCCAGTTTATTTTAAATTCATACTCTGGTAAATGAAACAGAATAATCTGCTATCTAAAGTAACCTCTGCTTACTACTTTAGATGGCTTCTTTCTGCCTAGTAAAATCAATGTTTGAGCAAGAATATTACTCATATTTGCCTAGAAAATTCAATTGTATAGTATACTTGTACTTCTCGTAGGTTTAGCACCTAGTGCTGGTCTTCAGAGATAAGATCTTTGATGAGTAAAATTACTCTTGAAAAATGCAAGATAACACTGTTTCAAAACTAGTAAAAGCTAACAAAAAGCGAGCATATAAACGCAATGTTTTGGCTCAACCATTTTTGAAATGGGCTGGTGGTAAACGGCAGCTTTTACCTGTTATCAAAGGATATTTTCCTAAGAGGTTTACTCAATATTATGAGCCCTTTGTTGGTGCTGGTGCAGTTTTATTTTACTTACAGCCCAATCAGGGTGTTATTAATGATACGAATAGTGAGCTAATTAATTGCTATCAAGTAATCAAAAGAAATCCGGAAAAACTGCTTAAATTATGTCAAGAACATAGAGAAAATAATTCTAAAGAACACTATTATTGGTTACGGGAGCAAGATAGAAAAGATGATTTCAAGGATAGAAGTCCAGTAGAAAGAGCTGCTAGAATTATCTATCTAAATAAAACTTGTTTTAATGGTCTTTTTCGAGTCAATAGTAGCGGTCAATTCAATGTTCCTTATGGCAAATATTCTAATCCTTTAATTACTGATTCTGCGGTTGTTAGGGCAGTAAGTGACTATCTTAATCAAAGGGATATCAGTATTCTTGAAGGAGATTTTGAGAAGGCTGTTTCTAATGCTAGAAAAGGGGCATTTATTTACTTTGACCCACCATATCATCCACTATCTGACACTTCATCTTTTACTGGTTATAGTGTTAATGGTTTTGGTGAGGATGAGCAAATTCGACTCAAGGAAGTCTGTGACAAGTTATCTGAGCGCGGATGTCAAGTATTGGTAAGTAATTCATCTGCTTCTTTTATCAAGGAACTTTACTGCGATCCTAAATATGAAATTGTAGAAGTTAAAGCTTCAAGAGCCATTAATACGGTTGCTTCCAAGCGTGGCAGAATCAAAGAACTGTTAATTTATAACAGATATGAGCGCTAAAAAATCTAAGAATGATGAAGCTTGGGAAATTATTTTTGAAGAGGATCAAGTCCTTGATTTAATTACAAGAGAGGGAGTTTTTGAAATCTCATCAGTAAGAATCAATCAGAGGCGTGAAGCTAGACTGATGACAAAGTTTGACCATGCTGTTCAACTCCCCAAAGTATTTAAAGATAATGGTTTAACAATTCAGCCAATTTCACGAGGAAGTTATTTAATTGGAGCTTTTGATAGCTACTTTCAAATTCCTCAAAAATCTTCAGTATATGTTATTTATAAAGAGCTTCCTCCACATATTGAAACTCTTAAACCAAGCAATATTTATTCTGAGTCTTCAGCTATTATTTTTGCTTTCCTTTCAGGAATGATTGATGATTTGCTTAATGAAGCTACGAAGTTTACGGTTTTAGGTAGAATGTCCACAGGGAAATTCGATTATAAGATACGTAATCTTAAAACAGGGTTATTTCACGATATTGCTGTAACTAATTCCCAATGTGAAATTGATGGCGGATTTGAAGGAGAGAGTAAGTTTGCCATAATTGAAGCTAAATCTGAAACCGTAAACGATTTTATTATCCGGCAGCTTTATTATCCTTACCGATTGTGGAATTCCAAAATAGAAAAAGAGGTTGTTCCTATATTTTTAACGATATCTAACGATATATTCTCTTTTTATCGCTTCCGTTTTACTGAAGAAAATTTATACAACTCAATTGAGTTAGTTTCGGAGCATAAATACTGTATTAGTAAAAGCAATATTGAGATATCTGATATCAGACGCATCTTAGCTGAAACTAAAATAATTCCAGATCGCAACGATATTCCTTTTCCTCAAGCGGATAGCTTTCCTAGAATTATCGATTTACTTGGAAGGTTATATTATGCCAATGAAATTATAACTAGGGATAAAATTACACTTATATATGCTTTTGATGAAAGACAAACTAGTTACTATATTGCCGCAGCAGTATATTTAGGACTGGTAACGCGGGAACAAAAAGTAGCACAGGAGGTTATGTACTCGCTTAGTGAGCATGGATATTTTGTCATGTCACAACATCCCCAAAAACGAAATCTTGAGCTTATAAAGTGTATTTTGCAGCATAGAATATTTCATCAATCTCTATCTGCATGGTTGGAAAAAGCAGAATCTCTTTCCAAAGCAGAAATCGTGTCGATTATGAGAAGAGGAAGTGAACAAATTGCTCAAGGCTCAGAAAATACCTGCAGAAGAAGAGCTAGTTCAGTAAGGGGATGGATTGAATGGATTTTGGAATTAACAACTATGCCTTTATTTTTATTTTTTTGATTATTCTTATGTCGATACTTGATACACTTCCATCTTTTTAGAAATACCTTTGAGACTTCTTTCACCTAAAGATTGACAATTGAGATTTTTTTGAACTAAAAATTGACAATCAATATCTTGACTGACTAATTGATAGGTTTTGGGACAACATACAACCGAATTAGAAGCAGCTAAACTTTGTAATCTGGCGGCGATATTAGGAATAACTCCAATCGCTAACCATTCTGAATTATACTCAGGTCCCATTTTTCCCATTAAAACTCTTCCGGTAGCAATTCCTACTCTTGCTGCTAGTTCAAGGCTTAGTTCTTGCTCAAGTTGTTGAATTGCGATTACAATTTCCAAAGCAGATTTTACAGCCCTGGTTGCATCATCTGGTTGGATAAAGGGATAACCAAAATAAACCAGCAATCCATCACCTAAAGGTTGGGCGACATAACCTTCGTTATCTTGGATGATGAGAGTGCAAAGTTCTTGATATGCTTTAAGGACTTTTAAATAGCTACAGGGAGTAAGTTGTTCTGAGAGGGCGGTGGAACCAACTAAATCGCAGAACATTATTGTTAGCTGACAGGTATAAGCTTCTGAGAGATTGGACTTTTTCATCTTGTTCGTGGATTTGTACCTCTTCGACAAACCTATGAAATCAGATTAATTATTGAGTACATAACTATGACAGTTATTAATCTGACTTATTTGTTACTAACTTGCTACTGATAATCTATGAATTAATGACTTATTGTTTAGTTCCCTAATTGAGCTAGGTAAAAAGATATGATTTGAGCAAAACTATCTTTCTATCAGCCATGTCGAGGTCACTCAGAGTGTCTTGGGAACATATTAAACGTGTTAAGCAGGCGGTTAAGCGCAATGGTTTTCCTCGCCAGCAAGACTTAGCAGAAGATTTACAGTTGTCTTTGTCCACTGTGAGTAATTTTCTCAATGGTAGACCTGTGGATTTTTTGAATTTTGTGGAATTGTGTGACAAATTATGTCTGGAGAGGAAAGAAATTGCTGATCTTGAGTATCTTAACAGCGATGAAATGACACAAAATTTAGCTCCTGAAATACATCAAATTGAAGCGCCTATTGTGCAATATATCGAACGCTCTCCCATTGAATCTCGCTGCTACGAAACTATTCTTCAGCCTGGTTCTTTGCTACGTATCAAGGCTTCGAGGCGCATGGGCAAAACTTTGCTGATTGACAAAATTTTGGCGCAAGCTAATCAACAAAACTATCGCACTATGTCTGTGAGTTTACTATTGGCAGATGGTGCGATCATGAATGGTTTAGATGAATTTTTGCGTTGGTTTTGTGTTGTTATCAGTCGGCAATTGAATTTACCTATCCAAATAGAGGACTATTGGGAAGAAGGATTGGGCAGTAGCTATAACTGTACTATTTATTTTGAAGAATATTTGTTGCCTCAAATAAGAACTCCCTTTGTTTTAGCTTTGGATGAAGTAGACAGAATTTTTAGTGCTTCCTTTGCTGGCGATTTCTTGGGGATGTTAAGGGCTTGGCATGAAAAGGCAAAAAGCCGTCCTCTATGGCAAAAACTACGACTGATTGTGGCACACGCGACAGAGGTTTATATACCCTTAAAGATTAATCAATCGCCTTTTAATGTGGGAGTTGCGATTGATTTACCTGAATTTAGTCCACAGCAAGTGCAGCAGTTAGCCAAATTAGAGGGTTTGAATTTAGACAATTCACAAATTGAGCAAATAATGTCCTTAATTGGTGGTCATCCTTACCGAGTACAAAGGGCTATTTATTGCCTCAAAAATCAGGATTTGAGTTTTGAAAAAATGCTGCAAACAGCCGATACAGAATCAGGTATTTATAGCAGTCACCTCAGAGTACATTTAATCAATTTGCAGGAATATCCAGAGTTAGCGCAGGCGATGAAACAGGTAGTAGAAGCCACAGAACCTGTGCAGTTAGAAACAACGCTAGCATTTAAACTACAAAGTTTGGGTTTGGTAGTATTTGAAGGGAATAATGCTAAGCCTCGGTGCGATTTATATGCTAAGTATTTTCGTCAGCGTTTGCATTAAACCTCTCCGAAAAAGAATGTAGGGACGTAAAGTTTTACGTCTCTACAACAGGTAAAAAATTAGGTATTTTAATTTCCGGATATATCTATTGATAACAATGAGTAATTACCAGTATCAAGTAGGAGGTAGTTTAGCTGCTGATGCACCTAGTTATGTCAAGCGTCAAGCAGATAATGATTTATATCAAGCCCTCAAAGATGGGGAGTTTTGCTATATTTTAAACTCCCGTCAAATGGGTAAATCTAGTCTGCGGGTGCGGACAATGTTGAGGTTGCAAGATGAGGGAATCAGTTGTGCAGCTCTCGATTTAACCACAATTGGTAGTGAAAATGTCACTCCCCTTGGTTGGTATATGGGGATATTTTATGAGTTAGTAAGTGAGTTTGATTTATTAGGTAAATTTAATCGCCGCAAATGGTGGAAAGAGAGGGAAGACTTATCTCCTGTGCAACGTTTAAGTGAGTTTATAGAACAGATTCTCTTGGTGGAAATAGAAGGTAATCTAGTTATTTTCATTGATGAGGTTGATAGTGTTCTCAGTTTAGGCTTTTCCACAGACGATTTTTTTGCCTTTATTCGAGCTTGTTACAATCTGCGCGTTGATAAGCCAGCTTATAAACGGCTCACTTTTGCTTTGTTGGGAGTAGCTACACCTTCTGATTTCATTCAAGATAAAAAACGGACTCCTTTTAATATTGGTCAAGCCATTGAACCTGCTGGGTTTAAGTTAGATGAAATCCAACCCTTAGCCAGAGGCTTAGTTAATAAAACCAGTAACCCTCAAGCAGTATTAAAAGAGGTGCTGAAGTGGACAGGAGGACAGCCATTTTTAACCCAAAAAGTTTGTCAGCTTATTTGTGTTGGTGAGTCTGCGATTCCGGCAGGTTTAGAGGCTGAATGGGTGGAACAGTTAGTGCAATCGCAGATTATTGAGAATTGGGAAACCCAGGATAATCCAGAGCATTTACGCACAATTCGTGACCGTATTCTTGAAAATGAACAATATGTTGGACGACTGCTAGGACTATATCAAGATATCTTAAGGGAAGGAGAGATCCTTGCAAATAATCGTTCTGAACAACAGAAGTTACGCCTTTCCGGATTGGTAGTTAAGCAGAACCGCAAATTAAAAATTTATAACTATATTTATCAAAGCGTATTTACACAGTATTGGGTTGAGCAGATATTAGGGAATATACGTCCTTACTCTGAGTTAATAACTGCCTGGGTTGCTTCGGGATACCAGGATGAATCGCGGCTTTTGCGAGGAAACGCTTTACAAGAAGCACAAGTTTGGTCTACAGATAAAAGCTTAAGCAATCTGGATTATCAATTCTTAAGCGCCAGTCATAAATTGGAAAAACTAGATTTCCAAAAGGCGTTGGAGATAGAACGAGAAGCCCACCAAATGTTAGCGAAAGCCCAAAAGAAAGCGAAATTTTTACTTGGCGTAGGCTTTTTGGGATTAGTTACTATGCTTGTCTTAGGTGTTTTAGGATTAAAAGTTTTAGCTCCTAGATTATCCAATTATTACAATTATCGTGGTCTTCAAGAGTACTACAATGGAAAGTCAACTAACGCATTAATCAAATTAAAAAAATCTATAGCTATTGACAAGCTAAATTTCCATGCTAAGTATAACATGGGGGTAGTTTATGAAAATCTTCACGATTTCAAAAATGCTCGTTTAATGTATATACAAGCTTTAGAAGGTAGGTTAGACAAACCGTTTAATAACCTAGCACGTCTTTACATCATAGAAGGTCAATGTGCTAAGGCAATTAATCTTCTATTAGAAGGTTTAAATTTTGTTCCAGAGGATGAAAATGGTTATAGAAAAACTGCAATGATGAATAAAAACTTGGGTTGGGCGTGGATGTGTTTAGAAGAATATTCTAGAGCAGAGTTTTATCTTAGAGAATCATTGAATGAAGACAAGGAAATCGCTTCAAGTCACTGTCTTCTGGCAAAAGTATTGGTACTTAATAATAATAATGATGAGGCTTTAGAAGCTTGGGAAAATTGTTTACGATATGGTTCTCCACACAACAGTTCTCAAGAACTCGAATGGATAACGGAAGCTCAGTCATACATTAGACAACATTCCAAACAAAATTAGCAGATTTAACTGTAGAAATTAATTAGGAGCAAACATGGTCAAAGTTGGAAACGTAAAATATTACTTCTTTACGCTAGTTTTCACCTGCTTCAGTGGTGTTAATATCAGCAACAATCAGCTTGATTTAACAGCCGCCGCACTAGCAAACTGGGTTCCTCATCAACTTTATCGTACAAATGGTTGGGTACAAGTTAATCGCAATGGCGTAACTCAATTAGTGACTCCTGGTTATAATTTATTTCCAGGTACTTTGATTCGAGTACAGCCAGGAAGTAGAGCTATTATTAAATGTGCTAATAACTCTAGAGAGCCCATACCTAATAGCGGCTCTTACTACACTATAAATAGCCTTTGTCAGCCAGTTCGTGAAGTTCAAAATTGGAGACCCGATAGGGGTGACAATAGAGATATACATATTCTTGCTCCCTGCAAGTGCTAACAGTTGTAGTAGCACGTCTAGGTTAATTTGTTGGGTTCAAGATATCTATTACACTACCATTGGTCTGAATTATTGCCATTACGCCACCCAGCATTTTATCCTAGATACGCTACTACGTGGAGATTAACTGTCGAGGGGTTTGGGGAGCTATAAGTCCCGCGCTGTATTAGTAGAATCAGCGACGGGACGGGGCTTATAAAGTCCGCCCGCAGGTGGCGTACACAGCCCCTCATCCATGGACTCCCCAAGTAAATTATGACGCTCAATGCCCAATAATTTACAATATCTTCCCTAACAAAGTTATAGCTAATTGTATATAATGATAAGGGAAGGTGAAACCATGAAACATCAAGCGATCAAAGTACGCTTATACCCAAGCGATGGACAAAAAATAATACTTGCTCAACACTTTGGTTGTGCCCGTTGGTGGTGGAATTATGCACTCAATCATTGCATTAATACCTACAAAGCTACGGGGAAAGGTGTCCAACAGTCAGCTCTAAATGCCATGCTTCCTAAGCTTAAGAAAGCAGAGGAGACAAAATGGCTTAAAGAATGCTATTCTCAGGTGTTTCAGGCTACTACCTTACATCTAGTAACTGCATACAAAAACTTCTTTAATGGTCGAGCTAGATTCCCTAGATTCAAATCAAGGAAACATAAGCAATCTATTCAATATCCTCAAAAGGTCAAAATTATTGATGGTAATCTAAAATTCCCTGGCAAAGTTGGTGCTGTTAATACTAAATTACACCGGGAAATTAAAGGGAAAATAAAAACAGTTACTATCTCCATGACCCCATCAGGAAAATATTTTGCTTCTATTTTGACAGAATTAGAAGGGGGTAATCCAAAACCTAACCATGAGGGGAAAGTAGCAGGTTTAGATTTAGGGATTAAAGATTTTGCCATTGTTAATGATGGTGAGAAAACCTCTAAATTTGCTAATCCTAGACATTTACGCAAACATGAGAAAAACTTAGCCAGAAAACAAGCCAAATTAGCCAGAAAACAAAAGGGTAGCAATTCTCGAAATAAAGCTAGAAAGTTAGTAGCTAGAGTTCACGAACGTATTAGCAATGTCCGCCAAGACTACTTACATAAGCTCTCGAGAAAGCTTGTTGACAACAACCAAGTCATCGTAGTCGAAAACCTAAACGTCAAGGGCATGGTTCGTAATCATAATCTAGCCAAAGCAATATCTGATGCTGGGTGGGGAATGTTTGTCAATTTCTTGTCTTACAAATTGGAAAAAGAAGGCAAGATATTAATAGAAATTGATAGATGGTTTCCTAGCTCTAAAACCTGTTCAAGCTGCCTTTATCAAGTAAGTGAAATGCCATTGGATATTAGGATGTGGAAATGCCCTAACTGTGGCATTCGTCATGATAGAGACGAGAATGCAGCTAAAAACATTAGAGCAGAAGGTATCAGGATGCTAAAGTCCTCTGGGACGGGGGACTCTGCCAATGGAGGGAATATAAGTCCAAGGCGCGGACGTAAGTCTGTGTTGAGGCAATCCCCAGTGAAGTTGGAAGCCAGCGCTCTATCCGTAGGATAGAGCGTCTGGTAGTTCACGCACTAGACAATCGCTTCACTTCCGCCCCTGCTAACATTTGATGCGCTTCTGCTAACAAAGCAGGAATTTTATCTGCATGGGGGCTATTTTTCAGGCAAGCCCGCAAGTCTACTTCCTTGACCTTATCAGCTTGAGAGCCAGGAAACCAATCACCACCATTGCCTAAAAGGTTATACCTCGCCTTACCATATTCCACCATATCGTAGGCAAGAACTAGATTTCTGAGCCACAAAATGACAGGAATATTAATTTGGTTTGGTGTTTCTTCCAACTTCGGTAAACCAACGTGCCAACTACGATACCATTCTTCCCCCAGACAAGTTATGGCTTCTTGCTCTAAACGCTCTAGAATAGGCGCTAGAACCTCATCTGCTTGGTCGAGTAAGGGCAAAACCTTAATATGTTCATCAAAGTCTGTAGGACGTGCAGCACCTACACTTAGGGTATGCACCTGGGGATGGCTGAGACAAAATAAATCATTAAAAGCCATTGGACTCAGGGGCTGACAAAGCTTAACTAGCTTCGGTGGCGGATTGTAGAGTTTTCCCCCTTTATCCGAAGGGCTGATAATAAAAACTCCCATATCATGGCGCTGTGCAGCTTCAATGGCAGCCCAATTATTCTGGTTGATATAGTACCAGTGGAGATTGACGTAATCAAACTGGTTGCTTTTAATCGCCTCCACAATAACATCAGTAGGTCCGTGGGTAGAAAAGCCTACAAATCGCACTTTACCCTGTTGCTGTAGCTTTCTCGCTTCATCCAGACAGCCTCCTGGTCGTAGGATAGACTCTAGTGACTCTAGAGTATTAATGCCGTGGATACCCAACAAGTCAACGTAGTCTAGCTGTAAAAATTTGAGAGATTTGTCGAATATTTTCCGAAATTCCTTCCCTTTTGGTTTCGGAGAAACTTTTGTTTGTACAATCAACTTTTCCCTAGGGAGTTTAGGTAAAACTAAACCCAATTGCATCTCCGAACTACCGTAGCCTCTGGCTGTTTCAATGTGGTTCAGCCCTAACTCGATACTACGATGAATCGTGCGTTCTAGGTTACTTTGATTATCCTCAGGAATTTGCCTTAAAGGAACATCTTGCCATTTATGCTGGTATCTCATACCACCACAGGAAAATACTGGCATTTGTAGTTCAGTGCGACCAAATCGCCGATATTGCATATCTTGTTTGGGTTGTGAATTGGTACGGTTCTCTATTAATGTAGCGAAAGAAGTAGGGACGCAAAATTTTACGTCCCCACATTTAACATCCCGATATTGTAGTTTTTTAATGTTCTTGAACTTCGTATGGTTCGCCTTTGAATGGTTGCACTCCAGTTTCGGGATAGTCGTCATCACTAGGACTAAAAACTCTAATCGCACCTTCCCAAATAGATTGGAAACCTTGTTGCAAAACTTGCCATATTTTCATGATTTATTACCCCTTAACTTCGATTAATACTTCTCAAAGCTTCTAAGTAATGCTCTAATTGATATTCTTATTCTACAGAAACGTAATTCTAGTTTGCTGCTCTTTTAATGCTCTTTAATATTAATAAGACAAGTTAAGAAAATATAATTATCATGGATAAATTACCACCACAACCTTTACCAGAAAATCTTTGGGGAGAACAATGGCGTTTTGCTAGCTTCCAAGCTGGAGATATTGAAGAAACCTTCCAGCAACGCCCTATTCCCATTCTAGAATTACCCCAGGCTCTATCGCCCCTAAATTTAGGTTTAGCCTCTACTATTTCTATCCCAGGAGTGGTAATTTATGGTGGTAGGCGATCGATGCAGTTAGCACGTTGGCTGCAAGAAGCTAAACCAGTAATGTTGCACTATATTCCCACCGAAATTGCAAAATCGGGAGGATTAGTGTTACATACAGGTTCAGTTGAGCGTTGGATTGTGGCAACTTTTGAAGATTCTGAGGTAGCAAAGGCAGCACAAGTTTACGAACAAAGGAAACAAGCAAGTTTAGGCTTGCATTTTCTGTTGGTTGAACCCGATGATTCAGGAATGACTTCCACTGGTTTTTGGCTATTACGAGAAATTGGAGATTAGGGAGATGGGAAGCAGGGGAAGCGGGGGAAGCAGGGGAAGCAGGGGAAGCAGGGGAAGCAGGGGAAGTTGGGGAATAATGCATTACCCATCCGTTGTCATTACTATTAATTAATTATGCTGTAGGACTGTCCATCATCCGTTTCCCCAAACAACAAACAAACAAACAACAAACAACAAATAACCAACAACCAACAACAAACAACCAACAACAAACAACAAACAACCAACAACTAATGACCGACTTTCAACTCAGCCTCTTTGACACTCCTGATTCTAACCAGAGTGAATCTGCAAGCGATTTTCAAGCAGATTTAATTCCTACCGATGCTAGCATTGTTATTCCTTCTGGAATTTATCAAAATATGGAGGAATTAGCTAGCCATTGCCACAAGTGCCAAAGGTGCGAACTATGCGACAATCGCACCAATGTGGTTGTTGGTAGAGGTAATCTCCAAGCAGATATTATGATTATTGGTGAAGGTCCTGGTCAAAGTGAAGATGAACAGGGTTTACCTTTTGTGGGAAGATCTGGTCAATTGTTAGAGAAAATCCTCGCTTCAGTGGAAATTAACACTGAAAAAGATGTTTATATTGCCAATGTAGTGAAGTGTCGTCCCCCTGGCAATCGCAAACCTAGCGCGCCGGAAGTTGAAGCTTGTAAACCCTACTTACTGGAACAAATTCGCTTGGTAAATCCTCGCATTATTCTTTTTACTGGTGCAACAGCTTTGCAGGCTTTAACGGGAATTAAACAGGGAATTACGAAAGTTCGCGGAAAATGGCAAGAATGGGAAGGGCGTTTGTGTATGGCGATTTTCCATCCTGCTTACCTGTTGCGTAATCCTTCGCGGGAGAAAGGGAAACCAAAGTGGTTAACTTGGCAAGATATTCAGGAAGTAAGGCGTAGACTCGATGAAATGCGGGCTTAGAAACAAAATTTTCATCCCAATTTCAGAAAACACACCTGCAGATATATTCCTATTATTTCTCCCTTCTCCCTTCTCCCCCTCAGATATCTGCAGTTAACTTAAATTAAATACGGTATTAGCTACGCCATAAAATAAACTTGGAATTAAGCAGGAACTGTAACTTTCGCCTCTCCAGCTAAATCAAAGGCTTCATGAACTAATTTCAGCGCCTTGACACCTTCCTCCTGCGTCACAATGCAGCTAATTTTAATTTCTGAGGTGGTAATCATCTGAATATTAATTTTCTCCTGTGCTAAAGCAGCAAACATTTTAGCAGCAATACCGGGTTGTCCCACCATTCCTGCACCCACAACGCTGATTTTGGCGATGTCAGTATTGAGGGATATCTCACCACAGCAAATTTCACTCGCAATTGCTTGCAAAGTACTTTGGGCGATTTCTGCATCTGCTTGCGCTACTGTAAAAGCAATGTCGCGAGTAGGTATACCGTTAGTAATGTGGCAACGTTGGGACTGGATAATCATATCAACACTGATATTATGTTGCGCCATCAGCCCAAAAATGACTGCTGCCATGCCTGGTTTGTCGTAGACTTGGCGTATGGCTAAACGCGCCTGATTCAAGTCTAGGGCGACACCACGCACTGGTGGGGCGTTATCTACTTTGAGTTTATGCAGTTGCAATGGTGAACTAGCCAAGTCAAATGTTTGACACAAAGCTGCAATTGCCTTTTCTCCATCCTGAGCATCAATAGTACAGCTTACCTTCACCTCTGAGGTAGAAATCATCTCAATATTTACTTTCGCCTCAGCCAAAGCTTGGAACATTCGGGCTGCGATTCCTGGTCTACCAATCATACCAGCGCCTGCAATCGCAATTTTAGCGATGTTACGTTCGACAATTACCTCCGCCTCTTCGACTCGATTTTGCTGACTGCGCAAAGCTGGCGCAATCGCTTGTGTAACAGCTTCGGCGTGGTTAAGGGCATCTCGAGTCACGGTAAAGACGATATCGTTGCTATTACCTTCGTGAATTGACTGAATAATCAAATCCACATCCACTTCCTGTCGAGAAACTTCACCAAATAAACGCGCCGCAACTCCTGGACAATCGGGTACTCTTAGCAATGCAACTTTAGCTTGATCGCTATCCCATTCTATGGCATCTACTGCTTTGGTAATTTCTAAACCAGATAGAGAGCGAGATGTATTAGCAGGAGAAATTACTTGGGTTCCTGGTTCGTCACTCCAGCTAGAAAGTACTACTAAGGGTACACCATAATTGCGGGCGATTTCAACGGCGCGTGGATGCAGTACTTTTGCACCTAAACTTGCCAACTCTAACATCTCATCGGCGGTAATTTCTGGCATCAGTTGTGCTTCTGGTACGAGGCGCGGATCTGTGGTTAAAATACCAGGAACATCGGTGTAAATTTCGCAGCGATTGGCACCTAAAGCAGCAGCTAATGCTACCGCAGAAGTATCGGAACCACCTCTACCGAGAGTGGTAATTTCTAATTCTTCACCATCGGTAATTCCCTGAAATCCCGCTACTACAACAACTTCTCCCTGATTGAGGTGGCGTTGAATGCGTTCAGTTTTAATCTCCAAGATGCGGGCGCGACTATGTTCTTTTCCTGTCACAATACCAACCTGTGCACCAGTTAGAGAAGTAGCAGGTTGTCCCAATTCCTGCAATGCCATGCTAAGTAGAGCAATGGATACCTGTTCTCCTGTAGAGAGTAGCATATCCATTTCGCGACGAGAGGGATTGGAAGAAACTTCTTGGGCTAAATTAACTAAGGTGTCGGTACTTTTTCCCATTGCCGAAACTACTACCACCACGTTATTACCGTTGGCGAGATTTTTTCGTATGCGCTCAGCTACAATTTTAATCCGCTCTACGGAACCAACGGAAGTACCACCATACTTTTGGACGATTAGCACCATAATTTATTTATCCCTAACACTTGATTTATAAACTGCAAGCTTTTTGCTATCAAGATACAAATATTATCAAAGGCAGTTCAGTTCAACTCAAAGAAGTTTACATAAATCTAGGTAGATTTTGTGATCAGGAAACAGCCCTGGGGATAGGGATGAGGTCAGATTAAGCGCCGCAGTTCGACGGGGCTTGCCTGACCGTTGGTCAGATAATAGATTTAATTATGTTTATTTTGCGATCAATAATCTCTCCCTTGTATCTTAAGAGAAGCAGTAGACCATCATTCTCCTGTTGGTTGTAATAGTAATCTAGTGACAACGGAATCGGTACTCAGGTTTGGGGAAACAGGGAAAGTAGAGAGAGAATATAAGAGTCGGTAAACAATCAATTAACATTTACCGATGACCACAAAATCATCAACCATTCACAATTAACCAATTTTCCAAATATGCGACAAATCAACTTCTTGATTATTTTTGCTGTGTGCTTGGCTTTTGTTTTATTCAGCCTGCAAAATAACCAGCCAGCTTTAATTCAGATTATACCTGGTGTGGAATTAGAAGCCCCATTATCAGTGGAGTTAATGCTTTCGATGGGTGTTGGTGCCATCTTAGCTTGGTTATTTGGAATTTGGAGTCGTCTGCAAAATCAGTTGACTATTTTTCGTTCTAAATGGGAAATTCGCTCTAAGAATAAGAAAATTGAGAATCTAGAGGAAGATTTACGGCAATTTCAAATGGAACTTGAAAAGCAACCCCAATTAATGTTGACTGGAGACAAATTACCAGAAGAAAAAACAACTGCAGAAGTTATCGAGCAATAAGTCTTGGCTAGGAAAAGCTGACCCAAGTTTTTCCTAGTTCTTTGGTGGGGAAAGAGTTAAAGAAATTAGATCAAGTTCTTGATTGAGAAATTTTTGCCAGTTTCTTGGCAGAGCAAGCCATTGCTCAGTAATATATGCTCAAAACCAAGCAATGGTCAATTTAGTTAATCGATGACCAAAGAACTTTTTGCGCAGGAAGCACTAAACCAAATTCCTAAAATACTAACTCTTTTAGATCGCAATCCCCACAGTCCCACCTATGGTTGTTTTGATCGCAATTTTTGGCAGTATAAAATTATTGATTTTCCTAGTGGGATGGCACAGGAGTTTGTCTATCCTCTCGCTTTAGCTTACAACACCAATATTGCAGACAATCCTTTTTATCATCAAGAAATAATTAAAGATTGGGTAGAAGCGGGAATTATCTACGCTGCAAATAGCGCCCATGCTGATAGTTCCTGCGATGATTATTTTCCTTTTGAACGCGCTGCTGGTGCTGCTGCTTTTTCTCTTTTAGCCTGCATTGAAAGCTACAAAATTTTGCAATTGGATAACCCACAAATTGTGAGGTTTTTGATTCAACGTGCTAACTGGTTAGCCCACCATCAAGAAAGTGGACGTTTAACTAATCATCAAGCATTAATTGTACTCAATTTAGTCCTACTTTCCCAACTGCTGAAAACAGAAAGATGGCAAAGCGCCATTGAACAACGTCTCGAACAAGTATTATCCTGGCAAAATCCCGAAGGCTGGTTTATTGAATACGAAGGTTGCGATCCTGGTTACCATACTTTAACTATTTCCTGTCTCGCTCGCGTCTATGAATTATATCCGGAAAATCGCCTCAAAGATGCCCTCGCCAAAGCAGTTTTACTTGCTACACATTTCATCCATCCCGATGGTTCCTATGGTGGGGAATATACCAGTCGTAACACCTACAATTTCTTCCCCCACGGCTTTGAATTAGTAGGAAAATGGTTACCAGAAGCACTTAATATTAATGACCAGTTTCTCAAAGGACTTGCCCAGGGTTTAGCCCCTTGCTACGCTGACGATCATATTATTGGTCATCATACCTGGAATTATCTCTTAGCTTGGCGCGATTTTGTCGCCGAAAGACCACCTTTAAAACCTCGCCCCAAAGGACGCTTTTGGCTCCAAGAAGGTGGTATTTTAATCGACCGTCGTCAAGATAATGAATTGTATTTATCCTTGAATAAGGGTGGTGTTTTTAAACTCTTTTGTGACGGAAAATTAGTGGCATCAGATACTCAATTTTCTTTGCAAGTAAAACAAGGAAAAAAAGTCAAAAATGCCGTTGGTCATTTAATGAGTAACTATCAGGTAGAAATACAAGAAGATGAAATAACTATTTCCGGTTCCCTTGGTTGGGCAAAACAAAAGCAAATGAATCCACTTAACTTAATGATTTTGCGGGTTGTGATGCTTAGTTTTGGGCGCTTTTACCCTAACTTAATTCGTAAATTATTACAGAAAATATTAATTACCGGGAAAAACAATGCCCCTTTTCGTTTTCGCCGTCAATTGCGTTGGGAAAATGGACAGTGGCAAGTAATAGACAAACTATCTTCTCGCGATTGGAATGATGTTGTTACGGCGGGAATTGGTTGCGATCAAACCTCGATTTATGTGGTCATGAGTCGCACTTTTCAAAAGGGACAATTGCAGCGTTGGTGGAATTTAACAGATAGGGTGAAAGAGTTGAAAGTAGGTGAGGTTTTGAGGTTAGAGAGGAAACTTTAATAGCTGGCGATTACAATGGGTTTAACTCATCCCTCAGCTAAAGTATGAGTAATTTTGTGTTGTTAGTTGTTGGTTATTTGTCAAACAACGAATAACTAAGGGTTGGGCGGCTATTCCTCTCACCTTTTAAAAAATGAGATTTCCAACCCTTACTGTGAATTTTCAAAATTTAAGGTAATCAATGGTGTTGGCTAAGGCTATTTGCGCTTGAATAAACTAAGTAACCCTTGTAGGGACGTGATTTTTTTATATCTCCACATTCTTTGTCACATAAATTTAATGGTTAAATGAGCATAGAAGCGATTTTTGCCCTTCTCGTAGCTGCTGGAAGTGTGATTGTAGCTATAGTTACATATCTACCTAAACTAATCGGATACATAGGCAGTTTAGAAAAGCTTTCTAATGGTTTGCAAATTTTGAGAGAAAGCTTAAAAAAACTATTCCAGTTGATTTCTGAAACCAGCACAAAAGAAACTAAAAGTCGAAAAAAACTGCTACAAGTTATTAAAACGGAAGTGACACAACGCTGGCAAGATTCTCTACATCGGGAACAGTTGATTGCTTTGCAAATTAAGGAGCAAAATTGTGCCGTAGGTAGGCAAAAATTACCAGAAATACTGGCTGAACCAGAACAAACAAAGCCAAGTTTTTCCCTGCGACGACTTTTTCAGCGACCAAAACAAGCAACAATTGAATTAAAACCCAGCAAAAAAATAATTGAGGTTTTTCAGCAAGCAGATGTAAACCAAAAACTGCTAATTTTAGGTGCACCTGGTTCCGGTAAGACCACAACTTTGCTAGAGTTGGCGAAGGATTTGCTCGAGCAAGCAACAGCAAAAGAAACAGCAGCAATTCCCGTAATTTTTGAGCTTTCAACTTGGCAAAATGAGCGTCAAAGCATCGCTCAATGGTTAGCAGCGCAACTAAAAGAAAACTATAATTTACCCGTAAATATAGGTAAAAAATGGCTCGCCAACCAGCAAATTCTACCTTTACTTGATGGCTTAGACGAACTAGGTTTATCTCGTCAGAAAAAGTGTGTCACTGCTATCAATCAATTTCTCGCAGAGGATAAACAACGCCAGCTAGTAGTCTGTTGTCGCACTCACGAATACGAAGCGGGAGAGGTGAAATTAAATGAACTCAACGGCGCTATTTGTTTGCAATCCCTGAGTGAAGCGCAGATTCAGGACTATTTGCAGCATGTTGGTAGACCAAGCCTATGGGAAGATATAGAGGAAAATGGAGAACTGCGAGAGTTAGCAACGTCACCTTTACTCCTAACAATTATGGTGACAGCATACCAGGGTGAGTCGATTCGGAATCGTCAGGAACTATTCGATGCCTATCTTCAGGTACAGTTTGAGAATTCAAGGAGTAATGCGCCCTACAGTAGGAAGGAAACTAGGCGTTATTTGAGTTGGCTAGCAAAGCAGTTAAAAGCCGAGTCAGAAACAGAATTTTTGATTGAAAAAATGCAGCCTAGTTGGCTGGGAAATAGTTGGCGGAGATTGTTGTATCGACTGATAGCAGGGATGGTAGCAGGGCTGATAACAGGGCTAATAGCAGGGCTAGCAGCAGGATTAGTAGCAGGGCGGGTAACAGATCATATAATCGGACTAACAAGAGGTTTGGAATGGGCATTTAGAGGAGGATCAATAGTCTGCTTAATCGTCACTGGATTGAATGTGAAGATAGAGCCAATAGAAGCTTGGAACTATTCCTTGAAAGGTCTTAAAAAGGGTCTAATAGTTGGACTGATCGGAGGAATAATATGGGCGCTGATATTCGTCATTCTGATACCAAAATTAATAGTTGGAATAGCTAGTTTAATACAAGTACTTATAATCAGTTTAATAATAGGGTTTAATGCTGATATTAAAATTAGAATAAATCCTAACCAGGGTATCCGCGAGTCTGCTAAAAACTTTATAACAATATCGCTTTTAACTTTTCCTTCTACAACTTTATTTTTCCTAATCTTGCGACTTGCGACAGGACGAAGTGTAGATTGGGTAACCACAGCGATAGTAGGTTTTGCTTTATCTTGTTTTTTCGGCTTTATCTTCGGAGGTATTGCCTGCATTCAACATCTTGCCCTACGCCTCATTCTCTGGCAAAGTGGCTCTAGTCCCTGGAACTACGCCCGCTTTCTTAGCCACGCGAGGGAACTAAGATTTATCCAACAGGTTGGTGGGCGCTACCGCTTCATCCACGACTTGCTACGAGAGCATTTCGCTGGAATCTAACATCTGCTAAACTTCCTTCAGCAATCTATCAGGGATCGATGCTAAGTTGGTCAAAGTATCGGCAATAGCTCCAACTATACATTAATGCTCCATCTCAAAAAACTAAACTATCATCCTCCTGCGACTCCCCGCCCCATCCTCTGGAATATTAATTTAGAACTTTCCCCTCGCAAATTGGGGCTAATAATTGGTCCTAGTGGTTCTGGAAAGACTACACTACTAGAAATCCTAGCCGGGTTAGCGCAGCCGACTCATGGTAAAGTTTTTTGGGGTACGCAGGAACTTGCGCCACTAGATTTACAGTATTTAGCAGGAATTGTCTTTCAGTTTCCCGAACGTCACTTTTGCGGCGATACTGTACTAGAAGAATTACGTCTTGGTCATCCAGAATTGGGTTCACAACAGGTAACAGAAGCTCTGGAGGAAGTAGGATTAGATCACTTATCTTTTGGTACCTCTCCCCATGCTTTAAGTGGCGGACAACAGCGACGTTTAGCCCTTGCAGTACAGCTAATTCGTCAACCAAATTTGCTACTATTAGATGAACCTACTGCTGGTTTAGATTGGTCTATGCGTAGGCAATTAGTTAAGCTTTTAGCAAGATTAAAACAGCATTGGACACTGTTGGTAGTTACTCATGATGCTAGCGATTTGTTACCTATTGCTGACCATTGTTGGACAATTAATCATGGTCAGTTAGCAGCAGTTGATCCTGCCGAGTTAATTAGGAAAAATATGGAATTGGTTAATGGTTGATTGGGGAAACGGATGAGTTATTCATTACCATCTACTTCTCCTTCCCCAACTCCCCAACTCTTTACTTATTACTCATTACTTCTTACTTATTACTTAAATAAAATGCCAAACTTACCAGAGATGCAAGATATTTGGCAAAAAACTTTGGGATGGCAACCTGATAATTTTCAACAATCTAAATTACAACAATTGTACTTGGCAATTGTAGAGGGTAATCGCCAGTTAAATTTGACTCGCATTACTGAACCAGAAGAATTTTGGGAAAAACATCTTTGGGATTCGCTAGCAGGAATTGAGAGTTTATTGGAGACACCAGAAGAAGCAAAAAGCTATATAGATATTGGTACTGGTGCTGGTTTTCCTGGTATTCCAGTGGCGATTGTTTCTCCCCAATCTAGGGTTACTTTACTCGATTCCACAGGTAAAAAAATAGCTTTTTTGGCGGATTTAATTACTCAGCTGCAACTTAATAATGCTACTACTTTACTCGGTAGAGCAGAAGCTATTGGAAAACGAAATTCACACCGAGAAGGCTATGATTGTGCTTTAATTCGTGCTGTTGGACAAGCTTCTGTGTGTGCAGAGTATGCTTTACCTTTAATTAAAATTGGTGGTAGTGCGATTCTATATCGAGGACATTGGAGTGATGAAGATACTCAATCGCTGTCTGTGGCGCTAAAACAATTGCGAGGAAAAATTACTGAGGTTAAAAAGTTAACTACTCCTCTTACTAATAGTATTCGCCACTGCATTTATATAAGAAAATTAGCCGCAACACCCAATCAATTTCCTCGCGCGGTTGGTATGGCGACTCAAAAACCACTCTAGTTGTTATGTCTCTCCCACAAAGAGTGTAGGGACTTAACTCATCCCCCGGCTAAAGTATGAGTGATTAAAGTGTTGTTAGTTGCTAATGGTTAGTTAACAAATAACAAACAACAAACAACAAATAACAAAGGGTTGGGCGGCTATCCCTCACATCTAAAAAAAAATGAGCTTCCCAACCCTTTCGGTAAAATTTTACGTCCCTACAAGGGTTACTAATTCAGATGTTTTAATTTACCTCAGATTTCTATTGGATTGGTTTTGTTAAATTTTGACAATAGTTATCGCTGACAATTTTTGATTTTAAGCGGCTTGCTTGTTGCAAAGAAGAACTAGGCAGATTAAACTTCTTGGGTAACATCGCCACCTGTTTACACACTAGCTTGTCGCTACCTGGACGATAAAATTCCCACGCATAAATCGGGTTAACTTCGCTTGTAGCTTGCGCAGGACTAGTTCCCAAATGAGTTAGTAGGATAGCATTAACGACGACTAGGGCTAAAATCGCCATTCTTAATACAGTTCTCAGCATAAACTCGCTGTTCCAATTTCACCTCGTCTATATTTAATTATTAACAGATTATTGATTCTGGCAAGGGTAAAAATAACAATTTCAAGATATAGCGCTAAGCAAGGGCAAAAAGCAATAGTTTTAATTTAAGACTAATCTCTTCACCTCAATACCTAGTGCTATATCTTCATCTGTAACCTCTTGGCATAAGTTAAACTATCAAAAGGTAGAATAGCTAACTATTACAGAACAAGCTAGGGGTCAACCCAACGATCATCTGCTTTAATTAAATTAATTAGCTCCTCTACACCATTTTGTTCTGGTACTTTTTTAATTTCTTCTCTACCTCGATACAGAGAAATATAACCAGGTTGCTTACCCACGTAACCGTAATCAGCATCGGCCATTTCCCCTGGTCCATTGACAATGCAACCCATAACTGCTATGTCTAAACCAGTGAGGTGTTTGGTGGCATCTCGCACTTGATGGAGTACTTCTTCGAGATTAAATAGAGTTCTACCACAGGAAGGACAGGCGACATACTCTACCATAGTCTTGCGTAGTCCCAAAGCCTGGAGAATACTATAGCAAACGGGAATTTCCTTTTCTGGTGCTTCTGTGAGGGAAACGCGAATGGTATCGCCAATTCCTTCTGCTAATAAAGTACCTATTCCGGCGGTAGATTTAATGCGACCATATTCACCATCACCAGCTTCAGTAACACCTAAATGCAAAGGATAGTCCATTCCCAATTCATCCATCCGCTTGACCATCAGACGATAGGCGGCTAGCATCACAGGTACACGGGAAGCTTTGAGAGAAATGACAATATTATAGAAATCTAGGGATTCACAAATTTTGATAAATTCTAGCGCTGACTCCACCATACCCTCGGGAGTATCACCATAGGTAAAGAGCATTCTTTCTGCTAGAGAACCGTGATTCACGCCGATACGCATCGCTTTACCCTGATCTCGCAGAGAAATCACCAAAGGTTCCAGAGTTTCGCGGATTTTAGCCCCAATATCGACAAATTCAGTTTCTGTATACTCAGTGCGTTCTGCTTTTGGCTTCTCAAACACGTACAAACCAGGATTAATTCGCACCTTATCTACGTGTTTTGCAACTTCTAGGGCGATTTTCATGCCATTATGATGCACATCAGCCACCAGAGGTACTGGTTGATAGGTTTGGGCTAATTTTTCTTTTATTTTAGCCAGGGCTTTGGCGTGTGCCATACTCGGCACAGTAACACGAACAATTTCACAGCCAATCTCGTGTAGGCGACGAATCGCAGCTACTGACCCCTCTACATCCAGGGTATCCTCGTTAATCATAGATTGCACTACCACCGGGTTACCGCCGCCGATGGTGACGTTGCTAACCTTCACAGGGCGAGTTTTGCGCCGGATAATAGTAGTCTCAAAGGCTGTGGTTTCAGGAGTGGCTGCTGGATTAGAAAGGGTTTGCATAACCTGTTTACTGAAGCTTGTGTCGTAAAGCTTTTAACATCTTGCTGCTATTGTCTCATCTCTCAAGCAAATTGCAGAGAATCCCCGTAGAAGTTAAAAATTCATTAAACCACAATCCCAGTAAAAATCATGGGTGGTAAGGCACTCCAGCATGAATTTTACTGGGATTGTGGTTTAATGAATTTTTTGCTATTTTCCCCGTCGTCGCCTAGAGAAAAATAATTGTC
>CAZWGS010000039.1:0-40263 GCA_964633315.1 uncultured bacterium | reverse complement strand
ATAGAGATATAGCCTCTAGTCAAGAAATTTGTAACCGAGGCGAAGAAACGTATCGGGGGACTCCCGAAAAGCAAGAAATTGGCTCTCAAGTCGTACTGTCGGGCAACTTTGTTGTAGATAAGTGGCGTTCCAGGGGAGCAATGCCTAGCAGTGATGTTGGGAAGCCCACGCTAGATTACGACTTAAGGAGTAATTAGCGTTGGGAGGAAGTCACTTATTGGTTAAACCAGAGTTAAGCTTTGCTAACACCACAAGCCTCAAACACAAAACGAGTCCTCAAAATTACTATTTTCCTGGAATTGATCGCCATTTTAAGTGCGATTATTCGAGCTATCGTCTTAGATCGCAATCCACAGCGCTATTTCGGTGAAGGAGGCTATATAACCTGGATTTCCTTCATTCAACTGGTAATTATAGCTATTATTGCCTTTTTAATCTTTCGATTGCGATTGCAAGCCCATCAAGCTTCTGGGATGGGTAATCAAGCCAGGCGATATCTTCTCTGGATAATTATGGCTGGGGGATTTGTGTTTTTAGCTTGTGATGAGATTTTGCAGTTTCATGAAAAACTAGACTTTTGGATTCACGATGTTCTCAAACTCCAAGAGACGGGTTTAACCGACAGAATTGATGCGCTAATTGTCCTCATTTACCTCTGTTGTGGTGTAATCTTTCTCTATTACCAACGCCGTGAGTTGCGGACATTTAAACCTGCGTTGCCTCTATTTGTGGTGGGTTTTGCTTTGGCTTTAGTAATGGTTGTTCTTGATTCTCTAACCGATCGCGGTGATATTATTGCCTTAGTATTACAGGATTCTGACCAAGTTAAAATTTGGAAAACCTGGCTAGATACCCTTGAAGAGAGCTTAAAAATATTTGCAGAAGGAATTTTCATTGTTGCTTGCTATCGTTGTTGGGAAATTGCGAAACAACAACTAGAGAGTAAAAAATACCGACAAATGTTAAATTTAGCGGCAGAGGAGGAGAGCGCTAAGGAATAGATTTATATCTTCTCCTGATACATCTGAGCGTTTTCGCAAGCTGGCATAATTGCAGCAGCTGTGTTGATAATTGTTGAAATTGACTAATCTGGAAGCTTTTTGTCGCGCTTACTGGCAACCACACATCCTGATCGCCTAAATTATAAGTATCAGGTTTTCTCTCTCCCATCGGAGTCAGAAAAAAACAAACGCTGCTGATAAAATTCCAGGCCAATACAGATTGAGGTGTAGGTTGCCCATAAAGCTATGCCCTATTGTTTCAGGAAATGCTGGGCAAAATTGAGCACTGCTAAAATTTGGTAGGTGGCTTTTTGATTTAACCAGCAATCAGCAGCATCAAAAATTATCAGAAAAGCGAGATTTTTTTTACCTGTTGAGACCTTCAAGAGCTAGAAGAATCAATCTAGCTTTTCCCATCCAGATCTTACTAAAAACAGTATTCAGTGAGCTACTATTCAGCATGAGCTTGAGTATTTGGCAGTGGTTGGCGGAACGCCAGATTGAGATTATCGAAATAGCTGAGAGTGAAGCCGAAATGTCTGGTTTAGCATTTCGCATCACACAGGAGATGCAACTTAAAAGTTTAACTCCCTTTGATATTTGCTCCTTGGCTGATGTCCTAGAATTACCCCTAAGCGCCGTCCGCAAACGCTCTCAACCCATTGCCAAACTAACAATTGCCCTACTGCGTTTCCTCAGTCGCCAGAAATCTCTCCGTCGCTCTGAAGGTGTGTGGCTAGCATTTCAAGTCGCCTACCTCAACGCCCTACAGGCAATTTTAGACCAGGAAGCACAACTTAAAAGACCTTGGCTCTCTCGCGCCATGATTCCTCGCCGTCAAGGTAGAGAATATCCCCTCAGCGATCCTCAACTCCAAGGAGTATTAAAAACCTTACGTCCTGGTCGTCTCAGCGATTCCCAGGCGGAACAGGCATTATCAAAAATGGCAGAATCTTTTTTTGTCAAGCAAATGAATAACTTGGCAAGTGCCTGGTTTCTTGCTAATGGTGCAGAAAACACAGAAGCTAATCTCCTCACCCAGCGCCTAGTCAATGGTTTACCTGGTTATCTACTCTGCGTAGTTGCTGAAAATGCTCTACCTCTGGCACAACTACAAAAATTTTTGCGTTTGGGTAACCTCACTAGTTCTTCCTACAGCGAAGATTATTCTCCTGTCTCCAGCGGCGAAACTCCTATTAATCAGGAAAGAGAATACTATAGATCCCATTTACTGCAACAATTGAGTCAACCGATGCTAGGGGAAACCTTTGCCCTCAAAGATATTTATATCCCCCTCAAAGGTTCTTTCCGCGAAAGTGTACCTGGCGGTACACCAGTAGTTAAAACTGTGGATCTCGCTTCCTGGGCAAACTCCCAACTAGATGATACCAGCAGCATCGCCATTATTGAGGCAGGATCTGGTCATGGTAAAACCAGCTTCTGTCAAATCTGGGCAACTCAAGTAGCACAAACACTTTATCCTCAATGGATGCCCATCTTAATTCCCCTGCAAAATGTCACCTTGGGAGAAACCCTAGAGCAAACTCTCTCCTCAGCCTTTCCCCAGGGACGTTTCAGCGATAGCGACGGTTGGCTCTCACCTGTTGCACCTCCGTGTTTATTAATTTTAGATGGCTGGGATGAATTGCCACGCTCACCTCAAAAATCGCGCCATTTACTATTTTTTCTTGATCAAGTAATTGCCTTTCAAGCTCAATGCATCAGAGCCAACCAACCACCACGCCATAAAATCTTTATTACCACTCGTCCTGGCATTTTGGACGGTTTAACCGGAAAATATCGCCTAGGCAGTGCCTTACCCCTAAAAACGCAACTCCAGCGCATTGCCATTCTACCAATGGAGCAAGAAGAGTTGCGGCAATGGTTTATCAAATGGTCACAACTACAATCCAAATCCATTGCTCAGAGCTATTTTGCCCTACTCAAAGGTGAGGGCTTATTTCAAAAAAGCTTTTCCATTGAGCGCATATCGGGATTGGTGCGTCAACCCCTGATGCTCTATCTTTTAGGATTACTGCATCGAGATGGTTTACTTGATGATCAACTGCTGCAAAGTGAACTTCCACAAGCCAAATTGGAAATATACGAGCGATTGCTGCGCTGGCTATTTGGAGAAATTCCTCGTGGACTGAATTTAGTCCCGGAATTAGTGCGTGAAGGTTTATCCCATGCTTGTCGTACACCTGAAGCCATTGCTAATTTACTCCAGGGTAGACAACCTGGGCAACTGCAAGCTGCAATGCAACAAATTGCTCTAAAATTACTGCAAAAGAATCACTGGAAGCACCTGGACACAGATAAATCTTTTTGGGAGAATCACAAGCCTCTACCAGCACTTTTCTTTCGCTACCGCTCTCAACCTACCATTAATTATTCCTACTCTGGTAACTCCCAAGAAGCGATTCTCCAGCAACCTACCCTTAGCTTCTCCCATAACAGTTTTGGTGTTTACCTCGGTGCAGAAGAAATTGCTACCCAACTGCAAATTCTCAATCAAAAAACTACTAATCGCTACGGGGAAATTACCTTTTACCTCAACTCTCCTTCAGACGTTGCCCGCCATCTCTACGAGTTACTCGGCTATGGTATCCTGGCGCGGGATATGGAAGAATTAATCATAGAGCGTCTACGTCGCCAGGAACAACGCAATCGTCAGCTATTTTCCTTCAAAGTTCTATTCGAGCGTTTACTCAACTTTTACTACGGTTACTGTCAAGGAAGATGGTTAGATCAGGGCATTACCCACCAAGCAACCGCCAAACTAGAAGCTCAAGAAACCTCTCACAATGATGCCCCGCATCAGTCCTTTAACGTACTTCAAGTAGAAGCAACTGTGGGCTTAAATGTGTTTATTCTGCTGTGTATTACCGCACGTTTAGCGGGTATTCCTTTCCTACCCTGTGGTCATCCTCAAAAAAACCAGGACTTTGATGCTGACAGGCTTTTGAGCTTAATTAATCGCATTAATTTGCTCTCTCCCACCTGCTTTGCTCAGCGAGCCCTATCTTCCCTAAGTCGCCTACATTTGATTGGCTCTCGTCTCAATCAGGCAATGCTAGCAGAAGCTAATTTGGAGGCTGCTAATCTCTCAATGGCAGAATTAGTTGGTGCCAATCTTACCTATGCCAACTTTACCAAAGCTAACTTATCCTGGGCAAACCTAGCTGGAGCCAATCTCCAAGGTGCCAATTTGACGGGAGCTAATCTTGAGGGAGCAGATCTTTCTGGTGCTAATTTGTTGGGAGTCAATCTCAGAGCCGCTAATTGCAGACATACTTGTCTTTACCAAACTCAAATTGATGAAGGGAATCGCAATTTTGCTGATCGCCAGGGCGCTGTTTTTACCTTAGAAGAATTTCGTAATTACGGTGAGTCTCTAACTATCACTTATGAAAGCAAACAAGAGTTTCCAGCAACAGAAATTCTTGAATTAGATACCTCTGTACCCATTGAAAGTGCAGCAGGGGAACCCATCTTACCCAATAGTGCTTGGGAGGATACGGAAGCACAGGTTCCCTCTGAGGATGACTATGAAGGAGATACTCTCATCATTGCAGAGACAGAACAAACTGCACCACCTGCGGAAATAGAAGATTTGGACTTGGCTAATTATGTCCATGCCCAAAGTGATGATATGAGATAGTATTAAAAAAAAAGCTCCGGAGTAGGGAGCTGAGTGCCTCGCGCCGCCCAGGGAACTCTCAGCTCAAGGGAATACGCGAGGGAAGGGAGAGATTTTTGATAAGTAGCCTTGAAAAAGCCGACTTCGTATAACAGGAAATGGGCACGGAATGCGTCAGGCTTGCAATTCGGAAGCATTCAAGGTTAGTTGGTAGTAAAAGTTGAAATCTAATCAGGTTTTTAGCTGCTGCTAATGTCCTAACCTCAATACCTAGTGCTCTATTTTATCAATTTTGCAATTGTGACAAAGCATAGTGAGCAATTGCCATACTATAGCGAGCTTGCTTGACGGGCGATAAATTTTGCCAATCATCTTGCTCATCTACCTGAAGCATTGATTCTATCTCTGTTGGTTCCCCTTTACGAGTTGCATAAACCCAAGGACGAGCAAAAACTTGTAAATCTTCCTGTTCCCAACCAGTTAGTAATGGTTCAACTAGGGCAATCAGTTGCTCTTCTAGAGACATACTAGTAGAACTAACCTGCTTTGCTTGGTTGACAATTGTCTCTAACCAGTTACTGGGTACCAAGTTTCCAAATCGCTCGGATAAAGACTGGAGGAGAGATTTTGGTTCTTGGGATAACCAACACTGCTGCATCTGAGCGAGAAAAGTGTGACTAGCAGCAGCTAGTGTTTCTGGTTCTAAATCATCAAGGAAAGAAACCTGCTGTTCGTTTGCTCTTAAAAAGTCTTCTCCTTCTAATGTATTTAATTGCCAAGGGTAGAGTGCTTCTTCCTGGAGGAGAAAATCAACAAATTCCATTTGCACTCGTCTTGAGGCTTTTAAGGAATGGTTTTGGTTAATTGGTTGCTCTGGCATACTACTACCCCTGTTTGCTATTTGGTCTACCGTACTGGGCATGAGTAGCTACATTATCACGATGTCCAGTTCCGCAGAAAATTTGGGTCCCTTTATTATTTCTTAATAGATTACTGGTGAGATTTCGACTAGCGGCGATTTAACAAAATATTTGGCCATTTTCTCATCTAAGATACATCGCTTTGCACTGTTCAGGGGGTAGGGGTTTGATACCTTATAGGGATATGATTCCTGAGAGCTCTAAGTTTTAGCAGATGCTTAGTGAGTCGAAGAGGGAGTTTCAATGACAAATTCTAGGGTTTGACCATACAAACTACCAAACTTAATTCGTGCGCACGAATGTAGAGACACTTCCTGGTGATGAATTTTTTGCCATTCATTATTAGCCAAAATTAAAGTACCATAGCGGGAAAAGTCCCGCAGAAAGTAACTGAACTCCCCATTTTCACTATCAAAATTTTCACGACAGATAATCTCGGCGTGTTTTTGACTCACCCAACGCTCCTGAATCACCAAATCATTATCTCGACTACGCCCTACTCGCATTAAGCCACCACGAATTCGCCAGCTTTGCTCCTGATTATTCAAAGCACGCATGACTGCTATAGGTGGATAGTGGCTTAAGCCACCAGAGAAAGTTGGTAGTTCGGTAATATCATAATCAAATTTTTCTGGGGTTTTAATCAACTGACCATCAAACTCTGGATGCATATAGAGTATGGGTAGTGTCCAAGCAGGCTGATTAAATTTGTAGAGAGTCAGTAGCTGCTGTCTCGCCACGGCTACAGCTTGATCAATGGACATTCGTTGGGCGAGAGCCTGGGTTAAACTTTGAATAAAACTGATGGCTTCGCGATCTGCAATCGAATCGCGCATACCTAAAACTGCTGGGACTCCGTGATGAATTAAAACCTCTGCTAAACTGCTGCGTTCAATCGATTGTTGTCCCCTTTGATCTGGCTGTGCACCTAAACAGGTATTGAAAACAGCTAAAGTCACCTGGGTGCGCACTAAAACTTGTGCTAATTCAGTGCCATTTATCCTCACATCAGGGCGCAAAAAGATTAATCCACCGTCGGGTGCTTGCACACCATGACCAGCATAGAACAAAATATTGTAGTCACCTGTTTCTAGGGTGTAGGTCAGTTCTTCGAGAGTCGGTTGTACCAAGCGATCTACACTTGCTGTGACTGCATCAGGATAGATTAGTTGGTTGATTTGGGCATCAGCTTGAAAGTTTTGCTCCAGTAGCTGGTTAAGGATATTTGCTTCCTTCTCTAGCTGTAATTGCACCGAAGCTAATCCTGCTTCTGAGAGCATTAAATCTTCTGTATGCAGGGGATTATGACCCAAAACTAACAAGATATTTAAAGATCTTCTCGCTGTTTGTACCCTTAAAGGTTCAACATTGCTGATAGTACGACTAAATAACAGGCTCTGATTGAGGGAAATTGCTGGTTTTCCCGGTTCGGGCTGCATAATTTCCCAAGGCAGAGAAATCAGATTAGGATCGCGAATTTCTAAGCGTAAACGCAGGGGTTTATTTTGTCCAATGGCAATACCCTGACTTTGTGCCCAACTATTTCTAATTGAAGCATCAAAAAGCCATTGCCAAAGACTAATACCCAAATCCTGCATTAATCTGCCACCATAGGTTGTTTGTTGACCAGAAGCAGCAGGATCAATTTCTGGTAGTATTTCTGTGCTCAGAGAATTACCCATTTCAGCGATGGGTAAATGATGAATTGATTGTAGGGAGAACATTTCTTGCCACAGGAGCCATTTAGAAGTTAAACTACCTGACCATGAGCGCGCATGATGCGCTTTACCTCCTGGATAGGGAGCTTCTAAAACCCAAATGGCAAATTTTTCTGACCCAAATTGGTGCAGATGATCTACTGCCAGACTAAAGCAGGGATTGACATAACCAGACATTCCGAGGCCTTATGCAAATGAAAGAATAAGTAAGAATCAGTAAGAATGAGTAAGAAAGAAAGATCAATTAAGGAGTTTGATGTCAACAAATAAACTTCACTAGAATCCCTGAAAATAATCTAACGTTTTTGCCATACTATCTTCGATAATTCACTGGGTTGGGGACACAAGATCAGGATTAATTGGAGTTGAGTTATTATTTTTCGCATCGGTTTGGCTATTGGGTGCACCAGTAGCTGGCTCCTGGATAGCCTCACTATCTAGTGTAGTGTTAGATTTCTGGTTCGTGTTAGCTGCGGGAGTCACAGAGGGAGAATCGTTAACTGGAGATGCTGCTGGCGTGACAACTGAGGGAGATTCAAGCTTTGAGGGAATTGCTTTTAGCTTAACTAAGTAGCTAAACCAGGTAGTAATTTGCTGGTCAATTTCTGCTTTTATACCTTCATCTTGCCAGTACCAGATCCCCACAGTTGAAGTTACACCCAAAAGGAACAATAGCATCAATAAAAATAAGTTTGATCTCTTGGGGGGGTGAGCTGATTTTGGCAATACAATGGTGGGCTGGGGAGGAATTTGTGTGGCTGTTGGGGCTGAGGTAGCAGAGGATGAGTGATGGCGGCGCACTTGGGATGTTGCGGGATTAGACTTAGGTAATGAATCCTTAGGCTCGACTTTGCAATAAACCAGACTCACCGTTACATTATCATGACCATTTTTCTGGTTGGCAACCTCAATTAATCTTTGACCTATTTGTTCCAGGTTACCTTGACCAGATAGTAGGGGCAAAACAACTTGCTCCCAATATTGTTCCATGCGATCATTATCGCTCAGTCCATCGGTACACAGGACAAATACACAATCCTCATCTAAGACTAACCTTTGCACTGTGGGGCGTAAACTGGCAGAGGATCCCATACCTAAGGCTTGAACCAGGGAACCAGAAACGGGTGATTGTAGGGCATTGCGGTAGAGAGAATAGCCCAAACGAACTTCGCGAGAGGCAACATCATCATCAAAAGTTATTAAATGACAACCAGTTTTTGTTACCAGGTAAACCCGGGAGTCACCTACATGGGTAATGTAAATTTCGTGCTTCTGGGCAAGACTCATAACTAAAGTTGTACCCATGCGCTGACGCTCTTGACGTTTTTCGCTGTCATTGCGCTGGCTAATTAAATCATTGGCACTGCAAGCAGCATTTTCCAAAGCAATCGTTGTTCTGACTGGGTTTGTGCTATCAAGGGTCAACTCTTTGACTTGCTCATTTACTGCGCTAATCGCCAATTGAGAAGCTATTTCCCCTCCCTCATGTCCACCAATACCATCGCAAACGATGCTTAAAACTTTTTTGTCTGGGGAGAAATTGATAGTCTTACCTGCAGTTGGATAACAAGCATCTTCGTTATGATCTCTTGTTGGTCCTGTGTCTGTAGCACTATAAACTTGGTAGGTATGATTTTGGCCACTAGCGCATTTATCAATGGCTTGGTTGAGGCGATTAACTAGTTGTTCTGGTTCTGTAAGCTGCTTTTGCTCTAGTTCCTGGCACAATTGACCTAAAAACTTGGTTGTGGCTGTTATGCTACCAGTTGTCAAAGAAGACCACAAGCGACCCAAATCTTGTAAGCTTGGTTCTAAGGAACCATCGCTAGTTAATTCTCGTAAATGGACGATTGCCCCTTTGACTTGGAGTAAGGATGGTTGCAGTAGTGTGGAAGCTACCCCATAACTGACCAGAGGTTGCCACAATTCTGCTATTTGCCACAACCAGTTGAGTTGACGCAAGGCTCCAGTAGATTGCCAAGCTTGGTTGAGAGTGGGCAGTAATTGACCGGATTTAAGGTCTTTGCTAGTACTCTCTGAGACCATACCATATTCTAAAAGCCACAGTTCTGATTGTTTGTGGCTAGGGGCTATGTATCCATATACTTGGGGGATGTGCAACCGATAGGGAGCAAGTTTAAGATAGGTAGAAATGTGGCTGGGAACTACCTCTGGCATTGCTGGTAGTAAATTAGGTTTAGTATCGAGAACAATTTGTGGTTGCACTACCAAATAACGTTCGGCAATTAATTCTCCTGGCTGATAGGCTGTAATTTTCTCCCCCATCATCCACAAGTAGCGTTTGAGTAGTGGAGTCTGACATTGAACGCAAACCTTTCTCTCTAGCGAATTTGGCGTTTGGCAGTTGGGATTAGAGCAATTAATTTTTGCCGCAGAATTTAACATATAAGTTGTTAGCTATATTCAGCCATCAATCTTCAATCTATCGTGGCTGCTAAAAAATGATCACCGATAGGTACAAATAATTGTCCTGTTTGGCAGCAAGCACTCAATCAATGGTCTTAATTCACCGATTGTAGCCTTGAAGTTAAAACTTAATTAAGTGCATTTAATTATTCTTCTTTTTGTTGCAGCGAATCAGGATTAAATTTCTCTTTTACCATTGTGCTGCTAGCAACTAGTTGAGGCCAAACCAAGAGGAAATACCACCACCACAACAAAATTGGCAGACTAACCAATATGGTAAACCAAAGAATCTTGAGTAGGAACCAGCTAAGTGAAATAATTGCAACTCCAGTCAATAAAATTGACCAGGGTTGACACCACCAGGGTTTATATTGCCAAGGATTAAAGGGTTCAGATTGAGACACAGATTCAAATTTGGCTCAGATAAGTAAAATTTGTAACTGATTTTGTTCTCACTATAGCGCACAGTTTAAGAATTCAGGGTGCATGGGCTAGGGGCGTAGAATCTTACGTCCCTACATGAGTTTTATTGGTGTTTATTGACCTAGCTTGGTTGATTAGTCTCTATTTATGGAATTTTTACTCCTGGCTTGTGCTTCAAGTCAACTAGCCAACGCTCACGGAGAATAAAGAAGCAACAAACAACTAATATTTAAACAACGAGTACGCTTACACACAGAAATATGCCCAAGATTAATTTCCGTAAATTACATCACCAGGTAGCACCAATTGTCTTACTTCCTTTGCTGGTTACCGCTTTTACTGGTGTCTGCTATCGCTTGGGTAAAAGTTGGCTAGGGCTATCTAGAGACCAAGTGCATTTTTTGATGGTAATTCATGAGGGGGAATATTTAGGATCGCAATTAGAGCCTGTTTATGTGCTACTTAATTTTTTGGGTGTGATGTTTATGTTAGTAACGGGAACAATGATGCTAGTGCAAAGTGTAAAAAAAGCTGGTTGGTTTTCCTGGGTTAGGGCGACAAAAGAGAAGGTTTAAGTAGGCAAACATCCCTCTATGGTGGCGATTACAGATTGGGCTAAGGCTTCGAAATCGTAGCCGCCTTCTAAGCCAAAAAGGATGCGGTGGGTGAGGGAGTAGCAGTATTGACTTAATTGGCGATAGTCTTGGGGTTGCAGGGAAATACTCGCTAGGGGATCCGCTTCAGTAGCATCATAACCGGCGCTGACAATTAGTAAGTCTGGGTTGAATTGCTGACAAAAAGGCAGAACTTTTTGGGTAAAGGCTTGCTGATATTCGCTGTAGGTAGTGCCAGGAGACAGAGGTAGATTGAGTACATTGTTATATAGACCCCGTTCATTTTCTGTTCCGGTTCCAGGATAGGCTGGAAATTGATGCAGAGAACAGTAAGCGATGTGGGGATTATTTTCTACTAAAGCTTGGGTCCCATTGCCATGATGCACATCCCAATCGAGAATAAGAACGCGGTTAATTTCGGTTTTTTCTAAGGCATAATGGGCTGCAATTGCGGCATTGCTAAAGAGACAAAAACCCATTCCTGTCTTTCTTTCGGCGTGATGTCCAGGAGGGCGCGAGAGGACAAAAGCAGGCTCATTAGTGGCGATTACTTTCTCTACTCCATCTAGCCAAGCACTCACTGCTAACAAAGCGACATGATAGCTTTGAGTGGAAATGGCTGTATCTGCATCTAGCATACCGCCACCTCTGCGAGCAATTTTTTCGACGGTATCGATGTAGTCCTGATGGTGCATTTTTTCCACCAGAGACAAGACATTACTCGATTCTGGTGGTGTGGGTAGTTGCCAGTCAATTTGAGCCGCCCAAGGTGCTTTTTTGAGCGCCTCAACTATGGCTGTGAGGCGTTCTGGACGTTCGGGATGAAAGCGCCCGGTTCTATGGTTGAGAAATTCGTCGGAGTAAATTATAGGAAACATAATCTTTATGAGCGATCTGGAGGTATGGTTATTTTTTGATGTTTTTTTGGGATTATGTCTAGCCAAATTCAGACACAATACATTTATCTACATGGTTTTGCTTCGAGTCCCCAATCAAAGAAAGCGCAATACTTGCATACTTGTTTTCAGAAAGCAAATTATAGTTTAAATTTACTTGACCTCAATCAAGGAGATTTTACCCATCTTACTCTCACTCGGCAGTTGCAACAGGTAGCAGCAGAGTTTGAGGATAATTTACCTGTGACTTTGATTGGTTCTAGTTTTGGCGGTTTGACAGCAGCTTGGCTGGGACAAAAATATACTCAAGTGCAGCGTTTAGTCTTGCTTGCACCTGCTTTTGGTTTTCTCGATCATTGGTTAACCCGATTAGGTGAAGAGGATGTGCAAAGATGGCAAGAGTCTGGCTTTTTCTCGGTTTACCATTACAGTGAAGACTCTTTTGTTCCTCTACACTATCAGTTTGTTACTGATGTCAGTCAGTACCAAGAGGAAGAATTACAAAGACCATTACCAACTCTAATTTTGCACGGATTACATGATGATGTGATACCCATTGAAGCTAGTCGTGATTATGCAGCGATTCGTCCTTGGGTACAACTTGTGGAGTTAGATAGCGATCATTCTTTGACTGATATGGTGAGTCCAATTTGGGAGGCGATTCAGGGGTTTTGTTTTTAGTTGGTTGTTGGTGGATTGTTGATGGTGGATTGTTGATTGGGGAAACGGATGATTGACACTGCTACAGCGTAATTGATAGTAATCTGGTAACGGATGATTGATAGTGCTACAACTCGATTAATAGTGATAACAACGGATGGGTAATGCATTACCATCAACTTCTACGCTTCCCCCGCTTCCCCTGCATCCCCTGCTCCCAACTTCCTAAACTTTGCATGTATGCAATATAGGGACAGCTGAGAAAACTGCCCCTATACGCTGGTTAAAATTGACTCTACTGGACGGAAGTCAGGGTTTTGGTCTGGGGTACATCTACTGGTTTTGCTAGGGCAGAATCGGCTTCTGAGGGTGGTACAACTTGCCAGAATTGACCGAGGTAATATTGCCAATCATCTAGAATTTGTTTGGCTTTAGGACTACCGGTTTTTTCTAGATGGGCACTAATCAAGTTTTTGAGTTGTTGTTCTCCTTCAGGATTACTAACTCGCTGAATCTTGACAATTTCGGGGTTAACTTTGGCGGGGAAACTACCATCTTCATCGAGGAAGTAACCCAAACCACCTGTCATACCTGCACCGACATTGCGCCCTACATTACCGAGGACAACGATAACACCACCAGTCATATACTCGCAGCAATGATCGCCTGCACCTTCAATTACGGCTTTACCCATGGAGTTGCGAACGGCGAAACGCTCACCAGCACGTCCATTGGCGTATAATACACCGCCTGTGGCTCCGTAGAGACAGGTGTTACCGATAATTACGTTGCTGGCACTATCATAGGTGGCGGTGGCGGGGAATGTGATTTTTATTTCTCCACCATGCATTCCTTTTCCTACGTAGTCGTTGGCTTCTCCTTCTAATTCCAGTGTCATTCCAGGAAGGATGAAAGCACCAAAGCTTTGACCAGCAGCGCCTTTGAATTTGAGGTTGATTTCGCCTTCAAAGCCATTGTTACCGTAAAGTTTGGCGATTTGACCAGCAATGCGGGTGGTGACGCTACGGTCGGTGTTGATAATTTCTACTTCTTTGGTTATGCTACCCTGGTCGCGGATCGCTGCTATTAGTTCTGGATCTGAGAGTAGTTGGTCATCCAATACTTCTCCGTTACCATGCACTTCGTTTGGTTGTAACCAACTGCGATCTTCACGGACATCGGGTAGATTGGTAAGACACTCTAGGTTAAGGGTGCTGGTTTTGGTGAGTGTAACATCGGCTCTGGGTTGGAGCAAGTCTGCCCGTCCGATGATATCTTCTAGTTTAGAGTAACCTAGGTGAGCTAGGAGAGCACGGACTTCCTGGGCGACGAAGTAGAAGAAATTAACTACGTCTTCGGGTACACCGGAGAAGCGTTTACGTAGCTTTTCTTGCTGGGTAGCAACGCCCACGGGACAGGTGTTGGTGTGACAAACTCGCGCCATGATACAACCTTCGGCGATCATGGAAATGGAGCCAAAACCGTATTCTTGGGCTCCCATCAAAGCCGCCATAACTACGTCCCAGCCTGTCTTTAAGCCACCGTCGGCTCGTAGAATTACGCGATTGCGCAGCTGATTTTCTAGTAAGATACGGTGTACTTCTGTTACTCCCAATTCCCAGGGTGCACCTGCGTGTTTAATGGAACTTAGGGGAGATGCACCTGTACCACCATCATGACCTGAAATTTGAATCACATCGGCGTTTGCTTTAGCTACACCTGCGGCAACTGTACCAATACCAATTTCTGCCACTAATTTTACTGATACTTTGGCTTGGGGGTTAATTTGATGCAGGTCATAAATTAACTGTGCCAGGTCTTCGATAGAATAGATATCGTGGTGGGGTGGTGGTGAAATGAGGGTAACTCCAGCCTTGGAACGACGCAACATGGCGATGTAGGGGCTGACTTTTTTCCCTGGTAGTTGTCCCCCTTCTCCTGGTTTCGCACCTTGAGCCATTTTAATCTCTAGTTGCTTGCCGCTCATTAAGTATTCTGGAGTGACGCCAAAACGTCCAGAAGCTATCTGTTTGGTGGCGGAACTAGCTGTGTCTCCTTTGCGTAAGCCTTTGAGGTGGGGGAAGCTGGGGGATAATCCCTTGTCGTCTACGTCTTCTATTGCTTTAAAGCGTATTGGATCTTCTCCACCTTCACCGGAGTTAGATTTACCACCGATGCGATTCATGGCGATAGCTAGGGTTTCGTGGGCTTCGCGGGAGAGGGAACCAAGGGACATTGCCCCGGTACAGAATCGCTTGACGATTTCTTCTACAGATTCTACCTCTTCTAGGGCAATAGAGCTGCGGTCACTATTTAAATCTAGTAAGTCTCGCAGGGCTGTGGGAGGGCGATCTTGCAGGTATTGACGATATACTTCGTAGTGGTCATAGCCTTCTTTTTGACCCTGTTTTACTGCTTTGTGCAAAGCCTTAGCCATCTCTGGGCTATTCATGTGGTATTCACCACCGCGCTTGTAGTTAACAAAGCCGAAGTTTTCCAATTTTTTCGCTTCAAGTTCAGGGAAAGCGCGATTATGGAAGTTCATTACTTCCTGGGCGATATCTCCTAAATTCAAACCGCCTAAACGGGAGGTAGTCCCCGCAAAGGCAATATTGATGGTATTTTGAGCTAAACCAATGGCTTCGAAAATCTGCGCCCCGTGGTAGGAGGAAAGAAGGGAAATACCCATCTTGGAGAGGATTTTTAGTAAACCTGCTTCCACTGCTTTGCGGTATCGTTGCGCCGCAGTTTCCAGTGACATGGGCTCGATTTTACCCCTTTCCATGAATTTCTGAGTTTTCTCACTGTGCCACCAATTGCGCACTGTTGTCCAGGCGAGGTAGGGACAGATTGCAGAAGCACCATAGCCAATTAAACAAGCAAAGTGGTGTGTACTCCAACACTGCGCTGTATCTACAACGAGGGAAGTTTTGAGGCGTAAACCTTGGCGAATTAGGTGGTGGTGTACTGCTCCTACTGCTAGAAGGGGTGGAATATAGGTATAGTTGGGGTCAAATTTATCTTGATTGCGGTCACTTAAGACCAGGATTTGTGCTCCTGATTCTACCGCCTCTGCTGCATCTTCGCATAACTGGCGTAGCGCAGCTTCTAAGCTATCTTTTCCTTGAATTTCATAGAGAGTGGAAAGTTGCTGGGGTGCAAAATCCTGATTCTCTAAAATTGCTGCTAATTCTGCTTCATTGAGGACTGGTGTGGTTAATTTCAGCAGTGGTGAATCTAGTCCATGACGTTCTAAGATATTACTCTTTGCTCCCAACTGCATATTCAACGACATGACCAAGCTTTCTCGCAAGGGGTCAATGGGAGGATTAGTTACCTGGGCAAAACGCTGCTTAAAGTAATCGTAGAGTAAACGGGCTTTATTGGATAGGACAGCGAGGGGAATATCGTCACCCATACAGAAAGTAGGTTCTTTCCCTGCGATCGCCATCGGTACAATAACCATATCCACATCTTCGGCTGTGTAGCCAAAAATAGTTTGGTGGCGCAACAATTCGGAATCGCTGACGGCTGACTCACCATTGGTTATGGGTTGGAGAGTAATTTCTTGACGGGACTGACGTAGCCATTCACCATAGGGATATTGGTCAGCAATGCGCTGTTTGATGTCCCAATTTTTGAGAATTTCGTTGTTCTCTAAATCTACTGCGATTAGCTGTCCAGGACCTAGCCTACCTTTTTCTATAATCTCTGCTTCCGGCAAATCTACCACTCCCGCTTCGGAAGCTACCACAATATAACCGTCTTTGGTAATACTGTAGCGGGCAGGACGTAAACCGTTGCGATCTAAGGTTGCCCCCACCATCTTACCATCGCTGAATGCTAGTAGAGCAGGACCATCCCAAGGCTCTTGCAAACCACTATAGTATTCGTAAAAATCAACAATGGCAGGATGCTCTTCCAAATCTGGCTGATTTTGGTAAGCTTCTGGTACTAGAATCATGGCAGCTTCGAGGGGATTAAAACCACTGCGTACCATTAATTCCATCGCACTGTCGAGGTTGAAGGAGTCGCTATTTTCCATATTGACAATGGGTTCGACTGCTTCTAACTCTCGTTGTGTCCAACCGGGTATGGTGAGGTTGGCTTCCCGTGCCATCATCCAGTTAATATTGCCTAGGAGGGTGTTAATTTCGCCGTTATGCCCCAACAAACGCATCGGTTGAGCTAGAGACCATTTAGGCATGGTATTGGTGCTGAAGCGGCGATGATAGACGGCAAAGGCACTGGTATATTCTGGCTGTTGCAGGTCAAGGTAGAATTCTCCTAGAATTTCTGCGCGTACCATTCCTTTGTAGACAATGGTGCGACAGGAGAAGGAGCAAATATAAAAATTATCTGTTAATTCTTTGCCGATACGGGAACGGGTGATATAAAGTATCCTATCGAGCTCATCTCCTTCAAGGGTGTCAGAAGTAACCAAGATTTGCTCAATCTGGGGCTGGTTTTCTCTGGCTTGTACTCCTAAAACCTCTGGTTTCACGGGCACTTGTCGCCAACCTAGTACCTGTAGGTTCTCTTCCCTGACAACTTCCTCAACGAAGGCGCGTCTGCTGGCTGCTTGAGCTGCATCCTGCGGTAAGAATACCATGCCTACTCCAAACTTTTCTGCGGTAGGCAGGGAGATGCCTTGGGATTTTGACCAAGATTGAAACAATTGCTGGGGAATAGCTGTCATTAAACCAGAACCATCCCCAGAATCTTGATCCGCACTACAACCACCACGATGTTCTAGACAACTGAGGGCAGCAAGGGACTGTTTAATTAGTTTATGGCTTGGTGTACCTTTAGTATCAGCAATAAAGCCGACACCACAAGCATCACGCTCTTCAACTAACCATTTTTGTCCAGGATAGAGACTGTCCTGATGAGAAAATTTATCTTGATTTTCTTGCATACGCCTGGTCACTCCTAATACTCGTGTAATTTAAGGATTGTTTACTTTACTTAATTAAAGTTTAAGTGTTCTGGGTTGATAGGGAACATCGTGAAGTTACGGTGACTTCACTGAAGCAAGTTAATGAATCTGCGGTAATATGGGTTGATTTGAAAGGGAAAGTCTGCTAATAAACAGTCAGAATGGGGTAATAAATGGTTCTTTATTTTTCTTCTGCGTGTTTTCCCTTTGGGTAAAGACGCTCATCTAGAACATCTCCTCCGTTGAGATACCTAGGTGGTTCCGCCAATCTCTGGGATATTGGATGATAACAGAACTATTTACATTAAGTCAAAAAATATTTGACTTCACAGGTGCATCACTCATAAAATCAACGCCAGAATTTTTCCGGCACCTCCGAGCATCTGTTAAACTTAGATTCGTCAGTGTACTTGTTTTTACTTTGAGCCTCGCTATTTGCTACCAGGCTCTTTCATCTCACCTCACTTTAGCCGCTGCAACAACAACACCATTAATACATCAGGGCGAAAAAGTTACTGTTAATGGTAAACAAACGCTCTTAGGATGGAGTCAATGGCGCGGGGCTGATAAAATCCACACTGGAGTGAGTGACACTGGGGCGATGCTCAATTGGGGTATTGAGTTGCTTAGTACAGCCCAAGCTGATATGCAACCAGTGCGTTGGTTTTTCCCTAAACCTTGGCTGGTACAAACTCGAATCGAAAACTCTTATCGTTACCTTGACCTTACCAATTTATTAGAACACGTGGGTGCTCAAATAAAAGTTGTGGGAGATGTGCTGGAGGTGGAATTACCACCATCACTCAGTACTCAGGTAACTCAGACGACTCGTCTGTGGAGTGATCGCATTACTGTTACCCTAAACCATGCCACATTTTGGCGAGTTACTCAAGAGGGCAATGAGGTAGTAATTAATCTTGTGGGAGGGGCGACAAGTAAAGTTTTACAGGATTTTCAACCACCTGTCGTAGAAGTAGTGGAAACACAAGTAGAGGGAGAAACACAAGGGACAAATCTCCTGCGCGAAGAACCGAGTTTAGGTATGATCGCGATTGGACAACCGGAAGTAGAAAGGAAAAGATTTGTCCTCAATCCCTTTGCTCCCAGACCAGTACCTATTATCACCAGCGATGGCGTTAATACGCAAATTAGGATTAGGATTCCAGGAAAACAGGGGATACAGGTTTGGAGTGAAGCTAACCCACCTCGCCTCAATATCGATATACGGCGAGATCCTGTGGTGAAGCGAGATATCGCTTGGGCACCAGGTTTAATCTGGCACCAGGGCTTGGTATCGTTGTTACAGGGAGAGTTTCCCGTAACTTGGTTAGAAGTTAACTTAGGTTCGCCTGATTTAAACATTAAACCCATCACTGGTAATGCCGATGGTGTGCAGGGTACAGAACCTTTGCTGAAAATGGGAAGAAAATTAAATGCCTATGCTGCGATTAATGGTGGCTTTTTTAATCGCAATAATCAGCTACCATTAGGTGCGTTGCGTCGCAATCAGCGTTGGTTATCTGGTCCCATTCTCAACCGAGGTGCGATGGCGTGGGACAATAAAAATGCTAGATTTGAGCGTCTCTTTCTCCAAGAGAATTTAGTAACTTCATCGGGCAAAGTTTTCCCCATTCCTCTATTAAATAGTGCCTATGTACAAGCTGGTATTGCCCGTTATACCAGGGATTGGGGACGCACCTATACACCTCTGACAGAACATGAAATTTTGGTGTTGGTGCAAGGAAATACTATTACTCAAAAGTTAGAGGTAGAAGAAGCAGGAAAAGAAGCTTTTGCGATTCCTGAGGATGGCTATTTGCTAGCTTTAAGGGCTTTTAAATCCGCTGCACCTTCTCTCACTATTGGTACTAATCTAAGGTTAGAAAGTAATACTTTTCCTCGCGATTTTTCTCGCTATCCCAATATTATGGGCGCAGGACCTTTATTATTAAAAGACCAGCGTTTAGTTTTGGATGGAAAAAAAGAAAACTTTAGTCACATTTTCAATCGTCAAGCAGCTTCTCGTAGTGCGATTGGCATAACCCGTGGTGGGACTTTAATTCTTGCTACTTTCCACAATCGATTAGGCGGAAGAGGAGTTACTTTGACAGAAACAGCACAATTAATGCAGCGTTTAGGTGCTGTTGACGCTTTAAATTTAGATGGTGGTAGTTCTACTTCTTTGTATTTAGGAGGTCAAATAATTGATCGCCCTGCAAATACTGCGGCTAGGGTAAGTAATGGAATTGGCATTTTTGGTCAATAGGTAATAGTTATCCAAGAACAAAATCTATTTTCAAATTGTTGCAAGATAGTAATCTATAGCAAGTTGCTCTCGCCTAGTTCAAGTTTCAATGATATCAAGCATCAATTTGAGACGTGTAAATATGCCAGAGCCAAGCATTATAGTTCTCAGGGATTAGTATGAATTTACAACAGATTAACGAAATTTTATCTAATCAAAAAGATATCTTGGCAGCCCATTATCTAGCACCTTTATCTACTTCATATCTACCGTGGAGTACATCCGCTATGCGCCCCAGTGGGTTGGTGCAAGTCTTGAATAATATTTTTATTAATAATTACTCCCTAGTTGTAGAATGCGGCAGTGGTATCTCTACATTTTATATAGCTCGCTTGCTCAGCAGTAGAGGTGGACATCTCTACACAATAGAACATGATAAAAAGTGGTTTAAATTCGTTCAAAATGGATTAGAAAAAGAAGGGCTTTCTCATCTAGTTACCTTAATCTATGCTCCTTTAAAATTAACTGATTTAGCTATTAAAAATATTCATTGGTATGATACTGAGGCGATTGAAGAAAGTTTATCTCCAGACAATAAAATTGACCTGTTGCTAGTAGATGGTCCACCAGCATATGAAGAACATCTCAAATATTCTCGATATCCTGCTATTCCTTATTTCTTATCTCAGCTAAATACTAATTTCACCATTATTCTTGATGATGTCAATCGCAGCGGTGAACAAGAAATTATAAAAAGATGGCAAGAAATACTTAATATTGATTTCGAGATAGGAGAAGGTGATATTGCAATCGCTAGGAATAGTAAGTAATAAGTAATGAGTAATAAGTAATAAGTTCTAGAAACGGTAAAAAATTGACGACAAAGGCACTTTGGCAAGAGGTCTACTAATTACTTAATACCCTATATTTCCAAACCGAAAGTATTTTATGTTTAATAACGTAGAGCTATTTAGATGATGAAAGAAGTATTGAGAAATACCAGAGCCACATTATGGAAATTATCGATGAAGGGTTTATCGCGGGGACCTCATATTACCAGATACTATATGTATAATCACTTGCAAGCTGCTGGTAAAAAACTTCCTAAACAAGAAGGTGATGTTCTCTCTATTAGTCACTCTACAAATCTAATCGATATTCTAGGCATTACAGCAACATCTTCGGTAGAAGCTAATTATCCTGAACATAACTTTCTATCCCTTAAATTTCCCGATAATTCTTTTGACTTTGTGTTTTCTGATCAGGTTTTAGAACATCTTGAAGGAAATCCCCAGCAAGCGATTGACGAAAGTTGGAGGGTTCTTCGTCCCCATGGAATTGCTGTACATACCACTTGTTTTATCAACCCCATTCATCTTGTTCCCAAAGATTATTGGCGATTTACCCCTGACGCTCTAGAATTACTTGGGAAGAATTTTTCACGAGTTATTGATTGTCACGGTTGGGGTAATTTTGAAGCTTGGAATTTAATCCATGATGGTCTAAGATTTGAAGGGATACCCCATGCAAAATGGCATCCTCTACATAAACTTGCTACAAGAAATGATTTAGAGTGGCCGATTGTTACTTGGATTATTCTTGAGAAATAGAAAGATAATTACTATTTACTATAATACTAAGTCCGGTTGTCAAAGTAGCTTTTACCCTTATAGGGAATTGGGGAAATAGGGAGTTGGGGGGAGGGTCTGAAGTTTTGCGTATCAGGTTACTATGTGAACAGGATTTAGTATAAAACATCCTGAAAGTATTTTTTTTAGCTTGCATCTAATGGTGGCAAATAATATTTTGTCTCTGCATGTTGACGACACCGATGGCGATCAATAGATAAAATCATTGACATATCGTATTATTTTAATTTTCAATAATGATTATTATTCATTTTTTAATTACTGCTTATTGCTTAAAATAATTACTACTTAGCGCATCAATATAGTATGTTCAATCAAGACAATGTAAGCACGTCTGAAGCGTCTATTTATCAAAGTGTAATCGCTCTTGGCAGTAATCTTGGTAACTCTCTGGCTATTCTCAAAAATGCTATTAAAATTCTAGCAATAACTCCAGGTATAACTTTAGTCAATTACTCATCTTTGTATCGCACTAAACCAGTGGGACCACCACAACCCGATTATCTCAATGGTTGTGCTTTATTAAAAGTAGAATTATATCCTCACCAGTTGCTAGAAACTCTTTTAGAAGTAGAACAAAAATTTGGTCGTGTACGTGGAGAACGTTGGGGTGCAAGAACTCTAGATTTAGATTTGATTTTATATGATGATTTAATTCTGGATACTCCTAGTTTAAAAATTCCTCATCCTTGTATGAGAGAAAGGGCTTTTGTTTTAGTACCCTTAGCAGAAATCGCACCAAACTGGATTGAACCAGTATCGGGAAAAACTATTACTGAACTTTTAAAAGAGGTAGATTGTTCTGGAGTCACTCAGATAAGTAAATGAGCATAATTAAATATACAATTAGACCTCTATAACCAAGAATGTAAGGACGTAAAATTTTACTCCCTACAATGGGTAAAAATTTAGATATGTTAATTTACCCAGATTTCTAATGTTTATAGTTTTCATCGCGATCTAGAATAAACAATCTGTAAAATCCAGAGATTATGATGCTTGTAAGTGACGATTGATTGGAAGTATTCAAAAGTTTAATTACAAAGATATCCTCTGACTTGCAAAAAAATATAATAAGCATTGAATAATGAGATATTAGGGTGCCAGGGAAGATACAATGCGATTATTCTACCGACGAAATTCTTGTTGGTGTTGGGTTTAGCCACCTCAAACCAACCTACGACTTACTCCTCAACCACCTCAATCAAATCCTCAATCATAACCTCAAAAGTACGAGCCAATTTTTGCAAAGCTGTAACATCAATTGTTGCTAATCCAGGTGAACGCACATAGGTTCTCAGAGTACTATACACAACGCCAGATCGCTCAGAAACCTCCTTCAATGTCCAACCCTTTTCATTCGCAAGTTCACGGATGCGCAGCCTAACTAAACCCATTCCTTGACAATAAACGAGTGCTTGTTTTAAATGTGGGTAACTAAAACAATAATCGCCCTCCCGCCTGGAAACCGAAGGGCGATCTGCAACCTTTATCCAAAAAAAATTGGAGGTAAATAATATGATACCAACACAGCCAACTTTTGAAGCGACAGCTACAGATTTACATAAGGAATCTAAAAATCGCGATTATCAGCAACAACTCAATCCTTGGTATATTATCAGCCATCTTCCAGAATCGCAAAACACTGTTGTAGCTTGTTTTCGCCAACGTCGTATTTGATCAATTAAAGAATATCTCTCTTCCTTGGGGAAGTTTTTAGAAACTTCAAATATTTCCATCGCAGCATCAAATGCAATTTGATAGACTTCTAAATCTTCGTGATTACTAATAAATTTTGGGTTATTTTGCTGCATATTAATCTTCTCTAATTCCCTACTTCCTCACTCCTCCAACCCCCAATCTCCCAACTCCCCAATCTCCCCATTTCCATACTAAACACTGAAATCTTGAGAATCGAGCTACTTTCCTCCTAAATTCCTGTATTCTATATCCCAGAAACCACAGATGTGCCATTATGAGTTATAGAATGGATCGCCGAGCCTATGCAGAAACATATGGACCAACGGTAGGTGATCGTGTTCGCCTTGCTGATACAGAATTATTGATTGAAGTAGAACGGGATTTTACTACCTACGGTGATGAGGTAAAATTTGGTGGCGGAAAGGTGATTCGCGATGGAATGGGACAATCGCCTATTTCCCGGGAAGATGGTGCAGTAGATATGGTGATTACCAATGCCCTCATTCTAGACTGGTGGGGCATTGTCAAGGCTGATATTGGCATTAAAGATGGCAAAATTTACAAGATTGGGAAGGCGGGTAATCCCTATATTCAGGACAATATAGATATTATTATTGGCGCGTCAACGGAAGCAGTGGCTGGGGAAGGTATGATTCTAACTGCGGGAGGAATCGATTCTCATATCCACTTCATTTGTCCCCAACAAATCGAAACTGCGATCGCTTCTGGTGTTACTACTATGTTAGGTGGTGGAACAGGACCTGCTACTGGAACTAATGCTACCACTTGTACTCCTGGTGCGTGGAATATTTACCGGATGTTGCAAGCTGCTGATGCTTTTCCGGTGAATCTTGGTTTTTTGGGTAAGGGAAATAGTAGTCAACCTCAGGGTTTAATTGAACAAGTGAAAGCAGGGGCGATGGGTTTGAAACTCCACGAAGATTGGGGAACCACACCTGCGACAATAGATACTTGTTTAAGTGTAGCTGATGATTACGACGTGCAAGTTGCGATTCATACCGACACTCTCAATGAAGCGGGATTTGTGGAGGATACTATCGCTGCTTTCAAAAATCGCGTTATTCACACCTACCATACCGAAGGCGCAGGAGGGGGACACGCACCGGATATTATTAAGGTATGCGGTGAGATGAATGTTTTACCTTCTTCCACTAATCCGACACGCCCTTACACTGCAAATACTCTGGAAGAACATTTGGATATGCTGATGGTGTGTCATCACCTAGATAAAAGCATTCCCGAAGATGTCGCCTTTGCAGAATCGCGTATCCGTAGGGAAACCATCGCCGCAGAGGATATTTTGCACGATTTAGGCGCATTTAGTATGATTGCATCCGATTCCCAAGCGATGGGAAGGGTAGGGGAAGTAATTATTCGCACTTGGCAAAGTGCCCATAAAATGAAGGTACAGTTGGGACATTTGCAGCAAGATTGTGCAGCAAACGACAACCACAGGGCAAAACGCTACGTTGCTAAATATACAATAAATCCTGCGATCGCCCACGGAATCGCTGACTATGTGGGTTCGGTGGAGGAGGGTAAACTAGCTGATTTATGTCTCTGGAAACCCGCCTTTTTCGGTGTTAAACCAGAAATTGTAATTAAGGGAGGTGCAATAGCTTGGGCGCAAATGGGCGATGCTAATGCTAGTATTCCCACACCCCAACCAATTCATATGCGCCCTATGTTTGCTAGTTTTGGTGGCGCGATTGCTGCTACTTCTTACACCTTTGTTTCTCAAGCAGCTTTAAAAGCAGGAATACCCCAGGAAATTGGCTTACAAAAAATGACTGTTGCGGTGGCTAATACGAGGAATTTAAGTAAGCAAGATATGAAATTAAATGATGCTTTGCCGAAGATAGAAGTGGATCCAGAAACCTATGAAGTGAGGGCAGATGGTGAGTTACTAACTTGCGATCCTGCAACGGTTTTACCGATGGCGCAGCGTTACTTTTTATTTTGATTTTGATGATGTCACAGGGATGAGCATAATCTCTTATTCTATCCCTGTTTCTAAATCCTATCCTATAGTAGTATGAGTAGCTATATACCCTTAACCTGTAACTTGAATTGTAGTAAAACTAATAGGTTGCAGGGTAAATTTAATTGATTATCCCCATTCCTTTGCAGCCCAATCTAGTAAACGATTTTCACGCTCTTCCATGGCTTCTTTGTTCCAGTCTTCTTTGAAAATAATCTCATCAATTAGTTTTAAATGCCTATGTTTACTATATATTTCTTTCTTCTGTAAAAAAGGTTTATCACTAGCACGAGAATTAACTTGCGGAGGTAAAATAATTAAGTTTCCTAGTCTTTGAGTCTGCGTCTTAACAAAATCCTTCTTGGTGCCAAACTTTCCACGCCATCTCTCATTTACATTTTGTGGATGTATGTGTTCTATAGTTTTCGTTGGTGAACAATTCCAAACTTGAGACCAAGTTTCTTCACTAACTGAACCACCGCATTGATTAACCAGATATTCCTCATAGCGATAGAGAAAATAAACTAACTCATCTTCCCATCCATCATAGCAGTTACTTTCTTTAAGTTCTTCTACTGCTTTATCAGCAGGGTAACCAATGCCTAATTCCTTAATTTTTTCGATTATTTCTGAAGCACAAAGACTATAACTAGCAGAAGAAATTTCCCTGGAAAGACGAACATATTCTCCTACTTTTGTTCTTGCATCTTTTCTATATAATCCAAAGATTCTGAATGTTACTTTTTCCCACTCCTTAATTATATCTTCACGTCTTTTGTCTGTCTTTAGCGAACTATTCAACATTATTGACACACCTAATAATCGAGCGTGAGATATTTTATTCACGGCCTTAAGACGAGGATTAGAAACAAATTTTTCTAGTTGTTCAGCAATACTTAGAAATTTGCGAGAAACATCAAGTACATTTTTAGGTTCATTTTCACATCTCTCTCGGAAAAATTGGATAGAACTTTCTGCACTACGTACTTTACTTCCTCCATTAGTATCCTCTAGCGTAGCCGCAAACTTTAAAATTTCTTGACCCTGTATTTTTTTGAGTCCTATAGTCCTGTAAATTTTTGACCAATAGTCTCGAAGCTCTTGTATATACTCTTGGCTAGCATCTTTAAGCTTTTCAAAAGCGATTCCCATCAACATACTTTTGCACTTATCAAGCCAGTCAACTTCCAAACCTCTGCTATTGAGAACTTCAAATGTTGTATGTACTGACTCTTCATCTTCAAGAACATAAAAGATAAAATCAAGACGATTCTTGACTAATTTTAGAAGTTGCAGAGTCTCAGTATTCCATTCTTCGACAAAATCTCTGCACTCCTTAAATGCACAAATCATATTTCTGTCCGCTAAAGTTTCGACATTATCCTCGCTAGGAATTTCTCCTTTCTCCAGATAATCATGAAATAGGCACTTACTATCGTGATTAGTTTGAAGTAAAACTAATCTCCCATTTTCTTTGACTAGAAGTTCTGAAAGTTTGCTAGACTCCTTTTCCTCAATATCACTTCCAGAACTTAATTTCTTAGCTATTGCTTTGAGCAAAATAATCAGTGTGGTTAAACGCTGCTGTCCATCTACAACTTGAAAAATACCAAATTCATCTGCTCCAACGTCTTCTTTTTCAGCAGTTTGAAGACAGACAACAGTTGACATAAAGTGATGGCGATCACTATTTTTCATTGCAGCCAACTTTTGAATATCTCTAAATAAATCTTTCCTTTGTTTAGTTTCCCAACTGTATGCTCGCTGATAGTCTGGAATTCTGAAAAGTCTTCCTTGAAGCAGCTTACCCAGAGTCAAGTTGTCGGGACGAATACTCATTAAATAAACCTCGTAGTTGCTTTAGATGTATTTCACATATTATTAGAACCCTAATATCAGTTGTACTTTACCTGTGTTGAGTTATCAACAGAATTTACATTATAAAACTCAATTCGGTGCTTAGATTCAGAGATTATACGTAGATAGAAATTCCTAAGATAAACAAAACCACTTTTCCCAAAGTTGTCAAAAGTGAAAGCCTGGAGTCAGAATAGAGGAAAACTATAGTGAAAAACAGCTTTTGTAATTAGGGAAAATCATGGCTAAACCGATTCGTATCTTGCTACAGACTACTTTACCTCCTGTGGAAGATGACTGGAATATTGGCAGATTCTCAATGCTGCGAGACTATCTTGTGTCTCTCAAGGATGAGTCGGGTAATCCTCTCTATGAGGTAACAGCCAGAAATAGGGAGTGCGATACTAAGGGTAATGATCCTGTTTTAAGTAATCTTAGCCGCGAACAATTCGATGAATTGTGGTTATTTGCACTCGATGTGGGTGAAGGTTTGAGTGATTTGGATCGCGCTGGAATTACCCGTTTTCACCAAGATGGTGGCGGAATTTTGAGTACTCGCGATCACCAAGATATGGGGATTTCGATGTGCGATATTAGTAATATTGGCTGTTTCCACCATTTCCATACCAAACAGCCTGAGTTAGACAAGTCTCGTTGCACTATAGATGATAACGAAACTACCTATATTTCTTGGCCTAACTACCATTCTGGCAATAATGGTGACTATCAAGTAATTAAACCATTAGAACCAGTTCACGAACTACTGAAAAATCCAGAGTCTCCCACTGGAGTCATTGAATTCTTTCCTGCACATCCCCATGAAGGTGCTGTCAGTGTACCAGAAGGACACCCCTATGCGCGAGTAATTGCCACAGGGACGAGTAAGGTTACTGATCGCGAATTTAATCTAGCGGTGGCTGTGGAAGGTCACTCAGATGATGCTGGACATAACTATGGTAGGGTTGTGGCTGAGTCTACTTTCCACCATTTTGTAGATTATAACTGGGATCCCGACGAAATTTGCCCCAGCTTTGTGGATGAACCACCAGGAGATACAATGCAAACAGAACCACGGGCGATGGAAGATATCTATGCCTACGTACGCAATTTAGCTCAGTGGTTAGCTCCTGCTTAATCATAATAAAATAACTGGAGATGTGAAATAAAATGCGTCTCCAGACCTAGTTTTATTGCTTCCTCAATTAACAGTTTTAATTATGAAAATTGCCCGATATCTACACACGGCAATATTAGTAAGTGATGTAGCAGCAGCAGAAAATTTTTATGGTGATATTTTAGGCTTAGAAAAAGTAGATAGGTCTCTAAAATATCCTGGTGTTTGGTATCAAATTGGTGAATTTCAACTTCACTTAATTGAAGACAAAAACTTGAAGTCAGAACTGCAAAATACAACGAAGTGGGGACGTAATCCTCATTTTGCCCTTGGTGTTGATGATTTACAAGCAATACAAGAAAGAATAAAAAAACATAACCTTTCTCTACAAATGAGTTCATCTGGTCGTGCTGCTTTCTTTGTCCAAGATCCTGATGGAAATGTGGTTGAAATCAGCCAAATTTAAGCACCACTTTTACGTCCCCAAATTCAAATTTTTAGTCAAAACTAAGGCTATCTTTCCCTCGTAATAGTAGCGATGTTATGTCGTTGTTCATCTGGCGATTGTGAGTTTGAATTACTGCGCAAATCCTCAATTAGTTGAGCTAATTCTTGACTACTTGCTTGGTAAACTTCACCGCAAAACTCACAGGTAGCTTCAGCACCATTGTCCTCTTCAATCATATTCTGGAGTTCCTCTTCACCAAACATCTTTAAAGCGCCCAAAACTCTATCAAAAGAACAACCACAATGGAAGCGTAACATTTGTACTTCTGGCATAATTACTAAACCCATATCTCCCAGAAGTTGTTCCATAATTTCTGGTAGGGTTTTTCCTTCTCGCAATAGAGGAGTAAATCCAGATAGTTTGCTAATACGCGATTCGAGGGTTGCAACTAGTTTCTCATCTCTAGCTGCTTGGGGCATAACTTGCAATAATAATCCACCAGAAGCTGTGACTCCCTGACTGTCCACAAAAACACCCACAAGTAAAGCTGAAGGTGTTTGTTCTGACGTTAACAAGTAGTGTGCAATATCGTCTCCTACTTCCCCGGAAACTAACTCCACAGTACCAGAATAGGGATAGCCATAGCCCACATCTCTAACCACGTAGAGAAAGCCATTTTTACCCACAGCGCCACCCACATCCAACTTACCCAAGGCATTGGGAGGTAATTCGATGGTAGGATTTCCTACATAACCGCGCACTGTACCATCCAAACGTGCATCGACTAATAATCCACCCAAAGGACCATCTCCTTTGATGCGAATATTGATCCTTGAGCCTTCTCGCTTCATGCTCGATACTAGCAGGAAACCTGCTGACATGGCACGTCCCAATGCTGCTGTGGCGACATTAGACATTTTGTGTCGTTGTCTCACTTCTTGCGTCAGACGGGTTGTCACGACACCTACTGCTCTTATACCACCTTCTGCTGCTGTTGCCCGGATTAATTGATCAGCCATGAAACAACTTACATTTCTTTACATCTGTTTACATTTTAAGGCGCTTCTGTGGACTGGTTGAGGCAATGTTCGAGAATTAGTTTTAATATTTGGTCTAAATTGTGGTTTATTTGTTCGTTTTTGATGCGTAATATTCGCAAGCCATAGGCTAATAATATTTTTTCACGTTCTGCATCTTGTTCTGTTTGCTTTTGGTGGATTTCTCCGTCAATTTCTATGATTAGTTTGGCGGCGTGACAGTAGAAGTCGACGATAAATCCAGCGATTATTTGTTGGCGACGAAATTTTATCCCGTTGAGGCGTTTGGCGCGTAATTTTTCCCAGAGTATTTTTTCTTCTGGGGTCATGTGTTTGCGTAGTTGTTTGGCGCGTTGCAGTTTTTCTGGGGATATTTGTTGTCCGGTTATGATGTGCATTTTGACCTCTCCCCCTGCCCCTCTCCTACGAGGAGAGGGGGGTTGGGATTTTATGTTGTTTGTTATTTTTCAAGTCTGTAGCAAGTTTTGTTTATCTTACTCTGATGATATTTATTTTTGCTGATTGGGAATACTTTTTAAGACACATAGAGTTTAATCAGGTAATCTCATGTTTACAGGCGAAATTCAGTGGTTCGGTGGTTTTAACAAAAAAAAAGGAATAGTAAATAATTATGGCTTTATCAAACTCTTAGGAGAAGCAAATGCAAAAGATATATATGTGGATAGACGGGATGTTCCATTACATTTACAAGAATTGTGGGAAAAACAAACAGAAAGAGGAGAAGGAGTTTGTGTAAAATTTAATATCGAGCTTAATTCCAAAGGTAAAGAACAGGCATTTAATCTAGATTTAGAAACATTTGTAGGGATTATTGATTGGTTTAACCCCAGGCAAAGTAAAGGATATATAAAATGGAACAAGGATTCTGATGTACGTTTTTTATCTTCTGAGTCATTTAACTCAGGGGAGCTTGTGTGTTTTGCAATACAGCACAAAAAGTATATCGATAAATATGAAGCAATTCAAGTTAATAAAATTAATATATTTACTGAAGATATAGAAATAATCAGAAAATGTGTAAATAGTGAAATACACAAAATTTCTCAGAAATTTATAGCTAAGTACGTTGAAAGGGTAAATGAAGCTGAATTTTTAACATTTTTTATCAATAAGCTTATTCGTCTTGATGATTCAGACAGATTAGGCTACTGGGAACAAATTCCATCTCTCAAGCAAAAATTAGAATATAAAGGTTTGCTATGGGATGTCGCACCAAAAATATATAAAATACCTCTGATAGAGAAAAGATACAATAATTTTTTGGCTCTTGTAAAAAAGTTTAATAATTCTGATTATCCTTACGCTAATGCCATATCTGCTAATTGGCGTGAACTATATAAATTAGATTCAATTGATCAACAGCTAGTTGATATATGGAAATCTGGTTATTTTCGAAATCAAGAAGCTGAAGAAGCTAAAATGATCTCTGCTCGTGGTGCTGAAAAATTGGTACAGAAATTTTATACAGCATTAGGTTATCAAGTAGAGGACATTGCGGCTCATCAAATAACTAAACAAAGAAGAGATTGGGAATTAGGTGATATTAAGTTAGGTAATGGGGACTTAATCGATGTCAAAAACGCTCGTACGGATTTAAATTCTAATTCCTATTCAGAGTTTTGCGTGCCTAAATTTAAGCAAACAAGATTTGGTGAAAATGTTAGGATTTGTGCAGTTTTGTCTCCCTACCTCCAGAAACAATATATAACTGGAGGTAATAAAGTTTATTTTGGCGTCGATAATCCACAAGTTTTAGGTATTGTTGATAGTCAATATCTAGCAAAAATAGCTAGCTATTTTTGTAATGATGATAGTGAGATTAGAATATCCATATTAAGAGATTTAGCTCCTAAAAGTTATTTACCTCACTGGCTATTTGACTATGATGATAAATTTTATTGTAAACAGCTTGAGGTAATAGAAGAATTTAGATGTTTACAAAGCGGTGACATTCCAAATGTAGAAGAACTAAAGCTCTTGAATGAACAAACTATTAGTTTGCCATTATTCATAGCCTCGCAGCGCCAGTTACCACAGGATTGGCTCAAAGAGATTCCTAAATGGCAAATAGAGTTTATTGATTTCTTGATTAATATTCCCACAAAAAAGCTTTCTTTACCCTATCTTTTCTTATCGATACTTAAACATTTCCTACTGATGCTTTCACGCAACGTAAGCGATTATAGTCCCCTTACTTATTTAGACATTCTTTGTGTAGATACAGATAAAGAGCGTCCTTTGATGCTACATGATCCTTTGAATACAATCAAAGATTTTTGTGAAACCTTAAACACTCTTTGGCACAATCGCTATAACTGTAACCTCACAGAATTTAAGTATTTTAAGTTTAGCCGTACAGGAATTCTGCAAGGTAAAAAGTCTGAATTAGAAAGTAGCTATACGACACTTCTTGCCTATTGCGGTGGTAAAGTCGAAAACAAAAAATATGCAAAATGTGGATGTTATCCTCTAATTTTTGGCAAAAATGAAACTTGTTCTCAATGCAAGGGCTTAGTTTGTCATAAAGAGGAATGTCAGTCTTGCAGATGTAATAATCTTTCTGATAGGTTACCAATTCAAGATATATCTAACGAGGAAGATAACTTGGATGACATTCCTTTCTAATCTATATTTTAAATTTAAATTAATGCCACAGTTCTCCCCTCTCCTAATAGGAGAGGGGCAGGGGGAGAGGTCACACAGGCATACCTAAAATATCCTCAATCTTCGGCATATCTTCCAGAGAAATAACCCTTCCTTCATCTTCAAAACCAGCAATTTGGTCAAAGTTCAAATAGCGATATAAATCACTAGCAAAAGGATTAATTTTCTCCTTCACAATTGCCATATATTCCTCCACTGTGGGGATTTTTCCGAGTAGCGCACAGACTGCTGCAAGTTCCGCAGAACCGAGGTAAACCCTTGCACCTTTACCCATGCGATTATTAAAGTTGCGAGTGGAGGTGGAAAAGACTGTTGCTTTATCTTCCACACGCGCCTGATTTCCCATACATAGAGAACATCCTGGCATTTCTGTACGTGCACCAGCAGCTGCAAAAACACCGTATACACCTTCTTCACGCAATTGCTTTTCGTCCATACGTGTGGGGGGACAAATCCAGAGACGACCTTTGACTGTACCTGCACCTTCTAGTATCTTAGCCGCAGCGCGATAGTGACCAATATTGGTCATACAAGAACCGATGAAGACCTCGTCAATTTTGTCGCCTACACATTCGGACATTAATTTAACATTATCGGGGTCGTTGGGTGCTGCAACAATTGGCTCTTTGATTTCGTTTAGATTAATTTCTAAAATGTCTGCATATTCAGCATTTTCATCAGCAGACATTAACTCCGAATTAGCTAACCATTGCTCCATTTTTGCAACACGACGCATCAGAGTACGAGGATCTTGGTAACCGCGCGCCACCATATTTTTGAGCAAGGAAATATTGGAAGTTAGGTATTCTTTAACGGTTTCTTCCCCTAGCTTAATCGTACAACCAGCACAGGAACGTTCAGCACTAGCATCGGTAAGTTCAAAGGCTTGTTCTACTTTTAAATCTGGTAAACCTTCCATTTCCATAATCCGTCCAGAAAAGAGGTTTATCTTGTTCTCTTTGGCGACGGTTAATTTACCTTCTTGAATCGCTACGTAGGGAATCGCATTAACGATATCGCGTAGGGTTACTCCTGGTTGTAATTCCCCAGTGAAACGCACTAAAACCGATTCTGGCATATCCAAAGGCATTACGCCTAAAGCCGCAGCAAACGCCACTAAACCTGAACCTGCGGGGAAGGAAATACCTAGGGGGAAACGGGTGTGGGAATCGCCACCAGTACCAACAGTATCAGGTAGCAGCATGCGATTGAGCCAAGAGTGAATAATACCATCACCAGGACGCAAGGCGACACCACCGCGAGAGGCGAAGAAATCGGGTAATTGCTTGTGGGTGGTGATGTCTACAGGTTTGGGATAAGCTGCGGTATGACAGAAGGTTTGCAGGGTTAAATCTGCGTTAAAACCAAGACAGGCGAGTTCTTTAAGTTCGTCTCTGGTCATCGGTCCTGTGGTATCCTGGGAACCGACGGTGGTCATAATTGGCTCACAAGAAGTACCAGGACGAACACCGGGTAAACTACAAGCTTTGCCTACCATTTTCTGTGCTAAGGTGAAGCCTACTCCTGTATCTGCTGGTACTGAGGGACGAACAAAGAGAGTGGAAGGTTCTAATCCTAAAGCTTCACGAGTTTTGTCGGTAAGTCCACGTCCAATTAACAGAGGAATTCTTCCTCCGGCGCGTACTTCATCGAGAATTGTTTCAGGTTTCAGATTGAAGGTGGATATGGTTTCCCCAGCCTCGTTAGTAATCTTACCTGCATAGGGATAAATTGTCACTACATCCCCTGTATTCATGTTGGTGACATCACATTCAATGGGTAGCGCGCCAGAATCTTCGGCGGTGTTGAAAAAGATAGGTGCGATTGCGCCACCTAAAATGTAACCACCTGCTTTTTTATTGGGGATAAAAGGAATCTCGTCGCCAATGTGCCATAGTAGGGAGTTAATTGCAGATTTACGGGAAGATCCAGTACCTACTACATCACCAACATAGGCTACAGGATGCCCTTTCTCTTTCAATTTCGCAATAGTTGCGATTCCCTCTGGCATTCTCGACTCTAACATTGCCAAGGCGTGTAGGGGAATGTCCGGGCGTGTGGTAGCGTGGGGAGCAGGAGAGAGATCGTCAGTGTTAGTTTCTCCAGCAAGCTTAAAGACAGTTACTGTAATCGCTTCAGGAAGTTTAGGTTTATTGCTAAACCACTCGCCATTACTCCAAGAATCAATTACCTGTTTGGCGTAGGAATTCGTCTCTGACAAAGCTAAAACATCATTGAAAGCATCAAATACCAGCAAAGTTTTACTCAAAGCTGTAGTTGCTGCTGTGGCGATGCTATCATCTGAGGATTGGAGCAATTCAACCAAAGATTGCACATTATAACCCCCAACCATTGTCCCCAATAAATCCACAGCATCCTGGGGAGAAATTAGAGGACATTCTACCTCAGCTTTCGCTACGGCGGTGAGAAATCCTGCTTTCACATAAGCTGCTTCATCAACGCCAGGGGGTATGCGATCGCGCAATAATGTTAATAACTCTTCTTTTTTATCTTCCGGCGGATTTTTGAGTAATTCGCATAGTTCCGATGTCTGTTGTGCATCTAAGGGTAAGGGGGGAATATCTAATGCTGCTCTTTCTGCAACGTGTTGATAGTATGCTTCCATTGTTGAGCCTCCTGCAAAATATCGTAGGTAATACCAGTGATTAAGATTGGCGGGGACTTTATCGCTTTGCTGCTAAATTTAGCCACCGCTTTTGTTAATCACTCTGATTTCATTGTTACGTTATTTTACGATAAGGGAGCGTAAAGCCACCGTCTTTTAAGCGGTGGATCTAAGGGAGGGACAGATATTCTATCTGTCGAGCCAAATTTATTTGGCAGTGTATACTATCGATGATGTGGCTCGTTAATATAGGCCATAATTTTAGCTGTACTAACTTTGCCTGTGGTATCAAACATATAAGAATTAGTCCAGAGACTGGGTAGCTTCATTAATATGGGAAACTCTTGTCTGAGATACCTAGATGACCTACCTTTGAATGCTTTAATAACTTGAGCAATAGAATGATGTGGGTCATACTCTACAAGCAGATGTATATGATCTGGCGCAACTTCTAAAGCTTTAATAATCCATTTTTTCTCAGTAGCTACGTTGTTAAATATCTCAATACAGCGCAATTTAATATTTTCATTTTTAGATGTGAAAATACGTTTTCTTCTGCACGGTATCCAAACTAGGTGAACTGTTGCTAAGCCAACGGCATGATTAAAATGTCTATAATTGCTCAAACCCTTCCCTTGATTCGACCTCAAGGGCTCTATGTTCGACCCATGGCACGTTTTCATATCTTTTAATGTAGATGATTGACTTGTATCTACAATATAGACTACCATTGTTCCTATGAAAACTTATCAATTCAAACTATACCAACATAAGCGAAATAAGCATTTGCATCGTATGATTAATGCAGCCAGTAATATCTATAATCACTGCATTGCCCTACACAAACGCTACTATCGTTTATCTGGTAAGCATTTGAATAAAAATAAGTTAATGAAGCACATAGCCAAGCTCAGAAATAAAAATGAGTATTGGCAACTGGTTGGTAGTCAGGCAGTACAAGATATTATCCAACGTATTGATAGAGCCTACCAGCTCTCTCTTGGTGCGCTTTCCCTTGCGTCTTACGCCGACGCGGGTTCGCACCGCTTTTTTAAACACCATAAACAAGGAGTAAAACCACCAAATTTCAGGAAGAAAATTAAATACAAATCGATTACATTAAAACAAGCTGGTTACAAATTTCTGGTCGGCAATCGTTTGAAAATAGGCAAGAGAATATTCAGGTTTTGGAAGAGTAGAGATCTAGAAGGAAAAATAAAAACTGTCACGATAAAACGGAATCCCTTAGGTGAAATATTTGTTTTTGTAGTGACAGATTTTCTAGACAAACAAGTTTCAATCATGACAGGTAAAAGCGCAGGTTTTGACTTTGGTTGTCAGACTTTTCTAACTTGTTCTGACAAGAGTGAGATACAATCTCCACTTTTCTTAAAACAGTCTCTCAAGCAATTAAAGTTAGCTAGTCGCAATCACTCTAGAAAAAAGAAAGGTTCTCATAATCGAGAAAAAGCTCGAAAACATTTAGTTAGAGTGCATGAAAAAGTAGTTAATTGTCGTCGTGATTGGTTTTGGAAGCTAGCGCACAAATTAACAGGTAAATTTGATTATTTGTTTTTTGAAACTCTTAACCTTAAAGGAATGCAGCGTTTATGGGGCCGTAAAATTAGCGACTTAGCATTTGCTGAATTTCTGAATATATTAGATTTCGTAGCCACCAAAAAAGGGAAAATTGTTAGCTATATTGACCGTTGGTATCCCAGTACTAAAACCTGTTTTAAGTGCGATTTTGTGCTCGACCAACTGGGCTTAAATGAGCGTTATTGGGTCTGTCCTAGTTGCTCTACGAAACACGGACGCGATTTCAATGCTAGTCGAGTGATTCAAAAGGTAGGGGCTTCTACCTTGGGGTTAGGTGATGTCAGTCGTCTTCAGGACGTAATCGCTGTCTGAACCCTGAATCCCCCTAATTCTATTGGGGGGAGTGGGTCAAATTGAGCTTACACGACTAGTGGACACAGCAGTGAGATTAAAAGAGTCAGCCTGAAAAAGAACTCAAGTTTAAGCTAATTTTCTCTCTAAACTTTAATCAAGATGATTACTCACTTTGCTTCTTATCAATGCGGTTTTTCAACTTGAAGCTTTTGGAGGTGATTTCTATCTCGAAGATGTGTTCCACATCAGTAGCAGAGATTAATGCAAAATATAATTACAATAGCTTTTTCTTGATTGTAATTATTTTAGTAAGCACATTTAAGTAATTCAGAACACAATTTAGAGATAGCTGCATCTGTTTCCTCATCATGTCTTGTTGGTAGGGAATCGCCTAACTCCTAATACTGGAAATGTTTGGCACTTTTTCCCATTTATTTCCACAGTATTCTTTTCTCAGTTAAAACAATACTAATAGCTTCTTATGTTAACTGAAGCCTAGATTTTTGACTAGCAAGTTTATATCACTCGATATCCTTTTCACTTAAATCAGAAAATGCTACTAAGGCATCTAATAAATTTAATGCAGCTGACTCGCAAATTTCAAATACAATCAAACAACCAACAACAAATAACAAACAACAAATAACTAAATCCCATGACTTTTCCCAATCACCCAATGACGACGAAAAAATCGCGCTAAAGCTGTTTCTGCTAAAGGTAAATAAATTGGTCTTCCGTGGGGACAAGTGCGAGGATTTCGAGTAGATTTCCAGTCATCTAACAATCGCTGCATTTCCGATAAACTCAGAGGTGTGCCATTGCGAATCGCACTGCGACAAGCGGTGGCTACCTGTGCTGTTTGTAAGTCTTCTCCCAAACTTAATTCTAATAAAGCGGCGGCGCAATCATCGCGATTATGGAGCATTTCTGGCGCGCTTCTAGCTGCCCACATTTTATTGCCAAAGGCTTCTATTTCTATGCCTAAAAATTCTAATTGTTCCAGTTGCTTTGGCAACAATTCTTGCAAAATAATTGGCGTTTCTAAAGGAACAATTTGCCACGCGTCTAATAACTTTTCATATAAAATCCTTTCGTGAGCAATATGTTGTTCTACTAACCACAAACCATCTGGATATTCCGCCACAATATAAGTGTTGCGTACTTGGGCAACTGCTCGCAATTCCATTAAAGCAAGATCGCTTGCTGTTTTATTTATTTCTGGTTCAGGCGAATCTTGATTGAGTGTATAATCGCTCTTTTTTGCGGAAACTTTGAGCAATTTACCCACTCGTTCATGATAGGCTGTCCCCGGCAAATTCGCTGGAGAGATACGCAACGCTTCCTCGATTCCCTGACTAATTTTTTCGCGCCAAGAATCAATATTATGTAAATAAATCTCTGTCTTCGCTGGATGGCGATTCCAATCAATTTGACTGGGATCTATGCGTAGATGAATAAAACAAACAGGATAGCGATCGCGTGGTAAGGTTCTAGCAAAGGCAGCCAAAATCGCCTGTTCTAACTCTGTAATATGCACCCAACGTCCATTTACTGCTACTCGCACCCAATCTGGGCGTCTTCGGTGACAGCGATCTGGTAATCCTACTACAAATTCGATTGTAGATTCGTGATTGTCAACTGGCAACTTATAACTGGTGACTGATGACTGGTTACTAGTGACTAATAACCGATGACTGACTAAATCTGTTACCTGTACTCGACGCAAAACTTGCGGCAAAACATCCTTAGCACTAGCACCAGGACTAATGCTGAACCACACCTTATCATCCTGCCTCACTTGCCATGTTACCTGAGGATGACACAGGGCAATCTGCCAAATTGCATTTTGCACCGCCTTCAGTTGCACTGCAAAACTTGGTAAACCCTTGCGACGTACTGGAAGATTACCAAATAAATCTGCCACCGTAACAATTGTACCAGGAGCAATCGCCACCGCCTCAGGAATCCCTGCTTTACCCTCCGTATCGTACACCACTCGCCATCCCACCTCTTCAGCTGTCCGACTCAAAATCTCCAACCGAGATAGTTGCGCCATACTATGCAATGCTTCACCACGAAATCCTAGAGTAGCGATTTTTACCAAATCCTCACGGTGGTGAATTTTACTGGTACTGTGGGCTTGTGCACATTTTTGCATATTTGTCAAAGAAATACCCTTGCCATTATCCGCCACTTGCACCCGCCACAACTGGGGAAAAATAGAGACAGTAATTCTTGTCGCGCCAGCATCCAAGGAATTTTCTACCAACTCCCGCACCACTGCAGCGAAAGAATCAATTACCTCACCAGCAGCAATTAAATTGACTACTTCTGGGGGCAGGAATTGGATGGAATCATTCATTAGCAATTAGGAAAGAAACTTTCTCATCCTATCCCACCACAAATGATTAAGTTTTCTTTTTTTTAGTGAGTTTTTTGCCTCAAATAATTGATCAGTGTAGAATCTAAATGCTGAAACCAAAGTTAGACTTTAATACTTTGGTACTTGATGTTTATTAAGGGGATAAAATATGAGCATAACTCAGAGTGGTGTAGTTCCTGTAGGGAATCAAGTTGGTACTACTTTTGCCAAAGATGTTACTATTCTGTTTCCACAGCCATTTCCTAAAACGCCCACAGTTGTTGCTAACGCCTTATGCCAAGCTGGTCTACCACCAATACCTGATTCCTTTAGTGTTACGATTGTGTCAGTAAGCCCCCAACAAGCTGTTGCTCGTGTTTATCGAGTAGATATAGCTCCACCACAGCCAGGTGGCTGGGGTCAAGATTTACAACTTAGCTGGATGGCTCATTCTTGGTAGTGGGGTGATTCTCCAGGTATAACTGAGTATAACTGAAACCGAAGATTCTGGAGTAATTGCACTTGAGTATCTTTGGTTTCAAAATCATAATTATTATCCACCTTCTGAAGTTAGTAGTTCAGAAAGTTTCCGTAGCTCAATTGCAACTTTCTGCTGCACTTGCTTCTTCCGAATAATGGTAATATTCACACAAATATGTTGCTCGTTTCCTAACCTTTTGTTGGCTCTGTTTTAAAATCGCCATGCCTATGCAAATTCCGCAATTGTTTTTGCATTCAGCAAGGTGAAAATGCGAGCAATTTCTAAAATTAGTGTAAGTTATAATTCTTCATCGCCCGTTAAATTTAACTTTCTTTTTTTCTCATTGAGACTTTTCAAACGCTCTTGCAACTCATTACTGAATTTGAATAAGCAAACCCTTCGAATTGCCTTGATTTGAATTCCAGCGTCAATCAAAGAGGATGGTTAAATCATAAGTTGCGCATTCATTAATTATCCTCAGAAATTTGATGGGTGTGAAGAAAATAGTGCGAAGCTAGATAATTTATAATCCAACACAATCACGCTAATTGTTCAAATTTAGACCTAAATTGACTTCACCTGTTTTTGCCTTGTCTACACAATCTAACCACTCAAAACATACAGCAGGATCTGCTGTTTCTTCCTCTGATATCTTGCTCATGTCTCCTCGTAATCCTGCTAAATCATCAGATTGGGTTCTTTCGTAAACCATAAGTAAGTAAGCATACATGGCTGCATAGGCTTCTTTTTCAGTCAGATCCATGCTTGTCATCAGATTCTAGATCGCAAACCAGATTTCTCCAGATTATTCACCTACTGGCAAATTGTGAATACCCAGCATTGCCAGCTTACCCCAATCCCCTCACTAAGCCAATCGCTAGGATGATAGTCAAAAAGAGCACAATAGGTTAAGATTTTCCGA
>CAZWGS010000038.1:0-40950 GCA_964633315.1 uncultured bacterium | reverse complement strand
CATCCCCGTAGTAGTTACTACCACTTTGAACTGCTTTAATGGGTGAATTCATGCTCTGTTGTTGATCGCTTGTTAATTGTTTATTTTGGAGTTAATGTTGAGCACAAAGCCAGCATTAACTGGGTCAAAATACAGTTCTGACTTGATCTTAGCGTACTGGCTATGGATTAATGGTGGGCTGCGGGAAATACTAACACTTTTAGAAGCTTGGCTCAATTTAACACTTTTACGGAGAAAAAGTGGTTCTAAAGGCCAGTTTTCAGAGGATGGAGGAGTGTAAAAATCAATCTAGATTGATTTTAGACGGTTCCCTTTTCTTCTTTGGGTACTGGTGCTTCAAAGCGATAACCTTTACCGCGAATGGTTTTAATTATTTTGCCTTCAGTGTCACCTATTTTGCGCCGAATTTGACCAATATGAACGTCAACTTTGCGTTCATCACCAACATAATCTTCTCCCCAAACTTCTTTAATTAACTGGCGACGTTCCCAAACTTGATGAGGTTGAGTTGCTAGGAAGTGAAGTAAGTCAAATTCAAGAGCAGTTAAAGAAATCTTTTTCTTGTCAATAGTTACTTCACAACGTGCTGTATCAATCACAAGATTATCGAAAACTAGTCCTGATTTACTAGGGTAATGAGCCGGGGGTATGAGGCGACGATTTAATAGTGCTTGAATTCTTGCTTTGAGAATTTGGAGATGGAAAGGTTTTGTCAGGTAGTCATCTGCACCTCTATTAAAGCCTTCTAAGACATTGTCAGCATCGTTGAGACAAGTTAACATTAATACCAAAACATTACTTTGGCCACGCATTTCTGCACAGAGATTAAAACCACTATCATCGGGTAAGTTGACATCAAGAATTACTAAATCTGGATTGAATTGTTGGAAGACAATTCTTGCTGTTTTAGCATCTTCAACAGACTCCATAATAAAATCATTTTGAGATAAAAAGCGATGTATTAGCTGGCGGATGGCAGAGTCATCATCCACAACTAAAATCTTTTTTTTTACGGCAGCCGTAGCCATAACTTTCCACTGAGGAATAAAGTTCAATTAAAAACTGTTGATTTGAGTGTAATTTGTCGGGTAAGCGTCAAAATAAGTTAATTCAGGTCTTAGTTTTCATTAATTTAAAATCTTATTAACAAAAACTATTTTTTTTCTCAAGACAAAATATTAACACCTTTTGGGAGATGCTAAATATAGTATTTCTTGTATTCAGGTAAGGGCAATTAAAGTTTTTATGTGGCACTCTGATGATATTGTGAAAAATCCTCTTCGGACTCCTCTTGTAGACGCTCTAAGAACATTATCTCATCAGCCTGATGCTGCTTTTTATACTCCTGGACACAAAAAAGGAGAGGGAATGGCTAGTTCCTTAGCTAATTGGTGGGGAAAATCCTTATTCTGTGCGGATTTGCCAGAATTACCGGAGTTAGATAATTTGTTTGCACCCGCAGGAGTCATTAGAGAAGCGCAACTATTAGCAGCTGAAACTTTTGGTTCTCAAAAAACTTGGTTTTTGGTTAATGGTTCCACCTGTGGTGTGATGGCGGCGATTCTGGCAACCTGTGGTAGTGGAGATAAGATAATCTTACCGCGCAATATCCACCAATCTGCGATCGCGGGTCTAGTTATCTCTGGGGCTATGCCTATTTTTATTAATCCGGAGTATGATCCAGAGTTAGATCTTGCCTACAGCGTGACTCCTGAGGCTATAGCTGAGGCTTTAAAGGCACATCCGGATGCCAAGGCAGTGATGGTGGTTTATCCTACATATCACGGTATTTGTGGCGATCTGGAGGCGATTGTAAAATTAGTTCACCAATATAATATTCCCTTGCTGGTAGATGAAGCACATGGTGCTCATTTTTCTTTTCATCCAGATTTACCCCCCTCAGCTTTGTCTTTGGGTGCGGATGTGGCGATACAGTCAACTCACAAGGTATTGGGAGCAATGACTCAGGCTTCAATGTTACATTTGCAGGGTAAGCTGGTTGCTCCTGAGCGTCTCAGTCAAGCTTTACAAATGCTACAGTCGAGTAGTCCTAGTTATCTGCTGTTGGCTTCGCTGGATGCAGCTAGACAGCAAATGGCAGTGCAGGGAAAGGCTTTGATGGCGAAGACTTTGAATCTTGCAAACTACGCCAGAAAACACCTCAATAAAGTTTCTGGAATTAGGTTAGTAGAAACACCAAAGCACAAAACTTCTGGATTTTGGCAGTTAGACCAAACTCGCGTCACAGTTAATCTCCAAGAGTTGGGTATTGATGGTTTTAGTGCTGATGAGATTCTGCATCAACAATTAGGCGTAACAGCTGAGTTGCCCATGCTGCAAAGTTTGACATTTATTCTTACCTTTGGCAATACACAAGAAGATATTGAGAAGTTAATTAATGGATTTATTCAACTAACCAAGTTAGAGTTAAGCTTTTCTTCTCCTCCCACTTGTTCTCTCTATCCCTCTTACCTTCCTCCTGTATTTCTCTCACCTCGACAAGCTTGGTTTTGTGCAACTAGAACTTTACCAATCAAAGAAGCTGTTGGCTGTATTAGTGCAGAATTAATTTGTCCCTATCCACCAGGAATACCGATTTTAATGCCAGGGGAAGAAGTTACGCTCTCTGCTTTAGAATACTTGCAACAGGTCATTGTATCAGGTGGCATGGTAACAGGTTTAAGTGACTCAACTTTGCAGACTCTGAAAGTGGTTGAAAGTTAACTGAAAAAGTAGGGACGTAAAATTTTACGTCCCTACACCTTCTAATAATTCAGGTTTTTTGATTTACTGATATGTCTTCGCAATTAGTGACTTTTAACTAGTAAAAAACTAAATACAAACAACAAATATAGCTGTTATCATTTGACTGAGATACAAGAAAAATATTGATTCCTGTTAATGGTTGATGGTTGATAGTTGATTGGGATGTAGCTCACTAATTCAATAATTGCTATAAAACAATAAATAATCTATTAGCTTCCAACCAATAACGAAAAATAAAAACTAACAACCAACCTATGTTGACGAAGAAGCTTCATCTTGTGCAGAGCTGCTGTCTTTTTCTTCACCTGCTTTTTCCTGCTTTTTTTGCTTCTCCAAAGCCCTTTGTTGACGTTTTTTGCGTTCTGCTTTTAGAGCATCTTCCATTGCGATCCTGGCTTGCTCCATTTTATCGAGATTACCGCGATAAAGTTCAAGGTCTTTTTGTATTTTTTCTGGGGAAAAATTAAAAGCAGTTGCAATTTGCTCTAGAGATTGATTAAGACGTTTTTCATCCTTGGTTGACTGGGGATCAGCTTCTTCTAGCAATGTGTATAAACCAATAGCAAACAGGCGACTATATCTATATTTCGGCTTACCATCGTCTGCTTGCAGAGAAGCATAAATATCTGCTACGTCATCTCTGGGTGTTGGTACAGTAAACCAACTAACTAATTCTGAACCTGGTAATCGCTGTGCAAAGGACAAAACGCGTTCTGATTCTTGACGATATTGGTTGGGATCGCCTTCTACAGCTAAACAAAGAGCATTAAAAATAGACTCTTTATCTGCTTCGGGTTGATAACCTTGCATGAAGCGATTGAATGAGGTAGCCACACCCAAGGCATAGATTGGATTATGGTTGAATTCATTGTTAACAGAGAGTAGATGCATTTCCACCATCAACTCTTCAACTACTCGCCGATAGATTGAGTTAATTGGATGGGTGTGATGGCTATAGAATGCGCGTTTGGTGTCAGAAACAGTACGTACTTTATCCACAGATCAGGCAATATTTTATAGGGTGATGGTGATCTCATTGTCTCGTTTTCGGCGAAGTTTGCCAAGGAGATCAAGTAATTTCTTGCAGAAATCAAGTAATGAGTAGGGACGTAACATGTTAAGTCTGTGCACAATAAATAAGTAGTAAGTAAGAGACTTAATGCAAGGGATTAGGAAGTAAAAAACAAGACTAAAAAATTATCAATAAAAGTGCGGAGATACTATTTTTCTTGCAAGATAATACAGGTAGCTGACCCAAACTTGCGTATTTATTATTTCTTTTTTGACAAACAACCAACACAAAATACCTCATCCTTGAGGCAGGGGATGAGTTGATTTTGGAAATTTAAATTAAATATCTACTATCAGATGTTAACTTTTGATTGTCTATGCTGTTGCCAAAGGGTATCGACACTGACAAATTGATAACCTTGCTCTAAAAGTTTTGGAATCAATAAATCTGCAACTTGCGCCACATCTTTGCCACCAAAATAACCATCATGAAGGACAATTAATGAGCCGTTTTTTACCTGTTTCAAAACTCGTTTGCTAACTACTGCAACTCCTGGATTCACCCAATCTTCGGGAACTACACTCCACATCACAGGACGATATTGCCAATTTTGCAGTAATTTTAGGGTTTGGAGTGTAAAAAAGCCATTGGGAGGTCGTACATCGCAAATTTTCTCTGGTTTAAGCTGACAAGCTTGGGAAATTGTATTTTTTGTTTCCTCTAAACTGCGGTGTAACTGTGTTGAATTTAGAAGAGGAAAAGATTTATGCTGCCAACCATGTAAACCAATCCAATGTCCCTGTTGATAAATTTCTTGCACTATTTGAGGGAATCGCGATGCGCAAACACCTAATAAAAAAAAGCTAGCTTGAATTTGGTGGCGTGCTAGTACTTTTAATAATTTAGGAGTGTATTCTGGATGGGGTCCATCGTCAAAAGTGAGGGCGATTTGAGGTAGTTTAGCTTCTCCACACCACAAACAATTGGAAAAGGTGGGTTGAAGAATTTTGTATAAGTGCGGGTATAGCCAAGCAAATTGCATTTTTTTACAGAAATAGCTTTGTTTAAAACATGGTAAGAAGAAAATTTGATTTAAAAACCAATTACTAAATAACAAATCACAAAGAACAAACAACCAAATTTTATTGTTTTAAATTGGGCGAGGTTTAGTTGTTTGTGTATCCCAAGACAATTGAAAGGTTAAATGTGAGTTGAGAAGCCTAGGCTAAAATCTTTGATTCAGTGTTGGGAGTATGTCACGCTAAAAGGTGATGGGACACTAGCGATTTTTTAAAAGTCCATGATTACCAATTTAACTAGGTTAAAAGCTCTGTTTTGCCTCCTAGTAACACTTACTGCTGGCTGTTCCCATATCTCCTGGAAACCTGCAGGAAGAAACGCTGTGGCGCAGGAAGAAACACCAGAATCGCCTGCATGTAAAACTCTAGATCCTTTTGCTAAGGCTGTTAGTGCAGCTACCACTGCTGCTAATTTAGCTCAAAGTGCGCGTTCTGCCCAGGATTGGGATAGTGTAATTTTATCTTGGATGGAAGCGATCGCTGCGATGCAAACTGTACCCATTTATAGTCGAAAACGAGTTTTTGCACAAAAAAAAGTTCGAGAGTACACTAACTATTTAGAAATAGCACAGGAAAGAGCTGCTAGCAGTCGTCAACAGCTACCTTTTGCTAGTTTTAATAGTCAATTTCTCAATGAGCAACTATTACTTTATCTTTCCTATAGTGCAGCTTTAGGTACACCGGATATTTTAATTGTAGGTAGTTCCCGCGCTTTGCAAGGTATAGATCCTCAGAAACTGCAGACAGAATTAAGCAGACAAGGAAAATCGGGAATCCAGGTGTTTAATTTTGGTGTTAATGGTGCAACAGCACAGGTTGTGGATTTGATTGTGCGTCAGCTTATTCCCCCATCACAGCAACCTCAACTGATTATTTGGGCTGATGGAGTGCGAGCTTTTAATAGCGGACGACCAGATCGCACTTATAGTGGTATTACTAGCTCTGTTGGCTATCAGCAGTTGTTAGCAGGCAATAGCCCCAGTTTACCTGAAGAACTGATAGAAATTTCCCCTGGTTGTCCGCCACCACCATTACCATCACCAACTCCCGAATCTTACACTTCTCCCCAACCTCAACGGCGACGTCTCCGAGATTTTTTCAACCCTTTGCAGCAACACCGCGCCTTTGCTGCTGAAGCGAGGGAAATTGATGCGAATGGTTTTCTCCCTATTGAACCTCGTTTCAATCCTGTTACTTATTATCAAAAATTTCCTAAAGTTACAGGTCGTTATGATGCAGATTACCAGAATTTTAATCTGGGTGGTGAGCAAACAGTAGCATTGCAGCGCTTAATAACTCATACTCAAGAGCAAAATATTCAACTTGTTTTTGTCAATCTTCCCCTAACTAGCGATTATTTAGATGCTGTGCGTTTAGCTTCGGAAAAACAATTTTCTAGTTTTATGCAGCAGCAAGCAACTCAGCAGGGTTTTGTCTTTGTGGATTTGGGTAGAAAATGGCTCAATCAAAATAATTATTTTGCAGATCCTAGTCATCTTAACCGTTTTGGGGCGAGTGTTGTGGCGACTCAGTTAGCAGCGAATGCAGAGATTCCTTTTCCGGTGGGTGATGGGCGTTAGAGTTTCGTCTAACCTCTAACAAGTGGATTTTGTATAACTGGATAGTTTAGTTGTGAACCAAGCAATGAAGTATCTAATAAATATTTCGTTTTGGTTGTGGGTTTAATCCTTCAAATATTCCTGGTATTTACCTCTTTGATATCTCTAATGGTGTGTTTATTTCGCGATCTACTTCTACCTATTGTTATTAGGATGGTTTCCAATACATTTATAAATAATTGATATTACACGCTTAGGAAAAATCCATTGATTTTTAGTATCATTTCGATATAAATTATTATGATATTTGAGAGATTGACGATACGAATTATAATATTTTTCTAGATTAAGTTCTGCCAATCTATATCTAGATTTTGCTGAACGTAAATTTAGTAATAGAACTTGCTCCTGAAATTTAAACCAGATAAAAGCTGTAGTTGGTGTAATTAAATCACCACCGAAAATAATTGAAGCATCGGTCACGGCGGCTAATACCATCAAACCCAGATGAATAAGAATATTATAGGTTCCAATGGGCAAAAATATTCTTTTATGGAGGTGATTAAAACAACAAAAAAACTACTTTTTTATGTACTGGAATACAAGATGTGAAGCAAGAGCTAATGCTTGGTGATCGCTGTACATACTTCCATGAGGACAGCCTAGTTCTATATCTCTTTGAATACAATTTATTAAACTCTGAATATGAGAGTCAAAATTTCTTAGTAATGGGAAAAATTTATTTCTATCGCAACCAAAATTTTTCTCAAATAGCTGGGGATGAAAGACAAGTAAAGTAAAATCCAGATTATTTTCCCAAGTTATTTCATGTCCTGCTCCTGCTGGACAAAAGAAAACTTCTCCTCCATGCAACTTATTAGAATTAGTATCATCACCAATACGGCGCTCATGTTTTGAAGAAGAGTTCCTACCAATAATTTCCAGGACATGAAATGGAGTATAGTGTTCAACTAAATGACAAGCAGAGTGGGAGTAATGGGCTAAGAAAACATTACTTAAATTAGCATTTATACTAGTTAATAAAGGTTTTTATGGTAAAAGTTGATGAATTAGTCCTTCTAACTGTACGGCATCTAATGACATCGCTGCACCTAAAATTATTTATTTTTTGGACTTAAAAATATTGTTTTTAAAATCAAATTAGGTTTTTGTATGATTCTGTTTCTATGATCCAAAGATGGTTCTTGAAGCGTCGCAAAATAGCCTGTTCGACAAATTTCTGCTATGACATCATTCCAGATTAGTAATTGATGATTATTCACTTCCATATGTACTGATGCTGCTTCTGAAGACCATTCACTAAGTTTTCCCATAATTTTTTGATGAGTACCACTTAGATAAAATTTTTTTAATGTTGCTTCAGAATTCCACAACGTCATTGTCCACATAGACAAATTGAAAGTCCCCATCAATTGTCCTTGTAAAAAACCTTCACTAGTCCTAATTTCCCTAGCAATTCTTTCGGTGTTAATCAAAAAGGCTGGAAGATAGCGAGGAGATTTAAGCTTTAAGCGTGTTACCGATAATAAAGACATATTTAATCTTGTTTAGTGTCGTTTCAAGGTTGAAATAATCCTAATGGTGTCGTTTTCGCGCTCAATAAATTAAAAGATCTAAATTTTACCTATTTTAGGAACTTAAAATTTTACGTCCTCACATTCTTAGCCACAGATATCTAATTTTGGGGGATTTAGCGGGTAAATTAATCAGTCCCATCCCAGATTGCTATACTCTTTTAGAGAAAACGCAAATCGCAAATTTATCACTGCGATTGACAACCGCCAGATATAAAGGAATTTTTGATTATGGTAACAACTTCTGCCATCGCAGCAATCAAATCTGGTTTACCCAATATCTGCGGTTGGGAAGCAGAAATCGCCGCTGTGGTAAACCACGATGAACCCATCTTTTTACCCCAGTCAAAACTGCAACTAGAGCAAATTAACGCTACGTTTGCTTGCGCTTTGCATATGCACCAACCGACAATTCCCGGAGGTGCGAATGGCGAATTAATCAGCCATCTCCAGTATATGTTTGAGCATTCCGGCGAAGGTGACAATCACAACGCAGGAACCTTTGCTTGGTGCTACTCTCGTATGGCAGACTGGATTCCCGAATTAGTCAATAATGGCTGTCAACCGCGCATTATGCTGGATTATTCCGGTAATTTGCTCTGGGGATTAAAGGATATGAATCGCGATGACATCCTCGATAACCTCAAGCGTATCACTTGCGATCGCCAATACCAACCCTATGTAGAATGGCTGGGAACCATGTGGAGTCACGCCGTTATCCCCTCTACACCCATCCCGGACATCAAATTGCATATCCAAGCTTGGCAACAATACTTTGGGGCGATTTTTGGTTACGAGGCTTTGCGTCGGGTTAAGGGTTTCTCGCCACCGGAAATGCACCTACCCAACCACCCTGACACCTTGTATGAATATATCAAAGCCTTAAAAGAATGCGGCTATCGCTGGCTACTGGTACAAGAACATTCAGTAGAACGCTTAGACGGCAGTGGATTACACCACGATGACAAGTATATCCCCAATCGCCTGATTGCCCGCAACTCCCGTGGCGAAACCATTAGTATTACCGCTTTAATTAAAACCCAAGGCTCCGATACCAAGCTAGTCGCCCAGATGCAACCCTACCACGAAGCGAAGAACAGAGGTAAACAGGAAATTGGCGGTGTCAGTATTCCCTGCTGCGTCACTCAAATCGCAGATGGGGAAAATGGTGGCGTAATGATGAATGAATACGCCCGCGATTTCCAGCCTGTGTGGTATCAAATCAAAGATAGTAGCGGTGTTGTCGGCGTTAATGGAACCGAATATATTGAACTCCTAGAAGCAGCAGGAGTTAACCCAGATAATTATCCCACTTGCCAAGCCGTAGGACAGCACAAAATTTGGCAAAAAGTTAACCCTAATCAAGCAACACCAGAAGCTGTAGCACAGGCGATTAAAGAATTACAAGCAAGCGATCATCAGTTTCACATGGATGGCGCTTCCTGGACAAACGATTTGAGTTGGGTAAAAGGCTATGAAAACGTTTTGGAACCAATGAATCAGCTTAGCGCCAAATTCCACGAAAAATTCGACCCCATGGTGCAAGCAGATCCCAGCATAACCAAAAATAGCGCCTATCAAGAAGCACTGCTGTATGTATTGTTACTAGAAACTAGCTGTTTTCGTTATTGGGGACAAGGAGTTTGGACAGATTATGCAGAGGAATTATATCGCCGTGGTGCAGCTTTGTTAGACAATTAAATCTAATCCCAAAAGATTAAGTAAATAAATCAAATTAAAAATCAAACCTCTCCTCACCTAAAATTCCCCCTCCTACCTAAAATTCCCCCTCCTACCTAAAACTCCCATCCCACCTAAAACTCCCATCCCACCTAAAACTCCCATCCCACCTAAAATTCCCCCTCTCCTGAAAGGAGAGGGGACAGGGGAGAGGTCAAATAATAAGTTTAATTGTACCTATCCACTTAATTAAACAACCTGTCACTAGGAAGACAACCCAACCAAATATTTTCATGACTTTTCGTATTTCTCCCCTAATTCGTATTACCTTACTCAGCTTATATATCGCCCTCACAATTCCCCTACCTTTCCTCGCCCAAATATCCTCAACTCCAGTACCAGCTTGGTTGCTGTGGATTGGAATCGCGATTGGTTTAGTTGCTCTTTTTGGAGTTTTAAGCGAAAAAGTTATCGTAGACGACACACAAATTCAAATCACTTATCCTCGTTGGATTCCGCATTTTTTTCGTTCCGGATGGTCACTTTCTTGGCAAGATATAAAAGACTTAAAAATGCGCACCACAGGACAGGGAGGATTAGTGTATTATTTTGTCACCCACTCCCAAGAAAAAGCCTATCTTTTACCCATGCGAGTGGCTGGTTTTGCGCGCTTAGTTAAGCACGTAGAAGAAAATACTGGTATTGATACCACTGATATTTATCCTCTTTCCCAACCTTGGATGTATCTCATTTTATTATTGCTAACCTTATTTCTTTTATTAGTAGATACCTGGACAATTTGGACAGCAATTACAATTTAAGTAATGAGTAATGAGTAATAAGTATTTTTTATTGAACCTTGTTTAGAAAATATCTATTTTTTGGCTATATGTCTTGATTTTGAATAAATTTAGAATGGTAATCGACAAACAACAAACAACAAACAACAAACAACAAATAACAAATAACTAAATGGAAATTTTCACAATTATTCTTGCTAGTTTTTTATCTGTTCTAACTCCTGGAGGATTCATTCTAGATAATATAGTTGCCAATAGAGTGCGATCGCAATCCGGGGAAATAGATGAACTTGCCGTTCGCATCGACAATGTTCCCAGTTACCAAATAATAAGTGGGAAAGTAGACAGACTAAGAATCGCCAGTCGTGGTGTACAGCTCACAGAAGGAATCAAAGCAGAAGTTTTAGAAGTAGAAACAGACCCCTTAGATATTGATTTACAACGCTTGCGATCAGGTGGTAGAGATGCTTTACGCGCCTCATTACGCCAGCCTCTAAGAGCAGGAGTAAGATTAGTTTTGAGCGCCGAAGATTTAAACTTAGCTCTGCAAGCACCTCCAATTAAACAACGTATTCAAGACATATTAAATGTCCTGGCTCAAAGCATACCAACTGCTCCCGATGGAGAGTATCAATTAACCGAAATTCAGTTAGAAATTCCAGAAGCAGAACGATTGCGTGTACAGCTTAAATTGGTGTCTCCTGATTCAGAAGATGAGTTTTTGCGAGAACTAGATTTATTAGTAGAAGTAGGCGTAGGAAGCGTCACTGGTAGAACTTTTGAGCTAGATAGACCTCTAGTTTCTATCAACGGCATTGTCATACCCTCCGAGTTTACCGCAGGATTAATTAGAGGTGTAGGCAATCGCTTGGATCTCGGTAATTTGGAAGATGCAGGAATACTGATGAGGATTCTACAATTAGAATTAGAGGAGGATAAATTAGAAATTGCTGCCTTTATACAAGCACAACCCCTAGAACTAGAATCTGAGAGTAACTAATTTTGTCGGTGGAACCTCTGTAGTGCCACTATAGTCAAAATTACAACCTCCTATTTTTTACTGATACCTAGGCTCAGGAGGAAATTATGCAAGATCAACAACCAACTCGCAAACGTTCAGTAGGTATTGTAGCTGGAATTTCTGCCGCCGTTGTGGCTGCTGGTTCGGGTACAGCTTGGTGGGCTTGGAATTCTTTTCAACCAGAAGACACCAGTCAAGCCCCCAATACTAGCCAAATTGAGCCATCAGCGCCAAAAACACTGCAATCAGCCCCCCAAACCCAGGAACAGGGGATGGATATTTATTGGCTGAAAACAGAAGGTAACGAAATTGAGATGGTTGCTAGTAGCATCAAAGTGCCAGCACAAGAGCAAAATGATGCCATGCTGGAGAAGGCTTTTGATCGCTTGCTGTTAGGTACAAGTACACAAGAGCAAGGTTTAACCACAACCATCCCCAAAGGAACTAAACTACTTAGCATAGCTACCAAAGAGAATGGCGTTTACCTAGACTTATCAGAAGAATTCGCCTCTGGTGGTGGTACTGCTTCCATGATGGGGCGTTTGGCCCAAGTGTTGTATACTGCAACCAGCTTAGAACCCAATGCTCCTGTGTGGATTTCTGTATCAGGAGAACCCCTTGAGGTTTTGGGTGGCGAAGGAGTTTTGGTACAGCAACCGATGACGCGTCAAGATTTCACTGAAAACTTTGAGCTTTAATCTGGTTTCACCCGCATCAAAACTTGACCATATTCCACAGGTTCAGCGTTTTCCACCAGTATATCTACTACTTGACCAGAAACTTCTGCCTCAATCTCATTCATTAGCTTCATCGCTTCTATAATACAGACAGTTTGTCCCTTGGCAATGCGTTCACCATTATCAACAAATGGGGGTTCATCAGGAGCTGGGGCGCGATAAAAAGTACCCACCATTGGTGAAGTAATCTCCACCAATTTACTATCCACAGGCGGTGGGACAGACTCTGCGGGTGTAGGAATGATTGTTTGAGCTACGGGAGGAGGTGCAACTGCTAGATGCACAGCCTCCTGTCTAGGAACATTATCGGGTAGCGTTACCAGTCCCTGGCGTACTGTTAACTCAAAATCCTCATTCTTTAAAATTACCTCGGTAAGACCAGTTTGCGCTATTGCGCTCAACAGATCCCTTAGCTGCTCAAAATCTATAGGCACAGACTATAACATCCTCAGGTAGTTGCCAATGTCGTCAAGGCGGAGACAGGTTATTCTCGACCCAAATAGGAATCATTGCGCGTGTCGATTTTAATCCTTTCTCCGATGGAAATGAATAGAGGAACCATCACCTGTGCACCAGTTTCCACAATAGCTGGTTTAGTACCACCAGTAGCAGTATCTCCCTTAACTCCAGGATCAGTTTCCACTACTTCGAGTACCACAGAGTTAGGCAATTCTACCTCTAAAACCTGATCATTCCATTCAAGGATATTCACTTCCATACCTTCTGAAAGGTACTTAACGCGAGCACCAATTTGATCTTCATTGAGACGAGTTTCCTCAAAGGTTTCCATGTCCATAAAGACAAATTGCTCAGCATCTTTGTAAGTATGCTGCATAGTCCGCTTTTCCAATACAGCTTGAGGAACTGTTTCTCCTGCGCGAAAAGTTCGTTCAACCACGCTTCCTGTTTTGGCATTTTTCAGCTTAGTTCTCACAAAAGCAGAGCCTTTACCAGGTTTGACGTGGAGGAATTCCACCACTCGCCATACATCACCATCAAGTTCAATCGAGACACCGGTTCGAAAGTCGTTACTAGAAATCATGAAGCTTTTTCACAAGCCAGAACAATCCAGGATTACATTTTACCCTTCAACGGTTCAAGGGAATAGGGGATTTAGGGAAATGGGGAGATAGGGAAGTTGGGAGATAGGGAAGTTGGGAGATGGGGGAGTATAAGTCAGTGGTAGGAGATTACCCATCTTTTGTCATTACTAGTAATTACGATGTAACACCGTCAATCATCCGTTTCTACAAACAACCAGTAAGCAACAACCAATTACTGTAAGCTGTAACAGAGGGACTGGAGGGAAAAATTGATTCATGAAATTTGCGAAATTTTTTAGCTGGGAGCGATACCAGCAATACCTCAAAATAACTGCTGCTTTAGTGTTAGTGGTGGTGCTGTCAATTAGTTTATTTGGTGGTAGTGCTTTTGCTGCTAACCGCAAAAGTCAATTAGCGCAGGGAAATGCGATTACCGATGCTCAATCGTTACTGAGGTATGCCTTACCGATTGAAAATGAGCAGATACGAAAGCTACAAGCTAGTTTAGAAGATATTTCTTACCACATACGCACTAAGCGTTGGGGCAAAGTTAAAAAAGATGCCAAAGAAGCTGGTTTTGTTGCTAAGTATAGACAAAGCAAAATATTAGCTAGTGTGCCTGAAGAACGTCAAGCTCAAGCTCAGGAAATACTTGAGCAAATGCTACCAGAAATTAGTCAACTGCAGGATGCGGCGGCTAAAAGAAATGAGGAGTTAATTAGCCAAAATCGCAGTGAACTTTTGGCAAAGGTGACTCAGATAGAAGAATTAATGGTAGTGGGTTTTCCTTTCGAGGTACCAGAAAAATACGACTATTTACCCCAACTTAAGGGGCGTGCCACAGTGGAGATGGCAACAGAGAAAGGTAATCTCATAATTGTAGCTGATGGTTACAGTGCTCCTGTAAATGCTGGTAATTTTGTCGATTTGGTGCAGCGTGGATTTTATGATGGTTTAAAATTTGGACGTGGTGAAGATTCCTATTTCTTACAAACTGGCGATCCTCCGGGAGCTGCAGTAGGTTTTAATGACCCTAATACGGGAGAGTATCGCTCAATTCCTCTGGAAGTTTTGGTTAAAGGTGAAGATGAGCCAGTTTATGAAGTTACTCTAGAAGAATATGGTATTTATTTACCAGATCTTGCCTTACCTTTCTCCGCTTATGGAACTTTAGCACTAGCTCGTCCCAGTGGGGATGCTAATGGTGGCTCTTCCCAAATCTTTTTCTTTTTGCTACAAAATGATCTAACGCCTCCTGGATTTAATCTCTTAGATGGACGTTACTCTGTCTTCGGCTATGTGGTTGAGGGTAAAGAAGTGCTAAAAAGTTTAAAGGCAGGAGATAAAATTATCTCAGCTCAAGTTATTGCTGGCGCAGAGAATTTTTTAGCACCAGTTACTCAATAGCCAGTCATAGAAAAAATCCAGGAAACAAAAACTGTTTCACAACGAAGTGAGTAAAAAAACTTGCAGGAGAATATGACTCAATCGCAGCCATCAATGGAAACCAAGTTACCCAGTTTTTCGATTATTCTGGAAACGGAAAATCTTTCTACCTCTGAGTTGGAAGGTTTCTATCTCTCCTTAAATTCCCTTGTGGAACAAACTCCATCGGCGGAGGATGCCCAAGAGGTGATAATTATTGATAGCGGTGATACGCCTGCTTCTGTACTAGAAGCGATTTGCGAGCGCTATCCTTGGATTAAGGTTCACCGCTCCCGTGCTGGAATTAGCTACTATGAGGCTAAAATGGAGGGCGCAAGACTAGCAACAGGAGAGGTTGTGTTGCTATGCGATTCCGATTGCATCTACAACTGTTCCTGGTTGAGTCATATTCTCACTCCCTTTAGAGATCATCGAGAAATTCAAGTGGTTGCTGGCGAGACTGCAACTCGCACCGGAGGGGCTTATGAATTAGCGATGCACTTTGTCTACCTATTCAATGGTTTTTCCGGAAAACAGCAACCCTACCCTGCTTACACCTATTACTGTAATAATATTGCCTTCAGCCGCCAGTTACTTTTAGCACAGCCAATTCCCTCAGAGTTACCCTTGTATCGTGGTAATTGCTATATCCATGCTTTTTCTTTAACACGCCAAGGATACCAAATTTGGCGACAACCTAAAGCTCAAGCAAGCCATGCTGCGCCCAATGGTTGGTCTCATTTTTTCTGGCGCTTTTTGCTCATTGGACGGGATAATGTGATTACTAAACGTCTTGTGAAGCAAATTAAGAGTGAAGGCAATACTTCTGCTTTACCACAGACGAAGTTAATCACTCATATTGGCAATCTATTCCCTTTTTTGCGCCGTGTAAAAACAGTAGAGGTGCGTCAGCTAATTCACCTACCTTTAGCGATACCGATTGCTTTAGCATCCTACTTACTAATTTTTTGTGGTCGTATAATTACTTATTTTTGCCCTCAATACCTACTGAATACTTACAGTGCGATTGAAGGAACAGTTTACGAATCGAGCCTTAAATCAGAGGAAAAACAGTTAACTCAGGGAAACGTTTAACTCAGGGAGGTAAGAAACTGCAACCTCATTACCTCCCTGAATCGCAATTTAGCGCAGATAATGCTCTTCACCCCAATCATAAGCGGGAGAAGTTTCTATTTTGGGAACATCTCTTTGGAGAATAGACTTTTTCTCGCTAGTCTTTTGGGTTATAGCTTGATGAACTACCTTAGCTATATTTTTCCAGGAAAGTTCTCGTTTCTGCAATACATCCTGCAATTCCTCTAAAGCTGCTTTAGCTTGCTGAGATTCAAGATTTTCCTTAGAAACTAAGGGAGTTGAAAAACGAATGGGATCTCTCTGTACTGCAGCAATAGCTTGGCGTACTGCTTTAGTAATTTCTTGGCGATACTCTCTCTTAGCACGTTTTTCTTGCCTTTGTAAACCCTCTTCTGAAGAAGCATAGAGAGGTGGTAAACGGTTGAGTGCAAAAGTTGCTACTTCTATCTTGTTAATATATCTAAGTAACTTGGGAGATACTTTTTGTAGTTGTTGCTCTACCTCTTCAGTAACTAACCATTCCATAACGTTTTTATAGATTTGAGCCTGGTTAGATTGGCGATTTTGGAGCTTATAAGAGTGACTTTGCATCATAACAACTAAACCTAGTGGCGGCGTGGAATAGGTGTAGTTGGAACCTCCCTACAAAGCTAATAACATTCAGCTACAGCTACTTGAAAAAGGGACCCTGGTTTGCTAAATCGCCAAGTTTAAGCACACGAAAACCGTGTCATTCCTTGACCCCGATTCGCTCAACTCCAAAGTTCTACAACTACACCCTTTTCAGCAATATTAGCACCACTACCTAAGTAGTGCAGTTATTTTTTTTGTTAGATTCACAGAAATTACTTATAGGTTAAGGTAAATAAGTAACACAAAGGGGATTCATTTTTGGTTATGAAGCCTGATAAGGTTAATAAAATAATTACTTTCTTCTATGCCGGATATAAGCAGAGAACAACAAACAAAAGAACTGAAATAAACTCAAGATGACAAATTAAAAACATTTAAGCAAGCTACGAAGAAATACATTGTTTGTACTAACTTCTAAAAATGGTTTCAGTAAGGTCAATTTGCCGTAAAAAAGCAGAGAAAAAAAGGTAACAAATAATCCTACTCTAAATACAATCGAGCTATGTCGACCTTGGATAGAGTTAATAACTGAGGTAATTACGATGTAGAGCTCGATAGAAACTCCTATTATCCAAAGATAAGCTATCTGTTGCCAAGCTATCGAATCTAGAGCTTGACTAAAAAAATGTAGTTGAATTACGGTCGATAGCTAAATTAGAGAGCATAAAATTAACTCAAAAATCAATAGTTATAAAATAGGGTAGTTATTATAATCTTGATGGCTCATATTTTAAATTATTTTTGAATGGTAAAAATCAACCAAGCTTTTCCTCTATCAGCTCAAAAACAATCTTGTTATCGTTCCTTTAGCAAAGACTTTAGAAAACTGAAAATTCACATCTATTACCTGATTAAAGAAATAATTAATAAGCTCAATATCTCAGAGTAAAATATCTATATCTAAGTCAATCTCAGCACCATATTCGAAGATAATTTTATCTGTATCTTAGTGGTGACTATAAGCAGCTAGATATAAGGGTATCGAACCATCTTGCGATTGATAATTAATATCAGCTCCGTTTTCAATGAGTAATTGAACTAACTCTTGCTTGGCAGCCGAAGAGACATAATGTAGTGGGGTGTTACTTAAATTGTCAGTGGTATTAATATCTGCATCATTTCTAATCAATATTTCTGCTATTTTTTGTGTTCTCTTCCCGCAGCAGCAAGCAAGGGAGAATCTATTTTAGGTATAAGAGTATACATAACGATTCAGCAACAAATTTCTTTGGATTATAACTAGTATCCTAAAATTTACTCTCCAAAATTTATAATCGCACTCACTCGAACACAGCAATTTAGATTAGCTAAAACACATACCCAACACCCAGGAAAACCACTTTATCCCTCTACCTAGAAGCATCAGTGCTGGTTAATTTTTTTCTTTTTTCTAAATCAAATTCGGATACGTAAATATACGCTAGTAAACCTAAGAGTCAGTTGTTTATACGGAAGTATTTTTATGTACTTATCGTTAACTCTCTGTGTAATTACTTTTTTTCTCAGTCTTCTGAGTGTCGCCGTAATCAAACAAAGTTTCAAAAAACAACTCATTGACATCCCCAATGAACGCAGTTCCCATATTTTCCCAACTCCCAGAGGTGGTGGTTTAGGTTTTATTATTGCTGTTGCGGGTGTCATTTTAACTAGTCAATTTTTCGGAGTTAATCTCATTGAATCCCAGCAAAATACCCTGTGGATAGCCCTAATTCCCTTAATCGCCATTAGTATTATTGATGATTGGCGAGGAGTTCCCGCAGGTATTCGCTATTTAGTACAGTTGTCTGTGGCTAGCATTGTGGCTATCTATTGTGGTGCTTTTCCCTTTCCTGTGCTGGATAAATTAGGTATTGTCGGAGCAATAATCGCAACAATACTAACTATCATAGGTATGACTGCCATGATTAACTTCTATAATTTCATGGATGGTTTAGATGGTTTAGTTGGTGGAGTAAGTGCGCTTCAATTGGCATTTTTGGCTATTTGGTTCAACCAACCTTTACTGTGGCTTTTAGTAGCAGCTTTGGCGGGTTTCCTCTATTGGAATTGGTCGCCCGCCAAAATTTTCATGGGGGATGCAGGTAGTACAATTTTAGGTGCGGTGGTAGCAATTGCTCTTTTAAGTAATACGAAAAATCCATCTGCTGCTTGGTCAGCCGTAGCGATTACTCTCCCTCTCATTGGCGATGCTATCTACACTCTTTGTCGTCGTTTATTGCGCGGCGAAAATATTTTTAAAGCACATCGCACTCATTTATATCAAAGACTTCAGCAATCTGGTTTATCCCATTCCCAAGTAGCGATTACTTACATTTGTTTAACTCTTTTAATCGCTTCTAGTATCCAGTTTTTTGGAGTAATAGGAGCCTGGAGTAGTGTAGCTTGTGTTGTAATCGCGATCGCCTGTGGGGAAACCTATTTAAACAGGCGTATGCTGTCATCAACTTAATCTATGAATATCTTCTTTCTGGCTGTGGTGGACACGCCAAAATTATCCTAGATATCTTGTATCAGCAAGAAAAAAAAGTGACTGCTTTATTTGATGATAATCCACCTCCTGAAGTTAGCTTAATTCATGTTATTCCTGTTTATCTTGCAGCAGACATTATCAATTTTACTAGTACTGGAGATAGCCAGTGAATTGTCGCGATTGGGAATAATCGAATTCGACAAAAAATTGCGCTTAAGTTGAGCAAAAAAAGGCTAATCTTTTACAAAATTCATTCATCCTTCAGGCAGAATTGGTTTGGAAGTAAAAATTGAACCAGGAACAGTAGTCATGGCAAATGCGGTGGTTAATCCTGATACTCATATCGACTCTCATATCATTGTAAACACAGGTGCGATCATCGACCATAACTGTCGAATTGGCAGTTATAGCAACATTTCTCCTAGTTGTAATTTGTGCGGTCTTGTTAATATCGGTATGGGTGTTTTTCTGGGTGCTGCTTCTAGTGTTTCCTCTTTAATGAAAATTTGAGATGGTACAACTCTTACAGCTGGTTCTGTGGTTACAAAATCTTTACCCACAGACTGTTTTACGCAAGGTTTTTCTGAACAAATAGTTGAGGATAATTGCTGCAGATAGCATGATAAATATTAGACTTCTTGCATAGTTTAAATCATCAATACCAGAATCGATTGTGCAAGAAGTTTATTCTATTTTTTACTTTCTTTAATTAAGTATTCTTGTTCGTCAGAGACAAAAAATAGAGTAAGTGAATTAACTGATAATACTAAATACTGGTCTCAGAGTAACCATTAACGCAAAACATCAAACCCTTTGCCCAACTCCCCATCTCCCTAAAATTTTAAAAGCTACTATCACAACCGGACTTAGTATAATACGGCTAAAATACTAGATATTTTGTCTTTTTTAGCTGTTGGTTGCTTGTCAAAAAACGAATAAAAATAATCAAGGATTAGGCAGCTATCCCTCCCATATTCGAAAAAATGGGCTTTCCAAACCTTTCGTGAGCAAATAAATAACTTATTAATTTTCACGATTAATTTTGCCCTAATTTTTAGTTACCTACCTGCAATTAGGGAGCATCTTCCCATTCTGGAGTAAGAGTTCGATAATCAAACTGACTAACACTAGGATGACAAGTAATACAAGTTCGATGACTTAAAGTTCGAGGTAATTTAACTTTGGGATGAAGGGCTTTAAAATAACGAGATTCATCTACTCGATAGGGTATAACTTCATCTTGATTAATTGGGCGAGAAGCAAACTTAAAATATTCCCACATTAGTAAAATGACTGGGCTAATAATTGAGGGTAATTTTTGACCATAATGAGTGTCCATTTCTTCTAAAAGCTGTCGCCAGGTTTCGGTAGGAAAAATGGCTGGCGGTAGGGCAATATGACAAGTAGAACAGTTGTCGAGATAAAGCTGTTCCCCTAGTTGAAAACGACTGGGAACAGAATCAACAGATTTTGTATTAACAGATTCTATTTTATTTGTAGGCGAAATCGCTACCGCCATTCCCCAACCGAGAGTAAGACTCCAAACCATGACGACAAGCAAGCCAAACCATAGCTTAGTATTTTTTTTTCGAGTGCGATTTTTTTTCCTAACCAAATCTGACATTGCTTTTAACTAATCAGCCCTTGCTAGTGGTTCTACGGGGACAGATTGGAGTAGTTTAGTAACTACAGCTTGAGATTTTCGTCCACCTACAGTAATCAGACGATGGGAAAGTAGATGAGGTGCCAAAAATTTGACATCATCAGGAATAGCATAGTCCCTACCTTCGAGAAAAGCGATTGCTTGGGTTGCTTTTTGCAAAGATACTGTACCCCGTGGACTAACACCTAAGGTTACCTCGTCATGGGTACGCGAAGATCTAACTAAATTGAGAATATATTGCTGAAGTTCCCTAGTTACCTTTACCTGACTTGCTAGATGTTGTATTTCCTTGACTTCTTCTAAGGAAATACAAGGCTTTAATTCGTCTAATTGCAAACCCTCTTGATGACGCTGCAACATTTGCAACTCTTCCGCCTCTGTAGGGTAACCCAGACTTAAGGAAATAGTAAAGCGATCCATTTGCGCTTCAGGTAAAGGGAAAGTACCCTGATATTCAATGGGATTTTGAGTTGCAATAACAAAAAAAGGTCGAGGAACTGGACGTGATTTTCCATCTACAGTAACTTGATGTTCCTCCATTACCTCTAACAAAGCTGACTGAGTTCGAGGTGTCGCTCGGTTAATTTCATCTACTAATAATACATTAGCAAAAATAGGTCCTGGTAAGAATTCAAACTCCAGACTTCCTGGTTTTAAAACATTAGTACCCGTAATATCTGTTGGTAATAAATCTGGGGTGCATTGGATGCGTTGAAAGCGACCATTAATAGACTTAGCTAATGATTTTGCCAGCAAAGTTTTGCCCACACCAGGAACATCTTCTAAAAGTGCATGACCATCACACAAAAGTGCAACTAAAACTAAGCGAATTGAGTCAGTTTTACCAACAATAACGCGATTAAGATTAGCAATTAATTGCTCAATTTTCTGTTTCGCTTCTTCATTATTCATTGTTTAAAAAATTTAAAATTGACAAGGTTAGGAATTGGCAACATATATTTTGCCTTGGATTATGATTATTTCCAAAATCACTACCTCATTTATTTTGCCTCAAGGTAATCGCGTGTGGTGGTGCAATCAGCAGCAATTTGTGTTTTTAACTCATCGAGGGAAGCAAATTTTTGTTCAGGACGGAGAAATTTGTGTAAACTGACAATTATCTCCTGACCATACAAATCTCCAGACCAGTCTAAAAGATGAACCTCTACAGTGGGGTGAATACCATCGACAGTGGGACGACAACCCAAGTTCATAACTCCTTTGATAACTTGTTTGCTGCTAAGTATAACCTTGACACAGTAAACTCCTTGACGTGGTAAAAATTTGTCTTCTTGAAGTTGTAAATTAGCAGTAGGAAAACCAATAGTGCGACCAAGTTGTTGACCAGTGACAACCTTTCCTGTAAGAGTATAAGGGCGACCTAACAAAAGGTTTGCAGTTTCAATGTCACCTAAACTCAAGGCTTCACGAATGCGAGAGCTACTAATGCGCACTTGTTCGCTATCCTGATTTAGTTGGTATTTTTTTAGGTCAGCAATGGTAACTGGAATTCCAAATTGACTAGCGATTGTGCGTAAATCTAGTGCTGTTCCTGCTCGCTGCTTGCCAAAGCGAAAGTCTGCCCCCACACTAATATGGGTAGCTTGTAGTTGAGAAACTAAAATTTCCGCCACAAATTCTTGGGGGCTAAAAGCTGCTAACTCGCGATTAAATGGCAGTAATACTAGTTGCTTAATGCCCAATAAATCTAGCTGCTGAACCTTTTCTTGACGAGGAGTCAATAGCTTGCGACTAATACCACTAAAAAATTCTCTAGGGTGAGGATTAAAAGTAACCACCGTTGCGATAACAGTTTCTCGGTTTGTCCCCACAGGCTCTAAAATTGGTTGCATAACCATTTTATGCCCCAGATGAACGCCGTCAAAGTTTCCTAGAGCAATGGCTGTTGGCTTTAAAGCTGCGGTAGTTGATGATATTATCCACACGCTTTACATTTTGACACAGTTTGACCTCCGTAGGGACGTAATCTGTTACGTCTCCACAAATGTTACATTCCTATATTTGATTGCGAGTGTAGCCGAAAAACCAAAGACTGAGTTGACATACTCCTCAGCCTAAAGGCATGAGGATTCTAAATTCAGGCAACACTAGCCATCAAAGATGGTCTTACGGTGTCTAGCTTAAGGGTTGATGCCCCAACCCTACAGATATTGATTGCTGCGTTTAAGTCTCTTGGAATTCTCTTGGTATGGCAGCCTGGGCAATCCCATTCTCTATCTTTAAGAGTTAATTCTTGATTGATATGCCCACAGTGAGAGCAAGTCTTACTACTGGGATAGAACCGATCTATAAAGTGAATCGTCTTTCCTTTAACATCTGCTACTGTTTGCAGAATTTCGAGAAAGGTAGCAAAGGCTAAGTCGGATATTTTTCTGCCCCATAACCTTTGCATTCCTTTAAGGTTTAGATCTTCAAATATCAATACATCGTATTCATCCGTCAACTGATGAGACACTTTCCAAAACCAATCATGTCTTTTGTTAGTGATTTTCTCATAGACACGATTGAGATGGTCTTTTGCTCTATACCAACCCTTTGAGCCTTTCTTTTTCCTTGATAGAGAAAGATTTGCAGCTTTTAGCTTGTTTCTCAGTTGCTTGAAAAATAGAGGGAATTCAATAGTTGTACCGTCACTGCCTGTGAGAAATGTCTTCAGCCCAAAATCCCAGCCTGCGATTTTACCCGTCATGTTTGGGAAGACTTCTGCTTGATGGTCTGTTACCACCAAAAGAAATAGTTCGCCTAAGTTATTTCTTTTAACAGTTAATGTCTTAAATTTTCCTTCAATTCTTCTACTAAGAGAAAACTTAAATATGTTTTTACCTATTCTGATTTTATTGTCAGAGATGAACTTGTAGCCAGCTTGTTTTAGAGTGAAAGATTTATATTTTCTGCGTTTTTTAAATCCTGGAGGTCTAGTGCCTTTTTTGTGCTGCTTGAAGAATAATTGATATGCTTTTTCAATGCGCTGAATTATCTCTTGTACAGCTTGAGACCCGACTTGCTGCCAGTATCTTATCCGCTTTCTAAGCTTGGCTATATGTTTCATAAGACAATACTGATTTAAGTGCTTGCCAAACATTTTGTAGTAGCGTTTGTGCAACGCAATACAATGATTATAAATACTCGAACTAGCATTAATTGAATAGTGCAAATATTTATTTCGTTTATGTTTGTATAGTTTAAATTTGTACGTCTTCATGACTATAATTGTATCATGAAAGCCGTCCTAATCCGGCGGGGCTTTAGACCCAGTTTTTTTGGTAAATTGAGATACGAATTCCACTAGCCTGATGTTAATCAACTCATGGTCAAAATCATCAGTCGTCGTTCCCTTGGTATGCAGCCAGTTTATGACATTGGCGTAGCCGAGGATCATAATTTTCTCCTTGCTAACGGTTGCGTTGCATCCAACTGCTTCAATAAATCCCACTCTACCGCCTACGCCTACGTTACCTATCAAACAGCCTACCTCAAAGCTAATTATCCAGTGGAATATATGGCAGCTTTGCTAAGTGCTAGCAGTGGTTCCCAGGATAAAGTAGAAAAATATATTAGCACCTGTCAAAAAATGGGGATTAATGTAGAGCCACCGAATATTAACCGTTCCCAGGTCGATTTTACACCTGAGGGGGATAATATTATCTTTGGCTTATCTGCAGTCAGAAACTTAGGACAGGGAGCAATTGAGAATATTTTGCAAGCTAGAAAGGAAGTTGGAGGCAATTTTAAGAGCTTAGCTGATTTATGCGACCACGTCGATCTGCGAGTGGTTAACAGTCGTGCCCTAGAAGCTTTAATCTATTCTGGAGCCTTTGATTATGTTGAATCCAATCGCCGTCAACTGATCAATGACCTAGAATTAGTGATTAAATGGGGGCAAAATAGAGCCAAAGAAAGAGAAAGTGGTCAAATCAACCTATTTGATAACCAGACAACTACCGCTGATACTAATGGTTTTGAATCTGTACCCAAAAGCCCTCCTGTCGCCGACTTTACTCCAGCAGAGAAACTTAAACTAGAAAAAGATTTATTAGGATTTTATGTTTCTGATCATCCCCTCAAATTCACTCGTCAAGCAGCTCAAATTCTGTCTCCAATTAGCTTAAATGATTTGGCAGACTTGAAGAAAAAGACTAGAGTAAGTGCCATTGTTATGTTTAGCGCTGTTAAATCCATTGTTACAAAAAAAGGTAAACCCATGGCATTTGTGCAAATGGAAGATATGTCTGGACAACAAGCAGAAGGAATTGTTTTTCCTAGCAGCTACGAACGTATAGAATCATTCCTAGTCACAGATTTACCCCTTATTGTTTGGGGTAGGGTGGAACACACAGATGAAGAAAGTCAGTTCATAATTGAAGATGCTGAAGCTGTTACCACATCGAGAATGGTGTTAGTGGAAATGACACCTCAACAAGCTAGCAATAAAAGTCTACAAACTAATCTTAAAGGCATTTTGCAGGGAAACTCAGGAGAGAGAGAGCAAGTTAAAATTCCCGTAGTTGCAGTAATTAATGCAGGAGAAAAACGTCAGGTTGTGCGACTTGATCAAAAGTTTTGGGTACAAGATGAGCAAAAAACCATCACTGCTCTCCATAATCTCCAATTATCAGCACAAGTACAACTGCTTTTGCCTAGTGCAGGAGATAATTAATACTTAAAATTAAAAAGGGACTAGCTCAAAGTTAGCCCCTACTCTAATATTTAGTGCTGTAGCCTCTACTAACTCTAGAAGTAAGTGAAACTTTGCTTAGCTTAGTACAGCTCTTCTTCTTGGTGAGTTTCGATCGTTACATCAGATCTTGGGTAAGCGATACAGGTTAGTACAAAACCTTTTTCCATTTGATCATCATCGAGGAAGGACTGCTCAGATTGATCTACTGTTCCTGATACTATTTTACCTGCACAGGTGGAGCAAGCACCAGCACGGCAGGAATATGGTATCTCAACTCCCTGTTCTTCGGCAATATCGAGAATATACTCATCATCAGGAACATCAATAGTTGTGTTGAGTCCTTCTGATTCGTTAACTAATGTAACTTTGTAAGTTGTTGCCACGTGTTACTCCTGTTTCTAATTGGAACGGCAGTTTGTAGTTCTCTACCAGACAAGACCTATTGCTTCAGCTAGGCTAACTTCTGCTGATCACAATTAGGTTCACTTCTGATACTACGAGAAAAATATCACTAGTTAGAATCGCATTAGTAATGAAATTCTTAATTAAACTTAAAATAACTTTTGCTTATACTATGGAGGATGGAAGTTGCAAGTCCAAGGTAGAAAGATAAAATAGCTGTAAACCAATCACTAACTGGAATTCATCATACTTTCTTAAGGAAACATCTCTCCTGTTACCTGGCAATAATTAGCATTAGTTATAGTTATAGTTGAAAAAGATGATTTGTACTTAGAGGAAAATAGGTTATTGGTTTTTGGAGGCAGAAAACATTAGTAATATTGACCTCAATGCACCCTTGAAAGTTGGCTTAGTGGGAACTGGGTTTGCAGCAAAAAAGCGTGCAGAAGCACTAGTAGCTGATGAACGCTCACAGCTTGTCTTTGTTGTTGGTCACACTCAAGATAAAGCCCAAACTTTCTGTGAAACCTATGGTGCTACTTTACTAGATTCTTGGCAAAATTTAGTCAAGAAACCAGATCTAGATTTAATTTTCATTGCCAGTACTAACCGAGATCGCGCTACTATTGCTCGTGGGGCCCTTGAAGCAGGAAAACACGTGGTAGCGGAATATCCTCCTGCCCTTAAGCCTTCAGATGCAGCTAGTTTAATTAATTTAGCCAAGACTCAGAGTTTATTATTCCATGTCGAACACATAGAACTACTGGGTGGTTTACACCAAGCAATTCGCCAAAATTTAGCAAAAATTGGCACAGTTTTCTATGCTCGCTACATTACCATTTCTCCCAAACGCCCTGCTCCTCGTCGTTGGAATTATCACCATCAACTATATGGTTTTCCTCTTAGTGCAGCCTTATCACGCATACATCGTTTTACGGATTTATTTGGTAGTGTGAATCAAGTTAGCTGTCAATCTAAATTTTGGGACATTCCAGAAGCTAATTTTTACTATAGTGCTTGTTTGTGCGCAGCACAATTGCGTTTTGACTGTGGTTTAATTGCCGATATTACCTATGGTAAAGGAGAGCATTTTTGGCAAGCTCAACGCACTTTTGAATTACATGGTGAGCAAGGTAGCCTAATATTTATCGGTGAAAAAGGGACTTTAGTACAAGGAGAAACTCTCATACCAATTGAGGTAGGTAGTCGTCGTGGTTTGTTTGCTCACGATACAACTTTAGTTTTAGATCACTTACTAACAGGTAAAGCCTTATATGTCGAGCCTCAAGCAAGTTACTATGCTCTCAAAGTAGCTGATGGTGCACGTCACTCAGCAGAAATAGGGAGAACAGTGGTCATTAATGGAGAGGATAAAAATTTACTATAGTGTCTTGGAGAGAGTTAACGATTTAGTAATAACTTAACAATTAATTAAATTATCCATCACTCATTGGCTCAATACACCATCAGTTGCACCATTAAGAAACATAAAATAACTAATCTCAATTTTCCGGTAGCTTTTGGGGAAATATTGAATTAAGCTGGTCTTTTTTTCAAATCAATCTGATTAGTTGTCGCTTCTTTATTTGATGCAAAATTCCAAACTGATGGACAATAATTTGGTAAATCGCGATTGTGTTGCTTTTGAGCACCATAACTTTGATAATTGGCAACAGGAGTTATTAGAATTACGTAAGCAAGTTGCAAGCTTAGAGCAAAACTTACAGCAACGTGATCGCCTTTTTGCTGGTTTCACTAGTGCTACCCGTTGCTTACTTACGATCAATGACTACAATCAATCAATTAATGAAGCTTTAGCAGCTTTAGGTCAAGCAACTCTAGTGGATCGGATTTATATCTTTCGTAACCACAGCGATTCAGAAACTGGGGAACTTTTGATGAGTCAAGTTTGGGAATGGGTAGCTCAGGGAATTACTCCAGAAATAGATAATCCACAATTACAGAACCTATCTTACAAAGAATTTTTCCCCAGTTGGCAACAAAAACTAGCTCAAGGTGAATTAATTTGTGGCTTAATTAATGATTTTCCTGAACAAGAGCGTTTGATATTTGAATCTCAAAATATTCTTTCTATTTTAGTCGCGCCAATTATTATCCAAGGTAAATTTTGGGGTTTTATTGGTTTTGATAATTGTACAATAAAGCATTTGTGGTCAGAGGAAGAACAATCTATTATAGAAGCAGCAGTATCATGTTTGGCAGGGGCGATTACACGCCAGCAGATTACTAACCAGTGGCAAGAATCACAACATTTTTTGCAATTGGTTATGGATAATATCCCTCAGCTTATTCTTTGGAAAGATCGTAATTCAGTTTATCTTGGTTGCAATCAAAATACTGCTCAAGTTGCTGGATTTAAATCCCCAGAAGAAATTGTGGGTAAAACAGATTATGATTTACCCTGGACACCAGAGGAAGCTGATTGGTATTGTGAGTGCGATCGCTTGGTTATGGATTCTGGTCAGCCTCAACTACATATAATTGAAACTCAGCAACAGGCAGATGGTAGAAAGGCATGGCTAGATACCTGCAAAATTCCTTTACGAGATGCACAGGGTAATGTAATAGGTATTTTAGTCACGATAGAAGATATTACTGAACGCAAACAAGCGGAATATCAACTGCAAAACTTGAAACAAGAGTTAGAAAAACGCTTTATTGAACGCACTGCCCAACTACGAAAAGTAGTCAAACAAATGAAGCAAGAAATGCATGCTCACAAACAGACGGAAACTGCTCTATCTCAAAGTAAATCTCAACTACAAGCTATTATTAATAATGCTCCTGCAATCATTTATCTGAAAGATTTATTTGGTAATTACCTGCTGGTAAATCGTGAGTTCGAGAAGGTTTTTAATCTATCTCAGGAAGAAATAATTGGTAAAACTGACGACCACATTCTCCCTCAAGAAGTTGCTGCTCAAATACGAGAAAATGAAGATAAAGCTATTGCAGCAGGTAAAGCACTTCGTTGGGAAGAAAGTATTAATCTAGAAGATAGTTTACACACCTATTTAGCCATAAAGTTCCCTCTTTTTGATAGTTTTGGCAGAGTTTACGCCACTTGCGGAATTTCCACCGATATTACGGAAAACAAACAAGCAGAACTAGAGCTAGCTAAATTATCTCTGGTGGCAAGTCAAACAGATAATGGAGTTGTGATTACTGATAGTAAGGGTTTAACAGAATGGGTTAATGAGGGTTTTACGCGCATTACAGGTTACGATTTCGAACAGATGTGTGGACAGAAACCAGGAGCAATTTTGCAAGGTGATCTGACTGATTCACACACAGTAGATAATATTAGCCAAGCATTGCAAGCGAAGAAATCTTTTACAGGAGAGATTCTGAATTACCATAAAAATGGTCAACCACATTGGATTTCTCTTAGTATTAATCCCATCTTCGATGAGAATAGAGAATTAACCCAATTCATTGCTATTCAAAAAGATATTAGCCAGCGCAAACAGGCAGAAGCAAAGTTGCGCGATCGCACCCAGGAATTAGAAAATGCCCTCAAGGAATTGAGACAAACTCAACTGCAAATGATTCAGAGTGAGAAAATGTCCAGTTTGGGTCAAATGGTGGCAGGAATTGCTCATGAAATCAATAATCCAGTTAACTTTATTCATGGCAATTTAGAACCGACTCAAGAGTATGTTTCAGATTTACTCAAACTAATAGAAATTTATCAGGAACATTTTCCTGAAACACCAGAAGAAATTCTCAAAGAAATAGAAGCTATTGATCTCGATTTCCTCAAGTCAGATGTACCCAAAATCCTGGAATCCATGAGATTAGGCACTAAACGTATTCACGATATTGTACTTTCTCTACGCAATTTCTCTCGCCTTGATGAAGCAGAATTTAAGCAAGTAGATATTCACGAAGGTATTGATAGTACCTTACTAATCCTACAAAATCGCCTCAATAATAATCAAATTGAAGTTATTAAAGAATATAATCAAATACCTTTAGTTGAATGCTATCCAGGACAGCTAAATCAAGTATTTATGAATACCTTGACTAATGCAATTGAATCACTAGAAGAGAACATTAGAAATCAGAAAAAATATCAAACAAAGACAAAAACACCTCAAGTTCACATTAATACTGAGTTAAAAGATGACTGGGTAAAAATTAAAATTGCAGATAATGGTAATGGTATGACTAACAGTATTAAAGATAAAATTTTTGATCCTTTCTTTAGCACCAAACCTGTGGGTAAAGGTACAGGATTAGGATTATCAATAAGTTACCAAATTATTATTGATCAACATGGTGGCAGCTTTTACTGTGAATCGCTACCAGAAGAGCAAACAACATTTGTCATTGAAATTCCCCTTTGCCAAGCAAACTAACTTTGACAGTTAGGACAAAAGTGCGAGGATCGCCCTCCTAATTTTACTCGCTCAATGGTACTCCCACAAACGCGACAAGGCTCCCCTGTACGTCCATAAACCCAAGCCACATTACCGTAATTTCCATTCACTCCTAGCAAATTGAGAAAATCACTAAAGGTAGTACCACCTTGCTCAATTGCCAGACTTAAAACCTCTACAATTGCCTGATGTAAGCTAGCTATCTGCTGCGAATTTAAATCACAAGCAATTGCATCAGGTCGAATCTTACTTTTGAACAATACTTCGTCAGCATATATATTACCAATACCTGCAACTAATTCTTGTTCTAAAAGAGCTGTCTTAATTACGCGTTTTTTCCGCGATAACCTTTGCTGTAAATATACTGGGGAAAAATCTGAGGCGAAGGGTTCAGGACCAAGTTTTTTTAAACCAGTAATAATTTCCGTTAATTCTTTATTTGGTGGCACCCACCATACCTTGCCAAAGGTTCTGATATCAACAAAACGTAGCTCTTTTTTTCCTTCAAAAAATAGACGAATACGGGTATGTTTAGATAAGCTTTCCTCCTGATTCAACCACAAAAGCTGACCAGTCATTCGCAGATGTACCCCCAGAGTACCAGCCAGCTTAGACTCCGGGTGAGTAAGTTGTGCCAGTAAATATTTCCCACGACGCTTCCAGAGTGCAATTTTTGCTCCCTGAATCGCCCTCTCAAACTCGATTAATGAACTAGGATAAGCAAGGCTACGCTCAAGTAATACCTCACTACCTTGAATTTCTTGATTGAGAGTAATTTGATTGAGTCCACGACAGACAGTTTCAACTTCTGGAAGTTCTGGCACAAATAATCCTACTCACTCATCTTAAAATGTTCTAGATTACCTCTAGCTCATTCTCTCCATAGTTACCAGTGTTAACACCACCAGCACTACCGCTGAAGCCGGTGTAATTCACCTTATCAAAACGAACAATCACAGGGTAGATAATACCACTTGTGTCTACACTAGCCACTGTGCCTACATCCTGGTACCAATAGGATTCTGGACGTAGAATTCTGACTTTAGCACCGCGTTTTATCATACTTGCTCCTTAAAGCTCTTTAAATCAAAGCGTACTATTTGTCCGGGGGTTCCAGCTCACTCTGGAGTTTAAGTTTTATGAAGTACGAAGGATTCTTAAGAAACTTTACGCCATAAAAAAAAATCAATATTATCGAATCTATCATTTTCGCCTAAAACAAAACTCATGCTGCCTAGCTCGATCAACGGCAAATTAATTGTGATTACTACTTTGCTCTTAGTATCTTGGAGGCTACCAAAACCAGCTATTGCAGCTAGTTCAAAAGACATGGAAAGATTGCTTACCACCAACGCTTGTCCCCAGTGTAATCTAAGCAATGCAAATCTTGATCAAGCTCAACTAGAAGGTGCAGACTTGAATGGAGCAAACCTGCAAGGTGCTAATCTTAATGGTGCTAATCTTAATGGTGCTGATTTAGGTAGAGCCAAACTGCAAGGCGCTAGTTTGAGAGAGGCTAATCTCAATAATGCTAACTTCGAAGAAGCAAAACTAGGCATACTACCAGGTACAGAAAATTTATCTGCTGCTAATCTAGAAAGTGCCAACCTCAACAAAACTAACTTTTCCGCTGCTGAGTTAGCTGGTGTTAGCTTCAACCAAGCGACTCTTCGAGAGGCTGACTTAAAGTATGCTAACTTAGCCGATGCTGATTTAGTTGAAACTGATCTTACAGATGCTAACCTCACAGGCGCTAACCTCTCCCAAACAGATATGAGAGAAGCTAAACTAACGAGGGCTGATTTGAGGGGGGCGATTATTATTCAAGCTCAACTTAACAACGCTAACCTTACCCTTGCCAGCTTTGACAGTGCTAAGCTCGAGTTAGCAAACCTAAGTCAAGCAAACTGTCGAGATACAGACTTTAGCGGTGCAATTCTTAGAGAAGCTAACCTACAAAATACCCTCCTAGAACAAGCTAACCTGAATCAAGCTGACTTGAGAAGAGCTAATCTTAACGCTGCTAGGATGAAAAATGCTAGCCTCAATCGAGCTAACCTTAGTGGAGCAAATCTGAGTGAAGCAGACTTAACAGGTGCTAAGTTAGCTGTAGCAAATCTGGCCGATGCTGACCTCACAGGTGCTAAGTTAGCTGTAGCCTACTTTTATGGCGCAACACTAATTAACGCCAATCTCAGTGGCGCTGATCTAAGAGAGATTAACCTAGTTGCTACTAACCTTAGCCATGCTTTGCTGATTGGTGCCAACTTGCAGGAAGCTAGCCTCATTGGCGCACAATTGACAGAAGCCAATCTTACCTACACTAACCTCAGTAAAAGCGATTTTCGGCAAGCTAACTTAAATATGGCTAATCTTAGTTATAGCAACCTACGCGGTGCAAATTTTGATGGTGCTATCTTAGTCGATATCGACTTAACAGGAGCAAAATTAACTGAAGTCAATTTTAAGGGAGCAATTGGACTAGATCGAGGCTGAATTTTTCTTGAGTTTGATACTCGCCCTAATATTATGAGTATTTTGAGAAGCTAAGGTCACACAAAATTTTACAGCTTTGCCTGAAGCGAAAAAAGAACGCTGACCAAGAGAGGGCGGGGTTTTAGACCCCATTTTTTTGATAAAATCAACACATCAGATGCGATGAAGGTGAAACAACTGTGCTCTCTAAAGGCTTGGAAGTAGAAATTTACACCGGTACACCTCAAGGCGAGATTGTAGGTTTATCAGATCGCATTGTTCGTGATTTGGATGGTTTTGTGAGAGAACCAGACAGTCGCAATGTGGAGTATACTACCCCACCATGTTACTGCTATGATCACTTGCTGTGCTCAATCCTCAAACCGAGACAGCGTTTACGATATTATCTCCATAAAATTGGTAACTATACCCTAATTCCCGGTAGCACTCTTTCTTTGGCTGGTAGCGATCACTTTGATCGTTCTGATCCCCATAATCCTTACCACACCTACATTGAAAATACTTATCACACGAATGTAGTTACCGCCAGCATTCACATTAACATCGGTATTAGCGATCCTGAACAGTTGATGCGTGCTTGTCGTCTAATTCGCCTAGAAGCACCCCTCTTCCTCGCCCTAAGTGCTTCCTCGCCTTTCCTCGATGGTAAAGCCACAGGAACTCATTCAACTCGTTGGAGTCTATTTCCCAAAACCCCCACCCATGTTCCCCTATTCACTAGCCACAGACACTTTATCAAGTGGACAGAAGAACAATTAGTCCTAGGTACCATGCGTAATGTACGCCATCTTTGGTCATCAGTACGCCCTAATGGTGACCGTCGCCCCTATAATCTTAACCGTCTAGAGTTACGAATTTGTGATTTAATTACTGATCCTATTGCTTTACTAGCTGTAGTTGCTCTTTTAGAAGCCCGCTTAACACAACTGCGAGACGATCCTAGCCTCGATCCCCTTATCAGGAGTCAACTAACTCCTGATGAATTGTTAACAATAACAGATAACAACGAAATTGCCGCAGCTAATCGTAGTTTGGATGCTTCACTACAGCATTGGCAAGATGGCAGCAAAATACAAGCAAGAGATTGGCTCAATCAAATCTATCAAGAAGTATATCCAGTAGCCAAGGCAAACGGCTTTAGTTGCTTTTTATCCCCCATAAAGAAAATTTTACGCCAAGGAAATATTGCTCAACAATGGCTAGAAAAATATCATTCAAATCACACTCCCCGCTCCATTATCATGGAAGAGATAGACATAATGGGACAACAGGAAAAGGAATTAGAAGATAGCCTGTGTCAACCTCTAGTTGCCTAGAAATTATGCCGCAAATTGTCTTGTTTCAACCACAAATTCCTCCCAACACTGGAAATATTGCTCGCACTTGCGCCGCCACAGACACAGAACTACATCTAATTGCTCCCTTAGGCTTTGAAATTAGTGATCGTCAACTCAAACGAGCTGGTTTGGACTATTGGCCATATGTGAAGCTATACTGTCACAGTAGCTGGCAAGAATTTCTCAGGGTTAAGCTCACCAGAGGTGGCCGCATTGTTGGCTTTAGCGTTAGGGGTGAAATTAACTACGCAAAATTTATTTTTCAAGCAGATGATTGGCTACTTTTTGGGCGTGAAACCACAGGGTTACCTACCAATGTCCTGGCTGAATGCGCAGCTAGAGTGCGGATACCCATAGCCCAACCCCAAGTCAGAAGTTTGAACTTATCTGTTAGTGCTGCTATCGGTTTATTTGAGGCAAAAAGGCAATTATCTCACCTCTAACAAAAAATCAAAGAAATACTTAATGATTTATACCTAATTTAGGTTAAACTACCAGAGAGCATTTAGCAAAAATATAAGTTTTACTAATATAAAACCGTGAAAATAGTCAAAGTTAATTAACATAAATTATCTTTGCTGCTATTTTGCTCAAATGGGTGTATCTTATCTGATTAATTATCTATGCCATATGAGAATATAGGCAGATTGAGGTAAGGTGCATCAGTTTTTTTTATCAATTTTCGTAAGAATAAACGTCACATTCATTAATTTGCTTACACGCAAGTAAGTAAACCTGAACCTAATGTACTCGTGACGATATTTTTTCAGGGTTTTTCTGGTTGTTAGTTTACTGGGAAATAGGATATACCAGCTATTGCACCTTAAATTATGGTTTTCTTCTCCATTTCTATCGGAGTAGCTTATCAATTTGTTAACTTGATTATGTATTTTGATAACAAAATCGTAAGTAACTTAAAATAGGTCAAAACAAAGGTAAACTTTTCAACTAAAGCCGTTCTAGACAAGCTCCCTCTAAGGGAGGATTACAAGTATCTTGAGTTAGATTTAATAAAAAAATATCTGACTTTTTACAGAGAAAGACTTGTCTAAATCGGTAAACCAGGGTAACCTTGCCTTGTAAATTAAGTTATGTTTACAGTCAGTGACTAAGGTCACAAGTAAGTCTGGAATATATCACTGCTCAGTAAACGAAAACGGAAGTCGTTAATGGGATACTCAAGCTCTCGTCATACACTAGGAGGTCTTCTTTGAAACGCGTATTTAAGCAGAAGAACAAACCTGTTCTCTCTCGTGCAGAATATTCCTCTGAGACGCTAACTAAGTTAACTGAAAGCAAGCTCAAAGCTAATGCACTAGCTTCAAACGAAGGACCTCGTAGGACTCGCACCTCGGCCGCCATGATTGGCTTGGCAATCTCCATGGGAGCAACAGGACTTTTACTTCCCAGCCGAAGTGACAAAGCGGTAGCTGCAGAACCAGTTGCAGCAGAGCCAGCACCCCTTGGGCTACCCTCAGTAAATAAGGATGTAGTTAAGGTAGCACCACAACCAACTGCGACACCCCAAAGCACATTAGCGACTCCTAGCAAAGTTACACTCAAGCTTTCAGAACCTAAGCCTGAGCCTGCAGCAGTAGCAAAGGTGACTCCTTTGCAGCCCCAGTCACCGAAGGTTATTATCCCCTCTGAACAGACTCAGTCGACTTCAAAAACTCCTAAAATTTTTAAACAGCCCAAAGCTGTAATTAGCCACCAGGTGCAAAATGGAGAGAGCTTGTGGCAGATATCCCAAGATCACTCAGTGAAGCCAGAAGCTGTTACTACTTCTAGCGAGATCAATCCCAACTCCAATATTCAGGCTGGTCAAACCCTGCAGATACCTTCTACTAACGGGGTTATTCATCAGCTACAGGTTGGAGAAACCGAGACTTCCGTTGCTCGAAGCTATGGTGTTGAAGTAGAAAAGTTGCAGTTAGATACAACCTCAGCTAGCACCAGCCAAGTGGTTGTACCTGGAGAGGTAGATGAGTTACTCAAAAACCGTCAGGATAGATCCCTTGAAATCTTGCAACAAAGGCAAGAGAGATTGAGAGAGAGCTTAACAGAGCTACAGACACAACAGAGAACAGCAAAATTCAATCAAAATGAGGTTTTAGAGGCAACTAGCCCTGAAGAGAGCATTAGCGAGCTAGTGCCTGAGACCATAATTCAATCTTCTGAAGTTCAGGCGCAGCCAGAAAACCCGTCAGTAAGTCTTCCTGTACCTTCATTAGAGACAGTAGTTGGAGCCGAAAGCACAAAGCAATCAGTTGTCATTTCTGTGCCTGCAGCTGAAGCCAGCACAGCTCCCGAGACATTTATGGAGTTAGCGATTAAGAATGAGGATAACTCCAATACTCAATCAGTACAGTTGATTAAGGAACCAACTCCTATCGCTGTTGTTGAAGAAAACTTAATTTCAGAAATCTATCAAGTTAAGCAAGGGGATACTCTAGATGAGATTGCTAATCAATATGGTCTATCTCGTGTAGATTTAGTTGAGGCAAATAATATTCCCAATCCAAACTTGATCAATATCAATCAACAGATCAAGATTCCCTCAGCCAGTGAGCAGACACCTAGAGAACAAATTACCCTAACTACAGCAATTGGCGGTGCTACACCTTTAATCTCTCAAGCTGTAAGCATTCCCGTTTCTGTTGCACAAGAGAGCGATCAAATAAAAGCAATAGATACAAATGCTCCTAGTGGTGAATTGAACGAATCAGGGGATCTTCAACAAACAACCAACGAGCAGTACAATCCCTACGTAGAAAAGCTCAAGGCGGATGTAATCCGGATGCGTGAAGAGCTCCGCCGCCAGAGACAAGAAACTCAAACTGCTTCGAGTGAAGCAACAACGGTGGAAATTCCTATTGCTCCTTCCTTGAGTAATGCGAATCCAGAACCAGTGGGTATACAAAACCAAGAGTGGGTAAAGGATAGGGAAAACATAGAAATCCCCATCAGTGTAAACCTTGTACCTAATTCCCAACCAAGCTTTAATCTAACAGTGGAGTCTCCACAGGAGTTGCCCACACAAACTGTTACTAATCAAGAAGCAGCGGGTGAAACGGACACTCAGGAGCAAGTCATTGCTGTGGCTCCAGTTCCTATCGAAAGCTACAATTACCTGATTGATACGCCAGCAGGGCAGATGGTTAGCCCCGAACTACCGCCATTAAATGCTCCAGAGCAGTACTTACCAGGTGGATCTCAAAGATTCAACGGCTACGTTTGGCCTACTAAAGGAGTTCTTACTTCTGGATATGGTTGGCGCTGGGGAAGGATGCACAAAGGCATTGATATTGCGGCTCCTGTAGGGACACCAATCATAGCTGCTGCTCCTGGTGAAGTGATTTCAGCTGGTTGGAATTCTGGTGGCTACGGTAATTTGGTCAAGCTAAGACACGAAGATGGTAGTGTTACTTTATACGCCCACAATAGCCGTATTAACGTGCGTCGCGGTCAGCAAGTGAGCCAGGGTCAGAAAATTGCCGAGATGGGCAGTACTGGTTACAGCACAGGACCACACCTACACTTCGAGATTCATAGCAGTGGTAGAGGGGCTGTAAACCCAATGGCATACTTACCTTCAAGATAAGATAAATTTTACTCCGCGTGAACAAATTTAGGGGACATGGATTAGCTCCCCTAAATTTTTCTTTTTTTTAGGAAGTAGGGATCAAAAGTGTCATATTTTATGATAGATTAAGAAACTGTGATGGTTATTCTGGCTCAGTAGCTCAGTAGGTTAGAGCACGGGACTCATAAGCCTGGGGTCGTTGGTTCAAATCCGACCTGAGCCATTTAATTTAAATAATTAGTTGTTTAAATGGTTTTTCTTAGCAGTAGAGTGTCCTTCTTTGGCAACCTACTCAAAATCGTTATGATTATGATATATTCGTAACAGTTCGTAAACATTAACTGTTTACTAGCTAAAATTTTTCACACTAAGTGCATCTAGAGCACAAGTGTAAGCCTGGACATCTTAAGAAAACAGTAACTGTTAATATTCAAGGAGAATAAATATATGGAAGGATGCTTGCGAGTAGGGCAAACGGCTCCTGATTTCACAGCTACAGCAGTAGTTGATCAAGAGTTCAAAACAATCAAGTTATCTGACTACCGTGGTCAATACGTTGTTTTGTTTTTCTATCCCCTTGACTTTACCTTTGTTTGCCCAACTGAAATTACTGCTTTCAGCGATCGCTTCGAAGAATTCAAGAAACTCGGTACCGAAGTTTTAGGAGTTTCCGTAGATAGCGAATTTTCACACCTTGCTTGGATTCAAACTGATCGTAAATCAGGCGGAGTAGGCGATTTAAACTATCCTTTGGTCTCTGATATCAAGAAAGAAATCAGCACAGCCTACAATGTACTAGATCCTGAAGCTGGTGTTGCTTTGCGTGGCTTATTCATCATTGATAAGGAAGGTGTTATTCAGCACGCAACAATTAATAATTTGTCTTTTGGTCGTAATGTGGATGAGACATTAAGAACTCTCCAGGCGATTCAGTATGTACAATCTCACCCTGATGAAGTTTGCCCTGCAGGTTGGCAACCAGGTGAAAAAACCATGAATCCCGATCCTGTGAAGTCTAAGGTCTACTTTGCTTCCGTTTAGTTAAGTTAGAGAAAGTAGCAAGAATCTCCCTAGTAGATAAGAGACTAGGGAGACAAGAATATAAATAATCTAACTACTGATCAGACTGATTAACCAACTCGCGCGGAATCCAGCTTTTACCGAGTTTAGGCTGGATGCATATAACTAAATGAGCCCAAAGTGAGTGTATTACATGAAGAGACGGTGATAAATTTCAAACTTTGGCTCACTTGCTAGTAAGCTTAATTTAAACTCGAGAAGTTTATCCTCATTTATATCTATGAAGCTCAAAGCTACGTATGCGTCATAGATGTAGATCTACCAAAGCAAGCGGTATCTACAAGATTTGCATTGAGTTAAAGGAGAGATAACTTTTTAACTCATCCCCCATGCTTTAGCTGGGAGATTTGATGTTGTTAGTGGTTGGTTGTTTGTCAAAAAAAATAGCCAATGACCAAGAGTTGGGCGGCTATCTTTCCTAAACGTGAACATCCGTTGATTATTTTGAAAAAAAATAAGCTTCCCAACTTTTTCTCTCAAACCAATAGAGTTCACTTTTTGGTAACAAAATAATTCATTTACCTACGAGTTAAGATTTAGAGTACTCAATACAAGTTAATCTTATGTATTGTACGCTGGTGCCGAAGACTAGAATTGAGGCACTAGTGTTCAACCGCTTCTCCTCCTGCAAATATTTGCACTCTGAGCTGAAAAAATCAAATCCAATGACGACTTTTCAAACGGACGTAACTACTACCTCTCAAGTTTCTGTACCACCTGCTGACTCCAAGACTAAAGTCAGTGAGTTTATGCAAGAACTTCAAGATGAAATTTGCCAAAATCTAGAAGAACTCAATGGGAATCAGAAATTTCGGGAAGATAGCTGGAAGAGGAAAGAAGGTGGAGGTGGTCGTTCTCGTGTAATGAATGATGGTTCTTATCTAGAACAAGGTGGAGTTAATTTCTCTGAAGTTTGGGGTGAAAAATTACCACCCTCTATACTTAAGCAACGCCCGGAAGCTGAAGGGCATGGATTTTACGCTACAGGCACTTCAATAGTACTTCATCCCCGCAATCCTTACGCTCCTACAGTTCACCTTAACTATCGCTACTTTGAAGCTGGACCAGTGTGGTGGTTTGGAGGTGGAATTGACCTTACTCCCTATTATGGCTTTGCTGAGGATGCCAAAAGTTTCCACACTACTTTAAAAAAAGCTTGTGACGAGCATCACCGCGAATATTATCCCGTGTTTAAGCGCTGGTGTGACGAATATTTTTATCTCAAGCATCGTCAGGAAACACGTGGAGTTGGTGGCATCTTTTTTGACTATCAGGATGGTACTGGTGCACTATATCGCGGCCCTAATCCCCAAGGAGAAGCAGCAAACTACAGTGATCAAGTGGGTGTAATTCAACAGCGTAGCTGGGAAGATTTATTCTCCTTTGTGCAAACCTGTGGATATGCCTTCCTGCCAGCTTATCTGCCCATTGCAAAGGAGCGTCAGAAAATGGAATATGGCGATCAAGAACGCAATTTTCAATTGTATCGTCGTGGACGCTATGTGGAATTTAACCTGGTTTATGATCGAGGCACTATTTTCGGTTTACAAACTAATGGGCGCACTGAATCAATTCTGATGTCTTTACCTCCTCTGGTACGTTGGGAGTATTCTTATCAACCGGAAGCCAACACTCCAGAATCTAATTTGTATGAAACATTCCTTAAGCCTCAAGACTGGGTTAATTGGACACACATCTAAGCTGAGATTATGAGTTAAAATACGGTCTAACAGCACTCCAAGTTAGTTTCCTCTTTAAGTTTTGAGGTTAATTGGCTCAGTAAAAATTAAGCAAGTCTCTCCTTTTGTCAATAACAGCAGCGAGAGTTACTTTACCTAGGAGGTATTAGTGATTCATATAGAGCAAAAAGAATATGAAACTCAGGATGGAACTAAGGTTATTGTCTTAGCACCAACTGGTCGTTTGGACATTACAACAGCTTGGCAATTTCGACTCAAGCTACAGGAGTGCATTTCCCAGCTTAGTCGCCATGTTGTGGTCAATCTCGGTCAAGTTAACTTTATTGATAGTTCTGGTTTAACCTCTCTAGTAGCTGGAATGCGAGATGCTGACAAGGTTAAGGGTAGTTTTCGCATTTGTAATGTACATCCTGAGGCAAAATTAGTGTTTGAAGTTACGATGATGGACTCGGTTTTTGAAATCTTTGAGACTGAAGAAGAAGCTTTAGAAGGGGTTCCTCGTACGATGACGACTTGAGTTCAGGAAGAAGCTGACTATAAAATTGAAAAAAAAAGATAGCCAAAGGCTTGACAATATTCGTCAATATTAGATATTATAGTTATCGGCTCAAAAATTGGGACTGTAGTTCAACTGGTTAGAGCACCGCCCTGTCACGGCGGAAGTTGCGG
>CAZWGS010000037.1:6612-41340 GCA_964633315.1 uncultured bacterium | reverse complement strand
TTGTTATTTGACAAACAACCAACAACTAACAACAAACAACACGAAATCCCTCGGACTTTAGCCGGGGTATGAGTTAATATACTGCTGATTGCAGCTAAATCAAATACTTTCTTTGAATAGGTGTACAGTAAAATCACTGTACACTTTCTGCATCCACATAAAGCTTATTTACATTGCTTAAAACTGTAATGATTATGGTTAAATCTCGTAACTTTATTTGTCGTTAAACAACAATATTTTTCTTGAAAAATTTTCGATAATAAAAATATCAAAACAAATAAATTGATTTCAGGAGAAACAAATCATGACTACTGCTAATCTGACCAAAAAACATCACTTTACTATAAGCGAAGGTAGTTCGGGCTATGAAGTTGACCATCTACAAATCTTACTCAACAGTTTTTACTACGATTACCAATTAATTATCGATGGTTATTTTGGTTCACAAACTAAAGCCCGTGTGAAACTATTTCAAACTCATTGTTTGATTGATGTTGATGGTATTGTCGGTTCAAAAACCTGGAGTTTACTAGAGGAAATTGTTCCTTTCTCCCAAGCTATTCATTCAACTTTACGTCGAGGTAGTAGAGGCAATGAAGTAAAGTATCTACAAGCACGGCTCAATGAGTTTTATAGAATAGCTACATCCAGCATCTATCATCGCACTAGAATTAAAGTAGATGGTTATTTCGGTTCTCAAACAGAAGAGCGAGTCAGGCAATTTCAAATCTACCAAGGTCTGTTTGTAGATGGAATTGTCGCCGTTAACACTTGGGGTACTCTAGAATACTCTATTTGTTATTTTTAAAAGTCGAGTAATTGAAAATCATGCTGATTAGAGCTAACTTTAATTACTTCCCTGACAAGGGTGCAGTTAAATCAACTAACTGTACTCTTTTTTTTATCTGAAGACAGCTTATTGAATTAACAAAAAGTGAAACAGCAATGGTTGAAAGTAGTAATTGTACTAATCTGTAAATCGTCATGTTTTTCTTGAATAACTACTCTATCTTGAGAAAAAATATTGAGAACATCATGTTTTTTTTTACAAACAACCAACAACTAACAACAAACAACACGAAATACCCCGGCTAAAGCATGGGGGATGAGTTAAGCAAATTTAGAATAGTCCTCCATAAATGCTAGTATTCCTGATTAGAGAAATTGAGAGCACAGAGATAACAACACAAAAATTACTTAAGTACCTACGTGATTTTTACCAAGAACTGCAAACAAAAACTAACCACCTTCAATCTAGAGATTAATTAGGACCAGAGGTAATGCCGTTGTTCTCTTAACGTCGCGCTGAAGCTAAATGTGCTTGAAAAAAAATACACAGGGCTTAAATCAGAGCCAATTTCCCTAAATCTAAAATGGTATACTTTTAAAGAATAAAAATGCTAATGTTTCTAGATTTAGAAACTAGTTGTATCATAAACGGCATATCTTGCTACTAGTTTTGGTTTTGGTATGAGTGTGGTGTTACAGGTTGGAACTCAAAAAATTGCGGCGGAAGAAGTATTTTCCGTGATTAATAAATCTCAGTTACTACCTCAGGTATTGCGCGAGGTAGTGGTAGAAAAAGCAATTGCAGATATTAGTTTCACAGCATCAGAATTGGAACCAGTTTATCGCCAACTTGGTCAACAACAGCAGTTTAGAGATGCTTCTGCCCAGCAACAACAGACGATTGCCATTCGTCACTTGAAACTGGAAAAATTTAAAGAGGAAAATTGGGGAAGCAAAGTAAAATCCTATTTCCTCAGTCGTAAAGAACAGCTTGATAAAGTTGTATTTTCCCTAATTCAAGCCAATAGCGCTGAAATTGTCCAAGAACTCTATTTTAGGCTTCAGGAAGGAGAAGAAGACTTTAGCCAACTAGCAGCCAAATATTCCCAAGGACCAGAAGTTCGTACTGGTGGTTTGGTAGGACCAATACGCCTCGCTAACTTACACTCTACTCTGGCGAAAGTATTACTTGCAAGTAAGGTTGGAGAACTAGCACCAATTTTCCGCGTAGAGAAAAATTTTATTTTGGTGCGCCTAGAAAAGTTTATACCCTGTGAACTAGATGAAACACTACGCCAGCAGTTAATAGATGAATTGTTTGAGAAGTGGCTAGAAAGCAAAATTAACCAACCATCCCCTCCACAGAAAGAACAAACAATCAATGCACCTCAAAGACCAATAAACCATTATGTAGCCTCAGATCAAGTTGCGCCTGTAGAGGTTTCTCCTGTGGATGAAGATTTTCTGGAAACAGAACCAGATTTAACTATTGTTGAAGAAGAAGTCGTTGAAGAAGAAGTCGTTGAAGAAGAAGTAGCAGAAGCGCCACTAATCACTCAACCTATTCCCTCTGAGGAAAAAACAGCAAACAAAAAATCCAAGCTACTCATCTTTTGTCTCTTAGCTGCTGGTTTAGGTGGATTAGTAGGATTGTATTTCCGCCAACATCCACAACTTAGCAAGAGAATAATTGATACAGCGAATCAACCTTTTAAATCGAATAATCAGGCGTCCTCCGCAGAAGCATTTAGGGTTGCTGTTAACAACGCGATGACAGCCGCTAACCTGACTCAATTTGCCCAATCTCAGGCAGAATGGGTAGAAGTGAGTCAATATTGGCAAGAAGCGATTGCCAAGATGAAAGCTGTGAAAGTCACCAGTTCAGATTATCAAATTGCTCAAGAGAAAATCACAGAGTATCAAGGATATCTGGATTATGCTCAAAAAAATGCCAACAAAGCTAGCGATCCTTTCCATGTTGCCGTTAATAATGCCATGCAAGCTGCCAATTTAACTCAATCAGCGCGATCTCAGGCAGAATGGGATACCGTGGCTAGTTATTGGCAACAGGCGATCGCTTTAATGAAAGCAGTAGCCAATGATAGTGCTAACTATGGCGTTGCCATAACCAAAGTAGAAGAATATCGGCAATACCTCCAGTATGCCCGACGACAGGCAGCCAATCGTTAAGATATTTTAGTCTTTACGATACAAAAATTGATATCTACCATCAATGGGCAACCGCAATCGTAAAATAAAAATTGCCCATCGCCTCGTAGATGCGAAACTACTATGCTTACTCTAATTAATTCTGAGAATCAATCTGATGCTACAGCAACAGATCAAGAATTAACCATTGCTGGACGTACCTTCAAATCCCGTTTAATGACAGGTACAGGTAAATATAGCAGCTTAGAAATGATGCGCCAAAGTATTGCTGCTAGTGGTTGCGAAATCGTTACCGTAGCAGTCCGTCGTGTACAAACCAAAGCCCCTGGACACGAAGGTTTAGCCGAAGCCTTAGATTGGAGTAAGCTGTGGATGTTACCCAATACTGCAGGTTGTCAAACTGCTGAAGAAGCTATACGTGTGGCACGTTTAGGCAGAGAAATGGCAAAATTACTAGGACAGGAAGATAACAATTTCGTCAAGCTAGAAGTAATTCCTGACCCTAAATACCTGCTTCCTGATCCCATTGGCACATTGCAAGCAGCAGAAAAGCTGGTTCAAGAAGGCTTTGCTGTACTTCCCTATATTAACGCCGATCCGCTCCTCGCCAAGCGTTTAGAAGAGGCTGGGTGTGTGACAGTAATGCCTTTAGGTTCCCCTATTGGTTCAGGACAAGGAGTCAAAAATGCTGCTAACATTGAGATTATTGTAGACCAAGCCCAGGTTCCGGTAGTAGTTGATGCAGGTATTGGCAGCCCCAGTGAAGCCGCCTACGCGATGGAAATAGGCGCTGATGCGCTGTTAATTAATACTGCGATTGCCAAAGCCAAAAATCCTCCAGCAATGGCGCAAGCAATGGGTTTAGCGACAACAGCCGGAAGATTAGCTTACCTTGCAGGGCGCATACCTGTTAAAGCTTATGCTAGTGCTAGTTCTCCCCTCACTGGAGTTGTAAGTTAAGCTTCAATATGGGCAACTCGAAATCCCATTTCGCATTCATAAAGATCTGGCTGATTATCTTTGATTTTATTAACAGCATGACCACAGCATAGAGTACCTTGCCGCCACCTAGGTAAGCCTTTTCTATCTGCAAGCAAACAGCCTTGGCAAACCTGTTGGGGAGACAAGACTTGCTCATTAGTAAGAATCACTAACATCCGAAACCTCCTATCTCTTCCTCACCGTTGCAATTAGTTGTGAGCTAATTAGCAATAGCTTTGAGATGCAGAATACATTTAATATATGCCCATTCTAGTCCAGTTGTTCTGGCATGGAGTCAGTATTGCTACAGAGTGTAACTGTGTGGAGTAGTTCTAAGTACAGGAAAAAACTGAAGGGAGTGAAAAAAATACTTTTGGCTTTACATCTATGTATTTTGAGCACAGATGTAAAATCCTGCTAATATTATTCTACTTAGCTCTAATTTGCTAGCTTAAAGTAGTTTTTTTATAAAAATTCTCATTCAGTTTTCGGTATTGCCAATACTGCCATCGGGCATGATGGTATTTTTGAAGTAGGCACCCTCAAGCTCATCGACAGTAATGTCAGCCTTACTCAAGTCAGTGTCACTGAAGTCAGCACCATTGAGATTGGTTTTACGGATGCTAAATCCCTGGCATTTTCGGAGCTTAGTGAAGTTAGCACCCATCAAATTAGCTCCACTGAAACTGGTGTCAAGGATCTTGGCTTGACTCAAATTAACTCCTCTCATATCCGCCTCGAAGAATTGGGCTTCTTGCAAATCAGTCCTACTCAAGTTAGCCCCACTGAGATTAGCATAGTAGAAAGTAGCTCGCCACAAACAAGTTCGGCTCAAGTTAGCCCCACTCAAGTTAGCCTGTTGGAAGTCGGAACGACTCAAGTCCAACTTACGCAGGTCAGCTCCAGACAGATTGATTCCTTGCAAGAAGCCGCTAATATAGTACAAACTTCCTCCTTTGAGAATGATTCCACTCAAGTCAACATCTTCGAGTTTCCAGTAATCGTCAACTCGGTCATCCCTGACTTCAAACCCAGTGAAGTCTCTTTCTCCAGCAGCATAGCGTTTGAGAAGTTCCTCGAGTTCAATGTATCTGACTACCAAACCCATTATTATTCCCTTGCACCATTTTGATGGCGATCTCGAAGAGATCCGCGTAGCGGTGCGCCTGTTTTCTCAAATACTATCCTTTTCTTAAGCTTCCCCGGTCTAAAGGCGCGGGGATTTCTGAAGAGTCCACAATCGGACTTTCTTAGGCTGACTTAAGCAACCTCTACTGATTCCGCTAAGTTCTAGACCTAGCATCATCGCTACTTTACGAACTATATTCGCTGCACCATTACAGTCAGCGTTAACCAAATAACCTTGACCTGATTTATACATCCCGCGTCTTATTCTTCTACCCGATGCCTTCCACCCGTCGGGTTTTTCACCATGTTTAGGTAATTCATCAGCATCTAAGAATGAAGACGACGAAGTATAAGATTCTTCTGTTTCTATGAAATCAATACCGTATTGCTTGCATAATTGTTTAATGCGGTTTTTTAGTTTTGCTGTAGGGATTTGAACAAAATTTTGATTGTTGTTTTTACCCATATTGCTACCGTTTTTCTGACCTTCATTCCAGCCAAAAACAAGAGTCCCAATGTTGTTTTCTAAACAATGACTAACAACAATTCTTGCAGCCTTGTTAACTGCATCTCTCATCTGACGGTTGCGTTTTTCAGTAATTCTAGCTAATCGCTTACTCCAAAAACCTTGAGGTTTATTCTCTTTGATTTTTGCTACAGACTTGTTATACCATTGGTTTAATGATTTGAGATGTAGACCATCTATAACAAAGGATGCACCCAGGTTGGAAACGCAGGTAAGCCAGTTATTTAATCCGTGGTCTATACCCAAAACATTTGATTTATTTAGTTCTATAGGCTGGTCAGGAGTTTTATAAACAAACTCGGCATAGAAGCAACCGTTGCGAGGTAATATCCTTATCTCTTTAATGTCCGACCAATTTAAATTACTGGGCAGCAGCAAAAAGAATTCAGATATCCCAAACCAGGCTTTTACTTGCTTACCTAATGGAAACCTAATTAAATCATTCTTATATTTAAGCCATCTTTTAGGATAGGTAACAGTAAACAATCCACCAGACTTTCTATAAGATGGAGGCTTTGGTTTTTGGTTTAATTCTCCTTTTTTAGTTTTTGATAACAGCTTTTTAAAAGATTTAAAAGCTTCACCAACATTTAAACAAGTTTGTTGCATTGAAGAAGCATAACCCGCTTTAAAGTGCTTGTTGGTTTTCATTTGAGCAGTTAAATCATATCCACTAACAATCTTTCCAGTTTTAAACCACACCTGACGACCATAGTAAACAGTGCAATTATATAAATTATTAGATTGGTGGCAAAGATATTCAATGATTGCTTGCGTTTCTTGATTTGTTTTTATCAATACTTGCTGACAACCAAACAATTAAATCGCCTCCTGAAAAGGTTTGCTTGTTGATAGTTATTATGTTAGCTTAACGGTTTACAAGTGTCAATCTATCAACCAAATAATATGAAAAAAGATTCTCTTGGATACAGACATAGTAACCATTCAGTAGGGTTAGCAACTGTCCATCTAATTTGGATACCAAAAAGAAGGAAGCCAGTTTTGAAAGGCAAAGTAAAGCTAAGGCTATCAGAAGTACTTGACTGTGTTGCCAATGACAAAGAATGGATTATCAAAGCAAAGGAAATTGCTTCAGATCATGTACACTTATTAGTCGAATATGATGAAAAAACACCTATTTGTAATGTTATTCGAGCATTTAAAGGAAGAAGTTCTAAATTGCTGCGTGATGAGTTCCCAGAATTAAAAAGACTCCCATCACTTTGGACTAGGAGCTATTTTTATGATACTTCTGGAAAAGTCAGCACTTCTAAGGTGATGGCTTACATAAATGATCCACACCATGATAGGCATTAAATATTTAGGCAGATAAATCTGCTCGCGTCGCTTTTCCACCCTGCCTTAAAAGAGCAGGGCTACCAATCTCCCGGACTCTTAACGTGTTTTTGGATCGAGAGCATCGCGCAAACCATCACCCACATAATTAATACTAAGTACTGTGAGGAAAATAGCTAAACCAGGAAAAATTGCCATGTGGGGTGCTTGTTGCAAATAGTCTTTGGCGTAAAATAACATTTGTCCCCAAGTCGGGACATCTGGAGGAAAACCAAGTCCGAGAAAGCTGAGGGTAGATTCGGTAATAATCGCACTACCAACCGATAGAGTAGCGGCGACGATGACAACGCTGAGAACATTGGGTAGGATATGCAGCCAAATAATACGACGGGGACGCGCACCAATGGCACGCGCTGCAATCACAAAATCCATTTCTCGCACTGTCAAAAAGTTGGCGCGTACTAATCGTGCTACTGACATCCAATTTAAACTGCCAATAACTAGTACTACTAAGATAAAAATACCAACTTCTGGACCTGCGATCGCCTTGACAGCATCTCGAAATAAGTAAACAACTAGGAGTAGTATGGGTAGCTGAGGTAGGGCAAGAAAGAGATCTGTAAGACGCATTAATGCAGCATCAATTATACCTCCATAGAAACCTGCAAACGCTCCCACAGTAGTACCAATCGCGATTGCAACTATCATGGCAGTAAGACCAACTGTTAGGGAAACACGTCCACCAGCTAAGATTCTTGCTAATTGATCTTGACCTAAATCATTAGTACCAAAAGGGTGTTTCCAACTCGGTGAAGCGCTAGCTTGGCTAAAGTCGATGGTGTCAACGGGTGTGGTGTAAATTGTAGGACCAAAAATTACACTACTGAAGATTAATATTAGAATAATCGCACCTAATACTGCCATGCGATCTCGACGAAACCTACGCCAAGCATCTATCCAAATGCTCCTAGATTTTTGTTTTTGGGGTGCAGTAGACTTTGACATGGTAAGCTAATTGCCTAATTTAAGTTATAAGTAATAATTTTTACAATACAAAAATAACTAGAAAAATCTCTTGGATCATAGCCATCACGCTACCCAGCACTTTAGTCTAGATGCGCTAGTAGAGTGGGTTAGGCACAGATACCTGTCAAAGTAGATCTCATAGATGTCTTTTCGCCGTAACCCACCAAAAGTAAGGATGATAGAGACTAATACTGGTTTTAGGTTGAAGCAACGAAACCCAAATTATACGCTCTCTTAAAACCTTGTGATGATCTTTTGTGAGTGAGTAGAGTCAGACAGCAAAAGATTTTCAAAAATTTCTTAGTCAAAAAATTCAGAAATTGACCTTTGAGATCGTCTTTATATTGAGAGGTGGAAAAAACAGCCACCTCATCAACTCCAAAAATACGGAACAACAAAAAAAGGAGAAAAATGATGAAGCGTACAATCAGTATGTTTGCGGCTTTCTTTCTAGCTGTAGTGTTTACTTTCGGTTCTCAAGTTGCATCTGCTTTTGCAGACACTCCAGATCCTAGTAATTTCACTTTAAAAGCGGATAGTGCGGAAATCGTAAACCTCGATTCAAGTATAGACCAGTTTACAGCTTTTTACACCAATAACTCAGCTACTCAGAACGCAGAAGTTGAAGTGAATGGAGGTAGTTGTTTAGCAAGATTAAGGACAATTCCTGCAGGCAGTATTAATAAATCAGAAACTTACAGTTGTGGCTCCCTAATCAAGGCAATTTTCACTAATAAATCTACCCCAGAAGTTGGTGTCGTAGTGAGCCAATAGCTGTAGCTCCAATCCCAAATCATATAACCTAACTATGTAGTAGCAAGAGTCAGTGACAAGCATTCAAATCGATAGCTAGTTGCTAGAGTCTATAAACTCTGTGGTAGGTAATAGTCAAACTTAGGGAGGTTATTATCACCTCCCTATTTCCCAAAAATAACTGGTTGCGAGAGAAAACTGAAAATGTATTGCTACCAATTGGCTTACGTATTAGTAAATAATCCCCCAGGAGGACAACCTCCAACATCCTGTGGGTGTCCACCAATGCCCTACGGCTATTCATATCCACCAGGAGGACAGCCTGTTCCATATCCTTACCCTCACCCTCCTCAAGCATACTGTGTTAGTCCCCCTATTACTCCAGTAGCACAGCCCATTAGCTCTTGTAGCGCAAGCGGACAACCTATTAACCCTTGTCCTTCTCCCTCTCCTGTAGCACCTTGGCCAATTCCAGTGCCACCCCCACAGCCAGTGAATCCTCCGAGAACTTGTGGTACCCTACCTCCAGAAGGAGAATGTGTCTTAGATCTCAACCCAACCATTCCCTCCTTTTCGGTAACTTACAAGAACATGTCTCCTACCTCCCATGCAACCGTAACTTTGCAAGCAGCAGGAACCTTGCCAAACTTACCAATAACTATTCCTCCAGGGGAAGTGATCACTCAAACCTATCACTGTGGCAACATCTATAAAATTGTATTCAAAAATGAGACTTCTACTGCTAGTGTGGAAGTCCATGTAAACCAGTAAAAACTAAATTTTTAAGTATTACAGACGTTTGATTTTTTGGAGAATAAACTAATGGATCAGATAGTTCCACTATCACCAACAACTACTTGCACGCTTTCTCCACTAGGAGAATGGGTGTTAGATCTCGACCCGAAGATTTCTAGCTTCACCGTAACTTACACTAATGAAACTCCAAGTAACGATGCGAAAGTAAGCGTACTTGCAGGAACTTGTTGTCATATAACAATTGGCATTCCTCCCGGTACAGTTACACATAAGACCTATAACTGTGGCAATACCACTAAAGTTCTGTTCAAAAATGAGTCTGATAATGCTGTCGTCAAACTAGTCCTCAATCAATAAGTATCGTGGCAATCTAGTGGCAAAAGAGGATTATGTTTGTTGTTCCCACTGTAGTACCATAACTAAAAATTAACCCCTTGCCTCAGCCATGAATTCAAACACCACAAAATTAATCCAGGAAAAACTTTGCTTGACTGGACTACCTTTGGCAGTATATCGAGAAATTGCAGCCCACCTCAGACAAGTTTTAGGTGTGAAGGCTGAATTAGTTACCCAGACATCCTCCAATTTTGACTACCTTCAAAGTCAAATTGACCATCTATGGCTCCAATATCCAGAGGAAATCGAGCCCAAGCAACGCCAGCAATTGGAGGCGATTATTAACTACTATGCTCAAATTCATGGCACTTGGCAACGCCAGCAAATCGAGTCCAACTGAAAAATTGAGCTAGTTATCCTCGATTATCTGTGACTGCAATACTGCGTTGAGGATCGCCTAGCCATTCTCCATTGGTAGCTAAATCAATTGGCAGTGTACCCCATTCTTGAACCAGACGCTGCAAAAGTATATCTTGTTGGGCGCGCAAACCTTCGATGTCGCCACCACCATTGATAATCGCAAACCAAACCAAACCGCGATCTCGTGTTGGTATCACTCCAGCAAGGGCACTAACTTCAGCTAGAGTACCTGTTTTCACCGTCGTATAGTTGGGAATGCGACGATTTAGCATGGTTCCTAGGCTATCGCGTCCAGATACCGGAAACAAATCCGCCACTCCCAAAGGCTGATCCAACAAATGACGTTCAATGGCTAGGAGCATAGCACAGGCGGCGCGGGGAGAGATGCGATTATTAATTCCCAAACCAGAACCATTTACCAGTTTAATCTCATCCCTTGGTACTTTAGCAGCTTGGGCAGCCCTTTGAGCCACCACAGCGGCACCACCCACATTACGAGCCAGCATTTCTGACATCTTATTATTGCTATAGATATTCATCTGTCTGAGAATTTCCGCTAAACTCATAGATTGATGGCGCACCAGCAACTGAGATGATTGAGGAGCTTGTTTTAGGACTACAGAGCCAGCAATTTTAATTTCAGGACGTGGTGTACCTTGGGGTAGGGTACGATACTGTCGTAGCGCCTGTGATGACCAGCTAGAGCGATCTAAAGCCTGCCTCAACAAGCGACCAGCAGTGAGGGCATTAGAATTATAGTTCATGGCAAAATCGCCACTAATGACTAAATTACCCGTGACGCGACGAATTCCCAACTGATTGAGGGTATTTCCTAGAGCAAATGCTTCCTCCCACACAAAGAAAGGATCGCTACCTCCAATAATTACTAAATCTCCCTCTAAGGTACCCTGATTGAGCCTTCCCGCCGCCAAAACCTGAGTTTCAAAGCGATGCTGTGAACCCCACTTCTCCAATGCTGCTAAAGAGGTGGCAATTTTAGTTATTGAAGCCGCCGAAATCGGCACATTGCCCCGGTGTTGAGCTAATTGAGCCAAATCTGACTGAATCCAAACTCCCTGTCGACTAGAAGCAAATCCGCGACGAGATAAATCCTGCAAATATCTGTCTACTATGGTTTCTGCCCTAGGATCTGGTTCTGTGGGCAAATTAAAAATTGCCGCATCTTGCCAAGCCAAAACAGGCACAGTTTCCAAATTAGGCGGTTGTCTGGTAAAAAATTCCAGTAGTAGACCAATTAAACTAGAACCAATTACTTCAAGCATTGCAATCTCCTCCACCGGGGTTATTGTAGACACTTATTTGCTGTTTGTCATGGCTAGGGCAAAAATTAATTTTCCTAGGTCTATATGCTTATCTGCTGACCTCCCTCTCTCCGCATTCTGGTAAAATCTTTAAAGTTTCTATAACTTTTATCAATGGGATCGACTCGCGCAAAAATTGCCGTTGACGCTATGGGAGGGGACTTTGCCCCCGCCGAAATTGTTGCCGGAGCAATTAAAGCTCAGAAAGAACTGGGTGTAGAGGTTTTGCTAGTAGGCGATCCTCCCCAAATACAAGCCTCACTTAATCAGCATAGCGATTCGCACAATTTAGAAATTGTTCCTGCTGATGGTGTCATTGATATGCACGAGGAACCCCTAGTGGGTGTTCGGCGCAAACGCAATGCCTCGATTAATGTGGCGATGAAGCTAGTTAAAGAAAAAAAAGCCCAAGCTGTTGTTTCCGCAGGACATTCGGGAGCCGCAATGGCGGCAGCGCTGCTGCGTCTGGGAAGAATTCCAGGCATTGAACGCCCTGCAATTGGAGCTGTTTTCCCCACCTTAGTTGAAGACAAACAAGTAATAATACTCGATGTTGGTGCTAATGTGGATAGCCGTCCCCGATTTCTCGAACAATTTGCCCTGATGGGAACCATATACAGTGAGTATGTTATGGGTGTGGTAGAACCCAAGGTTGGCTTAGTCAATATTGGTGAAGAAGCTTCCAAAGGTGACGATTTGGCTTTGCGTACCCATCAGTTGCTAGTAGAAAATGAACAAATCCCTTTCATTGGCAATGCTGAAGGTAGAGACATCCTCTCTGGTGAATTTGATGTCATTGTTTGCGATGGCTTTGTGGGTAATGTTTTGCTCAAATTTGCCGAAGCTATTGGTGGCATTGTGCTGCAAATCTTGCGCGAGGAACTACCACGAGGTGTTAGGGGTAAGTTGGGTACAGCAGTGCTCAAGCCAAACCTGAGACAACTTAAGCAACGTATCGATCATGCTGAACATGGAGGTGGTTTACTTTTGGGAGTCAATGGTGTGTGCATTATTAGCCACGGTAGTTCCCAAGCTCCTTCTATTTTTAACGCCATTCGTTTAGCACAAGAAGCTATAGAAAATAATGTCATAGAGCGGATTCAATCTCAATACGCTCAAACCATGCAGCCGACTCAAGATCGGGCAAAAACTGCAAGTGATAGTTGAATACCTAGTGCCAGTGAGGTAAAAAGCTTTGAAAGAATTAGGGGTAGGCATTGCGATTACCGGGAGTGGTTCAGCGCTACCGGAAGTGACTCTCGACAATCATCAACTGAGTCAGATGGTTGAAACCTCCGATGAGTGGATTAAAAGCCGCACCGGAATCTCTCAAAGACGCTTAGCAGGAACTGAACAATCCCTCAGTCAACTCGCAACGGCGGCGGCGCAACAAGCAATAGCAATGGCACAAATTGCGCCCCAAGACTTAGATTTGATTATTTTGGCAACTTCCACCGCCGAAGATTTATTTGGCAGTGCTAGCCAAATTCAACACCAATTAGGGGCTTCTAGAGCTGTTGCCTTCGACTTAACAGCAGCTTGTTCTGGCTTTGTTTTTGGTTTAGTTACCGCCGCCCAATTTATCCGTACAGGGGTATACAAAAACGTTCTACTTATCGGTGCTGATATTCTCTCGCGCTGGGTAGATTGGTCAGATAGAGGCACTTGTATCCTATTTGGTGATGGTGCAGGAGCAGTAGTCATGCAAGCCAATGAAGAGCGCGATTGTCTGCTAGGATTTGAATTATGCAGCGATGGTAAGCAAAATCAATGCCTCAATCTTGCCTATCAAGGGAAACCAAGACAACTTTTGGATGACATAGTCGTCAGTGATGGTAGTTATAATTACATTACTATGAATGGCAGAGAAGTTTATCGTTTTGCTGTTGCCAAAGTACCAGAAGTTATTTCCAAGGCACTATTTAGTGCCCAGCTAAAAACAGCACAGATAGATTGGCTTTTACTACATCAAGCTAATCAGCGTATCCTCAATGCAGTAGCTCAGCGTCTACAAATTTCCCAGGATAAGGTAATTAGTAATCTTGCAAACTATGGCAATACCTCCGCCGCTTCTATTCCCATAGCCCTAGATGAAGCGGTACGCCAAGATAAGATTAAACCAGGGGATGTTATCGCAGCTTCTGGTTTTGGTGCAGGACTTACTTGGGGGGCTGCTATTTTTCAATGGGGAAGGTAGGGAGAGTAAGTAATAAGTAATAAGTAATAAGTAATAAGTAGGTGGACAAGATTATTTGTATATAAAGTTTTTTTATCCTGTGATGAATCTACTACGGAAAAATAAAAAAATGCACAATGAATTCTGTCCATTTACTCAAGTTCGATTGGTGCTAAATGTCCAAAATTGCTTGTTTGTTGCTCTCTTACCTACTTAATAACCTATCTTTTAATTCAATTCACAATTAACAAAGGACTAATAATAAATGGCGAATAACGAATAACAAACAACAAACAACAAACAACAAACAACAAACAACAAACAACACAACTATGACAAAAACAGCGTGGATATTTCCTGGACAAGGTTCTCAAGCAGTGGGAATGGGATTAGAACTCAAAGATATTTCCGCCGCTAAAGAAAAATTGCGGCAAGCAGAAGATATTTTGGGTTGGTCAATTCTCGATCTTTGTCAAACTGAGGAAGAGAATCTGTCGGAAACTAAATATACCCAACCTTGTCTTTATGTTGTTGAATCTATCCTAGCTGACTTAATGCGCGATCAAGGTCAATCACCTCAATTGCTTGCTGGTCATAGTTTAGGTGAATATGTTGCTTTGTATGTAGCTGGTGTTTTTGACTTTGAAGCTGGTTTGCGTTTGGTTAAGCGTCGTGCGGAACTGATGAATACTGCGGTGGAAGGTCAAATGGTTGCTTTGATTAAGTTTAATCGCGAGCAACTGGAGATGCAAATTTCTCAGACTCCAGATGTGGTTATTGCCAATGATAACAGTGCGCTACAAGTTGTTATTTCCGGGAAACCAGAAGCGATAGAGCAAGTTTTATCTGAAGTTAAAACCAAGCGTGCTATACCTTTAAAAGTTTCTGGTGCTTTCCACTCACCCTTGATGGCACCAGTAGCCCAAGAATACCAAGAATGTCTCTCCAGTGTCACCTTTGCTGATGCTCAGATTCCAGTTTTGTCAAATGTGGATCCCACTCCCACAGTGTCAGCAGAAGTATTAAAAGCAAGATTGCAACAGCAGATAACTGGTTCAGTACGCTGGCGGGAAATTATGCTGCAATTTTCAGAGGAAGGAGTTACTAAGGCGATAGAAATAGGTCCTGGTAAAGTTTTAACCGGATTACTCAAAAGAACTTGTCCGGAAATCGCCCTCGAAAACATTCAAGATGCAACTAAACTGATGGCTGTAGCTATCTAGCAAATTTGGTGTGGAGTGATTGAAGCTAAGTAATGGTATATTTAAGCAAAGCTAATTCACACCTGTACAGTGTCTTTTAAATTTGGTAGTGGTAAGGTGGACTGTTAAAGGTGTGATCGCGTTTATTAGTGACTAAGCCTATGTTCAACTCTTCTAGTTCGCCTACCAACCTCAACTATCAAAGCACCTATAGTTGCCCAGTTTGTCGTCATGGTCAAATTGCTGGTATGGCAATGATGGATGCTTTTGGCTGTAACTTTTGCAATAGTATCTTTACTGCCAACCTAGAGCAACAAGTCCTGAAAAAAGTTGATAGTCAGCCATCTTTGATGTGGTATTGGGATGGTAAAAATTGGCGTGGAGGACACAGTTCAGAACTAGAACTTGGTTGGGGTTATCCAATTGCAGCTATCGTCTTCATTATGCTACCACCAACCATAGTGGGATTAGCTGCCTACTTGCTACCTCCTTTACCAGGAAGCTATTTGTCTTGGCTACCGTGGTTTTGGACTATATTAACCTTTTTTATGCATTTAGCCTGTGTTATTTGGCTTGTGATGGAGTACTATCAGTTCCCGATTATGGCATATTTAAGGGCTCTGCAGCGACGTTTCTGGTCTGTGGTGAGGTAACACTAAATCTGGTTATGAGAGTCAAAATGATTCAGGAACCTTTAGCTACTTGGTTGTAGCCAAACTATTTTCCGCAGGGCGGATCTCACAATGGGCTAAAGTCACCCAAGATTTGTATATCTTACCACAAGCTGCTTGAGAAGAAAGTATCCACCTTGGAGATGTGGTGCTCAAAATTTTACAGCATTCTCTTGGTGTTAAAGTTTTATAGCGCTACCAATATAAGTTAGGACAAGCTAAAGTCTTGAAACCTTGCGTTAGTATACTTCTGCCTCCTGCCTTGCGCGTAGCGCTATACTAGTTAATCAGGAGCAATACTGGTTTGGATTCTCATATACCTCTTGGATGAGGAGAAAAATTGTCAAAGATGAGTCTTCCAAGCTAATATCTACAGGAAACGCATCACACTCAAATACCTGAGAACCTTCTAAGTAGACAACAGATGCATAGGATCTCAACCCTACTCTTTTAGACAAGGCTAAATGCAATACGCCATTCAATGTTGGTTCAGAAACTATGAGTAATTGGTAGTTTGATGTTTCATTTGTTGATAAGCCTAATTCTTCTAAATTCTCAGAAAAATCTCCATTTTCTAAATAAAATATCTGCTGATTTTTCTGTAGTATCTCTGTAGAAGTAATCGCCTCAACTTCTTTAGCTCTATTTACTTGTTTGAACAGAGAAGGAACTGTAATTCCTGTCAAAATACCAATGACAATAGTAACAACTAAGATTTCAATCAGCGTGAAGCCATGAGAAGATTGTTTTTTAAAGGCTGAGTTGCTGACTCTTTTTGCTAAATATCTAATCATTTGTAAGGGATTCAAAAATGCAATTTGATTTTGGTTATTTCATAGTGTTAATTGCTTTTTTGAAAATCATCTCTCTCAAGGGGTATTTTGGCAAAATGTTCCTGCAACATTCGATGAACAAAGATGTAACCACCACCAACTTTTCTTAAAAAGATTCGTTCTGCAGCGTAGTCAAGGAAGCGAGCATAATTCCAAGGAGTATAGCCTTGCAACCAGAGAATTACACGTAGAGTAAAGTGTTGAATTAAAACTAACCCAGCAAGAACGGAACCTTGTCCACCGGCTAATCCAGCTACTAATCCAACTGCTAATCCTATACTGATGATTTCATGAAATTGCCCTTTTGCGTAATTTAAGCTACAAACCATTCCTACTGGAAAAAAGATGGCAAAGAAAAGACAAGCATTCTTAGCAGATCTCCAAATACCCTGGTTAGCAATTATAGTTTGCTCTAAGTTTTTTCCTCTGCCCAATAAACCAACAAGTCCAGGAAGTATTGTTGCCATTATCAAATCAATAAAGATATCAAATAAGTTATCAAATAAGTAGCTTGAGTTACTGAAATCATACCTGTCTGTAAAAAACACACGTATAAACACATAAATAGACCCACAAATAAGTCCAAACCTTGAATATTTTTTGGCTTGACTCCATGATTTATTTATGGTGTCAATAATTCCTATTTCTCTATCTATCAAGCTTAAAAATCCACCAATAATAACTCCATCAACTATCAAAGGAGATAGTATAACTCTCCATTTGTCTACTTCTTTCAAGTTTTCTGCAACAATTGGGTAGACCATTGGGTAAGCAATGATTACATATATCAGCCCAGACATAATTCCAGGTATAAACTTAGATATATGCTTAGGGATAAACCTGGGTATAATTCTAGGTAGAAAACTATATAGCACTAGCGAACTTAAAGCTGATATTAAACCCGCTATCACTGAAGGAATCACTAAGGAAATTTGAACTCGCAAATCATCCGTAATCTGCGTACTAAAATGTAAGACTGCAATCAGACCAACTATCAGTCCAAGTATAAATCTAGAACCAATACGATAGATCCATCCTTGAGTAATTGTTTGTAACCAATTGGGCTGTATTTGCTCAATTAATAATACTTTTTGAGACTTCTGTCGCATTCTCTGAGCTAACCAACTTAACCAATGACGCGATTGCGTTTCTGAATATTTGAGTTGACTAGCTTCCATAGTCTTAGAGTTAGAATCAGACTGTTGCTCATCTTCAAATCTCCGTTGAATATAAGTATCAAGTAAATGATCACGGCGTTCTGCAAAAGAGCTTATTTGTAATAATTCTTCTCTCGATTTATTTTTATAAGCAACAGCAATAAAATTTAGAGTTAGAGGACTTTTTACTAATTCTTGTATGGCTTCGTCTTCTTTTTTCAATTCCTTAACTGCCGATAATTCTTTTTTAGCGTCATCCAGATAGCGATCTATTTGCTTTTCTGTAGGTGACTTATAGAAAACTGCGCTTTGGAAGTGAAGTTTTTCTGAAACTTTGTTGTAATCTTGAATCCGACAACAAACAACTATTTCAGTTTTTTCATATTCTCGAAGAAACTGATTAATAGCTCTGATGCAAGCTTCTCTTTGGCTTTTTCTTACTTCATCTAACCCATCTAAAAGCAGCAGTAATTGCTGATTTATAACCCAAGTCTTACACTGTTCTTTAGAAAACTGATAGATTCTATTCAGTTCTTGAACTAGCCAATCAGCTAAAGGTTTTGGTCGCCTCTCACTAGCCCAACTAGAGAGATTAAGCACTACAGGAATTGCTAGGGTTATATCTTTCTTCGCATCACTAATTGATTCACTAGCAATTTCTAGAAGTGCTGTGGTTTTACCTGAACCTGGAGCACCGAGAATCAGCATTGTTCTTTTATTTTCAAGTTCACCGAATACGTCAATTGCTCTAGTGCCTTCAGGTAGTGAGTAGTATTGTAAAAATAATAAAGCCAGTTGGTATAAACCTCTTTGCATCAGGAGAAATAGGGTAAAATTAGCTGCTTTTTTACTAATACCCTGATGTAAATTTTCTTCTTGTATCCTTGCAGGATATATCACTGCATTAAGGCGTTCACTAAGACCTAATTCAATAGTTTCTTCGATATGCAAAGATTTATCCAGAACACCTCTAATCCAAGACTTTTCTACCCTATTAAGTAAGTTTTCGCGGGTACTATTTTTATTGCTAGGAATATTTGTTTCTGGAAATCCCCGTAACTGTTTCCAGGAAATGCTATCTTTAGCTAAATTGTGATGAATAACTGGCAACCAACTTACTTTTGGTAAATGGTTGTTTTTGCTTATATATTTTTGTACTTTAAGTCGAGCTTTCTGAACAGAACGATATAACGAATTTTCCAGAGTTGTTAACGCCAATTCATCCGATGAATCTGGAACGCCAGTGAAATAATTCAGAAAATATTTCAAAAATTCTTGTGCTACTTCATCAGGAACAGGTTCTCGCCAAACGATGATTTGAGCTATGTCTAAATTTGCTAATTGACGTGCTAATCCTAGACCATCACAGGAATTAAAAATAGCTAACTTCATTCCTTTATATTCTTCGATATTAAATTCAATAGCCTTTTTGGCTTCTTGAATATCCAGTTTTTCCTCTGGATTAAGATAGAGTAAACCAGTATCAGCATCTTTGTCTGTTTCACTATGTCCAGAAAAAAAGAGAATATCCCAACGTTCTCTCAGCATTAATTCGAAGAATTCTGAGCGTGTAGGTTGTCTGATAAAGACGCAATATGCACCTGGTATTTTTCGTAGTAATCTTCTATCGGCTTCGACATTAATATTACTACTATCTCCTAGAATACATAAAATGTTTACTCTTTTTGGTCTTGTTAATGCTGGCGCTTCTTCAGAATAAATAGACTCATTTCCCTTTGGATTACTAAATGATAAGGCGACATCAGTAAAGTTATCTTGAGCAAAGAGATTTAACCAATGCCAAGGCAGTTTTTGCAAGATATTTTGTGTGATTTCAGAACTAATTTTTTCGGTCTGAATCACAACATCTATTTCATCTTCAGGACTGATATCAAGTGCTTGCTCTAATTGTTTTTTGACAGGATTAAGCCAATGATTAAGGCTCTCTCCTAAAGCCTCAGTATTTCGATTGCATTCAGGAATACTGGGAATACTAACATTAGTGACTTGCTTTTTTGTGAAGCCATTTCTTGTTCTAGAGAATTTAATTATGGTATCGTAGCTTGTTTGCCATGCTTGATAAAAATTAGGTATTGAGAGAGATTGAGGGAAATCACAATCTAATTGAATCAAATTGTCTTTGCGATTTCCTACTATTTCTTGAACTTGAATAGTAGTTTGTCTAAAGCCCTCATCAAAATTGCCTGCTCCTAAGTTAATGAGGACTTGTTTTTTACTTGTCATTATCCTTACTTAAAAACTAAACTACAAACTTCTCAGTTACAGATTCATTGTCTAGAGATACTTGAACAGTAAATTGTTTACCTGGCAGTTCAGAAAACTCTAACTGAATCAAATTATCAGCTTCTCTAGCTATTACTTCAGCTTCATCTGATTCCAGGGTTACTGTTAGTTTTAAACCAGGAGGTAAACTTTCAATTTTAAGCAATGGTACAACTTGAACAAGAACTCCTTTCTCTTGATTCTCTTCTGTCCAAACCCTGACCACCAAAGCTACTTGCTGACCATTTACTAATAGTCCTAAATCAATCTTTTTAGCTCGTTCAATTTTGTCCTCTCTACCTTGCTCACTAGAGCTTTTAAATGCCAATTTCCTAGGACTTAATAGTTCTTCAATAGGTAGCCAAAATTCATCAAAAATTCCTGCAAACCAACCTTCTAAATTCACTGTTTGTGGTGAAATTGCATCAATTAATTCATCAAATGAGCGCAGACGACTAATTTCGATAACTTCGCCTACGGTTGCTTTTGCAAACCCTAAAAGCTGCACTTTATCTAAGCGATTACTGAATTGAACAGCAAGATAACCAATTCGATTTTCTGTTACTTCTAGAGGTAAAGATACAGTTTTTTCTCCAGGAAGAACAGGACGACATTCTAATGTGCCAATATTAGGAATAACTAAATCAGCAACATTCCATCTGTTTCTGAGAATTGGGTTCCAACAATCGCTTTGACTCAAATCTGTTTCAATTCCTAGCCACTTGACATATCTGTGAATTGCATAGACAGCTAATGTATTCAAATAAACCTGTTTACTTTTTTCAGTTGTGGCTTGTTTAACTGCGAATTTACTTGCAAGACGATGAGCTTCTATACCAAGCGGAATTTCTGAGTATTGCATTTCTTGACTTTTCATTATTCTTCGTCTCCTAAGTAGCCTAAATCCTTCAATTTTTTTTGAAGGAGTAGTAAGCATTTTCTTTTCCAATGAGAATTAAGAGCTTGGTAATTAATGCCTAATTCTTGACTGATGTGAGCAAACTTATCTGGTGGATCCTTGAACAGTAACCTTTTGCAAAGAAGCTGACAGTTACAATCATGATGTTTGCGAGGATGGCAATTTTGAAATATCTGTTCTGGATCTTCTTCAACGTAAAGTTCTAATTTTTCAAAAACTTCCTGAATTTTCAGATTTCGGATTTGTTCAATATAGTCATCAAGACCATTTAGAGTAGGAGTATCGAAACCATTTTCTGATATTGTATCTAGCAATGTTAAAGGATTTTCTGAACTCTCATTGACATAAAAATCTAAACTCAACTCACAACGGTGTTGCTTTGCTTGGTTAATATCTAAATCTTTAATACGCCAATATAAATAACCGTTAATCCATCTCACCAAGCTTTCGTGAATTGACAAGTTTGGTTGCGCTTCAAAAGTACATATATTTCTACTAACCCATTCCCAGGTTTGGTCTAAAGCTTCCAGATAAAGGGAATGAGAATATTTGAGAAGTCCTGGTAAACGCTGAAGTTCAACTAATAGTCTATGGACATCTCGCCGCCACTTTCCACTCTGAGAGTCAGGATGCTCGCAGATCCTAGCAATAAGCTCTTGCAATTGTTCCTCTGTCATGGTCATCTTTTTTTGGATAACTAGTGTAGATTGCTCTGTAATCCCTGGTTTTTCAATAGCACGACAGCCAAAAATGAAAGCCAACTCATCTGATTATTTTGCTTTCAATGTATCAGAGAAACTAACAGCAAAATTAATTGCAGCTTTATCTCCAACTTTCTGCTTCGCACCACTTGCACATCCACAAAAATTTATGATTTGTGGTCGACAATCTAAAATATTTGCCATTTGATAACTCATTATTTTCAGGGATTAGCAATTTGTTAAGTAGAGGTCTAAATACCTCTAAAATCAAAGAATTACAGGCAAATAATCAAGAAGAGGGAACATCTGATAGGCAAAGCATCTGATTGGATATCGTAATGATACAGATACTTTATACTGCTATAACTAATAGTCTAATAATTAGGATGTTCCCTCTGAAATTCTAGGCAAGTATGCTGTTAAGCACTTGTTGGAAACGAGTATATTCATTAGGTAAGCCATTTAGCTTTGACCTTACTTTATTCTTGCAAGGTGCTTCACACCTTCCACCCGAAACATTCCAGTCATAGTTAGTAAATCGGAAGCCGCCTTGACTGTCACGTTGTAAATAAAGTCCAACACGAATATTAGGATCTCTCACCAACTTTCTTGGAATTTTCCCAAAAAGATTGAGCTTAATGCGTTGATCGCTGATAATTTCAACTGAAATGCTCTTCCACTTCACATCATCAGAATATCCACGAGCAACACCTAATATCCGTGATTGTGAGCTGTACAATCGTGAGGAAACATATCGAGCACTTAAATAACTTTGAGCAATCTCAACAGTTCCTAAGCTATTAAATTGTTCCTGATTTAGAGACGAAACAGAGCTTGGATTAGGAACATTTGCCAAAGCAAAATTAGGCAAAGTTAGTACTAAGAAAATAGAACTTAAGGTAGCTTTCCCCTTCATAATCATGACCTTCATTGACGACTTAATCTTTGAGGCTGCATTGAATTAGCCTCTTATTTAACACTCAGGGCTAGAAAAAAAAATTATGCAAAATTAGATCTATGATGCTTATCAAATTAGAGGTAAATTCCCATCAATCATCAACCATCAATAAAAATCTTGATTTTGCATCTACTTCACCCCAATGAAAACTGCTATAGGTAATCGCAAAACTTTAGACACCTATGCAAAATGCAGTGGAGCTTAGGATAATTTATATACTGTTTCAAGAAGTTTCATGTTCGCCAATTTAATTGACTATCCCTATCCCTCCCAGCGAAGAATTGTGAGTGGAAAACGCTGTGCAGCCGCTACCAGCCAATCCCTAGCGACTTTGGCGGGAATGGAAATGTTTTGGGCGGGGGGAAATGCAGTGGATGCAGCAGTGGCGATGGCGATTGCACTGACTGTTGTTGAACCCACATCTAATGGTATTGGTAGTGATGCTTTTGCTATAGTTTGGGATGGAAAATTACACGGTTTAAATGCTTCGGGAAAAAGTCCCCAAAACCTGAATTTAGATTGTTTTCCCACTCAAACCATACCCAATTACGGCTGGCTCACGGTAACAGTACCAGGGATAGTTTCTGCTTGGCAAAGTTTATGGCAACGTTGGGGTAGCCTACCCTTTGAACAATTATTTACTCCAGCGATTCGTTATGCAGAGGAAGGGTTTCCGATTTCACCAGTAACAGCCCAAGCTTGGAAACGTGCAGAAAGTGCCTATTTATCCTTAAAAGCACCGGAATTTGAACCATTTAAGTCAGTTTTCTTTCCCCACAATCGCGCGCCCAAAGCAGGAGAAATTTGGGCTAGCCCCCTCCACGGAAAAACTCTGAGGGAAATTGCCCGCAGTGGAGGAGAGAGCTTTTATCGTGGTAAACTTGCCCAGCAAATCGCTAATTTTGCCAGCGCCACTAATGGCTTGCTAACAGAAGCGGATTTGGCTGATCATCAAGCAGAGTGGGTAGCACCAATTTCCACTGATTATCACCAGCTTACGGTGTGGGAATTACCTCCAAATACCCAAGGATTGGCAGCTTTAATGGCTTTGAATATCCTCGAAGGTTTTGACCTTAAATCTCATCCTCGCGATTGTGATTTAGTCTACCACTGGCAAATTGAAGCCATGAAATTAGCCTTTGCTGATGTGCAACGCTACGCCGCAGATTCTCGCTTCCTCGAATTTCCCGTCACGCAACTGCTCTCAAAAAGCTATGCTGCTCAGCGTCGTCAACTGATTCAACAGCAAGCTATTCAAGTTCCAGAATCAGGCATTTCCCAAGGTGGTACAGTCTATCTTGTAGCTGCTGATGGCGATTTGATGGTGTCTTTGATTCAATCCAATTACATGGGCTTTGGCAGTGGTATTCTAGTGCCAGAAACTGGAATCGCTTTGCAAAATCGCGCTTGTGGCTTCACCCTAGAATCAGGACATCCCAATCAACTTGCTCCTGGTAAACGTCCTTTCCATACTATTATTCCCGGTTTCTTAACTCAAGATGGTCAACCTCTTGGTCCTTTTGGTGTTATGGGAGGACATATGCAACCCCAGGGACACTTGCAAGTTGTGGTTAATCTAGCAGACTATGCCATGAATCCACAAGTAGCATTGGATGCACCTCGCTGGCAATGGTTGAGGAAAAATCGTTTGTTGCTAGAAACCAGCGTACCTCAAGAAATTGCCCAGAAACTAGCCCAAAGAGGGCATGAGATACATATTAGTCCTAGCCATCATTTTGGCAAAGGACAGATGATTTTACGTCATGGAGAGGCGTTGTTAGCAGCAAGTGAACCTCGCGCTGATGGTGTAGCATTGGCTTTTTGAGTGACATACTCCTACGCTGACCTTTCAGGTACAAGCGTAGGCTTCTTACCAACTCCAGCTATTGCTTCGGATACTCGGTAAGCTTTATTGACGGAATGCCCTACCGCCAAGTACAAGATATTCTTTGCCGCGTTCTCATCTCTGTCGGCTTGGTAGCCACATTGAGGACAAGAGTGAACGCGCTCTTTTAGTGTTTTGGGGACTTTGCAGCCACAATTTGAGCAATTCTGTGATGTATTTTTGGGATTCACTGCAACAGTTAACAACCCAGCATTTTCGGCTTTGGTTGATAGAATTGACAGGAATTGACCCCAACCTGCATCTAGAATCGATTTCGCCATGCGGGTTCTTGCGAGTCCCTTGATGTTCAGTTTTTCGTGCGCTACTAGATCGTGTTTATCCAGCAGTGCTTTAGCCGTTTTGAAGTGGAAATCCTTGCGGGTATCAGCTACGCGCTTGTGGACTTTCCCCAGCTTTTCTGCCGCCTTGCGTCGGTTGTTGCTACCCTTCTTTTTTCGACTGACCGCTTTTTGTGCTTTACGTAATGCCTTCTGCGCTTTGCGGTAATACTGCGGGATAGCAATCTCTGTCCCGTCCGCCTTAGTCAAGAATGACTTTAGCCCCATGTCAATCCCAGTTGGGTTCTTGACCTCATCAACACGAATGATATCGGGAACCGTATCATCCTGAATCGACAAGGTAACATAATAGCCATCGGTTTTACGGGTAACAGTTGCGGTCTTGATTTGGAACACGTCAGGAATGGGGCGATGATAGACCATTTTGACTGCACCAAACTTTGGGAGCTTCAACCAATTCCCGTCAATCGGGTTTCTCCCTAGGGAGGGAAAGGTGATCGAGCGATACCGCCCTTTCCCTTTAAACCGAGGCTTCCCGCTTTTCTTGCCGTTACAGTCTCCTTTCAAGTAGCGCTTGAATGCAAAATCGACTCGTTTTACGCACTCCTGTAAGACTTGGGATTGAACGTCCTTATACCAAGGTCTATCTTTTTTGAGTTGGGGGAGCGTCCGTTTTTGGCTGAAGTAGTTGGGATTATCCCTCAGATCTGGTATGTGACAGACCAATGGGCAAGCGTTAACCGAACAGCGATTTCGCTCGTACCAGTTAAACCGATCCGCCAACAAGTAGTTGTACTGGCATTGCAGCATATCCAACCATCGTTCGATTTCGACAGTCTGGGATTTTGTTAGACGTAATCGGTACTGGTAAGCAAGTCTCATGTTAGCATTAAAGCTTATTGCTTTAATTATACTACACATGAAACAGATAAGTTTCCGAATTTCCGATGCAGAATTTGAACACTTGAAGCACTTTTGTGGAATCACAGAACGCAATCAAAGTGACGTGCTGAGGCAGTTAATACGGAAATTGGCTGTCTCCGGGGCATTGAACCCCATCGACACCCTTGGGGAGTCCATGTATCAAGGGCGCTGACTCTTCGAGTACAGCGCGGGGCTTATAGCTCCCCAAACCTCTCACAAGCTAAAATTATGAAACCTCTATGACAAAGAATGAAGCAGATATACAATGTTACGCCTCTACAAAGGCAAAAATTACTAAGTGTCTGGAAAGATAAGCAATGAGTAACGTTGATATTATTAAACGTCTTTATCAAGCCTTTGCTGAAGGCGATCTTGATTCGATTGCAGCTTTGCTAGATCCCTGTGTCGAGTGGATTGAATCAGATGGTATTCCCTATGGCGGTGTTTTTCAAGGATATGAAGCCGTATTCAATGGAGTTTTTGCTAAGATTGGAGCCGAGTGGGATAACTTTACAGCTCATGTAGATCAATTCATTGATGCAGGTGATATTGTCGTTACCCTGGGAACTGACAGTGGTATTTGCAAAGCAACTGGGAAGCAAATGATCGCACCTACAGCTTCTATCTGGACTCTGAAAGATGGCAAAGTTATCAAGTTTAGACAGTATATTGATACTTTGGCAGTTGTCAATGCGATCCGTTAATTATTAAAATTTTTGCTCCAAACTCAATAATTAGTAATAAATGCCACAACTAAATCAGCAAATATCTGCTTAATTATTTGTGGAGAAGTATTGGAAAATTAACAATGATAGAGCCCCATTATCCCCATATTATTCTGTCTTTCACTTATAGGGGTTGCAAAGTGGAAGTTGATCGCGATCAATCGGATGGGTATTGTATTTACGCAGCATGGGTAAACCATAGTCGAGGTTGTGCTGTTGCTGTTCCTCGTGCAATGACAACTATAGATGCAATTCGTAGAGCCAAGCAATGGATAGATAAAAAAATTGAGAATTGCAGCAATTTAAGTTGCTAGCACTAGTCAGTGACACTCCTATCTATGAGGTCATCAGGCTGGCTTTAGAAGTTGATATTAATAAAGCACTCTCACTAATGACAAAAAGCTAAAGCGAATAAGACAATAGCAGTCCTAATACTAGCAAGAAGAAGCTTCGACTTATGTATCTTTTAGCTATGAGAAAAAATCAATGCTCAATGAGAAGATTAATCATTGAGCATTGACAAGTTTACTGCTGATTATTAACTAACTTCACCTTGGTTGCCAATCCTAGGCTTTGTAATAACCAGATTGTCATCCAGGTCATGTCAATTTCCCACCACTTTAAACCATGACGAGCAGAGTACTGAAAAGCGTGGTGATTGTTGTGCCAACCTTCACCATAAGTTAAGAGTGCAACCCACCAGCAATTTCTGGATTCATCATTAGATTCGTAAGTTTGATAACCAAATTTATGAGTAGCACTGTTAACAAACCAAGTGCAGTGAAATACTGCTACTAGGCGGACAAAAATACCCCAAACTACAAATGACCAACCTCCCAAGGCATACAAAAGTAAACCTAAGACAACTTGGATAGGAATAAAATACTTGTTGCAAAATTGATAGAAAGGATCTTCGTTAATATCTTTGGTATAACGGGGAACTTCTTGATTAGCAGGAATTGTATGTAACATCCAACCCATGTGACTCCACCAGAAACCCTCATTGGAATCATGGGGATCATTTGTGTGATCAGAATATTGGTGGTGAATACGGTGTAAGCCAATCCATTCGATAGGACCACCCTGACAAGATAGGGTACCGCAAAAAACCAGAAAATACTCTAGCCATTTGGGAGTTTGGAAACTACGATGGGTAACTAAGCGATGAAAACCTAAGGTAATCCCTAAGCCTCCAGTTATCCAGTGCAGCAATAGGGCAATACCCACTGCTGACCAGCTAAAATTGCTAGGTAAAAGTGCAAAAAGGGCAATTAGGTGAATTACCCCCATGTAGATAATAATTTTCCAATCGAGGTCATATTTTTTCGATGTGGCAACAGTCATGCAATAACCTAAAATGTGAATTCGTACAGAAACCTTTTACTCGTATCAGGGGAAATTGAGCTTGTTTGGTTAATAATTGCCGCAAAATCTTCCCCCAATTAGTTAGCTTATGAACAGCGCAGAACTGTTACAAAAAGCAGAAAAGGCACTATTTCCGATTTTTTCTGGTATTGATTCCCAGGTCAAGCAAAATCTGAAAAAAGTACTTACTGCTTTTCGAGATCATCGTTTGGGTACTCATCATTTTGCTGGCGTTAGCGGCTATGGTCACGATGATTTGGGACGTGATACCTTAGACCGTGTATTCGCCCAAATAATGGGTGCTGAAGCAGCTACTGTACGAGTACAGTTCGTTTCAGGAACCCACGCTATTACCTGTGCCTTATTTGGCATACTTCGTCCTGGAGACGAAATGCTGGCGGTAGCTGGCGCACCCTACGATACTCTCGAAGAAGTCATTGGCTTACGCAATGGTTGTCAAGGTTCCTTAAAGGAATTTAACATTAAATACCGTCAATTGGCTTTAACCTCCCAAGGAACGATTGATTGGCAAGCATTATCTCAAGCAGTGCAGCCAAATACCCGTTTAGTCTTGATTCAGCGTTCCTGTGGCTATTCCTGGCGACAGAGTTTAGATCTCGATGAGATCGCTAAAATTGTCCAGTTAGTTAAAAAGCAAAACCCAAATACAGTCTGCTTTGTGGATAATTGCTACGGCGAATTTTGCGCTACAAAAGAACCAACAGAGGTGGGTGCAGATTTAATGGCGGGTTCCCTGATAAAAAATCCTGGAGGGACTATCGTAACTGCTGGAGGTTATGTAGCGGGGAAAGCGGAGTTGGTAGAAGCAGCTGCTTGTCGTTTAACTGCGCCGGGAATTGGTAGTTCCGGTGGTGCTACCTTTGAGCAAAATCGGTTGCTATTCCAAGGTTTGTATCTCGCGCCGCAGATGGTGGGAGAAGCGATTAAGGGAAGTCATTTAATCGCCTATGTGTTTGATCAACTAGGTTATCCAGTAAATCCTTTACCCTTCAAGCCGCGTCGCGACATCATTCAAGCGGTTAAGCTAGGTTCACCAGATAAGCTAATCGAGTTCTGTCGTGCGATTCAACAGCACTCACCTGTGGGTTCCTACCTCGACCCCGTACCTGCCAATATGCCGGGTTACGAGAGCCAATTAGTGATGGCTGGGGGAACATTTATTGACGGTAGCACCTCGGAGTTTTCCGCCGATGGTCCTTTGCGTGAACCTTACATTGTATTTTGTCAAGGGGGAAATCACTGGACACAGGTTGCCATTGCGCTAGAAGCAGCAGTTAGCAAATTCCTCACTGACGGCGATACCAACGTAGCAGTTGCTGGGGTGGAACACCAAGAAAATAGCCAATAATAATCGCCTGATTAATTAGGGTGGTACGCAAAACACCAAGTTGTTGCCAACGACGACTGGAGGTGAGAACATAGGCTGGGATGATAGTAATTTTGCCTTGCCTTTTTAAGCGCTGCACAAATTCAAAATCCTCCATGATGGGTAGGGGAGAGAAACCACCAAGTTCCTGGAATACGGAAGCCTTGAGGAAAATCGCTTGATCGCCGTAGGGAAGAGAGAAAAGGCGCGAGCGTAAATTAACCATCATCTCCACTAATCGCACAGAACTTGCCGGAGAGTCAATTGCCAGTTGAAAAGCACCAGCAATAGATTGGGGTTGTGCTAGGCTAGAGCGCACTAAATCTGCATAGCCTTGGGGAAGACGAGTATCTGCGTGGAGAAATAATAGAATATCTCCTGTGGCGAAGCTAGCACCCAAATTCATTTGCTTGGCTCGTCCCATTTGGGATGATTGAATTACTTTAACACCACATTGGGTAGCCAATTCTACCGTTGCATCTGTGCTACCGCCATCCACAACCAAAATTTCCACACCCGGAGTATTTTGTATTCGGTGACAGGTGGTGGTGATGGTTGCTGCTTCATTGAGAACAGGAATAATTATGGAAATTTTTACCTCTGTCATCTACCCTAGTTGACTGACAAAACATGTGTGGCTGTATCTTACTGGCTTAAATGTGAGTAATAAAAAAAAACTAAGTAAATTTTTCTGGGGATTTTACTTAGTTTTCAGGAAAAATTAATACTACTTAAAATATCTAGTTGTTGCATCAATGGTACATAAATAATAATTTGTGATTAAATAAAATATGCTTTGACTGCATTTAGCTTATTTCTATGATTAAATCAATTTAACAGTTTGAGCTGAAAATAAGCCAAGTTTTTTCTTAAGTGGCGCTGATAAATATTTTTTTTACATCATGAATGATTAAGGGATAAATATTCCCTCTCTTAGGAGTTTTTTACACATAATCGGCGTAACCAAGTATCGCAGTAAACTTCTGGGTTAGGACAGAGTGTATAGCAATACGCATTAAGTTTAGGAAATTTATAAATCCTGAAAACTTTTTATATTCTACTGTTGCCTTTTCCCTGTTTCCTGTTCCCTAGCGCGTAGCGCTATATCATTATATAGAACTAAGCACATCTGTTAGGACATAGTGCCTCGTTTAAAAGTGAACAAGAAAAGGTATACGGGAAACAGGTAAATGTCCTAATACTAAGTCTGATTGCCACAATCCCTTGATACAAATCGAGCAAATCAATTTATTCCAAAGGTTAGAGCTTTGCAGATAAGTGGGGTATGAGAACCGGATTTGGTATAACTTAACCCCATAGCGCTATAAAAGGGAATAAATAACAGGGAATAGATCAATATCCTAATCTTTTCCCGTAACGCTATATATAGGAAATTTACATGACTTGTGTGTTAACCTTTGTTTGCTGTCGCAGCAGGAATCATTGCTATGTTTTGAATCGCAAATTATTTGCTAAGAGCAATTAAATTTGTCTCTTGAAAAGTAGATAATAAATAAAACAAATTCACGGATTACCATCGGTTTAAATTTATTCCATTTGTTTAGTATCACAACCAATTACCAACAACAATAAAAGGAGCCCAAAAATAGGGATGCTGTTGATATTTACTATCTTCCAACACAGCCATTTGAGCGCGACGCAACGCCTGTGCTTTCGTTATTTCGGGATTCGCCAACTCCTGGTAGAATTTAACCATCATACTAGCAGTAGCCTCATCATCCACAGACCACAAACTCGCCACTGTGCTACGCGCACCAGCTTTGAGCGCAACACCAGCAATACCCAAAGCAGCACGAGGATCTCCTTTTGCTGTCTGACAAGCGCTAAAAACCAACAACTCAATCGGTGCATCACCACCAAATTCTTGAGTTCTCAGTAAACCATCTAGCTCATTGACATTAATTTTACCGTCCCAAGTAAGAATAAAAGTATTCTCCGCTTTCGAGCTAAACTGACCATGAGTAGCCAAATGCACCACAGGAAAAGGCACAGCATCAATCATTGCTTGAATATTGTTTTCAGTAAATTCTTGATTGAGTAGTATCTCAGCAGGAATTTGAGTTGTAATTTGCTCCAACTCCGATTCAACACCAGGGAGGGGTTTAAAACCCTGGCGCGCCTGTGATAATCCAGCAGCCAAAACCTGAGCTTGTCCTTTCTGCAAAGATTTAGCCTCTAGTAATTCTAATCCCGGAGTTACGCCTATGGCATAATTTTGCGCTAAATACTTTTCACCATCATACAGAGCAGCCATGGGTAAATTACGCAACACACCATCGAGAATGAAAACAATGGTATTTACTTCATTAGTTGCTAAATCTGCTTCTACTGGTCGAACTAACCAATTGTAAACCTCTTCCAGAGCAGGTAAATAGTCTTGAGGATTGTTGCTTCTCTGGGAATTAGTTGTTAGAACTAGACCACTATTAACAATTCTAGTACGCAATCTGAGTAGTTTTTTTTCTACTTCTGCTTGAGTGAGTTTAGTTGCATAGTGACGCAGAGATTGGTTAGGAATTCTGACAATTACCTCCAAGCGATCTGGCAAAATAATAGGGTAGATTACTGCTGCTTGTTGGTCTACATTTTCAATCGCTACAGGTATCGAATCAAGACAAGCAGAGCGAAAGAAGTTGTCTAATTCCGCTAATTGTAGCGATTCGATAACCTTACGTGCTTTTTCGAGGTTTTTAGCATTATTGTTAGCTTTATAATCTTCTTCTAAAAGCAAGCTAACTAATTGTCTATAAACAGGTTCAACTGATTCGCGGAAGGAAAACTGAACCTCAGAATTCACCGCAACTAAATCATTACGAAGGAATTTAAGAATATCAATAGCACTGTCATAAGCAGCAATCGCACCATCATCATCTCCTAACTGGTGGAGTAATCTTCCCATTTGCCACTGCCAAAGATAGGATAAGTCTGGTGCATTGATAGTTTCTGCTAATGTCAATGCTTGTTGAGTTAACTTCTGAGCTAATTCCCATTGCTGATTTTGTTCGTAAACAGAACCCAAAGTCCCCGTAGCATTAGATTCAGCTCTTTTATCTCCCAAATTTTGTGCTTGTATTCTTGCTTGGGCGAGGTAACGGGCAATAGAAGTAGTATCTGGTAAACTAGATGCTGACCTTAACTTGCTTCTCATTAAAGTGTTAGCAAAATTGATTTGAGCCTGAATGCTGTAGCGATTGGGAGTTAATTGTTTTAAGTGAAATTCAATTTGCTTTACTAACTGTGAAATGGACTCATCTTTTGGTTTTTCTATTAATAGACTAAGCTGGTTGAGTTGTGCTTGAACTTGCTGAAGTGGTGAGATTGAAACTTGAGCTGCTTGCTCATATAAATTGATTGCTTTTGCTGTTTTCTGTTGGCTACTAGCAGTATTACCGAGGCTAAGTAAAGCAGCGCTAATTTGTTGAGGAGATTGTAGATTACGAGCTACAGTTAAACTGTTTTGCAAAGCCGCATCAGATTTCTCAAAATCACCGAGGGAAAGCAAAACATTACCCAAAAATCGCCAACTGGTAGCTTTAGTTATAGAATCCGATTGTTGCGCTAGATTTTCTTGGACTTGACTTAGCAAATTGAGGGCGCGACGATAGAATCCCAGACTCTGTAAGGCTTGAGCTTGATTAATGCGAGATTGAATTTGTCCTGCGGTATCTCCCAGATTTTTATAAGTATCTTCAGCTTGTTCCCAAGTAGATAATGCTTGTTTGACATTACCTTGAGCAAATTGTAAATTCCCTTGGCGATTGAGAGTTTGGGCGATTATTTGAACTGCATCGCTGGAGTTATTATTCTCCAAGAGTTTGAGGCTTTGGTTAATTGCAGTTTCTGCCTGTGACCAGTATCCTAGTTTCTCATAAACTAGGGAAAGATTACTGAGAGTAATCGCTTGTTGAAGAGTATCTCCTTGTTTTTGATAGTTTTCTAGGGCTTCCTCTAAAACTTGGGCTGCTTGGCTAAATTCACCTGCTTGATAGAGTTGTTGACTTTGCTGTGCAACAGGTGTGGTGGAATAGGCGATAGAAGTAAAAGATGGGATAAGCAGAGTGCTACAGGTTAAGATTAACCCTGCGAGAAACCAGAGTAATCCTTGTTTAATTATTCGATACCAGTGAGTCATTTTCTTACATGTGATGGGAGTTAAGACTTACATAGTTAAACTAAAAATCAGAAGTTACACTTTTTTGGAAAAGACAACGGATGAGTGAATGCTTCTAATTGCTACCTATCCCTTGTCGGAAATAGGGAACCACACTCGTTTTTAATCTAATGAGAAAGAAAAAATCTAGTTTTCTTCCCTCAATTCCCAGCATCCCCAGCTCCAAAACAGCGGTAAGCTTCTAGTTGGTTTTGTCCCACTGTTTCTGCCACAGCTTCAGCAGTTAATATAATCTTGCCATTAGCACCAACACTCCAACCACGAGCCTCAATAATTTGTTGCTTAGATTCTGGTGGTAATATATTGACATTTTCTTGGCTTTGCCGATTCTCGGAAAGGCTAATCCACTCATCTAGGAGTATTTCATCACTCAATCTTTCTCTAGGATTGGCTGGTAAACCACCTCTTCCAGTAACAACAAATCTACCTAATGCTTCTTCATCTGTGGGACAACTGCGTACAATGAGGCGAGAAGCATCAACTAAGTTAATAGGTAAAGCAGTAATACTTTGAGCTGGGTCAACATTGGGTTGCAGGATTTCTACTATACCTGCACTGCCGAATTCTGAACTAGCGGTGATGTCGTTGAAAGGGGTATCAGAAGGTTGAAAGGCGATACCAAATAAACCATCTGTGGTTATTGTAACCATACCGCCGTTACCCTCAAAAGCGTTAGCAGCAATATCACTTCCTGCTGCTGGAGAGGGTGGGGCGATGATAAATTCTGCATTAATAGTGACGTTACCACCATTGGCAGCATTATTGGCTGTGGCGCTAATCAGACTTTGGTTTTCGAGGAAGAGAAATTCAGCGATTTCTAGGGTGATATTTGCGCCTCCCTCTGGGCTGCTGAGTCCAGTTTCTGCGGTGATTTCGCCGTTGTTGAGGGAAATGTTATTGCTGGTAATTTCTAGGTTACCTGCTTGTCCTTGAGGGCTGCTGACGGTAACTTGGGAACCATCACTAATGGTGAGGCTAGGAGTGATTATAGTTAAATTATTCGCTTGTCCTCCTTGAGTTGCTTGGGCGAGTAATCCCCCTGGTATACCGTCATCAAGGGTTCCTTGAACAATTATAAAATCACTAGCATTGACGCTAACATTACCAGCTTCTCCCGACTCTGTAGATGCTGAAATGCGACTGTTAAATACTTCTAAGGTGGTGAGGTTTTCGAGGGTTATACTTTCACTAACACCTGATACTGTAGTTGCAGAGATTTCCGCTTCCTCTGTGAGGGTTAGCTGGGGTGTGTCAATGATAATACTACCTGCACTACCTGCTCCTGTAGCTTCTACAGCAATAGTTCCTGTTTGCAATTTTACTGACTCATTAGCATTGACATTAATATCACCAGCTTCTCCATTAACTGTGGAAGCAGTGATGCTACTATTGTTAACTTCCAAGGTGTCTAGGTTTTCCAAGCTAATGTTTCCTTCTCTTCCAGAAGCAGTGGTGGCTGAAATCTCAGAGTCTTCTGTCAGAGTTAATTGAGGTGTATTAATGGCTAACTCACCTGCAAAACCACTTCCTGTAGCAGCTACAGCAATAG
>CAZWGS010000037.1:0-6512 GCA_964633315.1 uncultured bacterium | reverse complement strand
CTGATACTGTAGCTGCAGAGATTTCAGCTTTATCGGTGAGGGTTAACTGGGGTGTATTAATAGTTAGGCTTCCTGCACTACCAACTCCAGTGGCTTCTACTGCTAATCCTCCTTCTCCTGTAAGTTGGACTGATTGTGTCGCTTGAATATCTAGGTTCCCTGCTTCTCCATCAATTGTGGAAGCAGAAATAGTACTGTCATCTACCTCTAGAATATCAAGTGTCAGTAGATTAATATTACCTCCACTTCCAGCTTCAGTTTCTGCACTAATGCTGGCGAAGTTATTGAGTTGAACCTTTTGAGAGTCAATGTTGAGATTTCCGGCTCTACCTTCAAGGGTACTACTGACGGTGGCTTGGGAACCATCACTAATGGTGAGGCTAGGAGTGATTATAGTTAAATTGCTCGCTTGTCCCCCTTGGGTTGCTTCGGCAAGTAATCCCCCTGGTGTGCCATCATTAAGAGTTCCTTGGAGGATGATAAATTCACTAGCACTGACGCTAACATTACCAGCTTCTCCCGACTCTGTAGATGCTGAAATGCGACTGTTGAATACTTCCAGGGTGGTTAAACCATCGAGTTGAATAGTTCCTCCTTGAGTGGAGAAAGAAGATACTAAAACTTCTGCATCTTCCGTCAGGGTAATATTGTCCCCTTCTAAGAAAATATTTCCCGCAACTCCTTCTCCTATAGTTTCCGAAGAAATAATGCTATCAGAAAGGGAAACTATATTGGCATCTTCTACCCTAACTTCTCCAGCACTTCCTGTAGAAGCTGTCGCCGCAGAAATTTGTGCTTGGTTAGTAAGTGTAAGTTCCTCGGTTTGCAGGATAATATCTCCGCCTTCTCCAATTGCGCCTTCATTCACAGCGGTGGTAATGGTGCTATTATCCAAAGCAATGGAATTAGCATCGGGGATTTGAATCTGTCCTGCATTTCCTTGTCCTGATGTACTAGCAAGGATGCTTGCATTATTTGTTAAATTAAGGCTCTGAGTTTGTAGTTCAATATTTCCCCCAGATTCTAGGAGATTAAGATCAACTACTGCATCTGCATTAACAGCAGTGGTAATGGTGCCATTATTGAGGGAAATTGAGTTAGCATTCTCCACTGTAATGTTACCGGGGATACTAGTCCCGGAAGTGGAAGCAGAAATTTCTCCACCATCTTGAATAGTTAAGAGGGGAGTATCAATGTTTAAGTTTCCTGCAACTCCCGTAGAATCAGAAAGTGCAGCAGTAAATATCCCACTGGGTATAGTACTATCCTCAGAAATACCAATAACTTCCACAAATTCTGAAGCGTTGATGTTAACATCTCCTCCATCTCCTGAATTAGCCGTAGATGCACCCACCCGTGAGCCACTAAAAACGCTCAATTGATTGGTCTGAATTTCCAAGTTTCCCGCATCTCCAGACGCATCTAGAAGTGTATCTGTTGAAATTGCAGCACCGTCCTGAAGGATAATTGTTTCAGCATTCTCAATAACCACATCTCCCCCATTTCCACTCCCTAAATTTGTGGTTACTAGCCCTGCTATTCCCTGCAAATTAATGAAAGCAGCATTAACCCTTAAATCTCCTCCTTCTCCGTTACTTTGCTCTTGCAAGGAGGTTGTTATCCCTGCACCATCTCGAATGGTTAAATTGTTAGTATTAATTTCTACTGTCCCTGCATTTCCACTTCCAAAAGTTACAGCAGCGATTCCAGTTGCTGTAGATGTTAGATCTAAAACTTGTCCAGGTTGCAGAGGATCAAAGTTAATAGCACCCGGTTGATTACCAATAATTTCTATGGAATCTGAGGCGTTGATAATTATATTTCCAGCGTTACCAATACTTCCTTCTGTAGTACTTGTAGATATTCCCGTTGCTTCTAATTCAGTTGAGTCTGGTTGAGTATTTTGAATTAGTAAACGCTCTGTGTTGATGACTATGTTTCCAGCATCGCTAGTGTTAAGAGTATTAAAGAAGAAACTGTCACGAGTATCACTAATAATAAGACCTTCATTTAAGATATTGACTTCTAGTGCTCTAATCTCTACATCACCAGCATCACCTGCTCCTGCAGAAATAGTTCCTACCAGAGTATTCTCAATGGTAATTTCTCCCTCGCTGGTAATTGTAATATTCCCCGCTTCACCACTTTCTAAAGTAGTCGTTGAGATGGCTACTTCTTCAACTAAATTTGTCCCATCTAACACAGTTATTCCTAGAATATTATTTACTAATTCAAATATAGGTATTCCACCAATGATAGAGATAGATTTTGCTCCAATATTTATAGATCCAGAATTTCCTGTGCCAGCTGTACCAGTTACTAAAGTGCTGCCATTAAGGTTAAACTCTTGAGCACTGGTAATATTAATGTTTCCCCCTGAACCTTCTCCAAAAAAAGTAGTGGTTGAAATAAAGGTTTCATTACTTAAAGCAACAGATTCTGCAGTGATGTTGATATCACCAGCATCTCCTAGACCTTCTGTTTGAGCAGACAAACGGCTGTTATCAACAGTAAATGCTCCATCACTGAAAATGGAAATGTTCCCTCCTGAACCTTCTCCAAAAGTGGTACTTGAAATCAAAGCTCCGCTGCTCAAAGAAATGTTATTACCAAAAATATTGATGTCACCCCCTTCACCCGGCACACTAATATCTGTACTTAAAAATCCACTATTACTGAGGCTTAGGGAGGTAGCGTTAATTTCAATGTCTCCACCATTACCAATGGAACCTGCTTCTACATCACTTAAAATTCCGCTAGAGAATCCACTATCATTGGTTCCAGTAATAGTCACCCCTTCTTGGACATTAATAAAAACACTGCCTCCTTCTTGAAGATTATCTAATGTTCCAGAGTCTTCTCGTACAAGGGTTTGTATTTGAGAACCATCCACTAAAGAAAGAGAATTACTTTGAATATTTATTATTCCTCCCTTTCCTGTTCCTTCAGATTCTACATTGCTGAAGAGATTAGTATCATTAATTAGTGAAACAGCACCATTACTTTCGATGCTGATATTTCCCGCATCTCCTGAGCCAAAAGTACTAACATCTAGAACTGTATCATTGCTTAAAGTAACGGAGCCTGCGTTGATATTGATATCACCAGCATCTCCGGTATCTGTTGTCTGAGTAAATAAACTGCTGTTATCAAGGCTAACTTCACCATCACTGAAAATGGAAATGTTCCCTCCTAAACCTTCTCCAAAAGTGGTACTTGAAATCAAAGCTCCGTTGCTCAAAGAGATGCTATTACCAAAAATATTGATATCACCCCCTTCACCCGCCACACTAATATCTGTACTTAAAAATCCACTATTACTAAGGCTCAGGGAAGTAGTGTTAATTTCAATGTCTCCACCATTACCAATGGAACCTGCTTCTACATCACTTAAAATTCCGCTAGAGAATCCACTATCATTGGTTCCAGTAATAGTCACCCCTTCTTGGACATTAATAAAAACACTGCCTCCTTCTTGAAGATTATCTAATGTTCCAGAGTCTTCTCGTACAAGGGTTTGTATTTGAGAACCATCCACTAAAGAGAGGGAATTACTTTGAATAGTTATTATTCCTCCCTTTCCTGTTCCTCCAGGTTGTACATTGCTGAAGAGATTAGTATCATTAATTAGTGAGATAGCACCATTACTTTCGATGCTGATATTTCCAGCATTTCCTGAGCCAAAAGTACTGACACTTAGAGATGTATCATTGCTCAAAGTAACAGAGTCAGCAGTAATATTGATACCGCCAGCATCTCCAGTATTTGTTGTCTGAGCAAATAAACTGCTGTTATCAAAACTCACTTCACCATCACTGGTAATAGTTATTATTCCCCCTAAACCAGCTCCAAAAGTAGTCGTCGAAATCGTTGTTCCATTACTTAAAGAAATGCTGTCCCCGCTAATACCAATGTTTCCTGAATTTCCTGAACTATTGGTTTCACTGTTTAAAGAACCATTGTCAATTAATACACTGCCATTAATACTAGTAATGTCAATATTTCCCCCAGCAATACCACCACTGGAATCTAAATTTTCTAACTGAATATTGCCTTCCGCCAACAGGTTGATGTCACCACCTTCACCATCCAAAACTCCTGTATTTAAACTAACTGCACTAAGATCGCCATTGGTAGCATTGAGGCTAATTGCACCAGCATTTCCTCCTGTAGCAATAACAGGAGATTTAAACAATAATTGTGTTCCTATGGCTGTTCCCCAAGGTGCAGCATCACCAGAGCGAAATAATTCTCCAGAATCGAAACTAGCATTGTCATTGACAGTTAATGTCCAAACTCCAGCCGTATTCTCTCCATTAAATACTACTAAACCACCTTCTCCTGTTGGCCTAAAAGTACCATTAAAAGGTGCTGAACCATCAGCAATACTAATGTCTGAACTATCATCTAGCAGAGTATCTTGAAAATTATCATTACCACCACCAACACCATTAAACAACTCTAAAATTGTTCCTGCTGGCGATTCCAAAGAAACATCTAAATCGCTATCAAAAGTATGAGCTGCGGAAAACCTGACATCAAGATTACTAATTCCTTCTCCAATATCTGGTACAGTGAAAGTGAAAATAGCCGTACCCATAGTTCCTGTTTCTGGAATCGCTCCTCCTGCATCTATATCGACTGTTGCGATTAATTCACCACCACTAATTGTGGGAGTTGTATCAATACTCCCTAAAATTAAACTCGCACCAGAAATCGCTATATCGCGTCCATTAGTGAAGATAGTATCTGTCATATCCTCCATGACAAAACTACCAATACCATCGCCATCTGCATCCGCACTCAACGCAATCAAACCACTCCCAGCAGACAAACTTAAACTATCATCTGCTAAATCTTGTAACGTAATATCATTGGTTGCTTGCAAAATAATATTGTTATCCCCAGATAATCCCTCCAACTCCGACTCATAAATAGTCGTTGGTGCATTATCATCAAATTCACTCAAAGGCGCACTAAGAATCGAGCCTACGGTACCAGAATTATTACCTGCAAAGCTATCTGTACCATCCCCAGCCTCATCTCCACTGCCGTTAGCAATGACAATATTAATAGGATCTAATAATAAAGTACCAGGTAAACCATTCACGGCACTGGTATCCACATTACCCCGAAAAATGAGATGCTCTTTGCCTGATACTTCTACTAAACCACCATTTGACTGGGTAATGGAGCTAGCGCCACGAGCTGTAATATTGCCATAGAAACCTGTTACTTCATCTGACCAAATAATTACTACGCCACCATCGCCGCTAGTTAAAGCATCTGCATTGATATTCACTCCCGTATCAATATAAACTCTCTTAGCTGTGGGTAAGATGCCTTGTCCTTGAAAATCTCCACCAATGCGAACAATTCCACCACCTGTTGGAGAAGAAACATCAATCTGGGCGTTGTTTAACAGACTAATCGCATCTCCCAATACTTGCACCGTTCCCCCTGGTGCGGTTAAGTTACCTGTACTGGTAATTTCTGTGCCATATAAGGTTAAATTCTCTCCTAAACCGACACCTAAATCACCGAAATTAGTAATTTCTCCTTGAGGAAGTGAGCCTAACTGTAATCCTGGCGTAAGATTTACTGTCAGTAATGGTGGTGCTTCGGGGTTACTAGCACTAAACTCAAAGCCATTGTTAAAAATTACGCTATCAGCTGTAGTGGCAAAAAAGGAACCAGAAATATCTAAACTGGCGTTTTCTCCAAAGTGAATCCCGTTAGGATTAATTAAGATTAAATTTGCTGCACCATCTACTCCTAGAGTACCGAAAATGTCTGAAGGATTAGTACCAGTAATACGGGTAAAGATGTTAAGAATGCTTTGGGGATTGGCGAAGTAAACGCTTTGTCCTTCGTTAACATTAAATTCACTGAAACTGTGGAAGAGATTATCGCCACGAATCGCTCCACCTTCGATTAAGTCACGCAGTTGTTGCGGTGTGACAATTGAGTTTTCTGTTCCCAGAGTAGTGTCGGGTATTAGTTGTGCTTGGACTTTGCTGGGATTATGAATTGAACCTAAAGTGAGGAAAACAAATAACAGGGGTAGATATTTTGTACTCATGGGTTACCATTCTCAAAAGATTTCAGCTGCAGTAGATAGCATCCTGGAAATGCAACTGGTTCGATTAGGTAATAATGCTGCGAAAATTTGATTTGAGGTTTGGCGTTTCTCAAATCAAGAAAAATTAGTCATCAGACTGATGCCGCTTTATTTAATAATATTGAAGCCTACTTGATCGCTAATCTGAGTAAGTATCAATATTTATTTACAGATTAGGTAAACATTTTTAAAGCCGATGACCGGATTTGAACCGGTGGCCAACCGCTTACGAAGCGGTTGCTCTACCACTGAGCTACATCGGCGTTTTCCGGCATTAAGTATAACACTCAAGTTCTATTTTTGGTTTGACTTTACCCTCAGCTTGACACTCTGCCTCTCTAAAGAGAGGCAGATTCTTTAAGACTTGCTTAAAAAGGATAGTCAAATATCC